>JAFSXX010000017.1 GCA_017443845.1 Bacteroidales bacterium | reverse complement strand
TCCGGGAATACATCCGGTACTACAATAACGATAGAATCAAACTGAGGCTAAAAGGAAAGAGCCCGGTGCAATACCGAGCTCTATTCCAATCGAAGGCTTCCTAAATAATGTTAAACCGTCCAACTTTTGGGGGTCACATCATTTTAGAGCCGCTCTTTTCGTTTGAGTAACAGTCGTTTAGTCAATCAGACCATTTGCCTGGGTTTCCTTCAAAGGAATAACCCATGTCCATTTGTTCTTTGCCTCAGGGCCGTAAGAAACTGCGAAGACGTTCATGAAGTTACCGCCCTCATCCGGGTTGTGACGGACAAGAGGATCGCCCCAGCGCTTGAGGTCGAACCAGTTGGCGCCTTCGCCCCAGAGTTCGAATTTGCGGTAGTCCTTGATCTCGTTGAGCAGATCTTCACCGGTCTTGGTGCAGGTGTACTCGGGATCGCGTCCTGAAGTCTTGTTGAGCTCGATCAGACTAGCCTGAGCATCGGTGTACTTCTTGAGGAAGTAGTTAGCCTCTGCCTCAATGAGCACCATTTCGGAAGCACGGATGAGCGGGAAGTGACCAACACCGCCCTGCTCGTTGTTCGCGAACTTGAACTGCATATATGCGCAGACTTTTGCTGCAGACTCTATGCCCTTCCTTCCGTCAGCCTTGGCATAAGAACGGCCGTAAGCCTGAAGGGTAGTGCTGCTCGAAGTAGCGAAACCGGTAGACTTGGTGTAGGTGTAATTGAGGGGATCGAGGAAGAGCTCGGTACGGACGTCAGTCTTGGGGAACTTATGATAAAGTTCCTTACTGATGCATTTGGGATAATTCTTCACCTGGCTTGCGGTGGAGCAATATGCGACATAAGCAAAGTAGCCATACCAGTAAAGAGTCTCATCAAGGCTTCCGTAAAGATACCAGATCCACTCATTGGTCGGGTTGCAGAAACCTGCCTTATAGTCCTTGTTGGACATAAGTGGATAGTCCTTGCGGGCTTTCTTCGCCATTTCGAGAGCAGTTGCATAATCCTCCCTGTTGAGAGCGGCTTTTGCATAAGTCGCATAAGCTACGGGAAGACCCATCTTCCACTCTTCATCACGATCAAGACCGGACTGGTTGAAGAGTTTTATAGCATCGTCCAAATCTTTGTAAATCTGAGCGTAGCATTCTGCAAGAGAGCTGAGGGCAATGTCTCCGATGGAGGTGTCGAGCCTTAAGGGAACAGCAGGAACATTTCCGCCATTGCTGTCTTTCCAGCGATATGCATAAATCTGAACCAGCATCATATAGCTATATGCCCTGTAGGTGAGGGCCTGGGCGGTGATGAATTCCTTTTCGGCGTTGGGGCCTTCAGCATTCTCAATGTTGGCCAGAATGGAGTTGGCATTGGCTATGAGCATATAGTAATACCACCAAGCGTAGTAGTCACGAGGGTCGGTATTCTTTTCGTGATACTCACTGTTGATAGTGTTGCTCCAACCTGTGAGATTGGCTACATACATACCGTCTCCGGGATATTCTCCGAAATAGAGGCGGATGGTGCCTTCTCCGTTGTAACCCTGGGAGCTCATAAGCTGGCGGTACATAAGTTTGTTGATACCGTTAACCGCAACTGCGGCATTCTGAGTGGTTTCAAAGAGGGTTCCGGGGCCGGTGCTTGAAGTGGGCTCGGTGTCAAGATAACTCTTGGCACATCCTCCAAAAAGGAGGACGGTGAGCGAAAGAATCAGTGCTATATTGATTTTTTTCATAATAATGACCTCCTTATGTTAGAGAGTGACTTTGATTCCAAGCGTACCTACGCGAGGAGTGTTGAAGTAGTTGTCAATAACACCATCGAAGCTCTGCTGAGGATTCAGACCCTTCATCGCGGTGAACGACCAGAGGTTGTCGATAGCGGCGGAGAAAGAAATACCGCTCAGGCCGATGCTCTGGCAAACCTTGCGGGGGAGCTTGTAGCTGACAGCGATATTCTTGACGACCAAGTAGTTTCCGCTAAAGAGGAAACGGCTGGAGGTGGCGGTGCTGTAACTGTTCCAGTAGAAGTCGTTTGCAGGCATAGCGGTCTTGCTGATACGGTCTGCCGAAGTCTCGGTCATTCCAGCAGGCGCTTCTGTCCATCCCTTCAGGACGTCAACGTGGTAGCTGCGAGGGGTGGTCGTCATAGAGAGCAGGTTCTGATAACCGGAATCGAAGACCTTGCCGCCCAATGCCCAGGTGAAGAGAGCAGATACGGAAAGGTTCTTGTAATTGAGTGAAGTGTTAAAGCTGCCGTAAACCTTGGGAATAGCGCTTCCGCTCCAATCCTTCTTGGCATAAGTAGAATTATATACATACTTCTCGCCATTGATATCACTAACCCACTCTGCAGGAACTTCGGTCTTGCCTTCTTCTTCTTCACCGATATAATACTTGTCGAAATCGGGCAGGTAGAGAGCGCGTCCGTTCATCTGGTCGATACCGACATACTGATAGAGCCAGTAATCATAGATGCCGTGACCTTCCATAAGTTTCCTATAGGTCTTGACTATACCATCCTTGCGGTTTTCTTCAGGGAGTGTAAGGATCTTGTTCTTGAACGAAGTCAAACTGAGTCCAATGTTCCAGTTGAAATCCTTTGTCCTGATAACGTCGACATCGGTATTGACCTCAATACCGCGGTTGCGCGCAGAACCGATATTCTTGGCTATCTCAGCCGTAGCGGAGCTGGTATCAGTACCGCCTGCAGACAGAGGAAGGGCAACATCGAAGAGCAGGTTATGTGTAGTCTTGTCGAATAACTCCAGGCTGAGGTTCCACCTGTCGAAAAGGCGTCCCTCGAGTGCGACGCTCAGTGAGTTTGCGGACTCCCAAACGAGATCTTTGGACTCGAGCTGGGTCATGTAGGAAGCGAGCTGACCGCCATACTTCTGCATCGAGTAGAGTGACTTGTAAGCATAGTAACCGACGGAACGGTCGTTACCTACCTGTCCGAAGGATGCCCTCATCTTGAGGTTTTCAACCCAGTTGACATCGGACATAAAGTCTTCCTTGGATATGATCCAGGTAGCGCCAACGGACCAGAAGTTACCCCAACGGTTGTCGGAATAGAACCTGGAAGAACCGTCGCGGCGGAATGATGCCTCTGCGAAATATTTGCTGAGGTAGTCGTATTTGACGCGTGCCAGATAACTCTCCAGACGGTAGCCGGAGTAGTATCCTGTGAGAGACGTGATATCTGTGAAGTTGTTGAGTTTGGTACCGTAAGTGAAAGTTTCACCCTGCTTGCGGCCATACTCATAGTCATAACCATACTGATAGTTCTCGTGACCGGCAAGGGCTTCAACGGTATGGTCACCAAATTCGTGGCGCCAGTTGAGCAGCTGCTGGAAAGTGTAGAACTTGTAGAGGTAATTCTCGATGGATGCGCTTCCGGGATAACCCTTCGAGTCACCGAGAGTGGAGTTGCCGTAGCTCTGGTATTTGTAGTCACGGATACCGATGTCGCCCTTGATGGAAAGGGTGAAATCCTTGAGGAACATAATGTCAACGAAAGCCTGCACGTTGTTGGTGATGCGGGTGGTCTTGCGGACATCAAGTTCGTTCTCCCAAATTGCGTGGCGGCCGACGTGCTGCATTCTGGAGTATTCAACACCGTCGTCATACTGCTTGTTTCCCTTATCGTCAAGAATAAACTCGCCGGTATTCATATCGTGGAGATAGATCGGATATATAGGCGCGATAACTCTTGCGAAGTAGAGAGGGTTGACGATGGTCGAAGTTCCGGTGGAGATACCGTCGGAGCTCTGAACCGAGAGACCGGTGTTCAAACCGGCCTTGAGCCACTTGACAGGAGTCAGAGTGACATTCGCACGTCCGGTTATACGGTTGAACGAGGAGTAGTCGATCTGGCCCTGCTCGTCAAGGTAACCTACTGAGAAGTAGTAGTTGCTCTTGTCGGATGCGCCTTGACCGCTTACATTGTATTCCTGACGGTAACCGACGCGCTCGACGGCCTTGAACCAGTTGAGGTCGTTGAATCCTTCGCGAATCTTTGCGTTGGGATTGAACTTTCCGTTTGCGTCGAAAAGATCGGTATCCGCTACGTTGAACACATTGTAGTTGCCGAGAAGGGTCATCAGGTTGTCGCGGGTATCGGCGATAGCAAGGTCTCTGGTGGGGTACTTGGTGGGGTTGGATCCCATCAGGTAATTGCTGTAGCCGTCGAAGTAGGTCTGCATAAAACCGTAGGCATCAACCTTGTCATACTCAGGAATACCTCTTGAATAGAAACCCTGATTGACGGAGACGTTCATGGTAACCTTGTCAGACTTGCCTCGCTTGGTGGTGATGAGGATGACACCGTTGGATGCACGGTTTCCATAGAGTGCGGCAGATGTAGCATCCTTGAGGACTGTTATAGACTCGATGTCGTTAGGGTTCAGGTCGGAAACATTTCCGCCGAAAGGAACGCCGTCTACGACATAGAGGGGATCGTTGTTACCGTTTATGGAGCCGAAGCCGCGAATGCTGATTTCAGCATCGCTGCCAGGAGCGCCATAGGTGCTGTTTACCATCACGCCGGTAACTCGGCCATCGAGGATGTCAGTGACGCTGGATACCGGGCGCTTTTCGATGGATTCGGATCTCACGGTGCTGACTGCACCGGTGACCGACTCTCGCTTTGCGGTACCATAGGCGACAACAATGACATCATCCAGGAATTCTGTGTCGGGAGCAAGGATGATGTTGATTACCTTGCGCCCTCCAACCTGTGCTTCCTGTGTCGTAAAGCCTATTGAGCTGAATACCAGTGTTCCATTTGAAGGAGCGCTGATAGAATAATTTCCCAGTGCGTCGGTTGCCGTACCAGTAGTCGTTCCCTTGAGCACAACGGAAGCGAATGGAACGGGCTCACCGTCCTGAGAAGTTACGACTCCGCTTACCTGGAGATTCTGCGCTGAAGCGAGAACACCACATAAGGCGATCAGGAGCGTAAGAACAATTCTCTTTTTTCTCATAATTGTAAAAAAGTATTAGTAAAAATATGTGGTAAGTGGTTTGGATTCTATTCGAACTTCTGGTTGAGAATCTCCATGATCTTGATGGCTGCGGTCGCGATAGGGGTACCGGGGCCGAAGATGGCCATAGCACCGTCGCGGTAGAGCTCATCGTAATCCTGTGCGGGGATCACACCGCCGACTACGACAACGATATCCTCGCGGCCGAGTTTGGCGAGTTCTGCTATGATCTGGGGAACCAGGGTCTTGTGACCTGCTGCCAGGGAGGAGACACCCACCACGTGGACGTCGTTCTCGACAGCCTGCTTCGCAGCTTCTTCGGGAGTCTGGAAGAGCGGACCCATATCTACGTCGAAACCGCAGTCGGCATAACCGGTGGCGACAACCTTCGCGCCGCGGTCGTGGCCGTCCTGGCCAAGTTTCGCAATCATGATACGGGGCTGGCGGCCCTCCTTCTTCGCAAAGTCGGCGACCATCTTCTTGGCCTTCTCGAAATCGGAGTTGTTCTTGACTTCTGCTGAGTAAACACCTGTATTCATACGGATAACTGCTTTATAACGGCCGACGACCTTCTCGCAAGCGTCGGAAATCTCACCGAGGGTAGCGCGGACCTTGGCTGCCTCGACTGCGAGTTCGAGCAGATTGCCCGACTTGGTCTCGACTGCCTTGGTGATGGCTGCGAGGGCTGCCTGGACGGCTGCCTCGTCGCGGTTGGCGCGGAGCTCCTTCAGGCGTGCGATCTGGCTTTCGCGGACCTTGGTGTTGTCCACGTCGAGAATCTCGATGGGATCCTCGTGTGCGAGGCGGTACTCGTTGATACCGATGATCTTGTCGATTCCGGAGTCGATGCGGGCCTGCTTGCGTGCGGCTGCCTCCTCGATGCGGAGCTTAGGAATACCGGTCTCGATGGCCTTTGCCATACCGCCGAGTTTCTCCACTTCCTGGATGTGCTCCCAAGCGCGGTGTACGAGGTCGTTGGTGAGGCTCTCCACATAGTAGGAACCTGCCCAAGGGTCGATGCTGCGGCATACCTGGGTCTCCTCCTGGATGTAGATCTGGGTGTTGCGGGCGATACGCGCGGAGAAGTCGGTAGGCAGTGCGATAGCCTCGTCGAGGGCGTTGGTGTGCAGCGACTGGGTGTGTCCGAGAGCTGCTCCCATAGCCTCGATGCAGGTGCGGGCCACATTGTTGAACGGATCCTGCTCGGTGAGCGACCAGCCGGATGTCTGGCTGTGGGTACGGAGGCACTGGCTCTTGGGGTTCTTGGGGTTGAACTGTCCGACGAGCTTTGCCCAGATCATACGGGCTGCGCGCATCTTTGCGATCTCCATGAAGTGGTTCATACCGATCGCCCAGAAGAAGGAGAGGCGCGGTGCGAACGAATCGACGTCGATGCCTGCCTTGATACCGGTGCGGATGTACTCCAGACCGTCGGCAAGGGTGTACGCCATCTCGATGTCGTTGGTAGCGCCGGCTTCCTGCATGTGGTAACCGGAGATGGAGATCGAGTTGAACTTGGGCATATACTTGGAGGTGTATGCGAAGATGTCGCCGATGATGCGCATCGAGAACTCAGGGGGATAAATATAGGTGTTACGCACCATGAACTCCTTGAGGATGTCGTTCTGGATGGTACCCGCCATCTCTTCGAGCTTGGCTCCCTGCTCAAGGCCTGCCACGATGTAGAATGCCATAATGGGGAGGACCGCTCCGTTCATGGTCATCGAGACGGACATCTTGTTAAGGGGGATCTGGTCGAAGAGGACCTTCATATCCTCGACGGAGCAGATCGAAACGCCTGCCTTACCTACGTCGCCGACAACCCTCGGGTGGTCTGCGTCGTATCCACGGTGTGTAGCGAGGTCGAATGCTACCGAAAGTCCCTTCTGACCTGCTGCCAGGTTGCGGCGGTAGAATGCGTTGGATTCCTCTGCGGTCGAGAAACCTGCGTACTGGCGGATGGTCCAGGGCTTGTTCACGTACATCGTGGAATAAGGGCCGCGCAGGAACGGCGCGATGCCGGCTGCGTAATTGAGGTGTTCCATACCCTCGAGGTCCTTCTCACTGTAAAGGGGCTTGACAGTGATCTTTTCAGGAGCGAGCCAGGGCTCTGCCTGGGAAGCGCCTTCGCACTTGATCTCGCCTGCCTTGTAGTCTATATCTTTGAATTCGGGTCTCATTGTCATTCCTCCTTGTTAAAGTTCCTTGATGCCCATCATCTGCTGGTAACCCTTGAGGGTTTCGAGGATGTTGCACTTGACGTGAATATAATTCTTGATGCCCTGTTCCTCGAGCTGGGGACGGCATTCGGGATCTCCGGCGACTACCACGACGGCCTTGTCACCGATGAGTTTGGCGATCTGGGGCACTGCCTCCAGGTACTCGTCGTCGGCCGAGCAGGCAACGACGATGTCGGCCTTGGCCTCGAGAGCCGCCTTGGCACCCTCTTCGATGCTGGCGAAGCGGTTGTTGTCAACCACCTTGAAGCCGGCTACAGCGAAGAAGTTGCTGCTGAACTGCGCGCGGGCGCGGCACATTGCCAGGTTGCCGAAGGTGAGCATGAATACCATAGGCTGCTTGGGGCTGCGGTCGGTAGCGAGCCTGAGGGCCTCGAATGCCTGTGCTGCGCGATACTTCTGCAGGGGCTCAGCCATCTTCTCCTCACCGTTGCAGCAGCATCCGCAGGAAGCGGCGCCGCGGGTGACGATCTCCTTGGTGATCTCGTCGGAAGCCTTCTCGAGGAAGTTGGGGAACTGGTTGGAACCGAGGATGGTCTCACGGCGCTGTGCGAAGTTCTTGTCCTTCTTGTCGGAGACGGCCTTGACCTGCTCCTGTACGAAGCCGGCGATGAATGCCTCTGCGTATCCGCCCTTGGCCTCTACGCTCTTGAAGAGGTTCCACGCAGCCTCGATGATGGAAGCGGTGAGGTTCTCCACGTAGTACGATCCGCCTGCGGGGTCCACGATCTTGTCGAAGCGGGACTCCTCCTTGAGGATGGACTGGACGTTGCGCGCGATGCGGTTCGAGAACTCGCCGGGAGCGCGGAACGCATAGTCGAAAGGCAGGACCTCGAGGGAGTGGACGCCTGCGATAGCGGCGCTCATAGCCTCGGTGGTACCGCGGAGCATATTGACGTATGCGTCATATACGGTCTGGTTCCAGGTGCTGGTGACTGCGTGGGTGAAGATCTTCTTGGCGCAGTCGCAGGTAGCGCCGTATGCCTCCATTACGTTGGCCCAGAGGACGCGTGCGGCACGGAACTTCGCGATTTCCATGAAGTAGTTGGAGCTGATGCCGAAGGTGAATTTCATCCTGCGGCCGATCTCGTTGACTGCTATGCCGCGGTCCTTGAGGGCGTTGACGTAGTCGCTTCCGATTGCGAGGGCGAATCCGAGCTCCTGGACGATGCTTGCGCCGGCGTCGTTGAAGTCGTATGCCTCGACGTTGATGACGCGGATCTGGGGATAGTCGGCAACGGCCTTGACGCATTCGGCGAGGATGTCATAAGCCTTGTCCTTGCAGAATTTGCCGCGGGTGGTGAGCATATGCAGAGGGCTTACGTCGAAGGAGGCGCGTACCTCTTCGGGCTTTACGCCCTGCTTTTCCACATATTTGATGAAGTTGCAGATGGTCTCGAGGGCAACCTTGGGGCGTACCTCGCAGAAGTTGATCTCTACTGCGGGGATCAGGATGCCTTTGAGGAGGGTTTCGTAATCTGCCACGGAGAGGGGCTTGCTCTCGTCGATGCAGAAACCGATTGACTGGACGCCTTTCTGGAGGCCGTCCAGTGCCTGCTCGTTAGCCTTTTCGGGGCCGATTTCGCACAGGCAGTAGTCCTGGCGGGTAAGCCATTCGTTGGAGTTGACCGTACCCCTTACGAAGGGGAACTGTCCCGGCATGGTGCCGAGGAACTTGAGGTCCTTGAGGTCTTCCGCGCGGTAGTACGGGCGGACAGAGAAACCTTCGTGGGTCTTCCATACGAGCTTCTTGTCGTAGTCGGCACCCTTGAGGTCCTTGATAATTACCTCATCCCACTGCTGAGTGGTAACAGGAGGGAATTCAGTAAACAGTTTGTTAGCCATTCTTGAAATTGATTGTATTGTTTAATATGTAGTTTCAATAATCCGACAAAGATAGTCCTTATTTCCTTAAACACGAAAAAAAACGCATCCGCGTGAAGTGGATGCGCTCTTCTGCTTTCAGTAAGCCGTCCCTTTAGTCAACTTCGACCTTGCTGAGGGTGACGGGGAAATGGATCAGTGTTTTCGCCTCCTTGACATACCATCCCCTGTTGGCGCCCGAGGTCGGATTCTTCTCGTATGCGGAGTAGAAGAGACCCATGGTCACGAACGGGGAGTTGGTATAGTAGGTATAACCTTCCAGCGTCGCGGTGGTTCCGGTCTCGTCGATGGTACCCGTGCAGAGGGTGGTGTTCGCGTGCTGGAAACCCTTTGCGGTAGCGCCGAAGTATCCGAATTTGCGGTGGTAGGTTATGCCGTCGGCATCCTTGGTGGTCTGATAGTTGAAGGGATAGGTCTTTATTACAAGGCCTCCCGTGGCGGCATCGTACCAAGCCTGGAGTTTCTGTCCGGAGGAGGAGTGGGCCCAGCCTTCGATGGCGAAGAGCTCGTCGTTGCTCTTGTTGGTGATGGTCAGGACATATGAAGAGTCGTTGCCGGCCTCGTCCTTTCCCGTCGCAAGCCAGGTGCCGAGCCACTTGTTGAATCCTTCTGAGCAACTCTCCTTTTCCTTGGGCGTCCAGGAACGGTGGATATAGCTGCCCGTGCAGTTGAATTCGTCGTCGACCTGGAATGCCACTACGTGGAATGTCTGCTTCGGCGGGAAGGGAGAGAAGTTGATCCTGTAATTTCCCTCGTAAGACTTGCTGGAGGTGCTGGCCTTGAGGTCTGCCACTCTCTGGTCAATGACCTTCAGGATGTCGCCTCCGTAGTAAACGCCGTTGAGCTCGGCATGCATGACGGTGGTGTACTGCCACTTGCCGGGAATGTTCCAGAAGCGGAGCACGTCACGGCCGTCCTCACGATTGTCGAAGACGCCGCGGTAGTCATAGGTAATATCCCATGCGAGGTTGTCGAAAGAGGTGGTGCGCATGTCGGCGCGCTCCACGACGACATCCTTGTAGCCCCTGCGGGTCTCCTCGAGGAAAAAGTTGTCACTGTCGAGGAAACCGACTGTGAGCGAATCATAAGCTCCTACGGGGAGCGGGACATAGAATGTGGTGGGGCCTTCGAATGTCGCACCGTCAGGAATAACTATCCTGATGCTGGAATAGGCGTTGGGGTTGGCGGTCTTGTCGATGTCGTTAGCCTTGACCGCTGCATTGTCGGCGGTATAGTCGCTGACTTTGAAAGTGCCATAGACATACTGGTTCTCGGATCTTACGTAGAAGTACTTGGCTCCCTGGGGATCGCCCTGGGGGACGTGATTGTAAGTGACTGCGAGAAGGCCGCACAGATGTTTGAACTCCACGCCCGCGGGCTGGCCGTCACCTTCGGGAAGGACTGCCAACATAGGGGAGTTGGTGCGGTCGGCGATGTAGGGGTAGGAATTGGGAAGGGTGACGGTGAGCGACTTGTCGGAGAGCGACTTTCCGATTTCTGCAGGGAATACAGCCAGTTTCTCGACTTTGACGCCGGATTCCACGCTGGTGAAGGTGGCCTTGTAAGTGCCCGAACCGTCGGTGAGGTTGAACGGGGTGAATGTGCCCTTGTCGGTCATAACGCCGATGACATCGTCTTCGGCCCAGGCGAACAGTCCGTCTTCGGAGACTGTCGAGCGGGTCTGGTTGACGGTAGCCTTGAGGACTACCTTGCCGTCTTCCTGCTTAGCGGAAGGGGCCGAGAACTCTTCTTTCTGGCATCCGGCCAGAAGGATGGCAGCGACTGCTGCAAAGATGAATGTGTACTTTTTCATGACTTCCGGCTGGTTAAAAGAATTTTGGGAACTGGTCGAGTCCGTTGCCAAGCTCGAGGGGTTTGGGGGTGTAATCTTCTCCGGTGTTTCCGGAACCCATAAAGATGCCCTGGGCGGAAATGGTGGAAATCTCCGTTTCAGGGGCCCTGTAGGTTGTTTTTTCTTTCATTGTGATTATGATGTTTGTATTTGTCGTAATCAATTGAAGTCTACAAAGATATGAAAAAAGATAACAAATCTTACGCGGCCGCTTTTTTTTTGCTGATTTTTTCATACTTTTGCATTTGCGGCCTTGGCCGCTTTTTTTGACTTTAATTACTAACCATACAAAGCCAATGAGAAAATCACTTTTCCTCTTAACGGCTTTGCTGGCTCTTCTTGTCTGTGCGCCCGGCTATGCCCAGACGCGCTCGGTCAAGGGAAATGTCACCTTCGCAGCCGACGGTGAACCCGTCCTCGGAGGATATGTCATAGTGGAGGGCACCAAGCCCGTAATAGGTACCACTACCGACATAGACGGTAATTTCCGCCTGGACAATGTGCCTGCAAATGCCAAATTCCTCATTGTCTCGTTCGTGGGCTGCAAGGACGAAAGGGTGGCGATAGCGCCCGAAGTGAAAGTCGTCCTCAAGGATGACAGCGAAATGCTCGAGGGCGTCGTCGTCACCGGTATGCAGCAGGTGGACCGCCGTCTCTTTACGGGTTCGTCCACCAAACTGAACGCAGACGATGCCAAGATCAGCGGTCTCTCCGATGTCTCCCGTTCCCTCGAGGGACGTGTGGCCGGAGTCTCCGTACAGAACGTCTCCGGTACCTTCGGAACTGCACCCAAGATCCGCGTGCGAGGCGCAACCTCCATCTACGGTTCTTCGAAGCCGCTCTGGGTCGTTGACGGAGTCATTATGGAAGATGTCGTCGAGATCGACGCTGAGAGCCTCTCCTCCGGAGATGCCAACACCCTGATCTCCTCGGCCATCGCCGGCCTCAACTCGGACGATATCGAGTCGTTCGACATCCTCAAGGACGGTTCGGCAACCTCCATCTACGGTGCCCGTGCAATGGCCGGTGTCATCGTCGTAACCACCAAGAAGGGCCGTGCGGGCCACAGCAGCATCAGCTACTCGGGTGAATACACCATCCGCCTCAAGCCTGCCTACTCCACATTCAACATCATGAACTCCCAGGACCAGATGTCGGTTTACCAGGAGCTTCAGCAGAAGGGTTATCTGGCTTATGCCGGAACTGCGAACGCCGCTACAAGCGGTATCTACGGCAAGATGTATCAGCTGCTCACCCAGTACGATGAATCTTCCGGCCAGTTCGGACTCGCCAATACCGCGGAGGCCAAGGCGGCTTACCTGCGTGCGGCCGAGTACCGCAACACCGACTGGTTCGACCTGCTCTTTACCAACAATATCCAGCACAACCACTCGATTTCGATGTCGGGCGGTACCGACAAGGGCAACTATTATGCATCCCTCTCCGTGATGGAAGACCCGGGTTGGACCCAGCAGAGCCAGGTGCAGCGTTTCACGGGCAACCTCAACGCCACCCACAGGATATTAGACAACCTGTCGCTCAATATCATCTCCAATGCGGCATACCGCAAGCAGCGCGCTCCGGGAACCCTGAGTTCCTCGATCGACGCCGTCAACGGCGAGGTCAAGCGCGAGTTCGACATCAACCCGTACTCATACGCGCTGAATACCTCCAGGGCGCTGGACCCCGATGAATTCTATACCCGCAACTACGCTCCCTTCAATATCTTCCACGAGCTGGAGAACAACTACATCGACATCGATGTCACCAACCTCCGCTTCCAGGGCGAATTGAAGTACAAGCCCATACCAAAGGTGGAACTCTCGGCCCTCGGCGCCGTCAAATACACAGCCTCGACCCGTCAGCACCACATCACCGACGAGTCCAACCAGGCGCTGGCATACCGTACGGCTCCCACCTCCGCCATCCGCAAGAACAACTCCTACCTCTATACCGATCCCGACGATCCGTTCGCACTGCCTGAGATCATAATGCCTTACGGCGGTATCTACGAGCGGAACGACAACAAGATGTTCGGATGGGACTTCCGCGCCACCGCATCGTACAATGACACCTTCAACCTCGACCATATCATCAATCTCTACGGAGGTATGGAGACCAACTCCATTGACCGTGAGGCGGTATGGTTCCGCGGCTGGGGTCTCCAGTACGACCTGGGCGAGGAGGCAAACTACGATTACCGCATCTTCAAGCGCGGCAAGGAGGATGGCAACGACTATTATACCATCAGCCATACTTTCGACCGCCGCGCCGCATTCTTCGCTACCGGTACCTATTCTTATAAGGGTCGCTACAGTCTCAACGGCACCATCCGTTACGAGGGCTCCAACCAGCTCGGCAAGAGCCGCAAGGCAAGATGGCTCCCTACATGGAACGTATCCGCAAAGTGGAACATTATCGACGAGCCTTGGATGAAGGATGTCCGCGAGACTCTCTCCCACCTCGCCCTCAAGGCATCGTACTCCCTTACCGCCGAGCGCGGCCCGGTCAACAACTCGCTGATGATCATCCGCGCCGACACCCCCTGGAGGTACTCCACCAGCGACAGCGAGACGATTCTCTACATCTCGTCTCCCGCCAACCCCGACCTTACCTATGAGAAGAAGCACGAGTTCAACGTAGGTCTCGAACTCGGCCTGTTCGACAACCGCATCAACTTCGCCGGCGACTGGTATATCCGTAACAACTTCGACCTCATCGGTCCCGCCTATACCACCGGTACCACCGGAAGCGTCACCAAATACGGTAACGTCGCTACGATGAAGTCAAACGGCTTCGAGCTCTCCCTGACAACCACCAACATCAAGAACCGCAACTTCAGCTGGGTGACCAACATCATCTATTCCCACACCCACAATGAGGTTACCGAGCTCCTCTCGACCCGCCGCGTCATCGACCTGGTTTCGGGAACCGGCTTCGCGATGCAGGGCTACCCCAACCACAGTATCTTCTCGATTCCTTTCAGGGGTCTCAACGACGAAGGTCTTCCCACCTTCCTCGACCAGAACGGAAACGTAACCACCACCGGCATCTATTTCCAGACCTCAGATCCCCAGAAGATCGGATTCCTCGAGTATTCCGGTACCGCCGATCCCACCGATGTAGCCTCCCTGGGCAATACCTTCCAGTGGAAGGGCTTCAGGCTGAATGTCTTCCTCACCGGCTCTTTCGGCAACGTGATCCGTCTGGATCCCGTTTTCAAGGCGCGCTACAACGATATGATCTCGACTCCCAAGGAGTTCAACAACCGCTGGGTGGTTCCCGGAGACGAGAATTATACCACCATTCCTGTCATAGCGTCCCGCATACAGAACAATGTGGATACTCACCTGAGCTATGCTTACAATGCGTACAACTACTCTACGGAGCGTATAGCCAAGGGCGACTTCATCCGTCTCAAGGAAGTCTCGGTCAGTTACGACTTCCCCAAGGCTGTCACAAACCCGCTCAAGCTCAGCACCCTCTCCCTTAAACTGCAGGCTACCAATCTCTGCCTGCTTTATGCCGATTCCAAACTCAACGGACAGGATCCTGAGTTCTTCAATACGGGTGGTGTCGCTGTTCCGATGCCGAAACAGTTCACCCTCTCACTCAAGATCGGCTTATAACAGGAGGACGTTAATATGAAAAGATTCAATGTATATGCAATTGCGGCCGCTGCGCTGGTTTTATGCCTGACGGCCTGCGACAAGTTCCTCGATGTCAATCCCGACAAGCGCGCCGAGGTGGATACCGCCAGTGAGGTGAGCGCCCTTCTGGGTCACGCCTATCCCGACCACGTGATGTCCCTTATGGCGGAGTTGATGAGCGACAATACGGACGATTTCGGCAAGACCTCCTTTAACAAAAGCACGCGTTTTTACGATCAGGTCTATCATTTCGAGGAGATTACAGAGAGCGATAACGAAAGCCCCGAGAGCAACTGGGGAGACTACTGGAGCGCCATTGCCGCTACAAATGTGGCCATCCAGACGCTTGACGAACTGGGAGGCCTCGACGTGGCGGCCAACCGCGAACTCTACGGTGAGGCTTATATCGCAAGGGCGTTCAACCACTTCGCCCTCGCTTCGATATTCTGCATGGCGTACGATCCCGTCAACAGCGCGACCGATCCCGGCCTGCCTTACCTCACCGCAGTCGAGGACGGCTTCAATGTACAGCACGACCGCGGCACTGTGGCTGAACTCTATGCTGCCATCGAGAAGGATATCGAGCGCGGACTTCCCCTGATAGGCGACTCGCATTACCAGGTGCCCAAATATCACTTCAATACCGATGCGGCATACGCTTTCGCCTGCAAGTTCTATCTCTATTACGGCAAGTACGACAAAGCCATCGATTGTGCCAACCACGTGCTTGGCGAGACCCCTTCGACTGTCCTGAAGGACTGGCAGTATCTGGGCTCGCTTCCCACCGGTTCGGGCGGACCGCTGATCCACGCGACCTCATATTGCGAGAGCTCATCGCCGTCCAACCTGCTCCTGCAGGCCTGCTACTCCTCAATGGGTTATTTCTGGGCCAACTATTCGACCTACAACCGCTATTCCCACGGCAGCTACGCATCCGCTACCGAGGATATGGAAGCCGCATATCCCTGGGGCACCAGCTCGTACTATGACGGCGTGAAGACATACTCAGGCAGTATGGACAAGATCATCTTCTGGCGCGTTCCCCGTATCTTCCAGTACACCGACCCCGTTGCCAAGACAGGTTACGTCCGTACCATCAACCTGACCTTCAGCACCGACGAGACCCTTATCCACCGCGCCGAGGCCTATATCCTGAGCGGAAAATTCGATGAAGCCTGCGCTGACCTGAACCTCTGGCTCCACAATATGACCAAGAACACCTATGTACTGACTCCCGCCAATATCAAGAGTTTCTACAACGGCGTGAATTATTACGAGTGGAACAAGTCGACTGTCAAGAAGCACCTGAAGCCTATAATGACCGAAGTTGAGGAAGGCAGCGACCTCGAGTGTATGCTCCAGTGCCTGCTCAATTGCAAGAGGCTCGAGACTATGGGCTTCGGTGGCCGCTGGCAGGACATCCGCCGCTACGGCATCACCGTTTACCGCCGCGAGATGGGTCTGACCAGTGCCGGTTATGTGCCTGTCAGAGTCACCGACTCCATCACCCCGCGCGACCCCAGGCTTGCCCTCCAGATCCCTTACAAGGTGATCCAGGGCGGTTTCACTCCCAATCCCAGATAATCCGTAATGAGTATGAATATGAAGAAGTTTATATTACCGGCGCTCATCGCGCTCATTCTCCTTCCTTTCGGCACTTCATGCCGTCAGGAGCAGCTCTCTCCCGAGAGTGTGATCGTTGCGGATAGTTACGAGAAGAACGCTTTCGACCTCTGGCTCGACGCGAACTATGTATATCCGTACAACATCGAGTTCAAGTACCGTTATGAGAATAACGAGACAGACCTCGATTACTACACCGTTCCGGCTTCATACGAGAACTCGATAGTGATGGCCCACCTGGTAAAGTACCTCTGCATAGATTCCTATGACGAGGTGGCCGGTGTGACCTTCACCCGCACCTATTTCCCCAAGGAGTTCTTCCTGATGGGCGAGTGGGAGTACAAGAACAACGGAGTCTATACCCTCGGTACCGCCGAGGGCGGCAAGAAGATCATCCTTATGGGAATCAACTATCTGCCCAGGTACATGACTTCGGCTTCCACCCTCAACTACTACTATCTCAAGACCATCCATCACGAGTTTACCCACATCCTCAACCAGACCAAGGACTTTCCCGTAAGCTTCTCCCAGGTCAACGGCGGTTCATCCGACGGATACCTGGCCGACAGCTGGAATGCCACCGAGTACTCTTCGGACTACCTGCAGCGTGGATTCATCACCCGTTACGCGCAGCACTCCGACACCGAGGATTTCGCCGAGAGCATGGCGATGTATGTGACAAACACCGCAGAATGGTGGCAGAGCCAGATCGAGGCCGCAGGAACGGACGGCGCGCCCGGCGCTGACCGCATCTCCACCAAGATCAGCATCGTCAAGTCCTATATGTTCGATACCTTCGGTATCGTGCTCGACGACCTCCGCGACGCGGTTCTCCGCCGCCAGGCCGAGGTGATGGCCGGAAATGTCGATCTCCACAGCCTTGAGATTCTTTAATCCTTAAACGCAGAACGATATGAAAACAAGAAAATCTTTACTTTTTGTGCTGCTGGCCGTCACCGTGTCGATGGCAGCCGCTTCCTGCGTCGGGGATGAGAAACCCATTTTTGACAAGAACGCTTCCATAAGGATGCAGGAGGCGCTCAAGAGCGCCCAGGAGGTCCTTACCGGCGCCACCTACGGCTGGCGCATGGACGACTTTATGGATGAGGACAATGTTTCCGCCCAGAGTGGTGGATATGCCATCGCCGTCAAGTTCGATAAGGACAAGGTTACCGCCTGGGGCGAGATGTGCGAGGATCCGGCCAAGAGTTATACCTCTTTTTACAAGATGTCCACCGATGACGGTCCCGTCCTCTCGTTTGACGACAACAACTATGTGCTTCATTACTACAGCACCCCTTCGGGTACATCGCTCAACGGATATGGCCAGACCGGCCACTACAAGGCACTCGGAGGCGACTTCGAGTTCCTGATCCTCGAGGCGAAACCCGAATGCGTCAGACTCAAGGGCAAAAGGGGAGGCGAGATCATCAATCTCTATCCCCTTGACAAAGAGCCGGCAGAGTTCGTGGCCAATGTCAAGGCGACCATCAACGGGATGCTTATCACACGGTTCGAGAATCCCTCGCAGAACATCAGCGCCGATCTCGACCGCGATAACCGTCATCTGTACATCAACTACTTCGTTCCCGCTTCGGGTGATGTCGCAGCCACAGAGACGGATGCGATCAATCTGCCCTTCGTTTTCACCGAAAACGGCATCAGGCTCAGCAGGAGCGTGGCATCAATGGTCGACAGCATAGCGACTGATGTGCCCGCAAGTTTCAAGGAAATGCTCAGTCAGATGGATGTCCAGGATATCGCCTGGTCCTCCAGCGAGCGTACGCTCTCGCTTGCAGGCGTAAGCATAGCCGGAATCGTTCCTGACGGATGGCTCGCATATGATGAGTATATCGGCGAGTACACCCTTCTCTACAATGAAAGTAACACTCTCAATGTCAAACTCGAGGCCAAGGAACATCTCAAGAGTTACACTCTCTCTGGAATGAATCCCAATTATACCCTTGTGGTGCAGTACGATCTCGGTTCAGGTTCGCTGTTGCTTATGGGACAGACCATCGGCTCGAGCGGCGAATATACCTACTGGTTCTCGCCGTGGGCCCTCAAGGCGGGTGGAAGCCTCTGGTACAGCACAAACTACGGAATGAAGAGCGAACTTGACCAGGCTTCTTACGACGCCGATGCCGCCCACTTCAAGATCAATTGGGTGCCCGGACCTTCGGCAGCCGGCAAGCCTTGCGACTCCTTCATACTCTACCAGCGTCACAGCAGCGGAAGCGGCAACAGCGGAATCGTCGATACTTCGTGGCACTTCCCCGAGACCAATTTCCGTTTGGCGTATTTAAGTTCGTTCACCAAGAAATAGGGAGGAAACAATATGAAAAATATCTTAAGATACGCATCCGTCCTTCTGGTTTTAGCAGGTTTTGCTTCCTGCGTTGAGCAGGAGCCCGTATGGGTGGCTCCCACCAAGACGATGTCGATAGAGCAGTCCAACCTGGTCTTCGAACCTGCGGGCGGTACCTCCTCTTTCACGGTCAAGGCCGAGAATTCCTTTACGGTCGCTACGGACCGTGACTGGTGCACTGCAACCGCGAGCGGTTCGCAGGTAACTGTGACCGTAGGCGAGAACACCAGCAACGAGACCCGCTATTCGCGCGTAACCCTCACTTCCGGAAGCGAAACCCTCGGCATAACCGTACACCAGTCCGGACTTATCGTCAAGGGCTTTTCCGTATCGGACCAGGTGCTCAACAGCAAGAATCATACTCTTGAATATGAGTATTCGACCAACGGTGTGCTCAACATTTCGAGCGAAGACCCTTGGATCAGCGTCAGCAAGACCTCCGACAAGGTTACCATCGCTGTAGAGTCCAATACCACCGGCGCTGTCCGCACCGGTACCGTGTCGTATTCGATCGGTTCTGTGAAAAGTTCTTTCTCCATCGTGCAGAGCCCCGCATTCACCGTCAATGACGGCTGGAAACTCTCCTATGCCGGCAGGGATTACTGGCACGAATACGTTTACGAGAACTTCGCCGTAGAGGGCAATGCTTCCGACGGAACATACTACATTACCGTAGTTCCCAGTTCCGAGTATGAGTCCAGCGGGATGACGATGGACGAGTTTGCCGAACTCTATGTATTTCCCAAGGTTACTGCCGAACTGGCCGAACTGGTAGAGTACTACGAGAGCTATCCGCTCGAGGCATTCCTCTTCAGCGGCGACGGCTTGAACTCGTTCCAGGCAGAGAGTTATCCTGCAGGTTCATATTATGCCTTCGCAGTGGGAGTCAATGCCGACGGCTCGGCTACCGGCAAGTACTCCTCATCGCTCATCTCCACGGCCCCCGCGGCCTACAATTACTGGCTGGGAACCTGGAAGGCTACCTCGAATACCAATGCCGTCTCCACTATCACCATCGCGGCCAAAGAGACCGGCAAGTCGTATGTGATAACCGGATTCGGAGGCACGGACTTCCCCGTCAATGCGGTTTACAATACCGACGGTACCTTCAGTATCGTAGCATCTTCCACCGCGAGCGTCATCTCCTCGCCCTATACCTATTCCACCTATGTCTTCTCGGCAATGTATCTCTACGGCCTCTATTCCAACGGCACGTCGAACTACTACCGTACCGGCGGCGACTACAATGCGGCCTGCGGTACGAGGATGGAAGGCAATATGGCAAGGATAACCGGAATGTGGAACAGCAGCGGCGGCAATTACTATGAGTATCTTCAGCTGGTATTCCGCGGTCCGGCAAGCAATAACGGGGCGGCAGCCGCAAATACTGTCTTCCTCCGCAACTACCTGCCGTTTACCCTTGAAAAACAGTAAAATGGTATGAACCGACTCAGAGTCTTTCTCTGTGCCTTCTTGGCGGCGGCGGCTTTTCCCGCCGCCGCTTTGGCACAGGAGAATGAATTGCAGGAAAAGAGATCCGAAGTGCGCCTGTACGACAGGAGCGTGGTATTCGCCACAATCGATACGGCTGTACTCGCGATGGATCTCTATGTCCCTCCCCAGTGGGCCGCCAACGGCCGCTGCGTGATCTATTCTTACGGCGGCGGTTTCATCGACAACAACCAGCGCTCCGAAAGCAACCAGGCTTTCTGCCGCGCCCTTGCCGATGAGGGATATCTGGTGGCTGCCACTAACTACCGCCTCGGATTGAGGGGCGTCAGGATGAAGGGTCTGCTCTCGATGGTCAAGCCCCTGGACAATGCCGTGCATATGGCTGCGGAGGATATTTTCAGGGCCCTCAACTGCATTCTGGACCACGCTTCGGAGTGGGGAGTCGATCCTTCCCGCATCCTCCTGTGCGGCAGCAGCGCAGGCGCCATCGCCTCCCTCCAGGCCGATTATGAGCTTGCCAACCGCACCCCTATGACGGCCGGAATCCCCGAGGATTTCCGCTTCGCAGGAATCATCTCCTTCGCCGGAGCGGTCTATTCCAACGAGGGGGCGTGCGACTACACCGTCCACAATCCTTCTCCGACCTTCTTCCTCCACGGCAATGCCGACAAGATAGTGCCCTACAAGAAGATACAGTTCGGAAAGAAGGCCTTCTTCGGCAGCAGTGTCCTGGCAGCCAGGTTCGAGAAGCTGGGCTTCCCCTACAAGATCATGCGTTTCGAAGGGGAGGGGCACAGCGTGGCTTCGAGGATGAACGACAATATCGACGACGTGCTGTGGTTTATCGACAACATGGCGGTCGGACAGCGTAACCTCCGCATAGATGAGACAGTTAACGACGTGGACAGGGTCCCCGCCAAGTGGGATCACATCTCCGCCGGTAAACTCTACAAATAATTTTTACTATATTTGCGAGTTATTGAAAACCAACCAATCATCATATGGCAACAACAGCTGATTTCAAGAACGGTCTTTACCTCGATTTCAACGGCAAGCCCTGCTCTATCGTCTGGTTCCAGCACGTGAAGCCCGGCAAAGGCCCCGCATTCGTCAAGACCAAACTCCGTAACCTCGAGAACGGCCGCATCCTCGAAAAGACTTTCAACGCAGGCGAGAAGATCGACGTCATCACGGTCGAGCACCGCGAGTACCAGTTCCTCTATGCCGACGAGGACGCTTTCAACTTTATGAATACCGAGACCTATGAGCAGATTCCCATCCAGAAGGATCTCATCGAGAACTCCGACCTTATGAAGGAAGGACAGGTCGTCGAAATGGTATTCCACGTTGACGGCGACGAGGAGCGCGTGCTTACCTGCGAACTCCCTACCTATGTCGAGCTCGAAGTTACCTACACCGAGCCCGCAGTCAAGGGTGATACCGCATCGACCAACGCCCTCAAGGAGGTAACCCTCGAGACAGGCGCCAAGATCATGGCTCCTCTCTTTATCAATACGGGCGAAGTCATCCGCGTCAATACGACCGACCGTTCATACGGCGAGCGAGTCAAATAAGCGAGATGAAGTACAGGTCTTTGCTGATTCTTTCCCTGCTTCTGGTGCTTCTGTGCCAGTGCAAGAGGGGAGGAGAGAAGGTTGAGCCGGCCCCGGTCGTCTTCACCTCATCGGCATTGCAGGATTCTCTTGTAGCTTTCGCCTCAGGCATCGACAGCCTCCCCAATCCCTATGGGGCCCCCACGACTATCGTGGTCGCCCTCGACGGCGGGATTGAGGGGGCTTCGGCCGTATTCATGGCGACGCCCGGCTTCCAGCAGGTAATCCCCGGCAGTGTCTATAAGGGAATGTGCCGCATTGCCGGAAAGAACGTGGGATTCTATGCCAAGGATGAGGCCGCAGCGGCGAAACTCCTCGTTGCTTCAGCCATCGATACTGTTCTTCCCGAGGCGCTCTCGTTCCTGAAATATTATGATTCTTCCATCTCCTGGCGCGGCTGGTATCCTCCCAGCAGGAGGCAGTATTCTGTCTCGGGTGACGGCCAGGTGGAATTGGTGAGCCTTCAGGCCGGCAATTACGAGCTCTTCCGCCGCCAGCATTTCGGCTGGCCGAAGTTGGAGCGCCGCAAGGTTTGGCAGTCCTCCGACGTTGAAACGCTCCTGAAGGAGATCGAAGAGTTCAACGGCGTCAACGGGCCTGTCTGCGCCCTTGGCGGGAAGCTTTTCTTCAATGCTGCGAAGAGCAATCCCCAGGCTTTGGAGTCTATCCTCGACAGTCATTCGCACTCCAAGGCGGCCGTTTATTTCCAGATATGGTATCGCGACCTCTCCGCTTCTGAGAAGGAGCAGGTCCAAAAGGAAACCGCCCGCATCAAATCCGATGCGGTACGGGATTATTTCCAGAAACTTTTACAGTAATTATTACTGCTCTTCCTCGACATTGTTAATGTCGCTGCGCAGGTTCGTCCGGATGAATTTCTGGCGGACCGGCGTATTGTTGCCCATATAGAAGTCGATCAGGTCGCTGATCTTGTCCTCGTTGGTGAGACGGACGACCTCCAGGCGCATATCCTCGCCGATGAATCCCTTGAACTCGTCGGGTGAGATCTCGCCGAGTCCTTTGAACCTCGTAATCTCGGCGCTCTTGCCCAGCTTCTTGAGCGCGGCTTCCTTCTCGGCCGAGCTGTAGCAGTACATATTGGTCTTCTTGTCGCGGACGCGGAAGAGGGGGGTCTGCAGGATGTAGAGATGGCCCGCGCGGACCACGTCGGGATAGAATTTGAGGAAGAAGGTGAGCATCAGCAGGCGGATGTGCATTCCGTCCACGTCGGCATCGGTCGCTATGACTATGTTGTTGTAGCGGAGGCCTTCCACGCCGTCCTCGATGTTGAGGGCGCTCTGCAGCAGGCAGAGTTCCACGTTCTTGTCCACATAGAGATCCTTCTTCGAGGCCTTGGCGCAGTTGAAGGGCTTGCCCATCAGGCTGAATACGGCCTGGGTGTTGGCGTCGCGGCTCTTGGTGATCGATCCCGATGCGGAGTCACCCTCCGTTATGAAGATGGTGGACTGCTCCGCGAGCGGGTTCCTGTCGCCGTAGTGGATGCGGCAGTCGCGCAGTTTCTTGTTGTGTATGCTGGCCTTCTTGAGGCGCGCCTTGGTCTTTTTGCTGATGCTCGAGATGGCGTTGCGCTCGCGCTCCGAATCCTGTATTTTCTTGAGGATTATGTCGGCCACGTCGAGGTGTTTGTGCAGGTAGTTGTCCAGATCGGCCATCAGGAAGTCGGTCATCTCCTTGAGGATGGTCGGGCCGTGGGTGCCGTCCTGCTTGTTCTGCCACATATATTTGGAACCGAGCTGCACCTTGGTCTGGCCTTCGAATTCTGGCTCCTGGATGCGGACGCTGACGGCTCCTATTATGCTCTGGCGCACATCCACGGGGTTGAAGTCTTTCTTGAAGAAATCCTTGAGCACTTTGGCCACCGCCTCTTTGAAGGCCGCCAGGTGGGTTCCGCCGAGGGTGGTGTTCTGGCCGTTGACGAATGAGTTTATATTCTCGCCGTAGCCGTTGCCGTGGGTGAAGGCCACTTCGATGTCGTCTGTCTTTAGATGTATCGGCTCGTAGAGGGGCTCCTCTTCCATGCCTTCGTTGACGAGGTCCAGAAGGCCGTTGGCCGACTTGAACTCCTGTCCGTTGAAGTTGAGCTTGAGGCCTACGTTGAGGTATGCGTAGTTGCGCAGCATCGCCTCGATGTAGTCGTAGTTGTACTCGTAGGGCTCGAAGAGGGTGTCGTCGGGGATGAAGGTGATGAGCGTTCCGTTCTTCTCGGTTGTGGGCTGGACAGTGTAGTCGGGGTTGACTATCTTTCCCTTGCGGTACTCGAGCCGCAGGGTCTCGCCGTTGCGGAAGGACTGCACGGTGAATTCAGATGAGAGGGCGTTCGCGGCCTTGAGGCCGACGCCGTTCATACCCACCGATTTCTGGAACACCTCGCTGTCGTACTTGGCTCCGGTGTGGAGCTTGCTCACTGCGGCGTCGAGGTTGTTGAGGCCGGTCTTGGGATTGAATCCGAAGGGGATGCCGCGGCCGAAGTCGCGTATGGAGATGAGTTTGTCCTCTATCTTGATATTGATGACCTTGCCGAATCCCATCGCGAACTCGTCGATGGAGTTGTCGATGATCTCCTTCATCAGGACATACATTCCGTCGTTGGGGGCGGTACCGTCGCCAAGGCGGCCGATGTACATTCCCGGACGCAGTCGGATATGCTCGATATCCTCGAGATGGGTCATGCTCTCGTCACCGTACTCTGTCTGCTGCATCTGCAGTTCGTCTTCTTCGATCTCTTTCATCTGGCTGAAACTCTCAAATATATTTATGGCTCCGCAACTGAATTGTATCCTGCAAATTTACAAAAAAATCCAGTCCCCGCTGATACTCTTGTATCTGATTGCAATTTGAAATAGCGGATAAAGATTATTCGTGCCCATATTCGGAAGGGATGGGTTCTGCAACGCGGTGATATCCGGAGTCTTTATCCATATCGTATCCCCTGACGAAAGACAAGGCACTCGAAATGAGGTCGAGGTCAAGGCATTCCTCTATTTTAGAGATTGTTTTTAGCGTAAGGTTTTCAGTGCCTTTAAGTAATCTTGAGATGTATTGTGGCGAGCAATCCAACATCCTTGCCAGTTGTTTTTGTGAAAGATTGAGTTCGTCAAGCCGCTTCAAGGTCTTTAAAGCAATGAATCTGGAATACATCAACCACTTGTGGTTGTCTCTGTACCACAGGGCCTTTTCCCTCCAATCGGTACTGATTTCATGCTTTTCCAGGATTGTCAGCTCCTTATCTTCAGTCTTCGTTGTTGAATTCTTCAAAGCTGTCATAATCAAATACCCCTAATTGTGTTAAATAATCTCTGATATAGTTCAATCGTCTTAATTCATTTAGTGTATGCTCCCTATCCTGCATTGTCGCTGTCAGTTTGATTGCTCCTCCTGTTATGATATATCTGCCTGAATCGAGCCTGATTGCGTATAATCTCAGCCAAGACGAGTGTCTTCTGCACCTGCCTTTTGCTTTTTCGCGGCTGAGAATCATTTCTGACGACCTGGTGTTTTCCAGTGGGCGGAATAGTGAATCCAAACTATCTTCCGGTTTTAGGTCCAGTATCAGGCATCTCAATGAATGAGCGTCTTCCAAAGTGTCAAAAATGGCAGTATCGATGTCCGTGATGTGGAAATAACCATTCAGGTCATCTGCATTTGCCTTAAAGAAAGCTATCAATGCTTGAATGTCAGTCCATTGGTCAAATATAATATCGAAAATATTGGCATTGTCACCATCATACTTAACTGCCCATAAAGTCCCGCTATCTGTCAATCGCTCAAATTCTACCATAGTATGATTTTTATGGCGTAAAGATAGAAGTTTTTTTTCACAATATCAACTTATAGGTTGATATTTCTATTTTTTAAACTAACCATACATTATCCTAAGCGTTTCTGCCAAACAGCCGCACGCAAATAGCCTTCAGAATAGGTTAAGAGAAGGGGAGATGTGTCTGGAAGGCCGATATCGAATGCCCGGGAACGGGAGGCTTACGTAGAGTTCGTTCCTGAGCGGGTTGGCGTGCGGCTGTTTGGCGGATTCTTTTCGAAGAGACTTGCTTTTTTTTCAGGATAATTATAGCTTTGAGATGTGATAATACTGCAATTATGGGTTTTCAATGTCATTTGGTTTTCGGCCACAAGAAGGGTATTATTAATGATCGCAAATGGTTGGAGTCTTGGATTAACAAGACAATGCAGGAAGCTGATCCGCTCAGGACTGATGATCGCACTGTTTTGAATCCCTCTCTCCGAAAGGCATATGAGGCTCTGATAAATGTCTTTCCTCCGATGAACGGACGGGATGCCGTTCAGGATGATGACCTGGCCGACATAGCTGTGGATTACTGTCTTACTCCTGATATGATAGTAATCGACTGTGGCTATTCGCAGGAAGAATCGGTCCTGGCTGAAGCTTCCCGAAATGCCCATAAATACGGGTTGACGCTATGCTGGGTCGATCTTTTTTCATTGGATTCGCCTCACAAGACTGTAGCTACACATAGTATCCATATGCATCATTCTTTTGGGGAGTCCTTCTGGTATGGCTTTAAGAATGGCGCTCTTTTGTTCGCAATTTGTTTCTTTCTTCTTCTGCCATTGTTGTTTCTTAAGAATGCCACAACCTCTTTATACCTCTGGATGGCATTTGGTTTGTCTTTTTCGCTTGGCGTTTGCCTTTTCTTTCTCGAGTATAAACGTTACAGACGCGGCTATGGCCTCTCTTATGAGACCGATGTCACTTCGGTAACTGTTACGGTAAATGGCGTGGAAAAGGAGTATTCATCCATAGATGAGGCTTTCAAAGAGATTATCGCTTCCTCTTCAGACTAAGCCGATACCCCTCGGGGTGAGTCTTAACCTTTTTTTGTTTCTCCACCGCAAATGCCTACCTTTAGGGCCTCAAAGGCAATAACAACTACTATCAATATGAAGAAGTACCTTTTTATTTCTGTTTGCGCCGCGCTGATGACCATTTCCGCGGCTCTTCAGGGCCAGACCCGCAAAAGTGGATTCTACAAGGATCTCTTTATGGACAGCGGTGTGGCACTCAACACCTATGACGACCTTCCGGCCGCCAAGTATCTCAACCTTTCGATGGAGCGTATCGCCACTTACGAGAACGGCGACACCACGGCGGCGACCGCCTATGAGCGCCTTCTTATGCGCAATGTCTTCATCGGCAGCGAAATCGATGAGAACGGCATCCTGCTCTATCCCGACGGGGCACCCCGTTTCAGGGTCCTCTACGTGAACGGCGGCAAGTCCACCTCCCACGGCAAGATCGTCACCCCCGAAGGCCTCGCCAATGTCCGCAAGTTCGTCGAGAACGGCGGCAGTTATGTCGGAACCTGCGCGGGTGCATTCTTCGCAAGTAAGGGCACCTACAGCCGCAGCGAGGAGAAATTCACGGATAATATGTATTACAGCGGCATCTGGCCGGGTTATACCGTAAGCACCGGCCTCAGCAAGTCGGCCACCGGCGTCACCGTCGAGAAGAAGAGCCCGCTGCTCAAATACTATGATTTCGGCGGCGATATGATGATCGACAGCGTGCGCCACAACGGCGGCTGCTTCATGTGCACCGACCAGCTCCCCGCGGGGACCGAAATCCTGGCCCGTTACGACGGCGACACCCTTCATCAGCTCAAGCGCCCCATCCACAAGGAGGTCAATGCCTGGGCATACAAGGCCAATGAGAACAGCGGCCGCGTGGTGGTCACTGGTTCGCATCCCGAGCGTATGGTCGGCGGCGACCGTCTCCAGATGTTCTCCGGAATGATCCGTTACGCCCTCGAGGGCAACGGCGCCCCGAAGGTGAAAGGTGAGCTGTATAACGGCGAGGCCCGCAATATGACCCGCCGCAGCAAGGACAATAATCCCGATTACACCGCTATCGGCGACAAGCAGTACCACCACTTTACCTTCGAGGTACCCAAAGGCACAAAGCAGGTAAGGATCGACCTCCAGCCCGCGAAGGGTTATGCGAATTTCGACCTCTTCCTCTATGCGGCTTACGGAGAGCCCGCATTCAACGACAATGCGAAGTTCTACAATGTCGAGAACGGAGCCGGCAAGAGCCTCTACGTGGATGCTCCCAAGGCCGGAACCCTCTATATCTCGGTCTTCTGCGATACCACGGTGGACGTGATCAATACCAAGAACGGCGAGCAGTACACCGGCAGGGTCGAGGTCCTCAACGGCGTTCCCTATATCATTACCGCAACGATAGTCAATGAATAATACAATGAAAAAGTATCTGCTTTCCCTGCTGGCAGTCGCGGCTCTCTGTCCCGCGACGGCGCTCACGGCCCAGAATTACGACGGCTATTATAAAGATGTCTTTATGGACGGAGGTCTCGATCTCTCCTCCCGCAAGGACCTGCCTTCCACCCGCGCCCTCGGCCTCAGCCTCGAGATCCTCCGCACCGCGAAGGACAAGGAGGCGACCATTATGGACACCCTCTCGCAGAACCACGCCTTCATCGGCAGCGAGAACGATACCAACGGCTGGCTGCTCTATCCCGACGGAGCTCCCCGATTCAAGATGATGTTCGTAAACGGCGGCAGCGGAGGAGGACACGGCCGCAGCATCACCGAGCCCGGAAGGGCCAATATCCGCGCCTATGTGAAGGCCGGCGGCAGCTACCTCGGCAACTGCGCGGGAGCTTATGTGGCGACTACCGGAACCCACAAGAGGATTCACGACGAGTATATCGGAATCTATCCCAATATTTGCACCAATGCCGGCCTTGCCGACACCTATGTGGCCGTTACTGTCCCCGAGAATTCCCCGGCGCTCAAGTTCCGTGATTTCGACGGCGCGCGCTTCATCGACAGCGTCTATCACAACGGAGGCTGCTATATGGACTACAACGATATGATTCCCGGCTGCGAGGCTCTCTTCGACTACTATTATGAGCCCAAGACCATGCACGGCAACGCCGCCGTATGGGCTTGGAAAGAGAACGAGAATACCGGCCGCGTCATCTGCTGCGGACCCCATCCCGAGGGTGCGGTTACCGGACCTAAGCTCCAGATGATGGAAGCGATGCTGCTCTATGCCATCGAAGGCAACGGCAAGCCCCGCATCAAGGGCGAACTGGTCAACTACCAGGCGCGCAATATGGTCTGCACCACGGAGGAGAAGAATCCCGACTTTACCCGCATCGGCGACCGCCAGTATCATCACTTTACCGTGAATCTTCCGGAAGGAACCGATACCGTCCGCATCTCGCTCAAGCCTGTCCGCGGTTATGAGGAGTTTGACCTCCACCTGTTCGCCGACAGCGAGGACCTCGCATTCGTGAAGAATGCCAAGTACAAGAATGTCAAGAACGGCGTCGACAAGGTCCTGACGATAGTCCGCCCCAAGGCCGGGACACTCTATGTCTCCGTCTTCTGCGATACTACCGTCGAGACAACCCTCTCGCCTGTTTACGGTACCCAGTACACCGGACGCCTCGACGTCCTCAACGGCGTCCCGTACGTGATTGAGGTGCAGTACTAAGGTTATTCCTTCAGCTTTTTGTATTTGAAGCGCTTCGGCTCTGTGGAGCCGAGGCGTCTTTTTTTGTTCTCCTCGTACTCGGAGTAGGTGCCTTCGAAGAAATAGACCTGGCCTTCGCCCTCGAAGGCGAGGATGTGGGTGGCGATGCGGTCGAGGAACCAGCGGTCGTGGGAGACCACAACCGCGCAGCCCGCGAAGTTCTCCAGACCTTCCTCGAGAGCTCGTATGGTATTGACGTCCACGTCGTTGGTGGGCTCGTCGAGGAGCAGTACGTTGGCGTTCTCCTTGAGCGTGAGGGCCAGGTGAAGACGGTTGCGCTCACCGCCCGAGAGGACTCCGCACTTCTTCTCCTGGTCGGCTCCCGTGAAGTTGAAACGGGAGATATATGCCCGGGCGTTCATCTCCCGGTTGCCCAGCTTTACGAATTCCGAATTCTCGGCAATCGTCTCGAAAACGGTCAGGTCGGGGTCGATCTTCTTGTGCTGCTGGTCCACGTATGCTATCTTGACGGTCTCGCCGACCTCGAAAGTACCGCTGTCGGGCTGTTCGTAGCCCATTATCAGGCGGAACAGGGTGGTCTTTCCGGCACCGTTGGGGCCGATGACGCCGACGATGCCGGCAGGGGGGAGGGAGAAGGTGAGGTTCTCGTAGAGTACGCGGTCGCCGTATGCCTTGGAGACTCCCTTGCATTCGATGACCTTGTTGCCGAGGCGCGGACCGTTGGGAATGAATATCTCCAGGCGTTCTTCCTTCTGTTTCGTGTCTTCGCTGAGCATCTTCTCATAAGCGTTGAGACGGGCCTTACCCTTGGCCTGACGGGCCTTGGGAGCCATCCTGACCCATTCCAGCTCGCGTTCGAGGGTCTTGCGCCGCTTGCTCTCCTGCTTCTCCTCCATCGCCAGGCGGGCGCTCTTCTGCTCCAGCCACGATGAATAGTTGCCCTTCCAGGGAATGCCTTCGCCGCGGTCCAGCTCCAGGATCCAGCCGGCCACGTTGTCGAGGAAGTAGCGGTCGTGGGTGACGGCTATGACGGTGCCCTTGTATTGCTGCAGATGGGCTTCGAGCCACTGGATGGACTCGGTGTCGAGGTGGTTGGTGGGCTCGTCGAGCAGCAGTACGTCGGGTTCGCGCAGAAGCAGGCGGCAGAGGGCAACGCGGCGCCTCTCGCCTCCGCTGAGGGTGGCTACGGATGCGTCGGGATCAGGGCACTGCAGGGCGTCCATCGCCCTTTCGAGCTTGGAGTCGATATCCCATCCTCCGGCGTGCTCTATGGCATCGGTGAGCTCGCCCTGGCGCTCGATGAGGGCGTTCATCTCGTCGTCCTCCATCGGCTCGCAGAACTTGAGGCTGATCTCCTCATATTCCTTGAGCATATCCATTATCTCCTGGACGCCTTCGCGCACGACTTCTATGACAGTCTTCGAATCATCCAGATGGGGTTCCTGCTCCAGATAGCCTACGCTGTATCCTGGAGCGAAGACTACCTCGCCGTGGGTGGGGTTTTCCAGACCGGCGATTATCTTCATCAGGGTCGATTTACCGGCTCCGTTGAGGCCGATGATGCCGATCTTGGCGCCGTAGAAGAATGATAGGTAGATGTCCTTGAGGATCACCTTGTTGTTGTGCGGCAGGATTTTGCTCACACCGTTCATCGAGAAGATGATTTTTTCGTCTGCCATATTAATTGCCTTTAAACGCATCAATCATAACCATTCCGCATATATGGCCCAAGGGAGGATGTAGAGTCTCGCATCCTGCGTCATCCGCTGCGCGGATAACTTGTCTGCTGCGAATCGAATCCTCCCAAGTGCCATATATGCTCCATTATAATTGATGCTCATTACAGTATATGTCTGATTTTCAGATAATCGATAATAATATTCCTTACAGTCGGGATATCGCCTCTAACCTTGCCAGAGTCGATGCACAGATCGTAGCTGGCCGAGTCGCCCCATCTCTTGAAGGTATAGTAATTATAGTATTCAGCCCTCTTCCTGTCGCCCTGGCTGATGCGGCGGCGGGCCTCTTCCTCATCCATTCCGCGCTCCATAAGGCGCTTGACGCGCAGGGCGGGATCGGCATTGATGAAGAAACTCGCGCAGCGGGGATTGTCCCTCAGGATATAATCGGCGCAGCGTCCGACTATGATGCACGATTCGTTTTCGGCCAGGTCGCGGATCACCTGGCTCTGGATCTTGAAGAGGCTCTCCTCGTTCAAAATGCTGTCGGTGGTGATGGAACCGTTGCCCTGCAGCAGGGAGCGGAAACCGAATAGCGATGTCATTTTGCTGCGGGAGGCGCGCTCATCTTTCTTCTCGAAAATATCGGGGCTGAGACCGCTGCGGCGGGCCACCTCGGTGATGAGCTCCTTGTCATACATCTTGATGCCCAGTTCTTCGGAGAGGGCCTTTGCCGTCGAAAGGCCGCCTGCACCTATGCTGCGGCCGATTGAAATGACGTAATTCTGTTCCATATCGGGCTAATTTGCTTCTAAAGATTCGGGTTCGAGGGTGTTCTCCCTGAACTGCCGCTTGAGCTGCGCGAGCATTACCTCGGCCACGATCACGGCCAGAAGGTCGGATACGGGGAAGCTGAGCCATACTCCGTCGGTGCCCAGAAGCAGCGGCAGGAGCGCGAGCGCCGGCAGCAGGAAGAGAAGCTGGCGGGTGAGGGAGAGGAAGATGGCCTTCTTGGCGAGCCCAAGGCTCTGGAAGAAGTTGGAGATAACCATCTGGCGTCCTACAATAGGGAATATCAGGACATTGATCCTGAAACCGCGCGAAGCGATGGCGATGAGCTCGCTGTCGTGGGTGAAAAGCGAGACCGCCGCCTGCGGGATGAGCATACCCACCAGGAAGCAGGTGGTAGTTATAAGGCAGGCCCATTTCATTGTGAGATGGAGCACCGCGACAGTCCGCCCGTATAGTTTTGCTCCGTAATTATAGCCTGCGATAGGCTGCATTCCCTGGTTGAATCCCATCACTATCATCAGGAAGAGGAACACGATGCGGTTGACGATTCCGAAGGCGCCGATGGCCAGGTCGCCGCCGTAACGCTTCAGCTGATTGTTGACGAATATCACTATGAAGCAGGAGGCCGCATTCATCAGGAAGGGGGCCAGTCCGATCGAAATCGAGCGTCCGGCGATAGCCCAGTCGAGCCTGAGTTTCTTCCACTCCAGGTGGAGGAACTGCTTGCGGTCGCAGATGATCCGCATCACCCATATCAGCGAGATGAACTGCGAGATGACGGTGGCCACTGCTGCGCCCTGGATTCCCATATCGAATACGAAGATGAATATAGGGTCGAGTATCGTGTTGATTGTCACCGTAAGTATGGTGGCGATCATAGCCTTCTGCGGATGCCCCTCGACACGCACGATGGAGTTCAGTCCGAAATAGAGATGCGTCACTATGTTTCCGATGAGGATCGGAATCATATAGGACCGGGCGTAGGGGAGGGTGGCCTCGCTGGCTCCGAAGAAGGTGAGGATGGGGTCGAGGAAAATGAGCGAGACGGCCGAAAAAAGGAATCCGATCAGGATGTTGAGCAGGAATACATTGCTCAGCACCTTCTTGGCCGTGTCGTAATTCTTCTGCCCGAGCAGCACGGAGATGAGGGTGGCGCCGCCGACTCCCACCAGCGTACCGAACGCCGATGAGAGGTTCATCAGGGGGAAGGTCAGGGCCAGGCCGGAGATGGCCATAGGGCCGCATCCCTGTCCGATGAAGATGCTGTCCACCATATTGTAGAGCGACGAGGCGGTCATCGCCACGATCGCCGGAAACGCATATTTCCTAAGGAGCTTTCCTACCGGCTCCGTACCGAGTTCGAGGGGTATCTGTTCTGCCATTTGCTGTCGGGTCGGATAATAACAGATACCCTGCCGTCCTTCCACCGGAGGGGGCGGCAGGGTATGTCTGTAATGTCGCCGCTCTTATGCCGTGAGGGCTGCGAGTGCGATGGAGTTGAGCTTGGTGTCGATGCTGTCGGCGCGGCTGGAGAGGACGCAGGGTGCGGAAGCTCCGGCTACGATGGCTGCGGTGCGGACACCGGGGCACAGCTGGGTATTGGTCTTGTAGAAGACGTTTGCCGATTCGATGTTGGGGAAGAGGAGGCAGTCAGCGTCGCCTGCGACTTCGCTCTTGAGCTTCTTGATGGCGACAGCCTCTTTGGAGAGGGCTACGTCGAGTGCGAGAGGACCGTCGAGGACGCATCCGCCGATCTGGCCGCGGTCGGCCATCTTGGCCAGGAGGGCAGCCTCCACGCAAGCGGGCATACCGTCGAGCATCTGCTCGGTAGCGGCTACGGCAGCCACCTTCGGCTTCTCGATACCGAGAGCCTTGGCGGTCTTGACGAGGTACTTGACCTCAGCCTGCTTCTGCTTGAAGTCGGGAGCGGGGATTACAGCCATGTCGCTGATGATAAGGAGCTTATGATAGTTGGGGTTCTGGAGCACGGAGACGTGGCTCAGGACTGCCTTCGGAGGAAGGAGGCCGTTCTCCTTGTTGAGGATGCCGCGCATATACTTGTCGGTGCTGCAGAGGCCCTTCATAAGGATGTCGCCTTCGCCGTTTTTGACCATCGAGACTGCCTGTGCGATGGATTTCAGCTCGTCCTTGTTGTCGACGATGGTGAAGAGTGCGGGATCGAGTTTCTCAGCCTCGCAGACTGCGAGGATCTTGTCCTTGTCACCCACGAGGGTGGCTTCCACGATACCCAGCTGGACAGCCTTGCCGGCAGCGGTTACGGTATGGTCGTCGACAGCCCAGGCGGCTACGAGACGCTTCTTGCTCTTGGAACGGAGCACTTCAAAGAGTTCTTCGAAATTAGTGATCATTGTGTTGTTATTTTTTGAGGTTTTTTACGATGTTCATTGTGTCGCGGGCTATCATCAGCTCCTCGTTGGTGGCGATGACGCATACCTTCACCTTCGAATCTGCGGTGGAGATGAGGGTGTCCTTGCCGTGGGTGGCGTCGTTGACTTCGTTGTTGATCTTGACTCCGAGGAATTCGAGGCCGTCGCAGGCGTCGCGGCGGGTGGGAGCCGAATTCTCGCCGATTCCGCCGGTGAAGACTATCAGATCGACTCCGCCGAGTGCTGCCGCATAGGCGCCGATGATCTTCTTGATGTCGTAGCAGAGGATGTTGAGGGCAAGCGAAGCGCGGGCGTTGCCGTTTGCCGCAGCCTCTTCGATGTCACGGCAGTCGGACGAAACGCCGGAAACGCCGAGAAGACCGCTCTGCTTGTTGAGCATCTTCTCGACCTGTGCGGGAGCGAGGTTCTCCTTGGCTGCGATGAAGGGCACGATGGTGGCGTCGATGCTGCCGCTGCGGGTTCCCATAGGGACTCCTTCCTGCGGGGTGAAGCCCATCGAGGTGTCGATGCACTTGCCGTCCTTGACCGCGGTAATCGAGCTGCCGTTGCCGAGGTGGCAGGTGATGATCTTCGAGTGCTCGAGGTCGATGCCTGCGAATTCGGCTCCGCGTGCGGCGACGAACTTGTGGCTGGTGCCGTGGAAGCCGTAGCGGCGGACGGCGTATTTCTCATAATACTCGTAGGGAATTGCGTAGGTGTAAGCGTAGTCGGGCATCGTCTGGTGGAATGCGGTGTCGAATACGGTCACGTTGGGGGTGCCGGGCATCAGTTCGTTGACTGCCTTTACGCCGAGCAGGTTGGCGGGGTTGTGGAGCGGAGCCAGGACGCAGAGCTTCTCGATCTCTTCGTAAGCCTTGTCATCGACCAGGGCGCTGCCTTTGAAATACTCTCCTCCGTGAGCCACGCGGTGGCCTACGGCCTCGATCTGGCTGAGGGATTCGAGCACGCCGTGCTCCTTGGAGACGAGCAGCTCGAGGACTGCCTTGATACCGACGGTATGGTCGGGGATAGGCATCTCGACTACATATTTGTCGTGGTCGGGCACGCGGTGGGTGAGGGCGCCCATCTTTTCGCCGATGCGCTCGACGAGGCCTTTTGCGAGAAGGTTGAAGTCATTGTCGCTCTTCATATCAAGAACCTGATACTTAAGGGAAGAGCTTCCGCAATTCAATACAAGTACGATCATTTGATTGTTAGTTGTTTATAATTGATAAGTTGATCTCAAATATATCCTGCAAAATTACGAAATAATGTCTATCTTCGCAAATGGAGAAAGGTAGGAAGATGAAAGGTAGGTTTATATGCCTCTGTACGCTCGCCCTCCTGGCGGGCGATTTTTTCGGCGGGTGGATTGCCCTGCCGCCTCCGGCTTATCTGGCGCTCGCCTCCGCGGCGGCCCTGCTGTCGCTCCTGCGTCCCCGCACCGTTCCCGTTTTGTTGGCCTTTTTCCTGCTTGGCGCCGCTTCGGTGCAGGTTTCCAGGATGCCTCCCGCGCGGAGCGTGAGCCTGCTCGAGGCCCGTTTCGCCGCGGTCAAGGCCCGCGTTTCGGCGCAGGTGGGAGGACTCGTCGCGGAGCCCGAGGGGCAGGCGGTGCTCAAGGCCCTCGCGGTGGGGGACAGGAGCGCCGTCGGCCGTTCCCTGAAGGAGGAGTACCGGCGCAGTGGGGCGATGCATCTGCTCGCCCTCTCGGGGCTCCACGTCGGCATTATCTACAAGATGATCTGCTGGATGCTCTTCTTTATGGGCGCGAGTCCGCCCCTGCGCCGGATCAGGAGTTTCGTCGTGCTGGCCTTTCTTTGGTGGTTCGCCCTTATGACCGGTTTGAGCCCATCCATCGCAAGGGCCTCGCTTATGATTACCGTATATGAGCTTTCCCCGATTATGCGTTCCGGAAAAGACGGCATCAGAGCGCTTTCCGTGGCCGCGCTGTTTATCGTCCTTGCGAATCCCGAGGCTCCGCGCGGGATCGGATTCCAGCTCTCTTTCTGCGCGTGCCTGTCGCTTTTCACCCTCTTTCCGTTCCTGAGGGGGCTGCTCGATACCAGGTCCAGGGTCCTGACGCTGGTGTGGGATTCCCTCTGCGTCGCCATAGCCTGCCAGGCTGCGACCGCCCCGCTGTCGTATTTTTACTTTGGCACCTTCCCGAGGTATTTTCTCGTAACCAATCTCCTGGCGGTGCCGGTGGCCGGTTCAGTCCTCTACCTGACGGCCGCCTCGCTGTTGTTTCCGGATTCCTGGGCGCTGTCATCATATATGGCTGGCCTGCTCTCATTTGCGCTCAAATTGCTCAATGCGCTCGTGCGATTGATATCCGGTCTGTAACATATTAAATTATAGGAAGATGTGATAAGATTTCGCGTTTTTTATGAGTGCTGCATATTTTTTTTAAAAAATTGATTTTGTTTTATTGAAATAAAGGTCTATTTTTGTTACAACTTTTTTCATCACAATTATTACCTACTTCTTTTATTTATTATGAATATCTTTGTTTATGGCTTGAGCTACAGGGTGAAGAGAGAGATACTCGCTTCCACTTTCGCTCCCTATGGAGAAGTCCGGAATGCCCGTATAATCATCGACAAGGAGACCCGCCGTTCCAAAGGCTATGGTTTCGTCGAAATGGATGAGGCAGAAGGCCATGCAGCAATTGAGGCACTTGACGGTACTGAACTGATGGGCCGTACCATACACTGTGCTGTCGGAAACGAGCGCCCTGTCAAGGAGGCGCCTGCGGCAGAGCCAGCCGAGTGACCTGAACAAAAAACGCCGGCCAGAATGGCCGGCGTTTTTTTTATCTGTTGCAGTTTGATTATTCTTCGTTGAGCTGCATGTGCTGTACATAGATGGCTTTCATCATCTGGGCACGCTTCTTCACTGAAGGTTTCTCAAAAGTCTTGCGGTTGCGGAGCTCGCGGACCGTTCCGGTCTTCTCGAACTTCCTCTTGAACTTCTTAAGCGCTCTCTCTATGTTCTCGCCTTCTTTTACAGGTACTATGATCATTATGCAGACACCTCCTTTTTTCTTGGGGCTGCAAATGTAGGCATTTTTTTCTTCGCTGCAAATTTTTTGATCCGGTATCTCCCGTTTTGTGTGGTCGTCAACGGAATCCCGCCGATTCTTAGTCGGTTTTGAAAACGAAACAAACGAAACCAAAACGAAACATCAACTTTTTTTCTCGAAATTGGTTTTATCCGATAACTTTATTATTTTTGTAAATTAAAGGTGTGTTGCACTGTTGTGCTAAACTGCCCTTATAGTATTGAATTATAAGCAATTATTAATACTAGCCTATGAAAATGATCATCAAACGATTCGCAATCTTTGCGGTTCTGCTGTCCGTAGCGTTCGCCTCCGGTGCGCAGACCCGCAGGGTTTCAGGAACGGTGACCTCCACCAAGGGAGAACCGCTCATCGGCGCCGGCGTCCTTATCAAGGGGACTACGTCCGGAACAGTTACCGACAATGACGGCGCCTACCAGCTTGCCGTACCTTCCAATGCGACGCTGGTCTATTCCTGTATCGGTTACAAAACCCTCGAGGTGCAGCCCGGTACAAGGTCGACCCTCGACATCATCCTCGAGGATGACATCGACCTCATCGACGAGGTTGTCGTGGTGGGTTACGGTACCCAGAGCAAACTGACCCTTACCGGATCGGTCACCAGCACTTCCGGTACCGAGCTCGTCAAGAACTCCTCGGTCAACCTCTCCCAGGGCCTTGCCGGCCGTCTTTCCGGAGTCATCGTCAACAACCGCAGCGGTGAGCCTGGACGCGACGACGCGGTGATGTTCATCCGTGGCCGAAGCACCCTTGGAAACAATGCGCCTCTGATCATCATCGACGGAGTCGAAGGCCGTGAAGATGAGTTCAGCCGCCTGACCGGTGATGAGATCGAGAGCATCAACGTCCTGAAGGATGCATCTGCAGCCATCTACGGAGCCCGTTCGGCGAACGGCGTCATCCTCGTGACCACCAAGCGCGGTAAATTCAAAGAGGCCCCCAAGGTCAACTTCAGCTACGACCTCGGACTGCAGAGCCCTACGCGCCTGGTCAAACTCGCTGACGCAGTCCTCTATACCACCACCTACAACAAGAGCCTCGCCATTACCGGAGCTGCTCCCGTGTACAGCGACACGCAGATCCAGCACTATATCAACCAGGACGATCCCATCAATTATCCCAACACCGACTGGTTCGCCGAGATCATCAAACCCGTATCCGCACAGCACAAGTACGGCGTCAGCATCAACGGAGGTTCCGAGCGCGCCGCCTACTTCGTGGAGTTCAACGGTCAGTACCAGGACGGTATCTACTACAAGAGCGCAACCAACTACAACCAGAATAACCTCCGCTCCAACCTCGATATCCAGGTGACTGACTTCCTCAAGCTCGGAGTCGACGTCAATGCCCGTCAGCAGCACAAGAATTACTCGGCGTTCCCCTCCGACAACTACGGTATCTTCTACATCGCCCAGCGTATGAGGCCTACCGGAGCAGCATACTTCCCCGACGGGGCCGGCGCTTCCCAGGGATATGAGGGCAAACTCCTCCGCGGCGGTACTAATCCTGCCGTGCTGGTGCAGGACCTTACCGGCTACGATCGTACCACCATCAATACCATCAACACCACCTTCACGGCAAACCTGGACCTCAGCGCCCTCACCAAAGGCCTGTCGGTAAACGGTTATCTTGCTTATGACCTGGTGAGCACCTTCAACAAGAACTGGCAGCAGAACTGGAACTACTACAGCTACGACGAGATCACCGAACTCTTCGAGGAGCGGTCCAACTCTTACTGGCCCACTCCCGTGCTCCACGAGTACCAGACCCATACTACCAACACCGCATTCAACGTCAACGTCAATTATGACCGCGACTTCGGCGGACATCACGTTACCGCACTGTTCGGATTCGAGCAGAGCGCATACAGGCTCGACTATTTCAAGGCGGGAATCAACTCCTTCGCTTCTGATATCCTCGACGAGTTCTTTGCCGGCTCCGCAGACAAGAGCTGGTACGCGATAAACGGTTATGCCCGCGAAAGGGCCCGCCGTTCGCTCTTCAGCCGTATAGGATACGACTACAACAGCAAGTATATGGCTCAGTTCATCATCCGTTACGACGGTTCCGAGAACTTCCCCGCCGATAAGCGCTGGGGTATCTTCCCGGGAGCTTCCATCGGCTGGCGCATATCCGAAGAGCCGTTCATCAAGGACAACGTCGACTGGCTGACCAACCTCAAGATCCGCGCTTCGTACGGAGAGCAGGGTAACGACCAGATCGACCCGTTCCAGTATATGACCACTTATTCATATACCTCGGCTTACTCCTACAAGACGATGTTTGACAACAAGGAGGTCAACTTCATCATCCCTGGCGTCATTCCCAACCTCAATGTCACCTGGGAGGTCGGCCGCACCTGGAATGTCGGTATAGACGGAAATATCTTCAACGGACTCCTCGGATGGGAACTCGAGGCCTTCATGACCAGGCGAAACAACATCCTCTGCACCCGCAACGCTTCCGTTCCATACTATACGGGCTTGACCAACAGCCTTCCTGACGAAAACATCGGTATCGTCTCCAATCGCGGAATCGAGCTCCAGCTCTCCCACGAGAACAAACTCTACGGAGGCGAACTGCTCTATCACGTGACCGCCAACTTTCTCTACGCCCGCAACCGCATCGAATATATGGATGAGGCGCCCTGGCCTGAGGGACACGACTATATGAAACTTGAGGGTATGCCTATGGGCTCCGCTCTCTATTATAAGGTAGGCGGTATCAACAAGACCGAAGAAGATTTGACAAATCATCTTCAGATGGGCGGCGCCACCCTCGGAGACTTTTGGTTCGAGGATCTCGACGGTGATAACAAGATCACCAACCTCGACCGTTACCGTATGGACCGCACCACGGTGCCCCAGATCGTATTCGGTATCAACGGAGACCTCACCTGGAAGAATTTCGACTTCTCGATGCTGCTCCAGGGACAGGCTCTCGCGCGTTACTACTACTCGCCTGCGATGGACCCCGTATCCGGCAACCTCGACTGGTTTGCCGCAACCTACGGCTGGAATAAGGAAAACGCCGACTCCGACTATCCGAGGATCGGCTCTACCGTCAGCAACGGCGGTGTCAACCGTTCCGATTTCTACTCCCGCAACGCCGCATTCCTCCGTCTGAAGAATGTCGAGATCGGCTACACCCTCCCCGTCAAGAAGTGGGCTCCCAAGCTCGGCGTCCAGAGCCTTCGCTTCTATATCGCGGGTTACAACCTGCTGACCTTATCCGAACTCAAGTTCGTCGACCCCGAAACCTCGGACGAAAGCTACCAGACCTATCCGCAGATGCGTATCGTCAATACCGGTTTAAAACTGTCATTCTAAGCGATTATGAAAAAGATATATTTACTTTTGACTGCGGCTCTCGCCCTGGTATCCTGCAACGACGGTTTCCTGGACAAGAAACCTCTTGACAAACTCAGCGAGGATGCCGTTTTCAACAGCGACGCATTGGCAGAGTCCTATGTGAACGCGCTCTACACCGTTTTGCCCGATCCATATCAGGAGGGTAACGTAGGATGTATCACCGACGAGGGTTATTTCCGCTACGGCGGTACCTCTACCCGCTACATCGCATCCGGATATATGGATCCCGACAATGTAATGTACATCAAGGAAGGCGGCCAGGCCCACAATACCCGTACCACCATCCTCAATATCTGGAACCGTACCTACGAGTGGGTTTACAGGATGAATTACTTCCTTCAGTACATCAATGAAAAGGGATCGCAGATGTCGGAAGAGGCCAAGACCCGTCTTATGGGAGAGGTCTATTTCCTCCGCGCCTGGTCGTATTTCCTGCTCATCCAGCGTTATGCAGGTGTACCTATCATCAGGAAACCCTTCGCCCTTGACGATGACTTTACCGTCGACCGCGCAAACTTTGACGACTGCGTGGATTTCATTCTGGAGGATCTCGAAAACGCGTATAATATGCTCCCTGAAGCGAAAGATGCTGTCAAGGGCCGCATCAACAAGGATGTGGTGCTGGCACTCCGCTGCCGCCTCACCCTCGTCGCTGCATCCGAACTCTTCAACGATCCCAAGCATCCCGCGGGAGATGTATTCCACGGCGCATACAGCCAGGATAAGTGGCAGAGAGCCTTCGATGCCGCCAAGGCTATCGTGGACCGTGCCGATGTCGATGGGGCATACAAGCTCGACGACACTTACGACGGAGTATGGAAAGACCTCGATTCTCCCGAGATTATCTGGGCTAAGTATTTCGTGGCAACTTCCGATGCCGACGACAACTACACCAAGAAAGCCCAGTTGCTCTACACCGTCGAGTACTACAACGGATGGGAAGCATTCCACCCGACCCAGGCCGCCCAGATCGACTTCGAAATGGCAAACGGCAAGAAGTGGTTCGAGGAGGGTTCCGGATACGACGAGAATCATCCCTACGCCAACCGCGATCCCCGTTTCTACTACTGCATAGCCGCTCCCTTCTATCCTTATGGCAGCACCGACAAGGACGGAGGTTACACCGAGGATCCGCTCCTTCTCTACTATCAATACGACGATATGACCCGTGACGATTTCCTCGTTGCCAACAAGGCCGACGAGCCTGCATATACATCCAAGGCAAAGCAGACGGCAAGCGGAAACCACGGCGGACTTGAACTCTACAAATGGTATATCCCCACTTCGTACATCTCCGAGTCGCAGACCGGAAGCCTTCTCTATCCCTGGTTCCGCCTGGCCGAGATGTACCTCAACTATGCCGAGGCTGCATACCGCATCGGCAGGGAGGATATCTGCCGCGATTACATCAACAAGATCCGCCATCGTCCCGACGTGATGATGCCTGACGTTACCGAATCCGGCGACAATCTCTGGGACCGCCTGGTCAACGAACGCAGGGTAGAACTCTATGCGGAGACTATCCGCTACTTCGACCTGCGCCGTTGGAAGATGGCTGATTTCTATGAGAACGTGCCTCTGGCAAGCGGCAAGGTGATGGTCCTCAAGAAGGGCAACAAGATGGATACTGTCTATCGCGTAGCCCGCCTGTACGACGAGTCGAGAAACAATACCAATTACTATTGGGCTAACACTCCGGCCAGCAAGACATATTTCTACTCCGGCTTCACTTCCGATCCCCGCTATGGCAAGCCCATCGAGTACATCATTACTTACAAGTGGCTCGGCAAGGAGTACACAATCGACTACGGCGACTGCATCCTCAACCAGAATCCTACTCCCAGGTACTTCCCCGAGGACGGCCGCAACTACCTGATGCCTATTCCCCGCAACGAGATAACCAAGAGCGAGGGCAAGCTCCTCCAGAACCCTGGATATTAGAATTATGAAAAGGCTCTATATCATAGCCTGCGTGGCACTGGCCCTGTGCCTGTGCTCCTGCGGCGGAGAGAAACTCAAATGCAACTTCTCCAGCGCCGGAATCTCGGCGCTGGAGGATGAGCATCTGGTGCTGGCCGGATTCGCGGCGCGCCAGGGACTCTCTGACGGCATCCATATCCCCCTCAAGACCAACTGCCTCGTCGTTACCGACGGAAAACAGAAGGTCTGCATCATCTCCAACGACCTGATGGAGATTTCCCCGGCCCTGGCCGATGAGATCCGCGATTCGATCAGCGTCCGCAGCGGCCTCGACAGGGAACGCATTCTGCTGCACTGCATCCACACCCACAGCGCGCCGCGCCTGGGAGGAGCCTCGGTTGAGCCCGGCGGCCCCAACCGCGCGTACAAGATCCGCACGGTGGAGGCCATCATCGACAATGCCGTAAAGACCATCACCGACGACAAGGCATTCAAGCCCTTCAGGATGGAGGTGGCCAAGGGTTCGGCTCCCATCAACTACCACCGCTGCGAGGCTGAGACCGGTCCTGTTGACAGCGACCTTTACGCCGTGAAGATTATTTCCGGCAAGAAGCCTCTCTGCGCCTTCTACAACATCGCCTGCCATCCCGTATGCATGGGTCCCAAGAGCCTGCTGCTCTCATCCGATTATTCGGGCGTAGCCCGCGGCCTGGTTGAGGACGCGTGGGGTTGCGAGGTGTTCCAGCTGACCGGCGCCGCCGGCAATATGGACCCCAAGGGCGGCTGCCTGCTCGTGGGACACGCCGAGGAGATCGGAACCGAACTGGCCGACTGCCTCAAGGCGCTCGAATTCACCAAGGTCAAGCCCAAGGGCGTGCTTAAGTTCGACACCGGCCTGGCGCAGCTTCCTTACCTCATCGACGAGGTGACTCCGGCTGCTGTCCGCGCCCACGCCGATTCCATCGCGGTTGCCTACAAGACCGAATTCCCCCGCTTCGCCGAGGACGTCCGCGGCTGGGAGGCCGAGATACTCTCGCGCTTCGACAAAGGCCCGGTTCCCAACAAGCTGGACTTCAATATGGAGGCCCTCAATCTCGACGGCGTGATTTTCTTCTTCTCGCAGGGAGAACCTTTCTGCGAATACCAGACGAGTGCCCGTGCGAACCATCCAGACAAGACGATATTCTTCGCAGGCTACACCAACGGACAGAATTCCTATCTGCCCTCGGCCCACGCCTACGAATACCGCAAGGGATACGAATATGAGATAGAGCAGATGCACGTATATATAAAGGCGCCCTATCCGCTCTCTCCCGAAATGCCTGCCGCCTACTCGGCAGTCGTGGAGGAAACCATCCAAAAAGTATTCTAGATGAAGTTCCTCCTCGCCATACTTCTCTCGATTTCGATCATTCCGCAACCCTCTTCGGTAACGGAAAAGGGCGGTTCCTTCACTTTGGGACCCCGCACCGCGGTAGTATCGCATTGCCCGGAGTTCGACGAAGTCGCAGCCGATTTCCGCCAGGAGATGGCCGTGCCCACCGGGTACGCCCTTGCTGCGAAGCGCCACCTCTTCGGCCGCGCCATCATCCTCGAGAAGGATGAGAGCCAGCCCGCAGAGGGCTACAGGCTCGCAGTGGGCCGCCGCCGCGTCAAGGTCTCTGCCTCCGATGCAGCGGGTGCCTTCTACGGCCTGCAGACCTTCCGGCAACTCCTGCCCGGATCGGCGTACTCCGACAAGAAAGTGGATGGCGTCGCCTGGAAGGCGCAGTGCTGCCACATCGAAGATGCCCCCAGGGTCGCATGGCGCGGAATGCAGCTCGACTGCTGCCGCTATTTCTATCCCGTGGAGACCGTCAAGGAGTTCCTCGATATGATGGCGATGCACAAGCAGAACCGCTTCCACTGGCATCTTACCGAGGACCAGGGATGGCGCATCGAGATCAAGGCATTCCCCCGCCTGACCGAGGTCGGAGCCTGGAGGGACGAGACCGCCGGTTATGACGAGAAGGGTGACGGAATCCGCCACGGCGGCTTCTACACCCAGGACGAAATCCGCGACATAGTGGAGTACGCCCGCCACCGCTTCATCACGGTGGTTCCCGAGATAGAGCTTCCCGGCCACGCCAGCGCCGCAATAGCCGCATATCCCGAACTCTCCTGCACCCCCGATGAGCCCAAGAAGGTGGCTACCACCTGGGGCATCAAGAAGGATGTGTTCTGCCCCTCGCCCAGGACGTTCGGGTTCCTCGAGAAGGTATTCGACGAGGTGCTGGATCTCTTCCCTTCGAAGTACATCCACATCGGCGGCGACGAGTGCCCCAAGGATGCGTGGCGCGCGAGCGCATACTGCCGCAACCTGGCCAGGGAACTCGGCCTCTCCGGGGTCGATGACCTGCAGTACTACTTCGTGAAGCATTTCGACAGCTACCTCCGCGAGAGGGGCCGCACCGTCATCGGATGGGATGAAATCCTGGACGGCAGCGCGGTCGAGAGCACCGTGGTCATGTCCTACCGCGGCCACAAGCCCGCGATGAGGGCTATGGAGCGCGATATGAAGGTTATCCTCTGCCCCAACCGCTGGTGCTATTACGACTATCACCAGAACGAGATAGAGGATCTGCCCAAGAACCACCATCTCTTCATCACCCTGCGCAAGGCTTACAATTACGATCCCGTAGCCCAGATAGGCGATTCGCTCTACAATGCCAAGAGCGACCTTATCCTCGGCTGGCAGGCCTGCGTCTGGGGTGAGTTCATACCCGATACCAAGCAGTTGGAGCATCAGGCATACCCGCGTGCCGCGGCCATCGCCGAATTCTGCTGGAGCAGGGACGAAAACCGCGATTTCGCCGATTTCTGCACCCGCATACCCAAGGAATTCGAACGGCTTGACGCAAGGGGAATCAACTACAGCAAAGCCTTCTACAACGTCATAGTGAATATGAACCTGGAGGAGGATTACCCCCGCGACGTAGAGCTCGAAATCGATGTTCCAGGAGCTGTAATCCATTATACCACAGACGGCACCGAGCCCGATGCATCGTCCCCCGTGGCACCTTCTTTGCTGCGTGTCGATAAAGGCGATGTCATCAAGGCCCGCGGCTTCACGGCCGACGGAGAGCCCTTGGGCGTGCTGATGACAAGGGAGTTTGGAAAATGAGAAAGATAGTTTCCATAATTGCCGCAATCGCGCTTGCAGTGTCCTGCACGGCACCTGCCGGGCAGGAGATAAGCGTCATTCCCCGTCCCGCGCACCTACAGGTGGATGAGGGTGATTTCACCATTAAAAAGTCCACTCCGATCTTCGTCGAAGCGGGCAATGATGAGATCGTGCGCGTCGCCGGATTCCTCAACAGGAGGCTCCGCACCGCAGCAGGCTTCGAACTGGAGATCCGCGAGGCCGACCTCTCATCGCCCGGGAAAGGCATCTACTTCCTCGATGCCGGGCTGCCTTCGGAGAGCTACGAACTCCGCGTGGAGCCGGAGAGGATAGTGATCGACTACGGCGACGGAGCCGGTGCATTCTACGGCCTCCAGACCCTTCTGCAGCTCCTTCCCGTCGAGATATTCGCCGACCGCAAGGCCTTCGGGACCGACTGGAGGGTGCCCTGCTGCCAGATCGAGGACGCTCCCCGATTCCCTTACCGCGGAATGCATCTGGACTGCTGTCTCCACTTCTTCGATATGGATTTCCTCAAGCGCTATATCGACATAATGGCCCTCCACAAGGTCAACCGCTTCCACTGGCACCTGACCGAGGACCAGGGATGGCGCCTGGAGATCAAGAAATACCCTCTCCTGACCGAGAAGGGGCAGTGGCGCAAGGAGACTGTCATAGGCTCGCTCAAGAGCGGCGTCTATGACGGCACACCCCACGGGGGATACTACTCGCAGGACGAGGTCCGCGAACTTGTAAAGTATGCCGCGGAGCGCTACGTGACCATCATTCCCGAGATAGAGATGCCGGGTCACGCCCTCGCTGCCATCTCGTGCTATCCTGAACTCTCCTGCGGACTTGAGGACCACTATGAGACAGCCACCAAGTGGGGCGTCTTCAAGCAGGTTTTCTGCCCCAAGGAGGAGACCTTCAAATTCCTCGAGGACGTGATGGACGAGGTATTCGAACTCTTCCCCTCGAAGCTTGTCCACATCGGCGGCGACGAGTGCCCCAAAGCGAGCTGGAAGCAGTGCGAGCACTGCCAGAAACTCATAAAACAGCTCGGGCTCAAGGATGAATTCGAACTCCAGAGCTGGTTCATAACAAGGATGGAGAAGTACATCAACTCCAAGGGCCACGAAATCATCGGCTGGGACGAAATCCTCCAGGGAGGCCTCGCACCCAACGCCAAGGTGATGAGCTGGCTCGGGGAGGAGGGAGGCATCAAGGCCGCCCAGCAGCACCACGAGGTTGTTATGGCTCCCTATCCCAAGTATTACCTGGATTACTGGCAGGCCGATCCCGACAGCGAACCGCTGGCTATGGACGGCCCGACCACGCTCCGCACGATGTATGAGTACGAACCCGTTCCGGCGGTCCTCACCCCGGAGGAGGCCAGGTATATCATAGGAGTCGAGGGCTGCGTCTGGACCGAATATATGCCTACCCCGGCGAGGGTCGAATATATGGCCTGGCCGCGTATGTGTGCCATAGCCGAGGCCGGCTGGACCACCTGTCCCAAGGACTGGGAGGGTTTCACCCGCAGGCTCGAACATCACCTGGGCAGGCTCGACAACCTCGGAGTGGGCTATTGCGACGCCTTCCACAATCCTTTCATAGAATTCCATAAAGATACGCCCTACGATATGGTAGTGACCATTTCTGTTGACGCTCCCGGCGCCGAGATACGCTATACCCTCGACGGCAGCGAGCCTACGGCCTCCTCGCAGCTTTACGAAATGCCGTTCGTCATCAACCGCCAGCAGCGGGTCACCGCCGCCGCATTCCGCGACGGAAAGCAGATCGGGCAGACAAAATATAAAAGTTTCTAACCAAAATGTCACTTAGATTAACAGAACAACCATCCCTTTACGACCACCTGGAGAAAAAATCGGTGGCCGAGTTGCTTCGCGACATCAACAATGAGGACAAGAAAGTTCCCCTGGCCATCGAAGCCGTACTTCCCGATATCGAAAAACTTGTCTCTGCCATAGAGGCCACCATCCGCGGCGGCGGAAGGATGTTCTACCTTGGCTGCGGCACCGGAGGAAAGCTCGCGGTCCTCGATATCCTCGAAGTTCCCAATACCTACGGAGTGGATCCCGAAATCTGGCAGGCCGTCCTGGCCGGTGGAGTCGAGAATCTGGTCCTCGACCTCGAGGAGGCGGAAGATGATGTCGAAGAGGGATGGAGAACCCTCCGCGACAAGCATCACATCACTCCCAAGGATATCGTGGTCGGCATATCGGCCAGCGGCTGCACCCCTTATGTGCTCGCTGCGATGAAGGCCTGCAAGGAGAACGGAATCCCCTGCGGCTCGATCTGCAACAATCCCGGCTCGCCCATCTCGGATTATGTTGATTATCCCATCGAGATAATCACGGGCCCCGAGTTCATCACCGGCAGCACGCGTATGAAATCTGGAACGTCGCAGAAGCTCCTCTGCGATATGATAAGCACCACCATCATGTGCCGCCTCGGCCGCGTCGAGGGCAACCGTATGGTCATGGCGAACCTGATCAACAATAAAGTCGTGGACCGCCTCACCCGCACCATGGTGGAGCGCAATCCCGGCCTGAGCTATGAATTCTGCGAAGACATCATCAAGAAGACCGGCGGCCTCAAGAAGGCGGAGCAGTATCTTCTCGAGAGCGGCGTCATCAAGGAACTTCCAAAAGAAACCAACTAACAACCATCACCAATAACAAATCATTATGAAAAAAGTATTCTACCTGTTTGCCGCGCTGATCGTTTGCGCGCTTACTCTGAATTCTTGTGAACCCAAGGATCCCGTTCCGACACCGGACGAGAATGCAGTAGAACTCTCCCAGGTGGTTTCGGCCGTCTCGGATTTCTATGCTTCCTGGGAAGAGGAAAGGGCTATCCCTACCTCGTTCACCGTTGCCGGCAAGACCTTCAATCCCGCGCAGTTCCTCTGCCTCGAGGCTGGTGCGCTTGCCAACATCGCTGACGGCAAGACCGACAAGGTCTCGCCCTTCGATTACAAGGCTGCTTCGAATCCCGAGCGTGACAGCTACGACAAGGATGAGATCGCAGTTACCAACGGCCCCGCTGACGGAAAGGGAGTCGCTGAGGACCTCGTGACCATCGCGAAATCGATTCTTTCCGTATCCGCGGACAAGAATCAGATTCCCAACCAGACCATCGTCTATCGTGGCAGCGAAGCTCTCGCATTCTCTACCAACCGTGCGATCGTGACCATCGCAAGGGCTCTCGCAGCCTATGCTTCCGACGGTAAGCTTCCCGCAAAGGTCGAGACCGATTACCTCGGCGGCGGTGCATCCCTCAAGGCATTCGCACAGGAGTTCGTCAAGTATCTGGATGTCTGGGAGGCCAACGTCTGCGATCGTCTGAGCGCCGACGGTTCCGCTTGCGAGGACAACAACAACCCTCTGGAGCGCGTCCACTTCATTCCTATCCCCAACGACAACCCGAGCACATCCTGGTCGAAGCAGGGTCTCCAGTATGATCCCAAGTACCAGCCCTATGTTACCGTTGAAGTTGACGGTACCACCTATACCGCAGCACAGTGCTGGGAGATCGCTATCCGCGGTCTGATGAACCTCTGCACCACCACCGGTGAAGAGTTCCTCAACAACCACTCCCGTAACGGTGAGATCCCTTACGGCAACGGCAAGTCGCTCGCTTCCGCTCCCATCAGCCGTCCTTCCGAGGCCTGCGCATGGGGAAGCTATCCTTGGTATGAGTATGTCAACCAGGGCAACCTCGTGACCTACAACGGCCAGAAGATTAACGAGGTCGGTCTCGAGTTCCTTATGAAGTGCACCTCGTGGCATGTTACCAGGAGCTTCATCGCTAACGCCAACAACACCCCTCTGGGAATGATCGGCAACTTCCAGGAGTTCGGCACCGGTTCGGGTACCCTCAACCTCGAGGGATACGAAGGCCTCATCTCCCCTATGCGTGAGTTCCTCATCCTCGCCCGTCTCTACAAGTACCTGCTCGACAATAACATCAACAAGGATGTCTATGACGCCCTCAAGGATGTGAAGTTCGACTTCGAGCTCTACAAGCAGGAACTTCCTATCATCATCACCGAGACCAGCATGAACTTTGACGCTTCCGCGGCTCCCGCGCAGCAGATCAAGTTCACTGCTTCCGAGAACTGGACCGCGACTCCTTCCGAGGCCTGGATCCACCTCGACAAGACCTCCGGCGGTGCAGGTGAGCAGACCATCAGCGTCACCCTTGACGACAATACGGTTACCGAATCCCGCAGCGCAACCGTTACCCTTGCTGCCGGTACCTATGAGAAGGTGGTTTCCATCGCTCAGAATCCTTATGTCAAGCCCGTCACCGGTACTATCGAGGACTTCGCGAAGGCATTCGTAACCTGCCTCGACGTGTGGGAGAAGACTGTCGGCTTCGTGGATGCTGACGGAACCCACTGCACCCCTAACGGAAATGCATGGCAGAACGTCCACTTTATTCCTATCGACAATCCCAACGCCGGCTACACCACCGCAGGCAACCAGTACGACTCCAAGTGGGCTCCTTTCTGGACCGCGAAGGTAGGTGACACCGAATACACCGCAAACCAGTGCTGGGAGATCGCATTCCGCGCCCTCATCAATATGTGCACCAAGGAAGGCGAAGCATTCCTCGAAACTATGGACGACCGCAATAAGGCATTCACCCCCGGCAACGGTGTCGGAATGGATGCTCCCATGCCGGCATATTCCGCTAACAACAAGTGGGGTGCCAATCCTTGGTATGAGTACGACAAGACCGTTACCTACAATGGTGAGAAAATCAACGAGGTAGGCATCGACTTCATGCTTAAGGTCGGTACCTGGCACGTGGTCCGCAGCTTTATCAAGACCGCCGGCAACAGCCCTCTGAACAATGTCGGCAACTTCCAGGAGTTCGGTACCTCCTCCGGTACCCTGAACCTTACCGGCTACGAAGGCCTCATCGCTCCTATGCGTGAGTTCCTCGTCCTCGCCCGTATCTACAAGTACCTGCTCGACAATAAGATCACTACCAACGTCTATGACGCCCTCAAGGATGCCAAGTTCGACTTCGAGCTCTACAAGCAGGAAGCTACTCTCAAGGAGTGGGCTAAGTCATTCGTGACCTGCCTCGACGTCTGGGAGAAGACAGTCGGTACCGTGGATGCTGACGGAACCCACAATTACACCACCAATCCTTCTTCCTCCTGGACAAACGTACACTTCCTTCCCATCTACGTAGCTGAGCCCGGTTATGTCAATGCAGGCAACCAGTATGACGCCAAGTGGCAGCCCTACTGGAGCGCTAAGGTCGGTGACAAGGAGTACACCTCCAACCAGTGCTGGGAGATCGCTGTCCGTGGTCTGATGAATATGTGCACCAAGGAAGGCGAGGCATTCCTCACCGACATGACCGACCGCAACAAGGCATATACCCTTGCTAACGGCGTAGGATTCAACTCCGTTGTCCCTGCATACTCCTCCAACAACAAGTGGAATGCAAATCCCTGGTATGAGTACGACCAGACCGTTACCTACAATGGACAGAAGATAGATAAGGTGGGCATCGAGTTCATCCTCAAGTGCGGTTCCTGGCATGTTGTCCGCGGCCTCATCAAGAATGCCGGCAACAGCCCTCTGAACGGAATCGGCAACTTCCAGGAGTTCGGTACCTCTTCGGGAACCCTTATCCTCTCCGGTTACGAAGGTCTCATCAGCCCTATGCGTGAGCTCCTCGTGATGGCCCGTATCTACAAGTATCTCCTTGACAACAACGTAGAAGATAATGTCTATGATGCTCTCAAGGATGTTCAGGTAGCATTCGACCTCTATTAATTTTTTTCGGCCGTGGGAGCCTGACCGCTCCCACGGTTGCCAATTACATAATTATCTGATATGAAACGGTTATTTGCACTGTTGTGCCTCGCCGTACTCGTTTGCGGCTGCGCAGAGAAGCCGGATCCCAAGCCGGAACCGGAACCCGATCCTGTAGACTGGAAAACAACTTATAACGGACAGCTCGTACTGGCCCTTGCCGACGCCTATGCCACCTGGGAGGCCGACAACAAACTTCCCAGCGTCATCAAATGGGAGGGAGTCAATATTTTCACCCGTGAATATGTCCGTGCGGGTCTTGCGCTCGCCGTCAAGATTCTCGACAATCCGGACAAATGGATGGAAGAGGATGTAGTCTATCCTTCGGCTACGTTCAGCCTTACTACCGATGTCCCCTTCGTCCCCGTAGAGGTCCCCTTCAGCGCCTTCGAGCAGCTGTTGAGGGAGCAGTACAGGAATATGACGGAGCTCAAGGAGATCAAGCTGAACATGAAGATTCCCGGATATGAGCCCAATCTCTCTTCCACCGGTCTGCTGGTGATGATGTGCCGCGCATTCGCCTATTATGCCGAGAACGGGAAGTTCCCCGAGAAGATAAACACCTGGGAATCCTCCTATACCCACTCCACCGCGAATTGCGACATCAATGCCCCCGAAGTCAAGGCGACCCGCGACGCAGCCTGGGCAAAGGCCGGCGTGACCGAGAATTCTACGGTCCGCGAGAAGGCCGACGCCATTTTCTGCTATGCCCGCGACGAGTGGGAGTGGCTCGACTATAACAATACCCGCAGGGGCGCCGTCGGCACCATCAGGGACAAGGGCGGCAACTGCTGCGACCTCTCGCACGCCGTGCTGGCAATGGCCCGCCTGAGCGGCATCCCCGGCCGTTATTTCCACGCTCAGTGCTACTACTCGAGCGGCATTATCGGCCACGTCATCTCGCAGCTCTTCATCGACGGCGAGTGGGTGATGGCCGATGCGTCCAACAATGGCAATAAACTCGGAACCGTCGCTTTCAAAGGCTACGAAAACATGCATTTATACGAAGAACTGGATTTCTAGGATCAAATGAAGAAAGGGTTTAGATACATATTCCTTGCAGCCGCCGTCTCGCTGGCCGTATCCTGCGTCCCCAAGCCGGATCCCCAGCCGGAGTACGACAATATGCAGGGCCTTATCATCAATGAGGTCTCTCCCTCGAAGAGCATCGGCAAGGAGGGGTGGATCGAGATTTACAATACCTCCGACCGCACCATCAACCTCAAGGGACTCAAGGTTATCCTCACCGGAGGCGGTGCCATAGAGTCTGAGGTGGCAGTCCTCTCCGAGGGGACCGCGGAGGCGAAGGGCCGCTTCGTCATCAGCACCGACAAAGTGGAGTTTTCCTCCCCGATGCTGCGCAACACCCTCGAGGAGGTCGGAATAGCCGACGGAGAGGGGTCGATGCTCAACAGCTTCTCGCTGGAGTACGACTACAATTCCACGATGAAGCCCGAGGACGGGCAGAGTTATGCCCGCATACCGGATATCACCGGCGAATGGACCATAACCTCGACACCCACTCCGGGAGAGGCCAATTACAAGATAGTTCCCCATATCCTCAGCAATATCATCATCAACGAGGTCTGCCCTGCGGAGGGCTGGGTTGAGGTTGCCAATGTGGGAACCAACGAGCTCTGGCTGGAATATGCCACCCTTTGCGCGGCTGACGGAACCGTGCTCCATACTTTCGCTTACGGCACGATCCTCTCTTCCGGTGAGAGGATCGCCGTGGAGTGCGAAGGCGACAGGTCAAAACTCAAAGTGGTAAGGCTCCTGGACAACTCCGGAAAGGAGATCAACCGCTTCACTGCCGGCGACCTCGCCGATCCTTCGGCATCGGGCAGTTGGAGCCGCCTGCCGGATCTGACCGGCGAGTGGAAAGTCTCCACTACCGCGACCAAAAACGCAGTCAACGCCAGCGTAACCGACGACCCGACGGGCCTGGTGATCAACGAGGTCTCCCTTGCGGGCTGGGTGGAGATTGCCAATACCACTGTGGAGAATATCTCCACGAGCGGTCTCGCGCTGAAGGCGTCAGGCAAGGAGGTGTTCAGCAGCGGCAAGGTGACGATTCCCGCCGGAGGCCATCTGGTGGCAGATGTGGATGTGAAGTCCAACGACTCGTTCACCCTCGTTACATCGACGGGCAAGACCCTCGACACCTTCAAGAAGAGCGATGTCCGCGCCGACTCCCGCGTCGCGACCGACAAGACCAGCTGGAGCCGCCTTCCCGAGGGTACCGGAAAATGGTTCACGGTACTCACCCCGAGCCGCGGCGAACTCAACTACGGCATCGAAGAGGGCAATACCATCGCCATCTGGGTCAACCAGTCCTCGACCAATTCGGTCGATCTTGAGGATCTTTGCAAGCACGGAATAGGCAACATAGTGCTCCACGAATGGGCCTTCAAGAATTATGGCACAGCCAAGGTCCAGAGCCTGCTCGACGAGGCGCACAGCCTCGGAATGAAGCTCCATATCTGGCTCCAGTGCTTCTGGTGGAACGACGCCCAGCAGTGGCGCCTGCCGGTTATCGACCGCAGCGGCTCGACTCCCGCGCGTTACAATCAGGCGCTGTTCGATGAGGTGATTGGACGCTGCCTCGACTATATGGACAGGGCTCCCATCGACGGCATCCACTTCGACTATATCCGTTTCGGAGGCACCGCGGCCAAGCACTCCTTCCCCGAGGACGGCATTACCGGTACGGGAGCCATCACGGAGTTCTGCCGCCAGGCCAACGCCGCCCTCAAGACCAAGAATCCAAAGGTGATCCTCTCAGCCGCCCTGATGGGCGAAACCGACGCCCAGTCCTATTACGGCCAGGATCCCGGCCAGATGACGCAGTATATAGACGTGCTGATGCCGATGGCCTATATTTCGTCCTATAATTACTCCTCTACGAGGAATGTCGCGGTTGCGAACTGGTTCGCCGACCGCTGCAAGCCCGGCACCCAGTCGTGGCACGGCGTCTCGACCTACAACAGCAATACCCAGGGACTCTCGGCCGCCGAACTCTACCGCGACAGCTTCAATATCACCAAATCCCGCGCTCACGGCCTCGCCCTTTTCCGTTACGGAATCGGTGAACTGCCCATTTTTACCGGAATGTTTGCAAAATAGATACTATGAAAAGACTTCTTATCGCGCTCACTGCGCTCCTGATGCTTGCTTCCTGCAAGGAAGAAAAACCGAATACCAATGCCTTCTGGCTCTGGTCCAAGTATATGACCGAGGTCAACATCGACGAGATGGTCTCCAAGGATATCAAGAACATCATTCTCCACGAGAAAGCCTTCACCGCCCACGGCGTGGACTCGACCCTCGCCTTCGTCAAGAATGCCCAGAAGAAGGGCTGCAAGGTCCACATCTGGTTCCAGGCCTTCTACCAGGACGGCAAGTGGGTCAATCCCGTCGATGACGAGAACAACCGCTACAAGCAGGAATATTTCGACGAGGTCATCGCCCGCGCCGTGCAGTATGTCAAGTGGGGCGTTGACGGCATCCATCTGGACTATATCCGCTTCGGAGGCACCGCCCACAAGCACAATCCCTCGGAAGAGATAACCGCCACAGGCTGCGTCACCGAGTTCTGCCGCCAGATAAGTGAGGCTGTGAAGGCCGTGAATCCCAAGATCGTCCTCTCCGCAGCCCTTATGCCCGAACCGGACAGCGAGCACTACTACGGCCAGGATCCCGCCCAGATGGGACAGTATATCGACATCCTGATGCCTATGATCTACCGTTACAGCGGCGGATACAAGAACAACGATGCCGGTTGGGCTGTCCGCGTGGCGAATCATTTCGCCGAGAAGGGCAAACCCGCGGTCGTTTGGGCAGGAACCACCACATACCGCGACCGTCCCGAGGCCGGCGATACCGATGACGACACTCCCATCCCCATGACCCCCGAGCAGATTCTCGCAGACTGCCAGGAGTTCGCGAATGAGTCTGAGGCAGTCGGAGTCGTCCTCTTCCGCTACGGACTTGGCGACTTCCCCGACCTCCACGGAATCTGGGACAATAAGAATAAAGAATGAATATGATACTCATAGCAGACAGCGGTGCGTCGAAGACCGATTGGGCTTGTGTCGAAAAGGGCACTGATCGCCGCATCTCCTTCCAGAGCCAGGGTTACAACCCCAATTATATCACGGGAGACCAGATCGTCGAGGATATCAAAGCCAATCTTCCGGCGGGATTCCCGGTTGCAGAAGTGGCTGAGATCTACTTCTACGGTGCGGGCGTGACTCCGCTCCAGTACCCCTTCATGGAGGAGACCCTCCGCAAAGTGTTTACCGAGGTGACGACGGTTTTCATCGCGATGGATACCCTCGCTTCGTGCCGCGCCCTGCTCCAGCGGGAGCCCGGCTTCGCGGCGATCCTCGGCACAGGCGCCAACTCGTGCCTCTATGACGGATGCAACGAGGGGCTCAACGTGGACTCCTGCGGCTTCATCCTCGGCGACGAGGGCAGCGGCGGCAACCTCGGCAAGCGCATGATCACGGACTACATCCGCCGCAATATGCCGGCGAATGTCTATGAACTGGTCGGCAGGGAACTCGACCGCAACAACGACGAGCTTCTCGACGTCATCTACACCAAACCCTTCCCCAACCGCTTCTGCGCCCAGTATGCCAAGTTCATCCACGACAACCTGGACTTCGATCCCTACTTCCCCGATCTGGTGACCGACGCCTTCCGCCAGTTCTTCAAGCTCATCGTAACCCATTATCCCGACTATACGAAATATACGTTCAATGCCGTGGGCAGCGTGGCATACTACTTCAAGCCGCTGCTGAAACCCGTGGTGGAGGAGTTCGGAATGAAGATGGGCAATATCCTCAAGGCCCCGATGGAGGGACTCATCAAGTATCACCTCGAAAACTAAACCCGAATGGACAGCAACAAGAAATACATAGTGCCCCTGGCATTCATCGGAATGATGTTCTTCACCGTGGGCTTCGCGGTGGGCATCAACGGCTACTTCGTACCCTTCCTGGAGAATAACCTGCACCTTACTTCGGCGCAGTCGTACCTCGTGGTGGCGGCGACTTTCGTAGCCTTCCTGGTATTCAGTTTCCCCGCATCTTCGATCATCAACAAGATCGGATACAAGCGGACGATGTCGCTCGCCTTCTTTCTCTTCGCGGTGGCCTTCGCCCTCTTTATCCCCGCGGCGAGGATGGAGAGTTTCGCCCTCTATCTGTTCGCCTGCTTCGTGAGTGGAACGGCCAATACCATCCTTCAGGCGGCCATCAACCCCTATGTCACCATCCTCGGCCCGATCGACAGCGCCGCGCGGCGCATCAGCATAATGGGCATCTGCAACTCGCTGGCCCTCTCGCTGCCTTCGGTCTTCATCGCCGCGGTCACCCGCAAGCCTATCGAGCAGGTGGGCCTGAACGACCTCGACATTCCGCTCTTCATCATCATCGGAGTTGTGGTGGTGCTCGGCATCCTTACTATCTTCGCCCCCCTCGAGGAGATCAAGGCGCAGGGCGAGGAGAACGAGGAGGATTGCCCCTACGCGGCGGGCAAGAAGAGCCTCTGGCAGTTCCCCCACCTGATCCTCGGCGCCCTGGCGCTCTTCGTCTATGTGGGCGTGGAGAACCTCGCGCTCCTCACTGTGCTCGATTACGCCAAGGACCTCGGCCTTCCCAACCCCGAGCGCTACACCATCTGGCCCGGAATCGGAATGGCGGTGGGATATGTCCTGGGCATCATCTTCATCCCCAAGTACATCTCGCAGGTCAAGGCTCTGCGCATCTGCACCTGGCTGGCCGTCATAATGTCGCTGGCCATCGTACTGACCCCGGGCCCCGTTTCGGTCTGGTTCGTCGCCCTGCTCAGCTTCGCCTGCTCGCTGATGTATCCCGCAATCTGGCCCCTGGCCATCGTGGATCTGGGCAAGTTTACCAAGAAGGGCTCTTCGCTCCTGGTGGCCTCCATCGGCGGCGGCGCCCTCATCCCGGTCCTCTTCGGATTCATGAAGGACTGGATGGGCAGCCAGAACGCATACTGGATCTGCCTGCCTTTCTATCTGTTGATAATGTATTACGCATATTACGGCTATAAAATTCGCAAATGAAACACTTTTCCCTTCCCAAAGACGGAGGCCTGATTGAAGCCGGACTCCCCAAAGACATCCTCCACGGCTACGACAAAGTATATACTGAACTCTTCAGCGACCCTTACCACGCGAGCGAAGAGGTCGCCCGTGAGTTGATTTCGGAGGTCAATGCCTTCGTTCCCTCGGAAGGGAAGCCCCTGTTCAAGCTCGGGCTTACCACCGGTTCCACTCCCCAGCTGCTCTACCAGATGCTGAGCGACGCCTATTCCCAGGGAAAGGTTTCGTTCCGCAACGTGGAGATCTTCTCCATCGACGAGTATTATCCCAGCAGCAAGGACGAGATGCAGAGCCGCAACTACCGCCTTCACCATTCGCTGATCGACAACATCGATGTCCTGAAGGAGAATGTCCACATTCCCGACGGTTCCGTTCCGCAGGAGCGCCTTTCGGAGTATTGCGCCGAGTTCGACCGCGAGTCCCGCAACGTGGACCTGCTGGTCATCGGAATAGGGGAGAACGGGCAGGTCGGCTTCAATGAGGCCGGCTCCTCGTTCGGCAGCCGCACCCGCGCCGTAATCCTGCCTTACGCGTCACGCAAACGCCAGGCCCACAACTTCAACGGCGACATCGCCAATACCCCGGCCTCGGCCCTCACCGTGGGCATCGACACTATGATGAGCGCCCGCCGCGTAATCCTTATGGCGTGGGGCGAAAAGAAGGCGCAGGCGGTCTTCAATATCGCAGAAGGTGCTTCCGATACGATGTGCCCCGCCACCTGCTTCCAGAACCATCCCGCCGCATCGCTCTATGTGGACGAGACGGCCGGTGCGCTGCTTACGCGCGTCGTGGCTCCCTGGAAGATCGGACCCTGCGAATGGACCCGCAAGTTCCGCCGCAAGGCTGTCGTATGGCTCTGCAATCAGGTGAACAAACCTATCCTGAAACTCACCCACGAGGATTATCTGCAGAACTCCCTGGGCGAGCTCATCGATCTTTACGGCCCCTTCGACAAGATCAATATCGAGATATTCAACGACCTCCAGCATACCATCACCGGCTGGCCCGGCGGCAAGCCCAACAACAACGACAGCACCCGCCCGGTGCCCTCCACGCCTTTCCCCAAGACGGTGCTGGTCTTCTCGCCCCATCCCGACGACGATGTCATCTCGATGGGCGGAACCCTCATCCGCCTGGTGCACCAGGGACACAATGTCCACGTCGCATACCAGACCTCGGGCGATCTTGCGGTCCACGACGATGTGGTCCTTCAGCATATCGACGCCGCCGCCGAGCTGGGCTATGGTGACAATTTCACCGAGATAAAGCATCTGATCCAGGATAAGGTTCCCGGAGAGCCGGAGCCTGCCAAACTGCTGGCCCTGAAGGCCGCCATCCGCCGCTCGGAGGCCAAGGCCGCGGTCCGCAGTTTCGGCCTGCACGCCAAGAAGAACACCCACTTCCTGAATCTGCCCTTCTACGAGTCGGGCGGCGTAGCGAAGTTTCCCCGCACCCAAAAGGATGTGGATATCATCAAGGATCTGATGCGCGAGATCAAACCCGACCAGATCTATATGGCGGGCGACCTCGCCGACCCGCACGGCACGCACCGCGTCTGCACCGAGGCTGCCCTCGAGGCCATCGACCAGCTGCGCGAAGAGGGGGAGAAGTGGCTTGAGAAGTGCAACGTATGGCTCTACCGCGGCGCCTGGATGGAATGGGAACTTGGCCGCGTAGATATGGCGGTTCCCCTGAGTCCCGGCGAGGTCGTAGAGAAGCGCCACGCCATCTACCGCCACCTCTCGCAGAAGGATATAGTCCCCTTCCCGGGCGACGATCCCCGCGAGTTCTGGCAGAGGGCTGAGGAACGCAACTCCAATACCGCCAAGCAGTACGACGCCCTCGGAATGGCCGAGTACCAGGCTATGGAGGTCTTCCTGAAACTTTATTGACAGCCCGCTCCCAGGCCGGCCTCTTCCATACTCGTGAGCAGTTTATACTGAGCGCGGGTACGGACCAGGTTGTGCTCGGGATATTTGATCTTGTAGTAGGTGTCTCCGTCGATGTAGTCCATCAGGAAGCGGAGCACCTGTTCGTAGGTGATGTAGATTCCGCTGAAACCCAGGTATCTCTTCTCGATGTCGGTGAGATACGGCTCCATCTTGGAGAGATATCCGCCGATGTATGCCTCGTACATTTCGCGGCTCATCCCGACTTTCGAGAGGTCGGGGTCGTCCTCGGCTCCGGTGTTGGTGTATGAGCGCAGGGCGTCGCCGATGTCGTTGAGGAGGGTGGAGGACATCATAGTGTCGAGGTCGATCGCGCAAAGCAGGTGGCCGTCCCCGGCGTCGAAGAGGAAATTGCTGATCTTGGTGTCGTTATGGGTGACGCGGGTGGGGATTTCGCCGTTCTCGACCTTCTTCCAGAATTCGAGCATCATTTCGCGGCGCGACTCTATCCAGCCGATCTCTTCCTTGAGTGATGCGACCCTTCCGGCGGCATCGCGCCTGAGCGCCTCATCCCACTGGAAGAAACGGAAACGGATATTGTGGAAGCCCTTGATGACCTCCGCCAGCGGCTGGTCGAAGTCGCTCACCAGGCGGTGGAACTCGCCCAATCCGGCGCCTCCCTGCCAGGCCATTTCCGGGGTATCGGCGCGGTCGTAGCTCTTGGAACCCTTGATATAGAGGCATACGGCCCAGTAGTTGCCGCCGTCGTCCTTATGGTACAGCTTGCCGTCCTTGGCCTTGATTACGGTGAGGGTCTCCCTGAGCGGATCTTTCACTTTGGCTTTGATATGCCTTGTGACCCGCTCGATGTTGTCCATCATCGCCGGCACGTCGGGGAAGACTATGTGATTTTTGCGCTGGAGGATATAATCCGGCTCTGTGCGGTTGTCTATGCAGACGAGATAGGTGTCGTTGATGAAGCCTTCGCCGAGAGGGCGGATGTCGGTGGCCTCGCCTTCGAGGGCGAAACGGCCGGCTATTGAATAGAGGTCTGTTACCATATCAGTTCGAGTTTTCCAAAATATTCGGGTCTGTGAAAATCGGGCGAGGGGGTGAGGACGGGCGACCAGCTCAGATAGTGGGGTTTGAGGGTCTTGTCGCCGCACTTGTAGAAGTTGGCCAGCAGAGTTCCGGGAACCGTGTTATCTGTCTCCGTCTGCTTTGCTCCCAAGCCGATGCTCTTGAAAGGGACTTCGAGCTCTACGCTCCAGGCAGTCACTCCCTCTTTTTCGAAGGGGCGGCAGGGGAGGGCAGCGCGTCGTTTTATCTGTGCCATCTCCTCCGGGGTGAAGTGGCGGAAATCGGAGCGCGATTTGCGCTTGCCCGCCAGCCCGATGCCGATGCAACTGGTCTCGAAGTTATAATAATAGTCGCTTTCCGGTTTCTTGACGAAGAATTCCACGCAGCTGTCTTCCCACACGGGGCCGTTGGGCTCCGTGCAGACAGCCCTGCAGCCCTCTTCTTCCACGTCGAAACGGATTAGCAGGCTATTGTCGCTGTGGGCTATCGACACCTCGACTTTTGGCTTGTAGGGGAACGAATCGGGCCATGGAACGCAGTCGATGGCGAATCGGTTGAACTTCTCAATCTCTCCGAAACCGGCGGCTTTGGGAACTTTTATGCAGTTGAGCATAGACATTACATATTGGGTTGCGTGTGTAAAGATAGGAAAAAATGCCGTCCATTTCATTTTCCCTATCCGCCTGATTCTCCCAAAAAGATTTTGAGGATATTGCGGAGCTCCTGTACGTTAGATAGTTACAAGGAGGAAAAGAGATTCCCCGTACGGAGTCCGAGGGAGAGGTCGTCACAGTCTGTCTGACTCGACAGCTATTTTTCTCCGACATTTTCTATGACTTTTCTATGACATTTTTAGAACTTGTCAGTCTAACTTCCCCAGAGAATGGCTAGAAAGAAGTGCTCTTTGCCGGATTTCCAGTATACGTTCGGGGTCTTCCCAGTTTTCATCACAGTATTTAGGGCTTTGTAAAGAAACCATCAGTCCGAAGAATCATCGTTAAGCTCATTATCACTCATTTTGCTTCATTTTCTTTGCTAGTGAAAACGTAGCAAATCAACAACCTCGTTCCAAATAATGCATTGGAGCGCCCAAAAGTCGTTGGAAAAATTACGATGAAACCGCGAAAAGTCGTTGAAAAAATGTGCTCAATGCCTTTAACTTGCTGTTAGCTAATTCGTTGGGTTGACTCGTTAAATTATGGTGCAAATTAGAGCTAATTATCAACCATACATAAAAAAATAGGGTGTTCTCTGCTCATTTTTAGATAGAATAAAAAGATGGCATCATCGCTATTATATGAAATAGTTTTACTATATTCGCCTTTGAAAAATTGTCAAAATTTCAAAGGTCCATGAACGCTGAACGTCATAACATTACTCTAAGGGAACGGATCGAGGCTTTGCCAGAAGATAGCGTTTTGTTTCGCTCTGACTTCCCTGAGTACCACTCAGAATTCGTTGGCGGAACATTAGCAGAACTAACACAGGAGGGTTTTCTTGTAAAATTGGCGCAGGGGATATATGCCAAACCGCGAAGAAGTCGCTTTGGTCTTGTGCTACCTTCTGTTGATAAGATCGTACAAGCAATTGCCGCACGAGATAATGCAGAAGTCCTCCCTTCCGGGATGACGGCGTTGAACGTATTGGGACTATCAACCCAAGTCCCGATGAAGTATTCATATCTGACAACAGGGAGCGAAAGAATTATTAAACTAGAGAATCAAGAAATAAGGCTGAAACGAGGGGTCCCGAAAAACTTCTGCTATGAAACGAAACTTATCGCACTCCTTGTACAAGCGTTGAAAACACTAAAACAACAGAATGTAGGAGAGGAGGCGTTACAAGTCATTCGAAGTCTCATCTCAAGGGAACCAGACAGAAGCGCTTTAGCGAAAGACGTGGATATGATGCCAGTATGGATGAAAAGGATCGTTAAACCGATGTTGTAGCGAATTATTATGGGAAAATTGTGGATTAACAACGAATTGGTTGACCGTATTGCCCTGCTTCAGAAAACAGAACAAAGGCATCCGGGCATTAACCAAGTAGCAATTGAAAAAGATTGGTGGGTGACCGCAGTGTTGAAGGCGCTATTTCAAACCAGTTGTCGCGAGTCATTAGTATTCAAAGGAGGAACATCTCTATCAAAAGGATTCAACATAATTGAACGCTTTTCCGAAGACATCGATTTAGCGATTAATCACTCCTTCTTTGACGTAGAGAAAACCAGCAAAAGCCAGCGTGACAAATTGCGTAAAATGGCCCGGAAGTATATCCACGAAACCCTTTCTGTCCAACTAGATACAAACCTGAAAGGTATGGGGATTACAGACTATCGCATTGAGAACGTGACTCATGTGCAAGATCGTAACGGAGAATTGCGACCCATAGATTCAGATAAAGATCCTACCGTTATCCTACTTCACTATCCCTCAATTGTAGAGAATGCCATCAGTTATATTCCTCCCCGTGTGAAAATTGAGATTAGTTGCCTTTCAATGGATGAACCAAGGGAGAATCGTATAATTCAATCGCTGATCGAAGAATCCTTCAAAGGAGAGGATTCCGGAAACGATTGTTTGGTGAGGACCGTCCTTCCTACCCGCACTTTCCTGGAAAAACTGTTTTTACTGGCGGAAGAGTTTCAAAAAGAGAATCCTAGAAGTGAGCGGATGTCGCGTCATCTATATGACATAGAGAAACTGATGGATACCCAGTATGGGCAAGATGCCTTAGCAAACCGCGCACTATATGATGCAATTGTTGAGCACCGCAGGACTTATTACGCCCAGAAGCATATTAACTATGACCTTCTAGTTCCATCCTTAATTAACTTTATGATACCCGAGCAATTCATTGAGGCTTGGCAAAGCGACTATGTCAATATGAGAAACTACTTTATCTATGGCCCTTCCCTGGAGTTTGACGCTTTAGTGCGAAGAATCAATGAGTTACAACTATTAATTAATGGCTTATAAAACCTCATTCCATTTATAACCTCTATCATTAGTGTCCACTAAAAAATTATATATAGATCTTTGAAAATATTGATAGTTAGATAGTTAGGAGGTATTTGAGGGGCGAACGGTTTTGATTTGTAAATTTGTCTACAAATCAGACAGTTATGCATAATCAATCGTTCGTTTTTGCTCAATTAGCTTCGCATCTTAACAGGAGCAAGTTCAATCGCATCGTTGCTAAGTATCAGGGTGACAGCGACATAAAGCACTTCTCCTGCTGGAATCAGCTCAAAGTCCTTATTTTCGGTCAACTCTCCCGACGTGAAAGTTTACGTGATTTGATCGTGGCGGTGGAGGCCCATAGCGGCAAGGCTAAGTTCCTCGGTTTCGGGGACTCCGTGACGCGTAGCAACTTGGCAAAAGCGAACCAGAATCGGGACTGTCTATGCCTTCGATTCCACAACCGTCGAACTTTGCCTTGCAGTCTTCTGCTGGGCGCCGCCGCTCAGGCAGAGCCGGGTTTCTGCCAAAGTGACGTCAGGCGGGTGCCATTTGAGGGGCCTGGGGAAGGGGGGAGGCCGGCATCAGAGCCCGATATCGGCTTGTGACGTCGGGGAATAGGCTTTTGAGGACAGTTTGGGCTATATTGTCCGACGTCATTTTGGCGGAAATAAAGATCTTCGGCTGAGAAAAACACACTCATTGACGGAGAGGACAGTCTTCGGCGGAGAAGAATAATCTCATGGCGAAAAAACATTATTAGGACGGAAAAGCACTGTCTCAGCAGAAATAAAGGTATGGAAACAGTCCGGCAATCAGTGCTTCCCCGGCTTAAGAATCAAGAAAATAACAGCGCCAACGCAGACGGCGATGCCGGCGGCCATTCGGGCGGTCAGGGGTTCGGAGAACATTAGCGTACCGATGAGGATCGCCGTGAGGGGTTCGAAGACGCCCAGGACGGCGGTCTTGGTGGGGCCGATGTAGCGGGTGGAAATCGCCAGGGTCAGCATCGAGATCATCGTGGGCATAATCGCAAGGCCGATGAGATTGCCCCAGTCGGCGGCACTGTCGATTCCCGTGAGCAGGCCTTCGCCCCGGATGGCCAGGACGATGGCGAACAGGATTGTTCCAGTAAGGAGCGAATATAGCGTCAGAGTGTGCTCGGATACGTTTTTGATGCGTTTGTTCCGGTTTACTATGACCAGATAGAAAGAGTAGCACAGTGCCGAACCTGCGGCAAGCAGGATGCCGACGATATTGAAAGAGGCATTGCCCGAAGGGGCGGAGAGGAGCAGTATTCCCCCGAAGGTGGCCAATATCGCGACCCAGGTCTGCCAGCTCGGGTATATCCGGAGGAAGACCATCATCAGGGCTACGATGACAGGGTAGAGATAGACCAGGGTGGTTGCGAGCCCCGAAGGTATGAATTGATATGAGCAGAAAAGGGTGGCGCTGCTGCCGGCGAAAAAGAGGCCCAGCAGGACCAGGATGCCGAATTCGCTCTTTTTGACGCGGAACGACTCTTTTTGTACCGACATCAGTATTGCGAGGAAAACCGCTGCCAGCGAGTAACGGAAAAAGAGCATAACCATAATCGGCACGCCGCTCTCTATCAGTGCCTTGCCGAAAAGCGGATTGCTTCCGTAAGAGATTCCCGACAAGATGCCTGCGAGATAACCTATTAACTTTTTGCTCTCTGTCTTCATAGTCATATTTCCCGTTTCGGGCCGCAAAGGTACACTATTTCTTTTACTCCCGACTTTTTGTATATTTGTATTCGCAGAATAAGAAGCTTATGACCAGCATAGCCGAAAGACACAAGTACATTCTCGACAATATCAACCAGAAGGGGTTCGTGAAGGTGGCCGACCTGGCCGAGGCGCTCGGCGTGACGCCCACCACCATCCGCAAGGACCTCAATATCCTCGAGAGCAGGGGAGCCCTTCACCGGGCATACGGCAGCGCCCTGACCAGTTCCGCGCCGGTACTGGATATCAACCTCAATACCAAACGCCTGCACCATTTCGCGGAGAAGCGCCGCATCGCCCAAAGGGCGGTCTCGCTGGTGGGCGACAACGACTCGGTGATCATCTCCTCCGGCTCCACGATGGCTGTCTTCGCCGAGAATCTCACCCCCAAGGGACGCCTGAATGTGGTGACTCCCGCTGTCAACATCGCTATGCTGCTGGGAGATGTCCCTGGCATAACCGTGATGCAGTTGGGCGGCATCCTGTATGGCAACTCGATGTGCGTCACCGGGATAGAGGCGATCAACAAGCTGAGCCAGATTCACTGCTCCAAGATCTTCTTCGGAGTGGACGGCATCGATGCCGAGGCCGGAATAACCTGTCTGGCTATGGAGGAGGCCGATCTGACCCGCAAGATGATTGAGGTGTGCGATATGGCGATAGTCCTGGCGGACTCCTCCAAGATAGGCTTCAAGGGCTTCAGCCGCATCTGCCAGATCGACGAGATCGATGTCATTGTCACCGACAGCGGCATATCGCTCGAAAGCAAACGCAAGATAGAGAGCCTCGGAGTCAGGGTGATAGTGGTCTGACCCCAGGCCGGGCACGTATGGAATTAGCGGACGATTTCACGAGATATCTGAGGATTGAGAAGCGCGCCTCGGAGCGGACCGTCGCCAATTATCGCGACGTCCTTGCCGATTTTTACGCCTCTTGCTTCGGCAAGGACAAGGATGCATTCGAGTTCGGAATGATTTCCGATGCGGAAGCCCTCGAGGTCCTGACTCCCCAGATGATCCGCGGCTATATAGCTTCCGGACTCGAGAATAAGCGGTGCGCCCGCACCCTCAATCTGCATCTCTCGGCCCTTAGCACCTACTGCCGCTTCCTGATGGCAAGGGACCTGCTCTCCTCGAACCCCGTCTCCAAGGTTCCCCGTCCCAAGCAGGAGAAAAACCTGCCGCAATTCTATACGGAGAATTCGCTGGAAAACTATTTCGATGCCTCCCTGGAGGTATGCCGCCGCGACCTGGAGGAGAATCCCGAAGGGAAACCGATGGAGCCCGGGGCTTTCGCCCGCCTCCGCAACCGCACGATGCTTCTGCTTCTTTACTCGGCCGGTCTGCGCCGCGCCGAACTCTGCACGTTGAGGCAAAGCAACTTCGACCCCCATCGCAAAGTGCTGAGAGTTACCGGAAAGGGCGATAAATTGAGAGAAATTCCGCTGCCCGCTTTGATATGTGACGAATTGTTATTATATTTGGAGAGGAATGCGAGGCAGTACCCCGACAATCCGGAAGGGCTCTTTTTCCTGACGCCCAAAGGGCTTGCGCTCTATCCGGCATTTGTCAACAATGTGGTCAAAAGCGAGCTCTCGGGCACGGGAGGCTTCACCGGGAAGAAAGCACCGCACGCCCTGCGCCACTCCCTCGCAACCCACCTGTTGAACCGGGGCGCCGATCTCAACAGCATTAAAGAGATTTTGGGCCACTCCTCGCTGGCTGCGACCCAGATCTACACGCACAACTCTTTCGAGAAGTTGAAAGATACATATTTAACCGCTCATCCAAGAGCTAAAAACAGGAGGTAAGTTATGGAAATCAAAGTTCAGTCGATCAAGTTCGACGCCGATCAGAAGCTCCTCGCATTCGTGGACAAGAAACTCGCAAAGCTCGAGAAGTTCTACGATGAAATGGAGAGAATGGAAGTAAACCTCTCACTGCTTGCAGACCCCCAGAACAAGAACGTAAAGGTTCGCGTCATCGTGCCGGGTCAGGAAGATATCGTGGTGGACCGTCACGCGGACACCTTCGAAGCCGCAATCACCGATTGTGCAGGCGTTCTCAAGGATCTGCTCGTGCAGGCCAAGGAGAAGAGATTCAAATAATCTTTCAGAAAAATAGCTGCAGCAGTTCTTCGGGACTTATGCCGCAGAAGTATTCACCGGTCGCCAGCCCACGCAGGCGGCCGGCTATTTTTTCCTCGCCGTGGGGGCATCCCTTCAGGGCCTCGCAGAACTCCGCGGTGGGGCGGTTGAAGAAATAGTCCCCGCGGATATCGATATTCCGGATGCATCCATCTTTGATGTCCATATAAACCTCGACGAGCCCGCCGGGGAACTTCATCGCCTTGCGGAAAGCGGATGCGGGCGATGCTCCGTAATTCCAGGCATCGGTCCGGTATTTCTCCTCGGTGAGGCGTCGGATGCCCTCCAGATCCTGCTCAGAGTAATTGTAAGGCGTGAATTCCGATGCGATGCTGCCCGCGAGGAATCCCAGGAACTCCTCTACGCCCATAGGCTCGTGGAGATGCTCCGAGATATTTGTAACCCGGCTCCGAACCGACTTGACCCCGCGCCCCTCATACTTCTCCTTGCGCGGAATCAGTGCCCCTGCGATATCGGCCATCCTGGAGCTGAAGAGCAGGGTGCCGTGCTGCAGGACGCGTCCCTCGTGGATGCACATCGCGTTGCCGGAGAATTTGGCATCGCCGATGAGCAGGTCATTCCGGCCTTCGAGCCGCGCATCGACTCCCAGCTTCCGGAGCGCCTCTACGACAGGTGCCGTAAAGCGCCGGAACATCGCGTGGCTGTCCTCTCCGGGAATCTTGGCGTCGATGAATGTGTAATTGACATTGCCCAGATCGTGGAAAACCGCCCCTCCGCCCGTCAGGCGCCGTACAACGGCTACATTATGCTCCCTGACGAAGTCCGTGTCGATCTCCGCCCTTGCATTCTGGTTCCGGCCCACTATGACTGCATTGTCGTTGCGCCAAAGCCTGAAGACCGGCTCGTCGTGATGCATCAGCAGCCACTCCTCAGCCGCCAGATTCCAGTAAGGATCGGTAGTATGGTCGATTATGCAGATCATATTCTTAGGATTATTATGCCGTAATCGGAGTCGACGGTCCGTCCTGAAAAGTGTGCGTCCCCGGCACACGGGGAGGGGCCCGCCGCGTAGCGGTGGGAGGGCCTTTTCAGGATGGACCGGCGCGGAGATGCAGGCATTATTTGGTAGTTATTCTTAATAGAGGTCTGATGCATAAATAGATCACTGCACCCAAGGCGAGCCCCAAAACAGCCCCTGCGACGATGTCTCCCAGGAAATGCTTCCCGAGATATATGCGGCTGAAGGCTAGCAGCGTGGCCCAGCTGAAAGCTACCGGAGCCCACCACCTGCGGCCGGCCACCATTGACGAAATGAAAGCCGCGCAGAAAGCATTGCAAGCGTGTCCCGAAGGAAAACCGCAAAGGTGGTTCCCCGCCTTCTCAAGCAACCTGACCGAATCGGAAATCAGCGGATCGGCAAATGGCCGGAGCCTTCCGATGGCCTCCTTTAAATGAAAACTGATGCGGTCGCTCAGCAGCAGTCCCAGAAACAGGGCGCAGACAATCACCAGCCCCTGTTTCCAGCCCTTCTTCCAGAAGAACCAGAAAATAACGAACAGATAAAGCGGCACCCATACCCACACCTTCGAGGCGAAAACCATAACCGCATCGAAGAAAGGGGAGTGCCAGCCGTTTATCGCCAGGGTAAACTGCCGGTCGAGGTCAAGAATCCTCTCCATCGTCATTGAGACTCTTCCAGAGAAGGTCCTTCAACTCCTGGATACCCTCGCCGGTGAGCGAACAGATAAAGAGATACGGAACCTTGCGCGGCATGTGACGGCGGATCTCCTTCTTGAGCTCCTCGTCGAGCATATCCGACTTGGTAACCGCGATCACCCGCTTCTTGTCGAGCAACTCCGGATTATACTGCTTGAGTTCCTTGAGCAGAATCTTGTACTCAGCGGCTATGTCCTTGCTGTCGGCAGGAATCATAAACAGCAGCATAGAGTTCCGCTCTATGTGGCGCAGGAATCTGAGACCCAAGCCTTTGCCCTCGTGGGCCCCCTCGATGATACCCGGAATGTCGGCCATCACGAACGACTTGTCGTCGTAGTAATTGACTATGCCCAGATTCGGCTCGAGCGTAGTGAAGGCATAATTCGCGATCTTGGGCTTGGCCGCCGAAACCACCGAGAGCAGGGTCGATTTACCCGCATTCGGGAAGCCCACCAGACCCACATCGGCCAGCACTTTCAATTCGAGGATATACCATCCCTCGATGCCGTCCTCGCCCGGCTGGGCGTATCGCGGAGTCTGATTCGTGGCGCTCTTGAAATGGTCGTTGCCCAGGCCGCCGCGTCCGCCGCGCACAAGGATCTTCTCCTCGCCGTCATTGACGATCTCGAACAGCACCTCGCCGGTCTCGGCATCCTTTGCGACAGTGCCAAGGGGCACTTCCAGGATGATATCAGTGCCAACCTTGCCGGTTTTCAGCTGTCCGCTGCCGTCTCCGCCGTCCTCGGCCTTTATGTGCTTGCGGTACTTGAGGTGGATAAGGGTCCACATCTGCTTGTTTCCGCGCAGGATGATGTGCCCTCCGCGCCCTCCGTCGCCCCCGTCGGGGCCGCCCTTGGGTACATACTTGGCCCTGTGCAGATGCATCGAGCCGTTGCCGCCCTTACCGGACTTGCAATAAATCTTTACGTAGTCTATGAAATTGCTGTCTGCCATAATCCTCTAACGGGTAGTGGTATTGACTACCGGCTGGGTGTTCTCTTCGGAGCAGAGGACGACCAGCAGGTTGCTTACCATCGTGGCCTTGCGCTCCTCGTCGAGCTCGACGACGCCCTCTTTCTTGAGGTTGTCGAGAGCCAACTTGACCATCGAGACAGCACCCTCGACTATCTTCTCGCGGGCGGCGATGATGGCGTCGGCCTGCTGGCGGCGGAGCATCACGGCTGCGATTTCGGGAGCGTATGCCAGATAGTTGATGCGGGCCTCGATAGCCTCGATACCGGCGATGGAGAGCCTCTCGTTGAGAGTCTCGGTGAGGACATCGTTGATCTCCTCGGCACCGGAGCGGAGGGTTATCTCGTCGCTGGCGGTATTGCTGTTCTCGTCATAATTGTAGCGGCCCGCGACCTGACGCAGTGCGGCATCGGCCTGCACCTTGACAAACCCCTCGAACGCCTTCATGGTGGAGTTGAGGCTGCCCTGGGTACTCATAGTCTGCGAATCGATCTCGAAAAGGCTCTTATAGACATCCTTCACCCTCCAGACCATCACCAGTCCGATCATTATCGGGTTTCCGCTCTTGTCGTTGACCTTGATGGCCTCGGCGTCGAAATTGCGGGCGCGGAGGGAGACTTTCTTCTTGGAATAGAATGGATTGACGAACCAGAATCCGTTTTCCGTGAAGGTACCCCTGTATTTGCCGAAAAAGACAAGCGCGCGGGCTTCATTGGGTTCGAGTTTCATAATTCCCGAGGCGATAAGGACTATCAGCACGATGGAGCAGGGGATTACGATACCAAGGATAGGGTCGGAGTAGGGGCTGCTTATGATGCAGATGTCGGCTATTATGATAGCCAAAATGAGGGCAAGGGCTATGAAGCCGCTCATCCTGAACCCTTTGAAGGGAACGTCTTTTGTCTTTTCCATACCGGTGTCAGGTTATTGGGGTTATTAAATGGTACTGTCTACTAAACTGCAGATGCGCTTGAAGATATCCTTGATGGACCCCACGCCGTAAATCTCGTTGTACTTGCCGCGCTCCTTGTAGTAGGCGATGAGCGGCTCGGTCTTCTTGTGATAATTGCGGATACGGGTGGTGATGGTCTCGTCGTCCATATCATCCTTGCGGTCCTCTATCATCGCGCGGTGGCGGATGCGGTCGCGGACCATAGTGTCATCGATGACGATGGATATGACGCTGGTAACGCTCTCGCCCCGTTTTTCGAGCATCTTGTCGAGCACTTCGGCCTGCGCCACGGTGCGGGGGAATCCGTCGAATATGAAACCCTTTACGTCAGAATGGGCTTCAAGCTCATTCTGGATCATACCTTCTACAACTTCGTCGGGGACGAGTTCGCCCTTGTTGATGAGCGAAGCGGCGAGTTTGCCGAGTTCGGTCTGTTCCTGGATCTCGTGACGGAGCAGATCGCCCGTGGAGACGTGCCTGAAATTGTATTGTTCCACCATCAAGGCAGCCTGTGTGCCTTTCCCGGCCCCCGGAGGGCCGAACATAATGTAATGTTTCATAGTATTGTTTTTATTCTCCTTCAAGGATATAAATGTCTTTGTAATTGCGGCCGAGCTGGTCGTAGTCGAGGCCGAAGCCGACGATGAACTTGTTGCTGATCTCCATTCCCACATAGTCGAGTTTGAGGTCCCTCTTGTAAACCTCGGGCTTGAGGAGCATAGTGCAGATCTTCACATCGCGCGCTCCCGCCTCGATAAGCAGGTTGTAGAGATCCACTATCGTCTTGCCGGTATCCACGATGTCCTCCACTACTATCACCGAGCGGTTCTTGATGGCAGTGGTCAGGCCCAGCACCTTGCGGGTGACTCCGGTGGAGGTGGTGCCTTCGTAGGAGGCGAGCCTGATGCTGGAGAATTCCAGCGGAATCTCGATGCGCTTCATAAGTTCGGCGCAGAACATTACCGATCCGTTGAGGACGCAGAGCATTATGGGAATGTCCTTGGCGTCTTTGTAGTCGTTCTCGATGCGCAGTGCCACTGCGTCGATGGCCTTCTCGATATCCTCGTTCTTGATGTAGGGAACGAAGGTCTTGTCCTTAAGTATAAGTTTGTCTTTCATAGTCAATAAATTGCTACTTTGTATTCTTCAGACTGAATCTCTCCGTCTCCGCGTTGCTCCATCCTGAAAAGGCCCTCCCACCGCTACGCGGCGGGCCCCTCCCCGTGGGCCGGGGGCGCACACTTTTCAGGACGGAGCACCGACTCCGACTGCGATATTCAGTCTAAAGAAGTACGCTCAATTATAGTAACACAAAAATAATCATTATATTTGTCCCACGAACAACTTTTGAAGAATTCAGGCTATGTGCAGAAGGATTGTGGGGTCAGGGAGCCCGGCTGCCGCCTTGATTGCGGCTTTTTTCATTTTATTCCATACAGTTGACGCAGCGGCGCAGGACCTGCCGCCGCAGATTGCGGAACTCATCGAGCGTCACGCCGAAGAGGGCGGCGACACCGAAGAACTCACCAGATGGTACGAGTCCCTGGCCAGGCGGCGGCCTTCGGTCAATACCCTCTCGCGCAAAGCCCTCGGGGAAACAATGCTGCTTACCGCCTTCCAGATAGAGAGCCTCCTGGAGTACCGCAGCCTCTACGGCGACATTCTCTCCGAAGGCGAACTCGCCCTGGTGGACGGCTTCAATGCCGCACAGGCGTCACTCTGCGCTGTATTTTTCAGCTTCGCTCCATCCGACTCGCAGTCTGGCCGGGACGGCAGGACGGATCACACCGCGACCCTGAAAACCCGCTGGCGGTATGCCGAACCGACCCCTTCGCTAACCGCCAAGTACTCGCTCCGCAGGGGAGCGTCGCTTGCGGCGGGACTGACAGCCGACATCGATGCCGGCGAGTACGGCCCCGGGCATCCCGTCCCCGATTTCCTCTCGGGCTATGTCTCATTCAAGGGAAAGAGACTTCTCAGGGAGGTGATAGCCGGCGATTATAGCATCCGCGCGGGGCAAGGGCTTGCCTGCTGGAAGGCCTTCGACCTTAAAGCCTTCGGAGCGCCCTCCTCCCTCGCCAGGCAGCCGCGTGGCGTCTTGCCCTACACATCCTCCGCCGAGGCCGGCTACTTCCGCGGAGCGGCTGCGACACTTGCGGCCGGCGGGATCGGGATAACGCTCTTCGCATCGGCGGCTCCGGTGGATGCCCGGACACTCGGCGATACGGCATACACCTCCATTGCCACAGACGGCTTGCACCGCACCGAAGCCGAACTGGCAAAGCGCCACTCTATGCGCGAATATGCCGCCGGGGCACTTCTGACAGGGGAGAGGGGGAGGTTCCGTTACGGCCTGAACGCCGTCGCCTACCGCTACGACAAGCGCAACGGCCGAAGCGTCAAGGACTACAACCGCTACCAGCAATACGACGGCTGGTGGGGTAACATCTCGGCCGACTGCTACCTCTTCTGGCGGAACGCCAGGATATTCGGGGAGGCCGCAATCGACGCGCGCGCCTCCCCGGCATTGCTAGCCGGAGCAATCTGGAGCCCGGGCTACCACTTCGAGGCGAGCCTGCTCTGCCGCCTCTACAGCCGTTCGTATATCGCCACCCACGCCGGAGCCTGGTCGTCGCTCTCCTCGTGCTCCAACCAGAGGGGAGTCACCCTTTCGGCAAGGTGGATTCCCGCAGGAGGATGGGAGCTGAACTCCAATGTGCAGTACTCCTTCTATCCCTGGTCCAGATATGGCGTTGACGGCCCCTCGCAGGCCTGGAAATACCGCCTCGCGGTCTCGAAAACCATAGGGAAAGAGTTGCAGTTGTCCGCTCAGGTCTCGGGAAACCCCGGTCCCGGATGGCGTGCCTCGGCAGTCTGGGAAAGGGGCAGATGGAGCCTCAAGTGCCGCTATGCGGGGAATCCGGGCGGCCACGGGTGCGTCGCGGAGTGTTCGATAACCTCCCCCGACAAGGTGAAGATGACCATCGGAGGCTATATACACTCCACCGGCGGCTGGGAATCGCGAATCTATCTTTACCAGAGCGGCGTACCGCAGAGCTACGCGGTTGCCACCCTGTATGGAAAAGGAGCGGGAGCGTACCTTCTGCTGAAGTACGCTCCCGTCCGATGGGCCGAAATGTGGCTCAGGATTTCAGGAAATGAGGCCGCCTATTTCACGCGGATCTTCATTCCGGGATAGATCTTGCTCTTCATCGACATCCCGTTGAGTTTCAGGAGGGCGTTGAGCGATATGCCGTGGCGGCTGGCGATCGAGGAGAGGGTGTCGCCCCTGCGTACGGTATAGGTGCTGCTGCCCGAAGAGGAGGATGATTTCGACGACGAGGATGAAGAAGCATTGCTTCCGCCCGAGGACTTGCCGTAGATCTTGAGTCTCTGGCCGACTTGGATCGTATTGCCGCGCAGGCCGTTCCAGCGCTTGATATTGGAAACGGAGGTATGGTACCTCGCCGCGATTCCGGTAAGGGTCTCGCCGCGGCGTACCTTATGGATAATGCGGCCGCCCTGGTCGGACGAGGGGTTGTCGGCTATCTTCTTGATCGCCACCTCGTTGAAGAAGGTGGAGTCCTTATATGCGTAGATCAGTTCCTCCTTCTCGGTGAAGGCGTTGCTGTAGTTGATGGGGAGGCGCAGGATATACTCCTTCTGCGTTCCGGGGATGATGTCGTGGAAATACTGCGGGTTGAGGTCGCGCACCAGTTCGATGGGAATGTCGATATTGTCGGTGATCTGCTGGAAGTGGAGCATCTTGTTGACGTGGAAAGTATCGACCGCGGCGGGCAGGGAGACCGGCGTGGGGACGATATTGTGCTCGGGATAGTACTCCAGGATGTAGAGCGCCGCGATGAAGGCGGGAATGTAACCGCGGGTCTCACGGGGCAGGTAATCGTAGATCTCCCAGAAATCGGTCTTGCCGCCGCTGCGGGTGATTGCCTTGCGGACATTGCCCAGACCGCAGTTGTACGATGCGATTGCCAGCGACCAGTCGCCGAAGACCAAGTAGGAGTCCTTCAGATACTGCGCTGCCGCACGGCAGGCCGCGATGGGATCCAGTCGCTCATCGACGAAGGAGTTGATGGTAAGGTCGTAGCGGAGGGCGGTGGTATAGATGAACTGCCACATTCCCTTCGCCCTCGCGCGGGAGACCGCCCTGGGGTTGAGGGCTGACTCGATGACCGCCATCGCCTTGAGTTCGGTAGGCATTCCGAATTCATCGAAAATCTCCTCGAACTGCGGCAGATAATAGGGCGCGAGGCTGATGATCTTCTGGGTAGCGCCCGGAATCTTGTCGGTGTAGCGGATGATACTGTTCTTGACGTAACGGTTGAACTGTATCGGGATGAAGGAGTTGATCTTGTTGAGCCTGGCGATGTAAACCGAGTCGGGGATATTGGAGGTTAAGGTGTCCCGGTCGATGGAGAGCAGGTCGAATTCGTTGACGTCAAGCGAGCTCTGCATGTAATAGGCGTTCAGCAGGGAGTCAATTGCTTCGGGAGTGTACTCGGTCACCTGCGATTCGATGATGTCCTCGGTGTCTTCGACATTGATAGGCTCGATAGCGGCCTGATACTCTACGTAAAGGGAGTCATACGCCCTCTGGAGCGAGTCCAGCTTGGCCTGGAGCTCCTCGATGATTTTTTTGTCCGTTCCCCTGAAGAGGCCTCTCACCCCCGTGTTCTCCTGAGCGGGGAGGGTGACCATCGTCACGACCAGAAAGGCTGTCAGGGAAAATAATCTTTTGATGTTCATAATTATGTGGTGTGTGTGTTAGAAATTCAGATTGAGCCTCAGCCCCACTGCGGGAGGCTGGGGAGGTGCGGATGCGAAGAGGGGCTGGGCCGGCTCTATGAGCGCCGGGGCCACCTCCACCGATGCGATGTTGTCGCTCACGTCGAAATCGGCCATGTAGGCGAAGACATTGGCATCTATTATATTGAGGGCATAGACGGCTATGAATGCCACCACCGAGTAGTCGCGGTACTTGCGGTAGAGGTCCTTGTACCATTCGGCCTTGCTGGCCGTGATGGCGCCGTAATAGCCGCTGGAGCTGTCGTTGTCTATGGTATAGAGATATTTGAATCTCTGGTATTCCATATTGTTGAGGTGATAGGTGTAGCCGCAGATGGTGAATCCTCCCACCCAGATGGGAATCTTCCACCAGTCGCCGTTGTTGGCCTGCCCGAGGCCGGGAAGCAGCGCGGAGTAGAGGGTCGATTTGGCCGGGACAGGCCTGGGATTGTCGGTCTTGTAGCTGACTATGGCATCCATAAGCGAAGCCCAGTAGAACAGCCCGGCTCCGGCGTAACTCAGGTTCCTGTAGGTCTTGTACTTTGCATCCCCGCTGGCCTGATACATCTTGTTGAAATGGATTCCGCCGTACACTCCGGCTCCGATTCCGCCGTACACTACCGGCAGCTTCCACCAGTCGCGGTTGTACATCTGCCCGGCTCCGGGGACGATGACCGAACCGGCGAACATATATCCCGGAGTGAGGGTATCCTTGCGGGCGAAGCCGCGTATCATTCTCTTGAGCGAGAAACCGGCCAGGGAATCGACCTGTACGGTGGTAGTGTCGTTGTAATTGTTATTGTTGCCGTCGTTCACGCCGGGAGGCCCCGCCATCGAACTGACGTTCGACGAGGTGGTGTTGGAATTGCGGAACTGGGCCTGCGCATCGAAAGCGCAGAACCACGCGAAAATTAACACTGTGAGGGTCAGAATCAGGCGACGCACGGCAGAAACTCCTTATTAACGGTCCTCAAAAGCCTTCAAGAAGCGTTCCAATTGTGCGGGATCCTTGAATTTGATGGTCATCGAACCGCCTCCCAGCCTGTTCATCGAGACGGAGACCTTGCCGTCGTAGAAGCTCCTCACTTTTTCGGCAGCCTCTATGTAGCGGTCGTCCACGACGATGGTGGGACGGGTGGTGCCATTGTCGCGTATGACATCCTCCAGATGCCTTACCGACCAGCCGTTGACGATAGTCCTCTCGCAGAGCTCGAGCTGGGCCGCCCTGTTCTCGACTCCCAGAAGCGCCTTCGCGTGCCCGGTGTCAATCAGTCCGGCCTTGAGCGCCTTCTGCAGTTCGAGCGGAAGCTTCAGCAGACGCAGGTAATTGGTGACGGTGGTCCTCTTCTTGCCGACCCTGTCGGCCATAGCCTCCTGGGTGAGCCTGCACTCATCGATGAGCCTGCGGTATGCGAGCGCGGTCTCTATGGGATCGAGGTTCTCGCGCTGGATATTCTCCACCAGGGCCATCTCGAGCATCGCGCCGTCGTCGGCCTTGCGGATATATGCCGGAACGGCTTTCAGACCGGCCAGCTTTGCTGCCCTGCAGCGCCTTTCGCCACTGATTATCTGATATTTGCCGTCAGCGCACTGGCGCAGGGTGACTGGCTGGATGATGCCAAGCGACTTGATGGACTCTGCGAGTTCGGCCAGAGCCTCGCCGTCGAAGGTGGCGCGGGGCTGCCAGGGGTTGGGAACTATTTTGTCGAGGCTGATTTCGGCTACTCCGGAGAGGGCGGGGACTTCGGTGCCGGCGCTGTGGCCCAGCTGCACCTCTGCAGCCTCGGCCAGAATGGCGCTCAGGCCCTTTCCGAATGCCAGTGAAGGTTTCTTGGCCATTACGAGTTCTTTTTGATTATTTCCTTGGCCAGGGCGAGGTAGTTGTTGGCTCCGGTGGAGACGGCGTCGTAGAGGATGGCCGGCTTGCCGAAGGAGGGAGCCTCGCTCAGGCGTATGTTTCTGGTTATGACGGTTTCGAATACCATTCCGGGGAAGTGCTTCTTGACCTCCTCGACAACCTGGTTGTGAAGCCTCAGGCGGCCGTCGAACATAGTGAACAGGAATCCCTCCACGCTGAGGCCCCGGTTCAGTTTGGTCTGGACTATCTTAATGGTATTCAGGAGCTTGCCCAAGCCTTCGAGAGCGAAGAATTCGGGCTGGACCGGAATTATCACGGAGTCGGCCGCGGTGAGGGCGTTGACCGTGATTAGACCCAGCGACGGCGCGCAGTCGAGGATTATGTAGTCGTATTGCTCCTTGACTTCGGCGAGCGCGTTGCGCAGGATCGATTCGCGGTCGGGGAGGTTGATGATCTCTATCTCCGCTCCGACCAGGTCGATGTGCGAGGTGATGACATCGAGGTATTCGAGGTCGGTGTGCTGGATCGTCTCATTGATCTCCTTTTCGCCGATAAGTATCTGGTACAGGTTGTTCCTGTCTTTCGAGTCGGGGTTGAAATTGAGTCCCGAGGTAGTGTTTGCCTGGGGGTCTGCGTCGATTACGAGTGTCTTCTTCTCCAGGACCGCCAGGGACGAGGCCAGGTTTATGGCTGTCGTCGTCTTTCCCACTCCGCCCTTCTGGTTGGCTATAGCTATAGTTTTTCCCATTTGATTCTTCTCACATTCGCACGCCCATAATAGGGCGAACATAATAATCTACAAAAATAGCAATTCTTTTGTTTAATTGCCGCTGCTATCGGAGGATTTATTTATTTTTGTACCGAATTTTCTCACAATGGATATCTGGAAAATCATCATAAGCAAAAAATCGGGCAACGGAAAGGCATTCGCCCAATGGCCCGAAGTCAAGGATGCCCTGGTCGATAAGGGGCTCCAGTTCTCCGAATCCTTCACCGAATATGTCGGGCACGCCACCGAACTGGCCCGCGAGGCGATCCGCGGAGGATTCCGCAAGATATTGGCAGTGGGTGGAGACGGTACCATCCACGAGATTCTGAACGGCGTGATGACACAGGACGAGGTCCCCTCTTCGGAGATAACGCTCGCCATAGTGCCCGTGGGTTCGGGAAACGACTGGGCGCGGCTCTACGACCTTCCCAAGGAGAGCGCGGCCGCAGTGGACCTTCTGACCGGCGGCCGCACGCTGCTGCAGGATGTCGTAAGGGTGGAGTCCGTCCTGGACGGAGAGCCTTCGGTGCGCTATATGATGAACATCGGCGGCCTTGGCATCGACGCCCACGTATGCTATCTTTTCGAACTCGAGAAACAGAAGGGCAAAAAGGGCGACATCCAGTATTTCAAATGCCTCGTGAAGGGTTTTGCGAAGTACAAGTGCCCGCTTTTCAAGATATATGTGGATGATGCGCTTTTCTTCGAGGGAGATGCCCTCTCGGTTGCGCTCGGCAACGGAAAATATTGCGGCGGAGGAATGCGCCAGACCCCCGATGCCCAGCCCGACGACGGCCTGATCGACCTTACGGTGGTCGGGAAGATTCCCAAGTGGAAATTCGCCGCCTGCGCCAAGCATCTCTTCGACGGCACGATCAAGAAACTCTCCCCCGTCAAATCGACGCAGGGCCGTAAGATCCAGATCTACGCCTCTCCGGCCTCCTTCGTCGAGGTGGACGGCGAACTTGTCGGCAACAGCCCCGTCAAGGCGACGATAGTGCCCGCCGCAGTGAAAGTTATAGTCAAAAATTAACCTCACAATGGAATACATCAAAACCGGGATCGAAGGTCCCGTCATAATTGAACCCAGGGTTTTCGGAGATGCGAGGGGATACTTCTTCGAGTCCTTCTCGCAGCGCGACTTCGAGGCCCACGTCGGTCCGGTCTCTTTCGTACAGGACAACGAATCCTGGTCGGCCAGTCGCGGCGTGCTGCGTGGAATGCATTTCCAGAAGGGCGACTGCGCGCAGGCCAAACTCGTCCGCGTGGCCCGCGGCCGCGTGCTCGATGTGGCGGTGGACATCCGTCCGGGCTCCCCGACCTTCGGCCGCTTCGTGAAGGTCGAGCTCAGCGCCGAAAACAAGCGTATGTTCTACATCCCGAGGGGCTTCGCACACGGCTTCCTGGTGCTCGAGGACGATACCGTATTCCAGTATAAGTGCGACAATTACTACGCTCCCGCCAGTGAGGGCTCGTTCCGCTGGGACGATCCTGAAGTGGGCATAGACTGGGGTGTGGATCCCGCTTCGGTAATCCTCTCCGAGAAGGATTCCAAGGCTCCTTCGTTCCGCGAATCAGCAGAATCACTCAATCAGACAGTGTAATGTCCAGAATCCTCGTTACAGGCGCTTGCGGCCAGCTCGGCACGGAACTGAGGCTTCTCACGGAAGGGGAGCAGCGGTTCCTCTTTACCGACGCCCTGCCCGTCGACGGGGTCGAGGCGCTGGATATCTGCGACGCAGCCGCGGTCGAGGCCTTCTGCCGTACCCGAAAGGTCTCCGCGATCATAAACTGCGCCGCCTATACCAACGTTGACGGCGCCGAGTCGGATGCGGCCCGTTGCGAGGCCATCAACGTCGATGGGGTGCGCAATCTGGTGCGTGCCGCCAAGGCCGCCGATGCCGCCCTCATCCACATCTCCACCGACTATGTCTTCGACGGAAAAAGGCGCAGGGGCGCCTACCGCGAGGATTCGCCGTGCCATCCGGAGTCGGTTTACGGCCTCACCAAGCGCAAGGCGGAGCTGATTATCCGCCGCAGCGGCGTGAGGGGCATTATCGTCCGCACCGCCTGGCTCTATTCGCCCTTCGGCAAGAACTTCGTCAAGACTATGCTGCGGCTCGGGGCCGAGCGTCCCGAAGTCCGCGTGGTGTCCGACCAGAAGGGCACTCCGACCTACGCGAAGGATCTGGCCAAGGCCATTCTCAAGGCGCTGCCTTCGGCCGGTGATTATCACGGCGAGATATTCCACTACACCGACGAGGGAGCCTGCAGCTGGTTCGAATTCGCCGCGGCCATAATGGCTTATGCCGGCCTGGAGTGCAGCGTGGTGCCCATCGCTACCGCCGAATATCCCACTCCGGCCACCCGTCCCGCATATTCCGTACTGTCGAAGGAGAAGATTCGCGACGCATTCGCGGTCGAAACCCCCTGGTGGTCCCTCTCCCTCAAAGACTGCCTCAAGCGGATGTAAGCGGATAATGATTATCTTTGTTGATTGAATATTTGTGTAAAATGGATTACAATACCCAAAGAGAGAAACTGGTGCTGCCGGAATACGGCCGCCACGTGCAGAAAATGATAGAACAGGTCAAGGCCATTCCCGACCGTGAGAAGCGCAACGAGCAGATCAGGGCCGTGATCCAGGTTATGGGCATACTCAACCCCCAGATGCGCGAGACTGCCGATTACAAGCAGAAACTCTGGGACCACATGCAGATGATAGCCGGCTTCGACATCGACATAGACGCTCCCTATCCCGTCCCCGAACCCGCCGACCTGACCTCCAAACCCGATCCAATCCCCATCCAGAAGCAGCCCGTCAAGGCAGCCTGCTACGGCCGCAACATCGAGAACATGATCGACCTCATAGCTTCGCGCGAGGACGACGATGCCAAGACCGAGATGATCCGTATGCTGGCCCTCTATATGAGGCAGCAGTATCTCATCTGGAACAAGGACTCCGTAGCCGACGAGACCATCTTCGCCGATATGGAGCGCCTCTCCGGCGGCAAACTCAAGGTCCCCGAGGGAATGCAGCTCAAGGCCATCGCCAGCGACGCGACCTTCTCCCGTCCCGGCATCCAGATGCAGAACCGCACCGGCGGCAATAACGGCTTCAAGAAGGGCAAAAACCGCAAGAAGAAGAAAAATATCAACTAAACCGCAATGGCAGCAAAGGGAAAAACCAACAAGGGAGGCAAAGGCTCCGCCAAGGAGAGTTCTAAACCCCGCAAATCCTCTCCGGCCCGCAAGAAGGATACGGCTCCGTCGCAGAACGCCAGGGTGGCGCGCGTGCTGGCCGGCCTGGTTCTGGCCATACTGGCCGTTTATACCTTTGCTGTACTGCTCTCCTATGTCTTCACCTGGAGCAAGGACCTCAGCCTTGTCACCAATCCGGAGATGTTCGACGCCTCGCAGGGAGTCAGGAATATCGGCGGCAAACTTGGATTCCTCTGGTCCCATTTCCTGGTAGGGAGGCTCTTCGGACTGGCCGCATTCGCAGTCCCCTTCTTCCTGGGAGCTCTCGCCGTCCACTGCCTCCGCATCCGCAGGGTCAATATCCTGAGGGTGTTCATCTTTACCTTCTTCGGAGCGATCCTGTTCTCCATCCTGCTGGCTTTCGTCTTCGGCCTTGCAGGTAAAGCCAATTTCCTCGGAAACGGCCCGGGAGGCTCCTACGGCCACTATATCTCCGACTGGCTCTGCAATATGCTGGGCCCTCTCGGGGCGGGGGCCGTCACACTCGTGGCGCTGCTTCTCTGGAGCGTGCTCCTGAGCAGGAAGGTGGCATTCTGGTTCGACGATCTCATCTATTCCACCTCGCACCGCCCTGTCCGCGAGGAAGCCGTTCCGGAAGAGGAGCAGGAGATGGATGTCAAGGTAGATACTTATGAAGACGACTCTCCCAATGAATTCGCCGGTGCCGACGGCCTTGACGAGCTGAATGTCCAGCCCGCTGCCACCGCTGCCGTTGAGGAAGAAGAGGAGGATGAATACGGGATTCCGCCGCTTCCCGAGATGCCCGATCTTCCCAGCGTGGACGATATCGATGTCGGCCAGATGGCCGGATCCGGCACCCCGGCTCCCGTACATCCGGACAATCCGGGAGGCGTCATCCCGCCGGACGAGGTGGAACTCACCGTAGATGAGAGCGAAAACGACTTCCTGGGCAACCTCAGCGAGGATGAGCGCGCCCGCATCTACGACCCGCGCCTCGATCTGCCCAAATACGAACTTCCTCCTACATCCCTGCTGGAGGATTACCGCGACAAATGGTACGAGGTTTCGCGCGAGGAACTCGAGATGAACAAGCAGCGCATCGTCAATGCGCTTGCAAACTATAAGATCGGCGTCACCGGCATCAATGCCAAGGTCGGCCCTACGGTCACCCTTTATAAGATAAGGTTGGCCGAGGGTATCAAGATCGCACAGGTACGCAGGCTCGAGGAGGATATCGCCATCTCCCTGGGCGCCAAGGGCGTGCGTGTGGTCACGCTGCTCGACTCGGTGGGCATCGAGGTGCCTAACGAGAAGGCGAGTGTGGTGGCCCTCAAAGCCGTGCTCAACTCTCCCCAGTTCAAGGAGAAGGAGAAGAAGATGAACCTTCCGCTGGCGCTGGGTATCACGGTCACCAACGAGCCCTACTTCGTGGACCTGACCAAGATGCCGCACCTTCTGGTGGCTGGTGCTACAGGTATGGGTAAGTCAGTGGGACTCAACTGTATCCTGGCTTCGATGCTCTTCACCAAGCATCCGGCGGAGCTCAAGCTCGTGCTGGTGGACCCCAAGAAGGTGGAGCTCTCGCTTTACAACAAGCTCGACCATCACTTCCTTGCCAAACTTCCCGACGGCGACGAGGCCATCATCACCGAGACCAAGAAGGTAGTTTACACTCTCAAGTCGCTCTGCGTGGAGATGGACGACCGCTACGAACTCCTCAAGGAGGCAGATGTACGCCAGATAACCGAATACAACGAGAAGTTCCTCAACCGCAGGCTCAACCCGCTCAAGGGCCACAAATTCCTGCCTTATATAGTGGTTGTGATCGACGAGTTCGCCGACCTGCTGGTAACGGCGGGCCGCGAGGTCGAGGAGCCTATCGCACGCCTTGCCCAGAAGGCGCGCGCCGTAGGTATCCATCTTGTGATGGCTACCCAGCGCCCTACCACCGATATCATCAACGGTACCATCAAGGCCAACTTCAATGCCCGTATCGCGTTCCGAGTCAACTCGATGGTGGATTCGCGCACGATCATAGACTCCCCCGGAGCCAACCGCCTGATAGGCCGCGGCGATATGCTCGTGATGGCTCCCGGCGAGGACCTTGTCCGCGTACAGTGCGCCCTCGTCGATACCGACGAATTAATCCGTCTCAATAAATTCATCAGCGACCAGCGCGGCTACGGCGGTCCTTTCCTGCTGCCCGAATATGTCGATGAAAGCGAGGAGGGTGACGGCGTCGGCGAAGTGGACCTGCTCAAGAGGGACAAACTCTTCGAAGAGGCAGCCAAGATCGTGGTGCAGTACCAGCAGGGTTCGACTTCGCTCCTCCAGCGAAAGCTCAACCTCGGCTACAACCGCGCAGGCCGCATCATCGACCAGCTTGAGGCGGCCGGAATCGTCGGTCCCTTCGAGGGCAGCAAGGCGCGCGCGGTGCTGATTACCGATTTCGATACGCTCGACCGCAAGCTTGAATCCCTTGACCATCAGACGATTCTCTAGCGGCACGCCTTTTGCTTTTCATTGAGGCATGAAACGGATTGTACTCGCACTCAGCCTTCTGGCGACGGTATTCTGCTCCGCGGCGGCGCAGGATCCCGAGGTTATCAAAGCCTATCTCAAATCGTTGGGTTCATCTACGGTCTCCTTCACGATGTCGGGCACCGGCCTGGACGGCAGCACGATCTCCTCGCAGAAGGGTGTGGTACAGGTTCAGTATCCCTGCTTCAAGATCGAGAGCGGAGGACAGGAAATCTTCAGCGACGGCAGCGCCACCTGGATCCACAATCTTGCAACCCAGGAGGTGGTGATAACCGGTCCGATGCTCGAGTCCATGATTCCCGACGCGTCTTTGAATCTCAACAATTCGGGAAAGCCGATCCTTAAATTCAGCAACAAGAACGGCACATCGATGACCTTCACCCTCGACAAAGTGGCTCCCTGCGAGCCCTGGCCGGCAGATCACTTCGTTCTGGACACCAAAGCCCTGTGTGATGAAGTGGTCGTGACCGATATGCGATAGAAACGAAGCTCCCGGCCGCACGGTCGGGAGCTTCGCTTTTCCAGGGCGTCCCGATTTGTTTGCACATATCAGTTATTATTCTTATATTTGTATAATATATTATGGTAAATCGGAAATATATACATTGATTTATATAATATCTTATGGAATATAGGCTTGATATTTACTCCAGAAATCCGGACACCTTAATGATGCGTCTTGCAAACAACTGCAAGGCGAGACGCCTAGACAAAGGTTACAGCCGCAACACTTTGTCAAAGCTTACCTCCGTTCCTGCCCCCACCATCGAAAGGTTCGAGAGAACCGGGAAGATATCCCTCGAATCCTTCTGCCGACTTGCAATCGAGTTCGATTATTTCGAAGAGCTGGGGTGCATACTTGACAAAACCAAGTATACTACCTCCGCAGAACTGGAAAGGATAACCAAAAACAGGAACAGAAAAAACGGACGATGATAATTGATATACCAAAAATACGGGTTGTCTACCGTACGACCCCGGTCGGGACGCTCCAGATAGACCCGTCCACAGGCGTATGCGTTTTCGAATACGACAAAACGTGGATCGCTGAAGGCTTCTCGCTTTCTCCGACGGAATTACCTCTCCAGAAAGGACTATTCTATGCGGACAAAGAAAAATTCTTCGGCGGATTCGCGATTTTCGAAGACAGTCTCCCCGACGGATACGGTCTTTATCTCCTAGAAAAAATACTCAATAACGAAGGGACATCCCTCCGGGACCTGAATCCACTTCAGCGCCTTTCAATAGTGGGGGCATCCGGAATGGGTGCTCTGTCGTATCTTCCCATGATGCCCGGAATAAAACGTCAACAGGAATTGAATGATTCTGAGCAATTGGAGATCATTCAGGAAGAGGCGTTGAAAGTCCTCTCCGAAAAAACGGGAGGGAATCCCGATTTGCTCTATTACAACAGCGCCAATAGCGGCGGAGCACGGCCAAAGGCCATGTTTCGCGCGAAAGACGGCTCTCACTGGATTATTAAGTTCAGACATACATATGACCCGCATGACATCGGCAAAAGCGAACTGCTCTACATGAAAACAGCCCGCGAATGTGGTGTCACTGTTCCTCGTATCGGATTGCTCAAAGACAAATATTTCGCCATCGAGCGCTTCGATTACGGCAAAGATGGACAAAAACTACATGTAGCGACAGCCGCAGCGCTTCTCAAAACAAATTTCAGAAGCCAAAGCGTCGACTATACGAATCTTCTTGCCCTCACCGGATACCTCACTCAGGATCCTGTTCAGGTCGAAGAAATGTTCAGGAGAATGGTCGTCAATCTGGTGGTCGATAACAAAGACGACCACGCAAAGAATTTTTCGTTCATCTGCAGGGACGGATCATGGTCGTTATCGCCTGCGTATGACATAACGTATTCTCCGGAAGGTTCAAGAGGAGAACACGCAACGTCCCTCTTCTATCAAGGGAACCCGGATTTGGACTTGGTACTGAAAGCCGGTACTGGAATTCATATCCCTCTTGACAGATGCAAGGAAATCATACACGAAGTTGAAACTGTATGCGAAAAGAACCTCCCTAAGATAATACGATTAACTCCTTCCCTCAACTGACGGGAAAAACAAATCTGTGAAAATATACCTGTTTACTGAAGTGCAGTATTTAATACTTCGGCGATAGAAGCGAAGCTCCCGGCCGCACGGTCGAGGGCTTCTTCTTTTGTGAGCCAGGCGGCGTCGGTGATGCCTTCGTCTGTCTGTAGTACAAGAGGGCCATCTCCGTCATAATCCATCCAGTACCAGCTGGTGTGCTTTATGGTGGAAGGACCGTATATGTTGAAAGTATGATGCGTCTCGCAGATCATCTCGCCGAGCCTGAGCCCCACTAGTCCGGTCTCCTCGGCCACCTCGCGCAGGGCGCACTCTTCGATGGTCTCACCATCTTCCTGCTTCCCTTTGGGAAGGTCCCAGAATCCTTTGCGGAATATCATCAGATACTTGCCCTCCCGGTTGCGGACAATGCCGCCGCCCGCGTTGACCTGCAGGAACATGGAGCAGATGGTTCTGAAGTTGGCTTCGCTGTCGGTCTCCAGGATGCCTTTGGATGTGTATATCTTGTATGTTTTCATTTGCTTATATCCATTCTTATCCGCCGCGATGCCGGCAGGAGGTTGTTGCAGCGGTTGCCGAGATTCTTGACGAAACCCAGCGGCAGGTTTTTGTATGTCAGCAGGAAGAAGCCTTTAGGCATTCCTTCGAGTACGAAAGGCTCCCGCGCCAGGAATTTAAGCGCCGTGGCCCTGTCCAGTTCCACCTCCGGGAACGAATCGCGCCTGTATGCCGTCGAAAGTGCGAGGTCTGCTTCGGGAATCAGGTCGCGTCCCTTCAGCTGGGCAACCGCAACTCCGGAACGTATTACCCGCAGTTTGCTCTCCAGCAGCTGGATGGCGCCGGAAAGCGCGTCCGGGATGGCTTTGATGAGAGTGCCTTTTACGAGAGGGCGGAATCCCTCTTCGAGGAGGTCGTCTGCGGGAGAGGGGAGCCGCTTCGCCGAAAGTGAGGGGGCGTGGCTGTGGGGCTTGTCACCCGCTTTGCGGAGCAACGCGCAATAGAACCCTTCGCCGCGGTCACGGCCGGGAAGGAAATGGCGCTGCCCGATGAGTTCAGCTCCGAGTTCGGTTGCAATCCAGGCAGCGTTCTCCTCATCTTCGAAACGGTTGAAGGTGCAGGTGGAGTAGATTATGTGGCCCCCTTCACGGAGCGCCGGCCATACATCGGCCAGTATGCGCCGCTGCCTTGCCGCGCAGAGATTTACCGTTTCGGGTGACCATTCCGCTGCTGCGCGCTCGTCCTTGCGGAACATCCCCTCGCCGGAGCAGGGGGCATCGACCAGCACGATATCGAAAAAGTCCTTCAGCGATGCGAAGGCAACTGGGTCGCTGTTGGTTACCACTGTTCCCGGTAATCCCCACTTTGCCATATTCTCGGCCAGGATTGAGGCGCGGCTGCCGATCACTTCGTTGGAGACCAGCAGGTCATTGGCACCGAGTAGGGAGGCGGTATCGGTCGATTTTCCGCCGGGGGCGGCGCAGAGGTCGAGGATGCGGCATCCGGCAGGGCCGCCGGCGATCAGGCCGCGCAGCAGATGCCCCACATACATCGAGGAGGCTTCCTGGACATAGTAGGCGCCTGCGTGGAAGAGGGGGTCGAGGGTGAAGGAGGGGCGTTCCCTGAGGTAGAATGCATCTTCGGACCACTCCACGGCATCGCCTGCGAGATCGCCGAAATGCTCCCGGAGCTCCGCCTCACTTATCTTCGCGGGATTGGCACGGACCGATACGGGAGGCTCCTGGCCGAGGCCCTCAATCAACCTGCCGGCCGCGTCTTCTCCCAGCGACTGCGCTATGAACTCCCTGAATCCCTCCGGAATCATCTCCAGTCCCTAGAATTTGCCCTGTGCGTATTTCTCCCAGCCTTCGGGAATCTGGCCCGAAGCTGCGGCAGAGACTCCTTCGGTGAGTTTGTCCACCACCTCCTGGAGGCGCTTGCCGAACATCATCTTCATCAGGGTATTGAGCTCGGCCTTGAGCTCGATGTGGAAATATGTAGTGTTGTCGTCGGCGGGTTCGGTGAAGAAGGAGAGGAGGAAGGGGAACGGTACCTGCCCGGCCCCTTCGAAATCTATCCTCGAGAAGGGAGTGCGGTTGTTGACCTTGACTCCGATCTGGAAGCCCTGTACCTGCCCTGTGATGGTGTCCTGGTCGATGGTCACCTTGTCGCGGTACTGCTCTGGCAGTGCAGCCGCTATATTGTTGAGGTCCGACAGGGCGGTATATATGGCGTAGGAAGGTTTATTTATTATGACGTTTTTTCCTGTTATCTCTTCGAGCATTGTGTGTTCCTTTATTTATCGAGATGCAAAATTAATCAATACTTCGAGCCCGTTATTTGAATCCTTTCAGGACGCTCTTCAGCTGCGAGCGGATACTGTTCTCTTTGAGCGGCTCAAGTTCCCGTGTCAGTGAGCGGTCGTAATAGATGACCCTGTTCGCCTCTGCATCCACTATCATAAGCGAAATCTGCGACTCGCACTTTTCGGCAATGCCGTAGGCCGTCACCATTCCCATACTCAGCACCGCGGTCGCGATGCCCAGGATCACGCCTTTGGCGATATCCGAAGCGTATCCGCCCCTCTCGCGGGTAAAACCGCGGGCGAAAACGACGGCCCCGTAACGGTGTCCGGAGGCCAGGATCAGCTCCCTGGTGGCTTCGGGGATCGTGACGCTCATAAGGGTCTTGGGATCGAGCCCGGGCAGGACATCGACCTCGGCGGCCATCTCCTCGGTATAATTAACCGGAATGACACAGTCGATGGGGAGGAACTCCCCGGCAACTTTTGCGACCATCGCGGACGAAGCTGCGCAAAGGGTATCGTTCCGCGTCATATTGTGGTTGTTGTCCAAATAATCAATGTACGAAAGGGGCTGCAGCAGAGCGATGGAGGTCACCTGCGAGGCGGGGACTTCCGATGCATATTTCGTGACGGCGCAGGAGGTCGTCAGAACCAGCGCCGCGGCTATTGCCAATACCAATTTGAACCGTTTCATATCGAATCGTTCTATCATTTTATCACTTCCAAAGGTAGTGCATTCAGCCGTAATTTCAAAAGCGAGGATTATTCCGTTGTGAAACAATTCTAAGTTGGCTTGATTGACGGCCACTTCCTTCTTGGAGTGATGATTCTATTGAATAAACGAGGACTCGTTGCTGTGAGTATAAATCGTTTCCAAGAAAAGAGCCGTGGAGCTTATCTTCCTGTCTATCTGTTGAATCCCGAAAACAACCCTATCGGATTTTGAGGGGTTGTTTTCATCATTATCCCGATACACAGTGCTTTATTCTCCACGGCAACTTGAGTCCCTCCCCTTCCCGGGTGATTGGAATACAGACATCCTTCAACAATAAATTCGGGGACCCTCGGAGCTGTCGGCTTCCTAAGGTCCCCTCTTCTAACCTAAACTTAAACTTAAACTATGAAAAACTTCGTTCGAAATTTATACAAGAACTGTGCCAAAAATATAAGCTTTCGCCGTGCGCAGGCGTTGTGGAGCGGCAGGTTCTTCCCGACGCGGCGCACTAAGCGCCGTGGCGGGAAAGGTTCTGCCGCGCGGAGGGATGCCTGCCTTCGCAGGCATTACGGTTGCCTTTGTGGACATGACAGTTGATGGGAGATGCCTGCCTTCGCAGGCATGACGGTTGCCGAAAGTGTCGCTGTCGTCCCAAAAAGTGGGACGAGGGCGACAGAAACCGCACCGAAGTTTCGCTGTCGTCCCCAAAAGTGGGACGAGGGCGACAGAAACCGCACCGAAGTGTCGCTGTCGTCCCAAAAAGTGGGACGAGGGCGACAGAAACCACCCGAAAGTGTCGCTGTCGTCCCAAAAAGTGGGACGAGGACGACAGAAACCGCACCGAAGTGTCGCTGTCGTCCCAAAAAGTGGGACGAGGGCGACAGAAACCGCACCGAAGTGTCGCTGTCGTCCCAAAAAATGGGACGAGGGCGACAGAAACCGCACCGAAGTGTCGCTGTCGTCCCCGAAAATGGGACGAGGGGAACGGATGGAGGGCTTGACGGTTGCCGTGGGGATGCCTGCCTTCGCAGGCATGACGGTTGCCGTGGAGATTCCTGCCTTCGCAGGCATGACTGCGTGGGCTATCGGTCGATGCGGAGCTTGGCGAATTTTAGCAGCAGGGTCTTCTTCCCGCCTTCATCGAACTGGACGACAGCCTTCCTGTTGGGGCCGTCATCCTCGAAATGAAGGATGGTCCCAAAGCCGAAACGGTCGTGCTCGACCCTCTGCCCGGGCGCCAGCTCCGAAATGGGATCCGGCTTGAAATCGGCCCTTGGAGCGGTGTTGAGCGGCTTTGAGAACGACGGCCTGGCGCTCTGCTGCGGCATTCCCGTCTGCGAACCCTTTGCCTGGAACCCCATCGTCTGCGAACTCCCGGGCCTCTGGCCGCCATCCCTGACATACTGCGAACTCCCTGGCCTCTGGCCGCCATCCTTGACATACTGCGGCCTGCCGTTGCCATAATAGCCGCCTGCCCGCTCCCAATAACCGCCGGCATTGCGGTCCGTCCTGAAATCCCGTTCGCTGTAAGAAGCGCCTGTACGCGAACCAAAAGGATTGTCGTCATCCACAGGAGCGTCGAGATAGCGCGGGTCGATCTCCCTCACGAAGCGGCTCACCGGATTGCTCTCATCCTTGCCCCACCTCTTGCGGCTGCGGGCGAAGGAGACCGTAGCCACCTTCTCCGCGCGGGTAAGGGCCACATAGAAGAGACGCCGCTCCTCCTCGATCTCGGCGTTAGAGGCGAACATCCCCTGCGATGGGAATAGATTCTCCTCCATACCGGCTACATAGACATAAGGGAACTCGAGTCCCTTGGCGGCGTGCACCGTCATGAGGGTTATACGGTTCGTGGAATCCTCCCCGTCGGCGAGGTCATCCTTTTCGACCTCCGACATAAGATAGATATTCTCGAGATAATCGTTGAGGGTGACAATCTCCATACCCTCTCCCTCGGCGTCGTCGCCCATCTCGCGTCTCATCTCGGCCTCCTCCTCGGCATACTCCTTGACGCCGTTGAAAAGTTCCTCCACATTCTCCAGGCGGCTCATCCCCTCGGGAGATGTGTCGCCCTTGAGGGCCGAGAGATACCCGGACGCGCTTCCGACGTTCATCGCCAGGGTGAAGGCGTCGCAGGTGCGGCTGCGCTCCATTATCGGGGTGAAGAGGGCGGCGAACTCCCGCAACTTGCGGATGGCTCCCTCCCTGAGTCCGGCCGCGAGCAGTTTCTCCGCCGGAAGAGCGATGGCCTCGAAAAGCGGCACCTGCGCCTCTCGCGCCGCTTCGGCCAGATGCGCGATCGAAGTGTCGCCCAATGCCCTGGCCGGCTTGTTGACGATCCTCACGAACGAGACATCGTCCTGCGGATTGACCACCAGTTTGAAGTAGGCCAGCATATCTTTGATCTCCTCGCGGTCGAAGAAAGAATGGCCTCCGTAGATGCGGTAGGGGAGGTTCTTGCGGCGCAGGCTCTCCTCGAAGGTCCTGGACTGGGCGTTGGTGCGGTAGAGGATCGCGAAGCTGCCGTAGTCCGCCTTGTCGGAATAGATGCGCTCGATGATGGACGATGCGGTGAGGTAGGCCTCCTCCTGGTCGGTGAAGGCTTTTATCAGATGTATCTTCTCGCCGATCTCGGATTTGGAAAAGCACTCTTTGGGAATGCGGTTCTCGTTCTTGGAAATCAGGCTGTTGGCTGCGTTGACTATGGTCTGTGTGGAGCGGTAGTTCTGCTCCAGGCGGAAAATCTTCGCCTCGGGGTAATCCTTGCGGAAGCGCAGTATGTTCTCGATGCGGGCCCCGCGGAAGCTGTAGATGCTCTGCGAGTCGTCGCCCACCACGCTGATGTTGCGGTGGCGACGGGCCAGCTTGTTGAGAATCAGGTACTGTGCGTAGTTGGTGTCCTGGTACTCGTCCACCAGAATGTGGGTAAACCGCTCCGAGATGGCCTCGAGGGCATCCGGATGGTCGCGGAAAAGGATATTGGTGTTGAGCAGGATGTCGTCGAAGTCCATCGCTCCCGCCTGCTTGCACTTCTGCTGGTAGAGGGCATAGACATCGGCTATGCGCGGCTTGCGGCTCGCGCGGTCCTCCTCGGCTATAACGGGGTCGGCGCGGTAGCCGGCCGGAGTGCGGAGGTTGTTCTTGGCCAGCGAGATGCGGTTCTGCACGTCGTTCGGCTTGTATATCTTGTCGTCTAGCTGCAGCTCCTTTATGCACTGCTTGACCAGGCTGCGGGAGTCGGACTGGTCGTAGATTGTGAACTGCGCGGGATAGCCGAGCCTGTCGGCATATTCGCGCAGGAAGCGGATGAATATCGAATGGAACGTGCCCATCCATATCCATCTGGCGAGGTTCTCGCCGATCAGCGCCGCGATTCGCTCCTTCATCTCGCCGGCCGCCTTCTTGGTGAAGGTCAGGGCCAGGATCTGCGAGGGGCGGACCCCGTTCTCTATCATATATGCTATCTTGCAGGTGAGGACCCTGGTCTTGCCGGATCCGGCCCCTGCCACTATCAGCGACGGCCCGTCGGTACAGCGGACCGCGTCACTCTGGGCGGAATTCAATCCCTCCAAAATATCTCTCTTCTTCGTCTCCATATATGATGCAAAAGTAGTATATTTGCATTCAGTTTCAAAGAATAAAATGTCGGAACACATAAGGATAAAAAGGGGGCTCGACATACCCCTGACGGGTGAGGCGCAGCTCTATGTGGCCAAACGCGTGGGTTCCGGGACGATAGCTTTGCGGCCGTCCGATTTCCGTGGCCTGAAGGCTCGCGCCGAGGTTGCGGAAGGGGCCCGTGTCGTCGCCGGGACGCCCCTGTTTTCCGACATCCGCCGCCCGCAGGTACTCTTCTGTTCGCCTGCCTGCGGCCAGGTCACTTCGGTGACCCTCGGCCCCGACGGCTCGCTCGAGGAGGTCCGCGTGGCTGCTGATGCTTCGCGGGAGCACCTCTCCTTCGATGTCGGCAAGCCCTCTTCGATGGAGCGCTCCGCCATAATCCGGCTTATGCTCCAGGGCGGCCTGTGGCCCTGCATCAGGCAGCGTCCCTTCGGGATCATCGCCGACCCCGAGAGGATGCCCAACTCGATATTCGTCTCGGCCTTCTCGTCGGTCCCGGTGGCTCCCGATTACGACTTCGCGCTCGCCGGCCATCTGGAGGAACTCCAAACCGGAATCGATGTGCTCGGCAGGCTCACCCGCGGAGGAATCCATCTCTGCCTGCCCGTGAGGAACTACGCCGGTTCCGATTTCCACAAGCTCAAGGGCGTCATACAGCACTCGGTTTACGGGCCCCATCCCGCCGGAAATGTGGGCGTGCAGATCAACCGCATCAGCCCCATCAACAAGGGCGAGGTCATCTGGACGGTGACCCTCCAGCACGTGGCGGCCATAGGGCGCTTCTTCCTCAACGGCTGGTACGATATGCGCCGCCTGGTGGCGATGACCGGTCCGGCGGCCCTCAATCCTTCCTATGTGGAGTGCCTTCCCGGCCTGGCGATGGCCGACATCGAGGACCACTTCGACCACTGGCAGGGCAACCTGCGCATCATCAGCGGCGATGTCCTGACCGGCGCCAATGTGGGCCGCGAAGGCTTCCTGCGTTTCTACGACGATATGGTGACGGTCATCCAGGAAGGGGAGGGACGCGAGTCCTTCGGCTGGGCAAAGCCGTTCAGGTTCAATAAATTCAGCTTCTCGCATCTCTATCCCGCCCATCTTCTGGGGCCCCACAAGTTCGAGATGGACACCTCGGTCAACGGCAGCGTCCGCGCCTTCGTGATGGGCGACATCTACTCCAAGGTCTTCCCGATGGATATCTATCCGGTGGAGCTCTTCAAGGCTATCCTGGCCGGGGACCGCGACAAGATGGAGAAGCTCGGCATCTACGAGGTGGTGGAGGAGGATGTGGCGCTGTGCGAGTATGTCTGCCCCTCGAAGATCGAGATTCAGGAAATAGTTTCAAAAGGCATCGACCTTATGATGGAGGAGGAGTGATATGAAGGCAGGCGGCATCAGAAGGTTCATGGACAATATCCGCCCCCATTTCGAGAAGGGCGGGAAGTATTACTGGCTGCATTCGACCTATGACGCCTTCGACACCTTCTTCTCGGTGCCGGAGACCCTGACGTCCAAAGGTTCCCACATCCGTGACTGCCTCGACCTCAAGAGGCTGATGATAGTGGTCGTGGTGGCCCTGCTGCCCTGCTTTGTGGCCTCCTGCATCCATTACGGCTTCTTCAAGGTGCTGCCGCTCTATCTGGTGACCTATATAGTCGGGCTCGGCATTGAGTTCGCCTTCGCGCAAATCCGCGGCAAGGAGGTGAGCGAGGGATTCCTGGTCACGGGAATGATCATCCCGATGATAGTGCCGGTGACCATTCCGCTCTGGATGCTCGCCCTTGCGGTCGCCTTCGCGGTGATTATCGGCAAGGAGGTTTTCGGCGGCACCGGAATGAATATCTGGAATCCCGCACTGCTGGCGCGGGCGTTCCTCTTCTTCGCATATCCTTCCCATATGACGGGCAACGTGTGGGTTCCGGGCGCGGCGGACGCGGTTTCGGGCGCCACTCCGCTCGCGCAGATCGACGGCGGCCTCGCAGGATTGACCTACAGCGTCGCCGACCTCTTCTGGGGACGCATCCCCGGCTCGGTGGGCGAGGGCTGTACCTTCGCCATCCTGCTGGGAGCCCTCATACTGCTCGCCACCGGCGCTGCCAATTACCGCGTGATGTTCTCCTGCGTGCTCGGTGCGCTGGCTGTCGGCGGCCTGGCCAACCTCGCGGCTCCCTCGCCCGAATCGGTCCTGGCGGTCCCCGCGTGGTATCATCTGCTGATGGGCGGCTTCGCCTTCGGCGCCGTCTTTATGGCTACCGATCCCGTGACCGGGGCCCAGACCAATGCCGGCAAATGGATTTACGGTTTCCTGATAGGAGCCCTGGCCATCGTCATCCGCCTCTTCAGCCCCGCCTATCCCGAGGGAATGATGATAGCGATATTGATAATGAACACCTTCGCACCGCTGATCGACCACTGTGTCGTGGCGGCCAATATAAACCGGCGCCTCTCGCGCAGCAAGACAGTATGATGAACCGCAACGGCAATGCATATACCCTGATTTACGCCCTCGTCCTGGCCGCTTTCGTGGCCGGAGTGCTGGCGTGGGTATCGACTTCGCTGGCGCCGCGCCGCAAGGCGAACGAGGAGGCGGCGAAGATCGCATTCATCCGTGCCGCCGCGGCTATGCCGGAGGCGACTGTGGACAGCCTCGAAAGCGCGGGCCTCAGGGTCTTCCGCGCTATGACGGAGGAAGATACCATATTCGTGCTGCCCTGCAGCGGAAGCGGGCTCTGGGGGCCGATATGGGGTTACATCGCCATTGAGCCCGACACCTGCCTGGTGCGGGGCGCGGCATTCGACCATAAGTCCGAAACGCCGGGCCTCGGCTCGCGGATCACCGAAAAGGCTTTCGGCTCCCTCTTCGGAGGCCGGCCTTTCGACGGGACGCTCTACAGCGTGAAGGCCGATGCCATAAGCGGCGCCACTGAGACCTCGCGCGGAGTGGAGGAGATGGTGCTCGAATGTGTTGAAAAATACGCCCCGTGCTTCGACAGCACAGGACATTTCATCCTGAAGGAGGAGGGAAATGAACTTTAAGGAGACCATACGCAAATCGGTGCTCGGATCCAATCCGGTGACAGTCCTGGTGCTGGGAATCTGCTCGGCGCTGGCAGTTACCGTGCATATGAAAGAGGCCCTGATAATGGGCCTTGCCGTGACGCTGGTCTCCGCCCTCTCGAACCTCGTGATCTCGCTGATGCGCAAGACAATCCCCTCGCGCATCAGGATAATAGTCGAGCTGCTGGTGATCTCGTTCTTCGTGATCCTGGCCGACCAGCTTCTCAAGGCCTATGCATATCCCGAGAGCAAGACCCTTTCGGTCTATGTCGGCCTTATCATCACCAACTGCATCATAATGGGACGGCTCGAGTCGTGCGCCCTCTCGCACAAGCCGGCCGAGGCCCTTGCGGATGGCTTCCTGAACGGTATCGGATACGCCCTTGTGCTGATAGTGGTGGCCTTCTTCCGGGAATTTTTCGGATGCGGCACACTCTTCGGCGTGCAGATAATCCCGCAGGGCTGGTATTTCGCAAACGGCGGATTCTATGAAAACAACGGACTCTTCATCCTGCCTCCTATGGCGCTGATACTCATAGGATGCATAGTATGGCTGCAGAGGACCTTCGATAAAGATTTACAGGAGTAGCGGCTTATGGAGTTGATCAACATATTCTTCAAGTCGGTTTTCGTGGATAACCTGGCGCTGGCCTTCTTCCTCGGAATGTGCTCCTTCATAGCGGTCTCCAAGAATATGCAGACCGCCCGCGGACTTGGCCTTGCGGTGATTCTCGTTCTGCTGGTGACCCTGCCGCTCAACTGGGTGCTGGACCGCTATGTGCTGGCTCCGGGAGCCCTCAAGTGGATCAGCCCTGCATTGGCCGGGGTGGACTTGAGTTTCCTGACCTTCATCGTCTTTGTGGCCGTCATCGCCGCCGTGACCCAGGTGGTCGAAATGGTGGTCGAGCGCTTCGTTCCCTCGCTCCATCTCTCGCTCGGCATATTCCTGCCGCTTATAGCCGTCAACTGCGCCATCCTCGGAGCCTCGCTCTTTATGCAGGAGAGGGCTTACACGGGGCTGGGCGAAGTTCTGGCCTATGCCCTCGGAAGCGGGCTGGGATGGTTCCTCGCCATAGTCTCGCTGGCGGCCATCCGCGAGAGGCTTCGCTACAGCGACATTCCCAAGGGGCTTCGCGGCCTGGGCATAACATTCATCGTGGTCGGCCTCATGGGGCTGGCATTCATGGGCTTTATGGGCATTAAATTCTGATTGCGATGAATCTTACCGTCATAGTTGCCCTGGCCGTTTTCCTGACGCTGATGCTGCTTCTGGTACTGATGCTGCTTCTGGTCAAGACATCCGTCACCCCTTCAGGCAAAGTGTCGATAAGGATCAATAACGGTTACCGCACGGTTGAGGCCGACCAGGGCGAGACCCTCGCGGCCACCCTCGCGCAGGAGCAGATATTCCTTCCTTCTGCCTGCGGAGGAAAAGGCAACTGCGGGCAGTGCCGATGCCGCATCACCGAGGGGGGAGGGGAGATCCTTCCCACCGAAACGGGCTTCTTCACTCCACGCCAGATTGCCGACAAGTGGCGTCTGGCCTGCCAGGTGAAGGTCACCGGCGATATGGAGATGGTCGTGCCCGAGGCGGTCCTTAGCGCCAAGATGCTTACCTGCGAGGTGGTTTACAACAAGAGTGTCTCCAAGTATTATAAGGAGATTTGCATAAGGATACCCGACGGGGAGTTCTTCCGCTGCCGGGCCGGCGAGTATGTGCTGGTCTATGCTCCCGTGGGGACGGTCAACTTTGCCGACATCGATGTGGGCAGCCGTTTCAAATGGGACTGGAAGGAGGAGAATCTCTACTCGCTGCAGATGGTTTGCCGCGAGGAGACCTCCAGGGCATATACGGTATTCTCGTATCCCGGGGAGGAGACCGTTCCGGGAGCGAATACCCTCAAGCTGCTGGTTAAGATCGCCCTGCCTCCGAAGGGATGGAGCCACCCCGGAATCTGCTCCTCGTATCTCTTCTCCCTAAAGACAGGCGACAAGGTCCGTATCGCGGGGCCTTACGGCGAGGTTCTGATTCCCTCCGACGCCCCGTCGGAACAGGAGTTCGTCTATGTGGGCGGCGGCGCCGGTATATCTTTGATGCGTACCCATATCTTCACGATGCTCAAGGCTGAGGGCTCCTCCCGGAATATTACATTCTATTATGGCGCACGCAGCTATTCGGAGGCTATTTATTCCGACGACTTTTTGGCCCTCGCCCGCGAGTTCCCCAATTTCAGGTTCCGCCTGGTGCTCGACGTACCCGATATGGAGGCCATAATGAACGGCGTCGATTTCGCCCAGGGCTATGTCCATCAGGCCCTTCACGACGAGTATCTTTCGTCCCACGAGACTCCCGCCTCCTGCCTCTATATCCTCTGCGGCCCGCCGGCGATGGTCCGCGCCACCCGCGAGATGCTCCACTCGATGGGCGTAGCCGAGGAAAACGTACTTTGCGACGACTTCGAAGAGGTGGAATAGTCCTTTTTTCCGATATTCCCCATTCAGACAGTGCTTTTATGCTCAAATTACTGATTTTTCAGTAATGAAAATTAAGGCTGTTATCCTTACTTTGCACCCAGATAATAGTAATTAACAGCCATTGTCATGGAAATACCCGAGATGTATCATTCACCAGAAATCGAAGTACTGGAACTGCGGCCGGAGAGCGTGATTGCCGGCAGCGCCGATCCGGAATTCGTGAATCCCTTCAGTGGAGGAGAAAGTAATTGGAATTAATCAATGCAGGAGGAAAAGCAATGAAAAAAGCAGTTTATATTTTGATTGCTGTTCTGGCTCTTTCAGCCTGCAGCAAAGAGGTTTTATCCATTCAGGAGCCGGCATCCTTGCAGTTTGACATCCGTCTGGAGACGGAAGATGGCCAGACCAGGGCTGTCAAGACCGGATGGGAAAGCGGCGATGTCGTATATGTATTCCTCGAGGACAATTTTATTCAGTATGTTAAGATGGTGTATAACGGTTCCTCCTGGTCTTATAAGGACAAGAGCGACGGTACAACCTTTACCGGGCTGACTCCCGTCAATGGCAAGAAGCTGACGGCGGTTTATTTCCCGGATTACGTCAACTCCTCGGCCCCTGTTTTCCGCAGAGTCGGCATCACCAGTAATTATGAGGTCGCTTTCCCCAACGCGAACGGCTATTACCTATCCGCCACGTCTTCTTACGGACTCCGTACCGCAGGCAATGTGCAGACGCTGGTCGCCGTCCTGACGATGAAGGCGCCCGCACGGCTCACGCAGATCTACATAGAGAAGTCGCCGAATGCGACTTCTTCCAATGAATATGTCCTTACTATGAGTCACGTGGCTCCCTTCACCGTGAACAGCTTTGTACCCGGCAAATCAGTCACTCCCAATGTCGGGACTCCCGGCTTCCCCATGCAGGGGGTGAAGACCACTATCGGCGGCAAGCAAGGACACTACTACTGGGGCATTCTGGAGGAATCGGCACTTGGCACCTCCCAGGATTACGAAATCCAGCAGGTCCTCAGGCACGCCGAGAAGAAGTTTGCCATAAGCGCGAGATTCGCGAAATTCTCGGGTATGACCATTGAGGCGGGCAAGACTGCCATCAAGCCTACCCTTGGCAAGTTCCAGTCGTTTGTTTCGATGGGGTTCGGCGACGTCCTGTGGGCCACCGGCAACCTGTCGCGGTTCGATGCCTCTCAGCCTATCGGTCCTGACAATTACTACATAGAGCATCCTTTGGAGGCCGGCGATTATTTCAAATATGGAGCGACTGCCGTTTATGCCGATACTGAAGGCCCGGATCAGAAGTATGAAGGAACGGAATATGATCTTCCGCTTTCCAGGGATATTGCATATATAGTTTCCAATGGTGCCTGGAAGATTCCCGGTATCACCGACTTCTTTCCGTTTTACTCGAGCTCGGATTTGAATGTGGATGCGGAATGGAAGACTGGCTGGACGACTTTGGGAACTGTCGGCGGCGGCATTTTGGTTACAAGCAGGGAAAACGGTATTTCATTGTTTTTCGTTGCTGCTGGCGATTATAGTGACGGCATTCTCGATAATATTGGTTCCAGTGGACAATTTATGACTTCCCGTTGTAATAATACTTATGGCTACGCTTCCCTTAGAATGCATTTCGATAGTTCTGGAATCAGCTCCGGGGATGCCGCCAGGTATTTGGGAGGATCCGTCCGCCCCGTGATGGATAAATAGGAATTCAGATATGCAACCCAAACACCGGGCCCGTACTTCACGGGCCTGGCGTTTTTTTGTCGTAACCCTGGGCCTTGGCGGTATTCGCCTGATTTACCTGAACAAAGGCTAAAGCGGCTGAGAGAGGGTTTATTCCGAATAATTCTGAAAATAATTGCATAATTGCACTTATTTGCATACTTTTGCACTCCAATTTTTACGGAGACTCGCTAGCTCAGTTGGTAGAGCACAGCACTTTTAATGCTGGGGTCTTGGGTTCGAGCCCCAAGCGGGTCACAGGGTCGCACGAAAGTGCGACCCTTTTTTGTGACCCGCTTGGGGCTCAGCTTCGCTTACACCGGGGGCACGGCCCCCAGACCCCTCGCGCTCCGCGCGTTATTCGTGCGACCCTTTTTTTTATTTGGGGCTCTCGGTTTGCTCCCTGCGGTCGCATCTCTCGCTGCTTTTTCTTATATTTGCATAATAATCAAATAGTGTATGGACCAGACCGTTTTGACAGTTATAATCCTCGCCGCGGTGGCGGTATTGCTGACATTTCTCATTACTTTCCTGCTGCTGAACTCCAGGAACCGCGTCAATATGGCGCGGATGCAGGGGGAGGTGAATTCGCTGGGCGACCAAGTGAAGGAGCGCGATGAGCGGATAACAGGGCTCAGGGGACGTCTGGACTCTGAGCGGGAACGCCTGGAGGGTGTGCGCAGGGATGAGATAACGGCACTGAAGGAAGAACGCGACAAGCAACTCAGGGAGCTCAAGGAAGAGCAGCAGAATCAGCTTGCTGCCCTTAAGAAAGAGCGTGACGAGCAGCTCGAGAAAGTGGTGGCCAACGTCCGCAACGAGCTCCGTCTGGAGTACGAGGAGTCGCTCAAGGCCCGCAAGGAAGAGCTCGCCAAAGGCAATAAATCGGATATCGAAGGTATCCTCAATCCACTGAAGGAGAGCATCGAAGGGATGCGCAAGGTGATGAAGGAGAACTCCGAGGAGCATCTCAAGAGCACCACGGAACTCCGCAGCCAGCTGGAGCAGGCGGTCAAGGAGATGGGGGCCCGCACGGCCGATCTCGGAGCCAAGGCCGACAGCCTCTCGGAGGCGCTCAGCGGCCGGCCCAAGATGCAGGGCAACTGGGGCGAGAATATGCTCGACAGCATCCTTGCCCAGGAGGGGCTCATCAAGGGAATGCACTATACCCGGGAGGATGCCCGCGAGGACCAGAGCCGCCCGGACTTTATCTTCCACTTCAAGGATGGCAGCCAGGAGAAAGATCTCATTGTCGATTCCAAGGTCTCGCTCACCGCATTCGTGCGATATGTCAACGCCGAAAATGAAGACGAGCGCAAGGCGGCGCTGGAAGAGCATCTCCAGAGCATCAACCGCCATATCGACGAGCTCGCCCGCAAGGAGTATTTCAAGAAAGTGGACAAGGGCAGGGCCTTCACCGACCAGGTGGTAATGTTCATGCCCATCGACCAGGCCTTCCGCCTGGCCCTCGATGCCAAGCCCACGCTTTGGCAGGATGCCTATTCCAAGGGTGTCCTGATCGCCACCGAACAGACCATAATGCCATTCCTGAAGATACTCCAGCTCACCTGGAACAAGTATCAGCAGGATTCCAACCTGCAGGAGATCCGCGATGCGGCCGAAAGGATGATCGAGAGGGTAGGGCTCTTCTACGATTCGTACAAGGATCTCGGCAAACGCCTGAAGGCCACTGTGGATACCTATAACGAGGGCATAACCAAGCTCGAGGACAACGGCCGCAGTATCACTACCGCCGCGAAGCAGGTGATGAAATTCGGCGTCAAACGCTCCAAGGGCAAAGAGTTCCAGGTCCCCGCCGAAACGCTGGCTCTTCCTGACTTGGATGCCGAAAATGCCGATTGACGGGCATAATTTTTGCAGTCAGGCCTTTTTTGTTTAAAAACCTAAATCAATCTTTATGGCTCGCAAACAAGTTAAAATCACGGCCGGCAAGCCCGAGGAGGTACGCCAGTCGACAAGGATACAGACATCGCTTTTCAACGCCGCAGAGAAGAAAGTTCTGGTGGCGATAGCCAAGAAGCTCCCAAAATGGGTGACTTCGGATATGCTCACCCTGGTCGGCGTCCTGGGAGCGATAGTGATAGCGATAGGCTACATTCACTCCAATGTCAACATCCAGTGGCTCTGGCTCGCCTCGCTGGGATTCGTCATCAACTGGTTCGGTGATTCCCTCGACGGCACGGTAGCTCGTGTCCGCGGCACACAGAGGCCCATCTACGGCTATTATGTGGACCATATCACTGATGTCTTCAACGAGGCCATAATCTTCATCGGCGCCGGATTCTCCATCCTCATCGATATCCGCGTCGCCCTCATCCTGCTGGTCCTTTACCTTATGCTGACCATCAACGTGAGCATCAACGCCCACCTGAAGAATGAATTCAAACTGACCTATATGGGCCTGGGTCCCACGGAGTTCCGCATCCTGATGATAATCATCAACACCCTCTTTATCTATATCAGGCCCCTGCGCGAATATACCCACACCTGGTTCATCAACGGCGTCTCCATAACATTCAGTATCTTCGACTATATCGCGATGGTCATCGGCTTAATCCTGCTCGCGATAATCATCGTCAACTGCATCAAGGATGCGAGGGGCTATGCCGCCATCGATCCGTTGCCTGAGGCAAAGGAAGAGGATAATACCGCAAAATAGCTCCTGTGGCTGATATCAAAGGCAAGGATATCCTTTCGTACCTGAAGCGGCTGCTCAAGTACACGCTCTCCACCCTGGCAGGGACCGTGGTGGACAATGTAGTGCTGTGGGTATTCGCCACATATATTTTCCATATATACACCCTCAGGTATGTCGTCTCACCTATAATCTCCTTCGAGTGCGCGGCCTTCGTCAACTTCCTGCTGGCCTACAACGTTGTCTGGAAAAACAGGATTTCGGCAAGGACAACCCGCTCATTCCTGCGCCATTTCGCCGCCTTCAACCTGTCGGCCACCAGTATATTCCTGCTCAAACTCGGTCTTATCAATGTGATAGCCCCCCTTACGCACTGGCACCCTGTCATCTGCAATATCGTGGCCCTCTGCATCACGGGATTCGGCAATTTCGCCATCAACGAGTTTGTCATCTTCAAGGTGAAAAACAGCAATGCCGACACTAAGGCCGGCATTGTAGAAGAGTTGGAACTCGATACGGACAAAGGCGTCGAGGGCCTAACGGCTTCCTCCGCCAAATCCGCCGCCGCTAAAGCCTCCGCCTCCGCCGAACGAGGAGAATCCTCCGCCTCCTCCGACTGAAACCTTGGTCTGTGCGTGTGATACCACCGCGCTGGTAATCGAATTAGCCATATTGTTGGACATAAAGACCACGTTGTTCATCGTCACGTAGTCCATACCCATCGCGGTCTCGAGCGCCTGCGGGTTGATATCCTTCAGCTCCTTGGCCACCTTGTCGGCAATGCCGTAGAGCGATGCGAAGACGATGTAGTCGTGCCACAGCACGGCTTCCTGGCTCGCCCTCTCCTGCATCAGGGTGAAATCCTTCAGGTACTTTTCGAATCCGATGACCCTGCGGGCCTGGGCCTGGCCCTCTTTCGAGAACTTCGAGGCCTGTACGAAATTGTCGGCGCGCAGGTGGTTCGACCCTTCGGGGGTGAGGGATTCCACCCAGTCGGAGACGCGCTCGGCATTCCTCTTGGACCAGGAGGAGAACTCCCTTGACTGGAGGACGCGGTCGCTTCCGCTGGCTTCGAGGATCATATCGTAAAGCTCGCGCTCGGGGCGGCAGAGGCCGTCGAGATTGGCATTCTGCCTGAATGCAAGATCGGTCTTGCCCTTGGCGTCCTTGTAAACGTCGATAAGTCCGTTCTTGATGAAGCGCAGGATTATGGCGCTGGCTATGGCGTTGGGCTTGGACGATTTGCCGACCTTCTCCATCACGTAGCGCGATTCGAAGAGGTCTCCGTTGAAGGGGATGCCGCGCTCCCAGTCGATCTCCCTGAGCTTCTCGACTCCGAAGATATTGAGGTTGCGCTTGCGGATGCGTCTTTTCGCGGCCCAGCCGGCAAGGACTGCCAAGCCTCCTGTGAGGATTCCCATTATCCTGCCGCCGAGTTTTTCGGCTTTCTGCTGACGGATGTAATCTTCATAGGAGCTTCCCTTGAAGGCCATATCTTTGACAGAGGCGAAGTCGTAATCCTTGACGCTCGTCGGGGCGAAGATACCCTTGTCGAAACGGCTCAGGATGATGACCGATTCCTCGTCGCCGTAGAACGGCTCGTCGGACTCGGCTACGATGTCGCCGCCCACGAAGTTGACGGTGCCGTTGAAACCGAATGCCCATATTCCGCAGTTATCGGCGGTGAATTCGCGTCCTTCCGAAGATATGGTCACCTTGCAGTGCTGCGGATGGGACGACAGGCCGGGGGAGATGAACTGCATGTGGAGCACATCGTAGTCGGTCAATGCCTTGACCACATTGCTCATTGTGTACGAGACGGTGAAGATATGGTCGCCGTAGCTGCCTACACCCCAGCAAATCTCGTAGTCGTGGCCGTCGCGGGTAAGTCCGCAGCGTCCGGCCTTGGCCTCTATGCCGCGGTCCACATTCCAGTTCTCCCCTTCGTAAACGTAATTGAGTCCGGTCTCGTCGGTAACGGCGAGGTCGGAAATCCTGATGTCGCCCAGATTGTGCCGCACAAGATACCATTCCGTGCCGGAGGCCACGCAGACGTTCCAGACCTCGGTGATCCTGGCGCTTCCGTCGTCCGAGAGGGTCACATCGATATCGATGTCCCTGATCTCGGGATAGAACGCCCAGGCTCCGAGGCTCGCGAGCAACAACAGAAATGACAGTGCGATGCGTTTCATCAGATCTTCATTGAAGGCATGTCGGTCTTGCCCTGGGGCTCTGCGAGGTATTCCTTGGTCTCGAACTTGAGGAGCCCTGCGACTACGGAGTCGGGGAACTGACGGACGATCTTGTTGTACTTGGTGACGGTGTCGTTGTAAACCATACGGCTCATACGGACCTGGTTCTCATATACATTGACACTGTCCATAGCCTTTGCATAGTTTTCGTTTGCCTTGAGCTCCGGATAACGCTCTACCGCCACGTTGAACTGGCGCATCGCGTCGTTGATGGCATTCTCCTGGGCGTTGACCTCGGCTGCGGTACTGTTGCGGCCCAGGGGCTGGCGCTGTGCGATGACATCCCTGAGGGTGTTGTACTCGTGCTCGTTATACGACTTGACGAGTTCGACGAGGGCTGTGAGGGCGTCCCAGCGGCTGTTCTGCTGGACTCCGATCTGGCTCATTGCATTCTTGCAGAGCTCTTCCTGGTTGACGAGTTTCCTCTGTACTCCGATTCCCCAGAAAACGAGGACCGCCAGGATGGCGATAATGATGATAGCTGTCATATTACTTATAGTTTAGATTGGTTTTTGAAATATTCGCAGTATGGCGAGAGGCCGCAGGCGGCGCATTTCGGGTTGCGGGAGGTGCATTCGTAGCGGCCGTGCAGCAGGAGCCAGTGGTGGGCCTTCGGGCGCAGTTCGGGCGGGATGCCGGCGGTGAGGTCCTTCTCCACCGCGAGCACGTCTTTCCCCTTCGAGAGACCCAGCCGCTTCGAAATCCTGAAGACGTGGGTGTCCACCGCGATGACGGGCGCCCCGTAGAGGATGGCGGTCACCACATTGGCGGTCTTGCGCCCCACTCCGGGCAGGGTCTGCAGTTCGGATGCCGTGGCGGGCACCTCGCCTCCGAAATCGGAGACCAGCTTGCGCGACATCTCCAGCAGGTGTTCCGCCTTGCTGTTGGGGTACGATACGCTCTTGATGTACTGATATATCTCCTCCTGCGAGGAGGCCGCCATCTCCCGGGCCCCGGGAAACCTTTCGAAAAGGGCGGGAGTCACCATATTGATGCGCTTGTCGGTGCACTGGGCGGAGAGCATTACGGCCACGAGCAGCTGGAAGGGCGAGCCGAACCTGAGTTCGCCCGCAACCTCCGGCCGGTTGGCCTCAAACCAGGCCAGGACCTTTGCGTATCGTTCATTCCGCCTCATCGGTGGTCTGTTCGTGGCATTTATTGTCTTCGCAGACGAAAACCCTCGCGGGATACTCCCTGATTATATTGCGGTTGTGGGTCACCATCACTATGGCGGCCCCGCGATTGCGGTTGATCTCCAGCAGGAGGCGCATTATGCCGTCGGCGGTCTCCCCGTCGAGGTTTCCGGTGGGCTCGTCGGCCAGGATGAGCTTGGGATCGTTGAGCAGGGCGCGCGCTATGGCTATGCGCTGCTGCTCGCCTCCGGAGAGCTGGTGGGGCATCTTGTAGGCCTTGCGGGTCATCCCCACGGCCTCCAGGACGTCGAGTATGCGCTGGCGGATCCGCTCCCTGTCTTTCCAGTCGGTGGCCTCCAGCACGAAGCGCAGATTGTCCTCCACGGTGCGGTCCATCAGGAGCTGGAAATCCTGGAAAACCACGCCTATCTCCCTCCTGAGGTATGGAATTTGCTTCTTTTTGAGTTGCGTCAGGTCGAACTGGCCGACCCTGGCGGTGCCTCCCGTTACGGGATTTTCCCCGATGACGGTGCGGATTATTGAAGTCTTGCCGCTGCCGACCTTGCCGGTCAGGTAGATGAATTCGCCCTCCGAGACACTCAGGTCGAGGGATTCTATGATAGTGACATCCCCGTTGGAGATGTCCGCGTCGCGGAATTCGATGATGGGTCTGACCTCTTCTGCCTCCTGTGCCATAGTCTTGCGGTTAAGATTTACAAATTTACAATATATTTTGGTATTTTTGTATCCAAATGAAGACTCGGATTTCAAGATATCTGTCGCTGATGCTCCTGTTGCTGCCCGTTTCGGTGCCCGTGGGAGCGCAGGGCGACCTTACCTGGGCCGACAAACTCGAATCGGCCCGCAAGCTTTATTACAGCGGATCGTATTATGCTGCCGAGAAGGCGTTCGACGCCCTCCTGCCTGTCGAGGAGAAGGGGAAGGGGCTGCGCGCCTCCGAGGTCGAGGCCTATAAGGTGCTCTGCGCCATTGCCCTGGACCGCGTCAACGTGGACGGCCTGGTCAAGGTTTTCAGCGACAAGTATCCCAACGCACCGGAGCTCTCGATGATAAAATACTCCCTCGCCTCTAACTATTTCGAGAGGGGCCTCTACGCCGAGGCTGCCGATATTTTCGCCGGGGTCGAGGAGAAGAACCTCTACCGCGACTGGCGCACCGAATTCCGCTTCAAGCGCGCCTTCAGCGAGATGACACGCGGCAATCTCAAGGTGGCCGCGCCGCTTTTCGAGAGCGTGGTGGGCGCCAGAAAGGGTAAATTCACCTACCCGGCACTCTATTATCTGGGATATGTCTATTATCTGGACAGGCGTTTCGCCGACGCGTACAAGCTTTTCGTGCGCTCCTCGGAGGACTCCCGCTTCAAGATGATGTCGGACTATTACGCCCTGGAGTCCAAGTTCATGACGGGCGACCATTACTATGTCTCCTCCAACGGCGATATGGTCTATGCCGAGGTCACGCAGGATCTCAAGCCCAATGTGGCCAGGATGCTTTCGGAGTCCAACTTCGCTATGGGAGAGACCACCCTGGCGCAGCGCTATATGGACACTTTCGAGGCCTCCGGAACCCAGATGAGCCGCAAGGATTACTACTACTCCGGAATGCTGGCCCACAACCTGAATTCCTGGGAGCGCGCCCTGGGCTACTTCTCCAAGGTGACCGAAGGGGAGAAGGATTCCCTCTGCCAGAGCGCCCTCTACTACGAGGCCAACAGCTACCTCAATACCGGCAACAAGATCGCCGCGATGAAGGATTTCAAGGCGGCCTCCGAAATGGCATACGACAAGGTCATCTCCGAAGACGCCCTCTTCAACTTCGCGAAACTCTCTTTCGACGTCAACTCCGACATATCGCAGTTCTCCCGCTATCAGGAACTCTATCCGGGCAGCGCCAGGAACGACGTCATCTACAACTATATGGCGATGGCATTCGTAGGGGAGAAGGACTACGCCTCGGCCGTGGATATGCTCCGCAAGATATCCAAACCCGACGCTGAGGTGACATCCAATCTGCAGAAAGCCTCATTCCTGAGGGCGATGCAGCTCATCGAAGGAGGGGCCTACCGCAGTGCGGTTCCGATGCTCGAACTCTCCGTGGCCAACGGCAAGGACGACCCCGAACTCTCCAACCTGGCAAGTTTCTGGGACGCGGAGTGCCTCTTCCGCGACGGACGGTACAGGGAGGCGGTAAATATCAATAAGAAACTGATCTCCGATCCGCTCTTCCGCAAGAGCCCCGAGTATCCGATGTCCCTCTTCAATCAGGGATACTGCTGCTTCAAGGATGGCGATTATACCGCTGCGGCGGAGTCTTTCACGGCATATCTGAACTGCGCCGATGCGGTCTATGAGAAGGATGCACTTATCCGCCTGGCGGATTGTTGGTTTATGGAGAACGCCTACGACAAGGCGGCCTCGGCATACCAGGCGGTGTGCGACCGCTATCCCGGCTCCGACGATCTCTATCCCAACCTCCAGGCCGCAATATCCTATGGCCTTTCTGGCAATGAGACCACCAAACTCCAGCTGCTGAAGGATGCGGTTGCCAACCACGCCGGCGCCCCCCTCTATCCCCAGGCGCTCTACGAGCTCGGCCTCGCCTATGTCCAGGCCGGCAAGGACCGCGACGCGGCGGAGTGCTTCCAGTCCCTCCAGAACCCCTCGCCGGATAATGCGTATTTCGCCAAATCGACCCTCGCGCTGGCTATGATCAGCACCAATGCGGGGCAGTACAACAAGTCGATAGAATACTATAAGAAACTGCTCAGCGCCGCTCCTGAATCCCCCGAGGCTCAGGATGCCCTGGTGGGGCTCGAGAATGTCTATGGCATTATCAACAGGCCTGCCGAGTATCTGGCGTATATCGATGAGAAGGGGCTCTCCTCCCTCAAGAGCGAGGAGGAGCGCGAGAAGATGCTCTTCAACTCCGCCGAGCAGCTTTACCGCAGCGGCAATTATGCCACCGCGATGAATTCCCTGCAGGATTTCGTGGCTGCATACCCGTCCGGTGCCAACACCGTCACGGCGCAGTACTATCTGGCTGAGACCCTCCGCCGCACGGGCCGCAAGGAGGCCGCGTGCGATATGTACCGCGAGGTGATAGACGCGGGCGGAATGTACAAGGAGCCTTCGCTGAGCAGCTTCGGCCAGCTCTCATACGAACTGGAACACTATCAGCGCGCGGCCGGTGCCTTCTCCGAACTGGCATCCCTCGCCACGATGGACGATGTGCGCTGCGGTGCCTTCTCCGGATTGATGCGGAGCCGTTACAGGGCCCGCCAGATGGATGAGGCCGTCTCAGCGGCGGATTCGGTGCTTACATATACCTTCGCCGCCCACGATGTGCTGCGCGAGGCCAAGTTTATCAAGGCCAAGGCGCTCGCCTCCAGGGGAGACCGCGATGCCGCGCTGGCCATCTACAAGTCCCTGATATCCGACTGCTCCGACGCTTACGGGGCCGAATCGGCATATCAGCTTGTCCTGGATGCCTACAACTGCGCCGACCACGAAGCCGTCGAACAGAGGGTCTTCGCTTTCTCCGATACCAAGACTCCCCAGGTTTACTGGCTCGCGAAGAGTTTCCTCGTGCTGGGCGATTCCTACTTTGACAGGGGCGAGACGGAGCAGGCAGAAGCCACCTGGAAGAGCGTGGCAGAAGGATATAAGAGCGACGGCGAGGACGATATCGCCGCATCGGCTTCCGCCAGATTGTCAAAACTGCAGATGAACAAATAGGAGGGAAGATTATGAAAAAGACATTTATCACAGCCATCGCAGCGGCATTCGCGGTATTGTTCCCGGCCGCTTCCGGCGCCCAGACCATAGCCCCTACCGTTGAGGTTACCCGCAAATACGACGTAAGTATCGGCGATATGGTCAAGCCCTTCGCACCTGTGGCTTTCAACGATTCGCTCCTGCAAATCGAGCGCAACTTCGATTACTCTGTCTTCAGCCGTCCCTACAGGAGCCTGTACGACTTTACGCCATACGACGCCCTGCAGCTCAAGCCGGCCGACCCGCAGCGCTATCCGCTCATCTGCGCCCGTATCGGCTGCCAGTATCCGGTGATGCCCTCCGCTGAACTGCAATTCCAGAAGATAACCCACAAGGGCTTCTATTTCAGCCTTTCGGGCCGTCACGACTCCTATTTCGGCAACCTTCCCTCGGCCGTTTCGGACGATATGCTCTCTTCCGGAAGGATGCGCAACGGCGTCCGGGGCGATTTCAAGTATGCCTGGGAGGCAGGCGAGTTCAATATGAAGGCGGGTTACGACTACGATATGTACTCCTTCTCCCTCGCCGACATCCACCAATGGAACAACCGCAGCGCCTTTGATATCAGCGCCGGCCTGAGTTCGGCCCACAAGGAGGACAACAGCATCTACTACGACTTTTCGGCCCGTTTGCTGCGCACTGCGTCGGCATTCAGCCATACGCTGCCCGATCCCGTGACGCACCTCACCGATACCCTCTCGCTGACCGAGACCAGGATGCATCTCAAGGGCAGGGTAGGGACCACCTTCGACATCCACCGGGTCTATATCAATATGGATATCCGCTTTGCGGGATATGATGCGCTCAAGGATTACACCCTCGGCGTAGTGGAGTTCTCCCCGATGTACGAGTATGAGCGCGACTGGTTCTCCGGCAAGCTGGGAGTGCGTTTCGGCAACCGTTTCGGCATCCCGGCCGACAAGAAGGCCACTACCGTTTCGGACGGCAACGACCTCGAGCCCTGGACCAACATATTCCCGGATATCGACGCCCGCTTTACCCTGATGAAGGATTACCTGTGGCTCCATACGGTTCTTTCCGGCGGCAACGATATGAATGAGTACAGTTCGCTTCTGGGTACCGTGCCCTGGCTCTCGCCTTCGGTGCCGCTCCATTTCGGGACGCGTCCCTTCGACGGCTCCCTTACCCTGGAGAGCGTCGTGCTGGGCCGCGTGGCGGTCAATCTTTCGGCCTCCTATGTCATCGGCCGCAGCAAGGTGCTCTTCGCTCCGGTAACGGTATCGCCCTCTTCCGCGGCTCCTCTTGCCCAGCCCTACAGGATTATGCCCTACTACGAGGACGTCAATACTCTCTCGACCTCGGTCGAGGCCTTCTGGAAGTCGGCCGACCTGACTATGGGCGGGGAGTTCATGCACAACTGGTATTTCTCGCCCGACGGCCTGGATATCACGGAATTACCTGCCAATACGGCGCGTCTTTACGCCCGCTACAATATAAAGGAAAGGTTCATTTTCTCGGTTGATTACAACTTCCGCAGCCCGCTTTCGGGGTCGCGCTTCGGGGCTTTCGAGGTTCCTGCGGTTCACGCCCTCGATGCCAATGTCAATTATGTCATCAACCGTCACTTCATGGTCTATCTCAAGGCCGGGAACCTGCTCGGAATGCGCAATCAGTATGTGCCTCTCTATGTCGAACCCGGAAGGAACTTCGGCGGAGGCATTTCAGTATCATTTTAATTCTCCCCTATGAAAGGAATCGTACTCGCCGGCGGATCAGGAACGCGGCTCTATCCCATCACCAAGGGTGTCAGCAAACAGTTGCTGCCCATCTACGACAAACCGATGGTCTATTATCCCATCAGCGTGCTGATGATGGCGGGAATCCGGGAGATTCTCGTTATCTCCACGCCCCAGGATTTGCCCGGTTTCAAGCGTCTCCTGGGCGACGGGAGCGATTACGGCGTGAGCTTCAGTTATGCCGAGCAGCCCTCTCCGGACGGCCTGGCGCAGGCTTTCATCATAGGTGAGGAGTTCATAGGCGACGATTCCGCCTGCCTTGTCCTGGGCGACAATATCTTCCACGGCAGCGGCTTTGTCGATATGCTTCACGATGCGGTCAGGACCGCGGAGCAGGAGTCCAAGGCTACGGTTTTCGGATATTGGGTGAACGATCCCGAGCGCTATGGCGTGGCGGAGTTCGATGACGACGGGAACTGCCTCAGCATAGAGGAGAAGCCCGCGCATCCCAAGAGCAATTATGCCGTAGTAGGACTCTATTTCTATCCCAACAAGGTAGTCGATGTGGCAAAGCATATCAAGCCTTCGGCCCGCGGCGAGCTGGAGATTACCACCGTCAACCAGCGCTTCCTGGAGGATGGGCAGCTCAAAGTGCAGACCCTCGCCCGCGGCTTCGCCTGGCTCGATACCGGGACCCACGATTCACTCTCGGACGCCTCCATCTTCGTGGAGACCCTCGAGAACCGGACGGGGCAGAAGATCGCCTGCCTCGAGGAGATCGCTTTCCTCAATGGCTGGATAGATGCCGCAAAGCTCGAGGAGCTGGCGCGCCCGATGATCAAGAATCAGTACGGACAGTATCTGGTCCGCCTTGCCGGGGAAAAGAAACGCAAACACTGACATTACAATATTTTGATATGAGAAAGAAAATCGTTGCAGGCAACTGGAAGATGAATACTTCGGTTGTGGAAGGAGAGGCCCTGGCTGCGGCTGTCGCTGCCGGTATGCCCGAGGTTCCTTCGGATGTTGAAATAATCATAGCTCCCCCGTTTACCCATCTGGTTTCTGTGGCCAAGGCGGTCTCCGGCACCCGCGTGGCGGTCGCCGCGCAGAATTGCGCCGACGAGCCCAAGGGCGCCTTTACCGGTGAGGTTTCGGCCCCGATGATTGCCGGAGCGGGATGCAAGTATGTCATCCTGGGCCATTCGGAGCGCCGCCAGTATTATGGCGAGACTTCTGAGAAGCTCGTCAAGAAGATGCGCCTGGCTCTCGCAGAGGGTCTCAGCCCCATTTTCTGCGTAGGCGAGAAGTTTGAGGAGCGCAATGCTGGGAATCATTTCAGCGTGGTCGGAGCGCAGATCGCCGAGGTGCTGTTCGAGCTTGAGCCCGAGGAGGCGTCCAAGGTTGTCGTAGCATATGAGCCAGTATGGGCTATCGGCACCGGCATTACGGCGACGGCTGCTCAGGCCCAGGAGATCCACGCCTTTATCCGCGGTACCCTGGCGGGCCGTTTCGGCAGCGATTTCGCAGATGGGATATCGATCCTTTACGGCGGAAGCTGCAAGCCTTCCAATGCCGCCGAGCTCTTTGCCTGCCCCGATATCGACGGCGGCCTCATAGGCGGCGCCTCCCTCAAGGCCGACGACTTCCTGGCCATAGCAAAGTCGTTTTGATAATAGCTTATCCGCAAAGTTGATTATCTTTGCGGATGCTTAAGCGGGTGTGTTGAAACTGGTAGACAAGCAAGACTTAGGATCTTGTGCCTCGCGCGTAAGGGTTCGAGTCCCTTCACCCGCACTTGTATTACGGGGCCCTGCCCCGAACCCCGCCGCTGCGGCCTTGCCATTGCACAGGCTGTCGCTGCCCGGCCTCCGCTAGCGCCTGATGGCGCTTTTTTTACGGGGCTCTGCCCCGAACCCCGCCGCTAAGACGTTTAGTGTGATGGAGACCTGCTTTAAATGTGCAGGTCTCCGTCAAAAAAGGCCGTTTTTGATGGAGACCTGTTAGATTCTTGCAGGTCTCCATCACTAATTGTCTGGTATCCGGTCTCTCAGGGAGCGTTGAAAGACTTCCTTTTGTTATATTTGCACCAGATTAACAACAGGTACAATGGAAAAAGAAAGAAATCTCGACAAGCTGGCCGGGTGGCTCATCAAGCTGGGGATTTTCGCTGTCGTGGCGTTTCTGTGCTGGTATTTCCGGAGCGTGCTGGTGTATGTCATCGTCGCGTTCGTGGTGTCGCTCATCGGGCAGCCGATAGTCAAACTGCTGGGCCGCATACGCATCAAGGGGCATAGCCTTCCGGGCGGCCTGCTGGCGATCATAACGCTCCTGCTGCTTTTCGCGGTGCTTTCGCTGGTGGTGACCCAGATTGTGCCTGTCGTCAGCGGTATCATCCGGGACGCCTCGGTGATGAATTCCACGAGCGTTCCCGAAATAGGCATTATCGACAAGTTCAACGTCTGGCTCATAGGCCTGATTCCCTCGCTCGGCGCCGATTTCGACATCGTGAGCTTCATCCTCTCCCAGCTCAAGGGGGTGACAAACGTCTCGAATGTCTCCTCGGTCCTCGGGTCTGTGGCCTCGGTGACGGCCAGCGTAGCCATAGGGCTCTTCTCGGTGGTATTCATCTCCTTCTTCTTCATCAAGGATCCGGACCTCTTCACCAATATTATCCGCGCCATAGTTCCCGACAGGATCGAAGACTCCGTCAGCCAGACTGTCAAGGATATCGAGCACCTGCTTTCGCGTTACTTCGTGGGCCTGATAATAGAAGTCTTCGGAGTGATCCTGGTGGACTTCCTGGGACTGTGGCTCATTGCGCGGATCGGGATGAATTACGCCCTCGGTATCGCCTTCATAGCAGGCCTGCTGAATATCATCCCGTATGTCGGCCCGCTGCTTGGCGAAATCATCGGCGTGGTCCTCTGCGTAGTGCTCAAATATGGCGCAGGCATAGGTCTGGGCGTGGATATATGGGTATTCGCCCTCATCGTCCTGGCCATAATGCTCGGTGCGCAGCTTATCGACAATTTCGTATATCAGCCCCTCATATATTCCACCAGTATCAAGTCCACGCCGCTCGAGATATTCATCGTCCTGCTGATGGCGGGCACTATCGGCGGCACCGTCGGCCTGCTGGTGGGAATTCCGACCTATACCGTAATCCGCGTCATCGCGATCCGCTTCTTCTCCGACCGCAAGATTGTGCGCCGGCTGATACCCGACATCGACAAAGAGGATGTCTCGCCGATAGTTTGATCGTATGATCAGATGAGTTTGCGCGTGCGCTGCCTGTAGGCGGCGTAGCCGGGCTTGTTGGCCAGTTGGCGCTTCTCCATCATTGGGATGCTGATGAAGAGGAAAAGGGCGGTGATCGCCAGCGGACCGACGATCAGCCCGGGCTGCGCGAAACCATTCGAGGCGGCCTGCATCATCCAGACGCCCCACCAGAAGAGAATCTCCCCGAAATAATTGGGATGCCTTCCGCTTTTCCAAAGCCCGACCTCGCATACCTCGCCGGGATGCGCGGCCCGGAAGGCGTGGCTCTGACTGTCCGAAATCCACTGGATGGAGGTGGCGGCGACGCAGATGGCGAAAGCGGCCCAGGTGCCGGCGTAAGCGCTTCCCGGATTCTCAAGCAGGGCGAAACCCGGCATCATCGCGGCGAAAACCACCAGGGTCGGCATCATCTGGAAGCCGAAGAGATTCAACAGCTGGAACAGGAGAGGGGAGATGGTCCCGCGGTACTTCGAATAGCGCCAGTCCTCCTGGCTGAACCGCTTGAAAGTCGCGGCCCAGTTGAGGGTGAGGCGGATTCCCCAGTACCACACGGCTGTCAGAAACAGGATGGCGGAGAGGGAGAAGTTACCCTTGAGGGCGGCGAAAACGGTGAGGAAAACGGGCGGGATGACGCTCCAGTAGGGGTCGTATATCGAGACATTCGAGTAGGCCAGGCTGAAACCCCAGGTGACCAGGGTGGCGGCGATATCGGCAGCCAGAAGCGTCCACACCAGGGGCAGGCGCTCCCTGAGCAGGAAATAGACCGCTGCGGCCGCCAGGAAGGCCATTGCATATATCAGCGTAATGAGGATGAAGCTGTGCTTGCGAAGTTTGTCCATAGTCTTGCGAAGTTTGTGACTCCAAATTTAGACTTTTTGCCGAATCCTCGGTAACTTTGGGGCGATAACTGATAACTACCCTTAAATTATGTCTGAAAAATATAAAGAAACAGCGGAGCGCGTCTCCGCGATGTCGGCGGCATTCCGCCGTCTGGAGGCCATTGTGGCCGATCTGAACGACAAACTGGAGGCCCTCGAAGGGGCAGGAGAGGAGATTGCCTCCCTCCGGCGGTACCAGGAGTCAGGCCAGTGGCTCAAGGATTTCGAGGCCGACGAGGCAAAAAGAATTCCGGAGGGATGCGACCGGGCGGTGCTTTCGGAAGACGGCCTTTACAACCTCCTTTCCGATATTGACACGCTCGCTTCGCGCCTCTCCGGAATCTCCTGTTGAGCGGAATCCTTTACTTGATTTCGATCAGCTTGTTGATCTCGGGCTTTTCGGCCTTTTCGATCTTAGGGATGTGGACATCCAGCACTCCGTGCTCCATAGTCGCCTCGATCTTCTCGATATCGGCGTCTTCAGGCAGCATCAGGGTCTGCTGGAATTTCTCGTATGAGAATTCGCGGCGCAGGAAGCGGCCGTGATGCTTCTTCTCTTCCTTGTCGTTCTTCTTCTCCATATTGATTACGAGGTTGCCCTCGTTGTCAAGCTGGATCTTGAAGTCTTCCTTGGTGAGACCGGGAGCGGCGAGTTCCACATCATATTCTTTTTCGTTTTCGATAACGTTGATGGCAGGGGCGGTGCAATTGGCCCTTTCCATCCAGCGGTTGTCAAAGAAATCATTGAAGATGTCCGGCAACCAACTCTGTTCATTTCTTCTTACAGGTACCATAATGCAATTGTTTTAATTAGTTGTTGTTTTAAATCGTTTGCACTGGATAAGGCAAACCCGGTGCCAGGGCCCGTAAAAAGAAAAAATGACATCCTGAAAGGACAGGATGTCATTTTTTTGTCAGTTTTGGGGCGGGATTACCACTTCTCGTAGTGGACGTTGCTCTCATCCCATTTGGCCTTCGGCTCGGGATTCTCAGCGGGGACACCTACCGGAACGATTGCCAGGGGAACCACATTCGCGGGAAGTCCGAGATATTTGCTCACGCGCTCTACGCTGTTCTCGTTGGGGTAGCAGGAGAGCCATACTGCGCCGAGGTCCATCGCGGTAGCGGCCAACAGGAGGTTCTCGGTAGCAGCGGAGCAGTCCTCGAACCAGTAGCGGATAGGGGTCTCCTCAAGCGGAGCGTCTTCAGCGGCGCCGCGGGGACGGACCATGCGGGTGGTCTCGCCGCAGACGACGATGACCGCACCGGCATCGCTGACCATCTTGCGGTGATGCTCGCGCTCGTAGAGCCCGAGTTTAGCCTCGTCTTCCGTCAGGACGACGAAACGCCAGGGGCGGATATCGGAAGCGGTGGGAGCTGCCATTGCGGCGTCGAGGAGGGTGTTGATCTGCTCTGCGGTGAGCTTCTCACCGGTAAAGCTGCGGATGCTGGTGCGGGCCTTGATGACCTCGAGGGCACTCTTTTCTGCGGGTTTGCTCTCCTTGCAGGAGGTAGCCATCAGCAGCACTGCCGCAATGGCTAGAAGGAGGGTGGGGACTCGTTTCATAATTATTGTCTTAACGGTTTTAGATGATGATTCCTAGACGTGCCGGCATCTTTTCCGGCATTCAAATATATTCAAAAAATTTCAATTCTCGGCGCTGTTTTGTATCTTTGTTCAATTCCTACATTTATGAAAGAGGACATAAACTATTCCGATTGCGACCTCGATCCCCATTGCGAGGCGATTCTCAAGGAGTACGACTCCCTGTTTCCGTTTTTCTCCGAGATGGCACCCGGCCTGCAGGAGCGCCTGCGCGGTTTCTTTGCCGATGCCGGCATCGTGGTGGCCGCCGTCGAGCAGCGCGTCAAGACCCGCAAGTCCCTGGCCGGAAAACTCGCCCTGAAGGGAGCCAAATACAACAGCATCTTCGACATCACTGATATCGTGGGCCTGCGCGTCATAACCTTCTACGGGGACGACGTGGACAAGGTCGCTTCGGTCATCGAGCGCCTTTTCGAGATAGACTGGGCCAACTCCGTCGACAAGCGAAAACTTCACGAAATCGACAGTTTCGGATACCTCTCACTTCACTATATCTGCCGCATCACGGAGAAGGATTTCGTGAGCGAAGCCCATCCCGAACTCAACAAGATCCGCTTCGAAGTCCAGATGCGTACCGTCCTTCAGCACGCGTGGGCAAATATGAACCACGATATCGGCTATAAATCGGGCGTAGAGGTGCCCAAGGGCTATGTCCGCAACCTCAGCCGCCTTGCCGGAATGCTCGAGCTGGTGGATGACGAATTCAGCCGCATCCGCGCCGAAATCTGGGATTACCGCCGCAAGATACAGTCGATGGTCGCCTCCGGCAATCTGGACGAGGTGCCGCTCGACGGCGACTCTTTCCGCAGTTATCTGGCCCTTGAGCCCTTCAAGGAGATCAACCGCAGGATAGCCGCCATAAACCAGGCCGAAATCCACGAAGTCTCGCTGATGAAATTCCTTCAGGTCTTCAAGGCATTCCGTTTCAATACCCTGGGCGATGTGAGCGGCTTTATCCGCGAATGGTCCGATGCGGCATACCAGATCGCTGCCTACCAGATCGCGGTCACCGATATCGACATAATATCGTCCACTATCGGCCCGCAGAACCTGTGCATAGCCTATATCCTGCGCTCGGGAGGTGGCAGCGCGGGCCTAAAACTGCTGTTCGACGCCCTCAACGGGCCCAGTCCCGCCAATGAGACTATGGCCGAGTTCGTCATCGAGCAGACCAGGGACCTCCCGTTTATGAATAAACACGACTGATGAGAATGAAAGATAAACATTTCGACACTGAATTGCTCGACCGGGCAATAGGCTTCGCGGTCAGGGCCCACGCTGGCATAGAGCGCCGCGGAAAAGGCTTCCCCTATATAGTACATCCCTTGGAGGCCGTTGCCATAGTGGCGACGATGACCCCCGACCAGGAATTGCTCGCCGCCGCCGCGCTTCACGACGTCGTGGAGGATACCGACTTCACCATCGGGGATATCCGCGCCGCATTCGGCGATCGGGTCGCCTCGATAGTCGATAAGGAGACGGATATCGAAATGGCGGGAGTGGATGCCGGGGAGAGCTGGCACGCCCGCAAGCAGGCGGCCATTGACCGCCTCGCCGCCGCGCCCCGCGATGTCAAGATGGTGGCCCTTGGCGACAAACTCTCGAATATGAGGGCCATCGCCCGCGATTATGCCGTCCAGGGCGACGGACTCTGGAACCTGTTCCACGTCAAGGAGCGCTCCGAACACGAATGGCACTACCGCGGACTTGCCGACTCCCTGCGCGGGCTCAGCGACACGTTCGCATTCCAGGAATTCGAATATCTCATAAACAAAGTCTTTTCAAAATGAGACCCGAACCCATTCCCATAACCCTGGACGACTACATCCCTGCCGGCGAAGGCGCGAACGGGGAGAGCTACAACCACAAGGACGATCCTTCGGTAATGCTAAAGCTCTATTTCCCGGGCAAGGTCGATCAGCCTCTCAGCGAGATGCTGCTCGCCCGCAAGGCGTATGAACTGGGCATCCCCACTCCCGAGCCCGGGGATTATGTGGTGACTCCCGACGGGCGTTACGGCATCCGGTTCCGCCGCATCCAGGACAAGGTCTCGTATGCCAGGGCTGTCGGAAACGATCCTTCCCAAACCGAGCGTTACGCAGCCGAATTCGCGCAGATGTGCCGCGAGCTGCACTCCGTGAAACTCGACCGCGGGGAGTTCGCCGACGTCAAGGAGAACTACTACAGGCTACTCGAGGTCAATCCCTTCTTCACGGCCCGGGAAAAGGATCTGCTGGCCCGCTTCATAGCGGATGTCCCCGATATGGACAATGCCATCCACGGCGACCTCCAGTTCGGGAATGCCATATTCGCGGGCGGGAAGCGCTACTTCATAGATATGGGCGACTTCTGCTGCGGATGCCCGCTGTTCGATCTGGGAATGGTCTATCTGACCGGTAATCTCAACCTCGAGGAGTTTACGGAATCGGCCTTCCATATGGACAATGCCACAGCAAGGCGTTTCTGGGAGGCATTCGCCCCCGCATACTACGGCACCGACCGCTCCCTGGCCTCGATAGAGGAGGAGGTGAGGCCCTTCGCCGGACTCAAGACAATAATAATCGAGCGTGACACCCGCCGTCCGATGCCGGAGTTCCGCGCCGCTCTCGACACAATATTGAAATGAAAAACGATACAAACATCCTGAAACGTCTCACGCGTAGCCTGCGGGTGCGTATGAGCCTGATAATAGTGGTAGTGACGGCCCTGCTGCTCGAAGGCGTAGGCCTTGTCCAGTATCTCTATCTCAAGAAGGAATCGTCCGATCCCGCAGCCCTGAATATCTTCGTAATCCTGCTGATAGTCGGCTTCCTGCTGGCGATCCTGCTGGTCGTAAGGGCCCTGAGGAATATGAAGAGGCTGGGCGCCCTCTCCGCCTCCAATCAAAAGATGGAGAACGAGCTGCATATCGCCAGCGAAATCCAGATGTCGATGCTGCCCAAGTTGTTCCCTCCCTATCCTGAGAGGTCTGATGTCGATATGTACGCCTCGATGATTCCGGCCAAGGAGGTGGGAGGCGACCTGTATGACTTCTACGTCCGCGACAACAAATTCTTCTTCTGCATCGGCGATGTCAGCGGCAAGGGGGTTCCCGCCTCGCTCGTGATGGCTGTCACAAGGAGCCTCTTTAGGACCGTCTCGATGCACGAGAAGAGCCCCCAGAGGATCGTGACGGTGATGAATGAATCGATGTCGGATATGAACGAAAGCGATATGTTCGTCACCTTCTTCGCAGCCGTTCTGGACCTTTGCAGCGGCCATCTCCGTTACTGCAATGCGGGACACAATGTTCCCTTCCTGATTACCGGCGAGTCAACCAGGTCGCTGGATGCCGTGCCCAACATCCCGCTCGGGGTTGAGCAGGATTACCAGTACGTGGAGCAGGAAACCGATATCGCCTGCGGCGAAGGCATCTTCCTCTACACCGACGGCCTTACCGAGGCCGAGAATACGAATCTCGACCTCTTCGGCGAAAAACGCCTCTTCAGCCATCTCAAGGGCGGACTCTCCGCCCGGAAGCAGGTTGAATCCGTCATCTCCGCGGTGGAAGGATTCACAGGTGGCGCATCGAGGAGCGATGATTTGACAATGCTTTATATCCGATATATGAACGAATCACCACTCGAAGGCAGCGAGCGTCACCTGATCCTTCACAACGACATCCAGCAGATTCCCCAGCTGGCAGGGTTCGTCGAAGAGATTACCGAGAGTATCCATCTCGACCAGCAGACCGTGATGAGTCTCAACCTGGCGCTCGAGGAGGCCGTTTCGAATGTCATCCTGTATGCATATCCCAAGGGTTCATCAGGCATAGTCGACATCGAAGCGATTGTCCGCAAGGATAAAGTAGATTTCATCATCACCGACAACGGCGTGCCGTTCGACCCCACAAACGCGCCGGATGTCGATATCACTCTCGGCGTAGAGGAGCGTCAGATAGGCGGACTCGGGATTTACCTCGTCCGTACCATTATGGACTCCGTCTCCTACAAGCGCGAGGAGGGCAAGAACATTCTTTCAATGACGAAAAACATCTGACATATGGAAATCAAAATCAACGAGCAGGGCGAAACCGTCACAGTCTCCTTCATAGGCCGTTTCGACACATCCTCCTATATGGATGTAACCAAGGAGATCGAGCCCCTTCTGGAGAAAGCCGACAAGACTATTATCCTCGATTGCAAGGAACTTGCCTACATCAGCAGTTCGGGATTGCGCACATTCCTTTCCCTGCGCAAGGCCTCCCAGGCAAAGAAGGGGAAGGTTATTGTCAAGGATATGAACGATACCATCCGCAGTGTCTTCATGATGACGGGATTCCTCAATCTCTTCGATATCGAATAGAGGGCCTCATCAATCTCCCAGTTCATAATCCGATACCGACTTCAGACCCGTAAGGCCGAAGTAGGTGGATACTTTGCCCTTGAGACAGACCCGTTTGCCAAGATGCCCCGGGTTGTCCACCAGGTTGAGGGCACTTTTGATGGCGGCCTTCGATAGCTCGACAGAGAAGCAGTTGGCGAAAGTCCGCTCCGAAGCCGTCGCCGCGATCGCAAGATTCGAACTTTTCTCAAAAGGGGCGGCGAATTTGGCGGAACTGCTGCTAAGGTCGCCTCCTACGATATAACCCCACACCCATACGGTATCGCCCATATGGCTCGCCGCCTGGCTGACGCTAAGGGCTTTCTTGGCCGAGGAGCCGTCGGCTCCCGAGTACTCCTGCCCGATGGTCACCGTCTCGACTATGGCGTAGGCAGTGGTATCGACCTTGATTGAGAATCCCGACGGACTGTCGTCCGACGATGCGTTGAGGGTCAGTACGTGCCGCTCTCCGGGGCTGACCTGGCGGTTGAAAAGCACGCTCTGGTTCCCTCCGTTCACGTAATAGAACCCGACCTCACCGCTTGCGAAGTATCCGGTACGGCTTTCATTATAGGTGTAGGCAAGGCTTCCGTTGTCCTGCCTGAGCAGCAGGCTTCCGGCCGGATATTTGGCCTTGAAGGCATCCGTGAGCGTGATTTTGATGCCCGCATTGACCATCTTGCACAGGAACGACACCTGTACCGGTTCGCCGTTTGCCGCAACCACGATCTGCGAATCCCCGTACTGGGGCTGTTCGAAGGCGGGGGCGCTGAACTCCTGCGAGACTACCGAAATCTCATAGGTACCGGCCTTGACCGACAGGTCGCGCGGGCGGGAGCCGTACGCACCTTTGTAGATTGTCTCTCCTCCGATGCCGGTGACCGACAGGATGAACGAGTTGGTGTCCGTGCCGCCGGTGGCCCTTGTCGGAAGATTGCTGAGCGGTTCGGTGAACCTCAGTATGAGTTTGGATTCATTTCCGGCCTGATCGATGCCGCAGGATGCGAGGATGACGGAGGCCGTTACTGCCGCCACCACAAATCTTTTCTTCATTGTAATACCTCCTTTGTTTAAAATTTGACGCTGCGAATATAGCGCCTCGGAGGCGGGATGACATGTCTCTTTTGACAAATAATGAGCCGACCCCGTTTTTTGTCGGAGCGGCCAAAAACGATAAACGTTTATAAACGTTTAAAAACGGATCGGAGACGGAATCCGAGTGCCTCCAGGGCGGCCTCAGTGCCCTTGTCGGCGTTGAGGAGAGTCAGTTTGAAGGCCTGCGGTTCGCGCCTGACGGGATAGTTGCCCCTGAGGTTCTCGAATGCATCGGGATCGGCCGAGAGCGCATCGCTGTCCCGGCGGATGTCGTAAGTTCCGAGAATCGCCTCGCAGAGCACCTCCTGCCTCGTCTTGCCGGCGGCGTCGATGACCATTTCCGGGCCGATTCCAAGCTCAGGACCATTCCAGTGCCCAAGCGGCAATCCCAGCTGCGAGGCTATGAATCTGACGGCAGCAGTGGTGCCGGCCGCCTTCCCGTCCGCACTGTAACCGGCGATGTGCGGCGTGCCGAGGTCCAGTCTGGAGGCCAGTGCGCGGTCTATGAGGGGCTCGTCTTCCCAAACGTCGAGTATCGCGGAGGCCGAGCAGAGGCAGCACGACTGGTATGCCCCTTCGGATAGTCTCTGCCTGAGGGCCTGATTGTCGACCACTGCGCCGCGGGATGAGTTTATCAGTATCTGCCCCGGCCGCAGCATCGAGAGCCTCTCCCCGTCGAACAGGTGCCAGGTTGCATCTCGGCCCTCCTTTGTGAGGGGAACGTGCAGGGTTATGATATTGCTGGCGGCGATAAGTTCATCCAGCTGCACGAATCTCTCCGAATCGCCTTCGGCGCGTTCCCGGGGCGGATCGTTGAGCAGCACGCGCATTCCCAGCGCCCTTCCGACAGTGGCGACCTTGCTCCCGACGTGCCCCACGCCGATGACTCCAAGCGTCATCCTGTCGAGGCTGAGTCCGCGCCTTATGGCCGTCACAGCCAGGGCGGAGGCGATGTATTGGGCCACCGAACCCGAGTTGCAGCCCGGCGCGGCGCTCCAGGCGATCCCGGCCTTATCGCACCACAGGGTGTCGATGTGGTCGAAGCCGATAGTGGCGGTAGCGATGGCTTTAACCTTCGATCCGGCGAGCAGGGCCTCGTCGCAGCGCGTCCTGGTACGCACGATCAGCGCGTCAGCATCCCTGACATCGGCAGGGGAGATGGCTGCCCCGGGCATATAGACCACCTCTGCGAAGGGCTCCAGCACTCCGCGCAGGAAAGGTATCTTATCGTCGGCTACAATCTGCATTATCACAAAATTATGTGTCAGTTGTCAAACTTGCCGTCGCCGTTGCGGTCGATGGTCTGGGCCAGTTTCTCGATGTTGAGGCTACGGGCCGAGGCATCGACTATGTCTTTGTAAACGCCGCCCTGCCGGTAAACCTCGTCGGGATCGCCGCCCTGCTCCACACGGCCTTTCTGCAACGCATAGACATAATCGCTGTCGATTATCTGCGAGATGGAGTGCGATATCATTATCACCGTCCTGTCGCGCTTGATGGCGTCTATGCTGGCCTTTATCTGCTCCGTAGCGATGGCGTCGAGCGATGCGGTAGGTTCGTCGAGGAATATGATAGGCGGGTTCTTGAGGAACATCCTGGCGATTGCGATGCGCTGCTGCTGCCCTCCGGAGAGGTCCGCCGCCTTGTTTTCGAATCCCTTCGGCAGGGCCATTATCTGGTCGTAGATATAAGCCTTGCGCGCGGCCTCCTTCACCTCCTCGAGGCTTGCGTCGGGCCGGCCATAGCGGATATTCTCCTCGATCGTCCCGTCGAAAATGTGGTTCTTCTGGAGCACCAGGCCGATGTTGTCCCTCAGGAACTTGGTATCCCACTCCCGGAGGTCTACGCCGTCGAGCTTTATCTGCCCGCAGTCGGGCGCATAGAATTTGTCGAGCAGGTTCACTATGGTCGATTTACCGGCTCCGCTTAGGCCCACCAGGGCGGTGATACGGCCGCTGGCGATATTCATATTGATATCGTGCAGCGCCTTGTTGCCGTTGGGATATGTGAAATCCACGTGGGAGATCTCGAAGTTGCCGAGGACCTTCTCGGGGCGGTATGTGCCGGTAGGTTCGACTTCCGAGTCGGAGTCGAGTATGCCGAAGAATCCTTCAGCATAGATAAGGGCGTCGTTCACGTCGTCGAAAATGCGCTGCAGCTGCGTGATGGGGGCTATGACGTTGCTGAAGAGCATCACGTGGTACATTATCTTACCGATCGTCATTCCGGGATACTGGATGAGCACCAGATATGCCGTGAGGATGATGACCAGCACCGTTCCCACCTGCTTGACGAAACTCTTGATGCCGTTGTAGTAGAATGCCACCTTGCGGGTCTTCATCTGGTTGTCGGTCACCTGGTTCTGGATATCCAGCTGCTTCTGGGCCTCGATCTTCTCGCGGTTGAAGCTCTTTATGACATTTATCGAGTCGATGATATTCTTTATGCCCTGGCTTTTGCTCTCGAGGTGGGAGCGCATCTCGCGGCGCCACCCCTTGAGCCTGCGCGCCTGGCGGTAGGTAATCCAAAAGTAAACAGGCACTATGGCGAGGGCCACAAGGCCCACATATACATTGGCCGCGAACATCAGGATAAGGGCAAGCAGAGCGCTGGTGAAGAGGGGCAGCAGGTCGATGAAGAAATTCTGCACCGTGCGCGAGATGCTGCTAACTCCCTGGTCTATACGGGCCTGTAGCTTGCCGGTGGCATTCTCGTCGGTGTTGAAATATGCCATCTTGAAGGTCAGGACCTTTTCGATGACGCTCTGGGCCAGGTCGCGCGAGATGAAAATGCGCATCCGTTCGCCGTAGTAATTCTGGGCGAAGGTGATGAGCGCCGAGATAATCTCCTTGCCAAGCAGCACGATGCTGATGATGGTCAGGATCCGGGCCGCCTGGGGCCAGGTGAAATCGGTGCCGATCAGGGCGTTGATGGCATCCACGGTGCGGTCGAGCACTATGGCGTTGACCTGCGCCATAAGGGAGCCGATCAATGTCATTACCAGGGTAATGATGACCAGCCATCGGTAGGGCTTGACAAAGCGGCTGATCTTCTTGAAGAGTTGGAAAATGTTCATCGGTAATGGTTTGGAGAGTGCAAATATAATAAAATAGCGCTATCTTTGCGGCCCAAGGCGGGACATTCCGTCGCCTCCCGAAAGGGGGGAGGACAGTCCGGACAGCGCAGGGCGCCTCCCTGCGGAAAGCGCAGAAGGGAGTAATCTTTTGGCAGGCGTAACAGAAAACAACCGCCCGGGCGGAGCGATCCGATCCGGGTAAGGGTGAAAACGCGAGGCAAGAGCTCACGGCCGGCGGCGGCGACGTCGTCGGGGTACGTCCCGGAGGGCTGCAAGACCAAATATACCGGCAGATGAGGGCTGCCCGCCCGATGCCGGGGGGTAGGTTGCAACAGATAAATGACGGAAATCCGGCTTCGGACGGATACGGAATTCGGCTTATCGTCCCGCCTTTTTTCTTTTTTTGCCTCTGTGTTGAGGCTTGATGTTATTCTTTTGTTAATTTTGCATCTTATAATTATAACAATTAAACCCTACACGATGAAAAAAGTATTGGTATCCCTTGCAGCGTTATTTTCAGCTGTTACCGTGATTTCCGCGCAAAATATGGTTGATGCTACGGAAACGGCAAAATTGGCCAACGAGGCGCTCGTTTCCGGCAATTATGAAGCTGCCCTCACAGGTTTCCGCCAGGCCCTCAAGATGGCCGAGGCCTGCGGCGAGAAAGGCGCCGAGCTCGTGGCTGTCTGCCAGGGCGTAATTCCCAAAACCCTGAATTCTGTAGCTATACAGAATCTCCAGAACAACAATGTCGAGGCTGCCCTCGCAAATCTCAACGAGGCGGTCGCCCTGGCCAAGGCTAACGGCGACGAGGAGACAGCTTCGAAGGCTTCGTCCCTCATTCCCCAGGCATATATGAAGAAAGGCCTCGCGCTTCTCAACGCCAGGAATTTCGATGCCGCAACCGATGCCTACGCCCGCGCGCTCGAACTCGATCCCGACAACGGTGTCGCCGCCCTTCGCTACGGAATGGCTCTCGAAGGCGCCGAAAGGTCCGCGGAAGCGCTCAAGGCCTATGCACTTGCAGCCGAGAACGGACAGCAGAAGAATGCTTATGCCCAGATGGGCAAGTTCTTTCTCAAGCGCTCCCTCGAGAATCTCAAGGCCAAGAACTTCGCAGATGCAGTCGAGGATGCGGTTACCAGCAACGGATATGTGGCCAATCCCCAGGCTCTCCAGATAGCAGGCCAGGCCTCGCATCTCTCAGGCAAGAGCGCGGAAGCCATCAAATACTTCGAACAGTATCTCGAAGCTGCTCCTGGTGCCGAGAATGCCGGTCAGGTAGCCTATACGGTCGGAGCCCTCTATCAGCAGCTCAAGAATACAGAGAAGGCAAAGGAGTTCTTCTCCAAGGCTCTTTCCGACTCCAAATTCGGAGCCGACGCCAGGAAGGCGCTTGACGCTCTCAAATAGCAGAAAGTGGATTTACTCCGCGTTGTAACGCGGCGAAAGTTGAAGCTGGTCATCTACGGAGTGGACCAGCTTCTCCATTATTATGGGCTTTGTGATGAAATCGTTGGCACCGAGATTGAAGCCCTTTACGACATCTTCGTTGGAATTGAGGGCGGATAGGATTATGACGCGCACCTTCTCGGTGGCAGGATTTGCGCGCAGGATCTTCAGCATGTCGAACCCGTCCATTACGGGCATCAGAATATCGAGCAGGATAAGGTCCGGAATCTCCTCGCGGACGGCTTCGAGGGCCTGGAGCCCGTTGGCGGCGGTCCTGATCCTGAAATTGAAGCGGGTGAGCATCTTTGTCACCAGTTTCAGGTTCAGCGGCACGTCGTCCACTACCAGGACATTATATTTGGAAAAGTCTGTCATTGCTGATCTTCAGTGCCCCTCGTACTGGCTGCCGAGGCTATCCAGACTTTAGGCGTGACGCCCGTGACTTTCTTGAAAGTCGTGTTGAACGACGAGGCGCTCAGGAATCCGCACTGCCGGGCTATCTCGTCCTGCTTGGCGTCGCGGTGATTGAGGATGTACTGCTCCGCATAATCTACCCTCAGGGTGTTGATCAACTCGGGGAAGCCCAGGTTATAGGCGTTGTTGACCATCTTGGAGACATAGAATTTGTTGGTTCCGAGCTTGTCGGCCACATCGTCCAGGCTCAGCCTCGGCTGGAGGAAGAGCATCTCGTCCCTCATCAGGTGCTGGAACTGCGTGAGGAGGGTGTCCTCGCCCCAGGAGTCGGATACGGCGGAGAATACCTGCTCTGCGATCGAATTGCGCTCCACGGCCGGAGTATCGGGCGAACGGAAGGCCTCTATGTGGAGATCCTCCGAAATCTTTTCCTGAATCCTCCTCAGGGCATCCTCCTCAGCCTCGTCGAGAAGGTCGTCGAGCATCTCTTCCACTGCCTGCGCCTTGTTCTTGGGCGAGTAATTGTAGCGGAATGCGTTCTTCATCTCCTTGCGCGTGATGGTTTTCCGCGCCCCGAAGAGAGCCACGTAAGAGAATCCTAAGATGCAGAATGTCAACAGCAGGGCGAATATATAGGCATAAACCGGCTCACTCAACATTGCCTGCTTGAGAAGCAGGAATTTGATGAGGATGATGAAGTACATCGGCAGTATGAACAGCGTATGGTAGCCTGACAACTTTATGCTCTCCCCTTTAAAGTAGAATCGGTAAACGTTCTTGAGGCGGAATTTCTGCTTGATTGCCAGATTGATTATGAAGCCGGCGAACCAGAGCAGCTCGACAGTCATTACAGCCCGGAATACGACTGAGGTTACAATGAAATAGATGAAAACGGTCGAACCCCTGTAGGAGGATATCCCGGCGTAGTTGTCGCGCGGTACCCTCTGCATCATCGCGATTATCTCACTCTCTCCGCTCAGGTAATAGAGGAGTGCCGCTGCCGTGAAGAGCGAGACAGGCACTATTATCCACAGCATCTCGAGGGGATGCTCCTCCTTGCCTATGTGCATCGTCCTGCGGTAATACATCACCAGGAGCGGAATCAGGCAAGGCGCTGCAAACTGGGCGAACAGGGTAGCCCTTGAGAGCAGCAGCGGCGACGTGTTGCGGTCGGCGTAGCAGCAGTCCGTGAAGAGGAACCCCGCATAAGCCAGCAGGAAAAGGCACAGCGGGGCAAACGACTGCGTCCTCGGTATCAGTTTGGCGTGGACCGATACCGAGAACAGGCAGACGAATAACGGCAGGAATATGATTATGCTACCGATCAAAAGTCGTCGTTGTTTTCGTAGATTGTGGTCTCCCAGTCGGCTACCGCGGGAGCGAAGGTGATCTCCCTGTAAACGGAGCTGAGGTCGAGGCCGATGTGGAATGTATACTGCTTGCCGTGTACGAATACATTGTCGGGAAGGAGGCCGTAGAGCATATACTTGCGGACCTGGTCCTTGAGGGGCTTGTAGTAGAAGTTGTTGAGCTTGAAGCCGTCCACGTCGAAGACTACCTCAACGTACTGCTTGCCCATCGCGATATCGTCGGGGATGGAGTAGTAGCGGTGGCTGTCGGCGAGATGGTCCTCAAGGGTGTCGAAGCCAATGAACTTCTCGTTCTCGGAGCCGACTCCTACGAGGGCGTCACCTTCGAAGACGACGACCTTGCGGTAGTAGCCCTGCTTGCGCCATGCGCCGGCACCGGACATAAGGTCGTTGACATAGACTCCGGCCGAAGCCACATTGTAGGCGGTCACCTTGCGGAGGTGGATAAGGCCCTGCAGATTCTTGTCGGGAGTGATGTCGCAGATCTTGTAGCCGATATCGTTGGTGATGTGCTTGAAGTGGAGCGGCATCATGTTGAGGCTCTGGATGGCCCTTTCTACGGTCTCGGATACAAGCGGACCCGCATCTGTCTCCGTAGCGGAGTAGGGAATGGCATAGCTCGTGTTGCCTTCACCATATTCTATATTGGTGACGTAGGGGTAATAGGCACTGAAGGTGGCGTTGTTGACTCCTCCCCAGGTGTTCCAGTCAAGGAATGTGCTGTATCCCTTGTTATTGCTTTCCACCTTGGTATTGTCGAGGAGCAGGCGGCCGCCGTGCTCGAAGTCTATACCTATTAAACCAAAGGGGATGTCGTCATCCATCGTGGCAAGCTTTTCACTTGCTTCGAACGATGATCCGCTTCGGGTCATCATTCCGGTACGCTCTTTGGAGATAAGTTCTCCGTCGCGCGTGACGAGGATGTCGAAGTCCAGCCTCTGTTTCTGGGAATCGGGGGTGATGTCGATTCCGTCGTCGTCGAGTCCGACGCATGATACTGTTGCCATTGCGAGCAGCATCAGGAAGTATAGTGTCGTTTTTTTCATAGGTCTTAAAGGCCCGTTTGTGTTTTTAAAAAGTTTTCCGGATGCAAATGTAGATATAGTTTTGAAGAATTCAAAATTTTTTTTCGATGTTGACAAAATTTTTTTGATTTTTTTTTTGTAATACCGTTTTTTTTGCTTTCCTTTGCAGCCGGTTTCATGTGCACTAAGACAGATGACTAATTTGAACAACATACTTATGAATTCAGCCAAACTGGCCCTGAGGGCGTTTCTGGCGGCTTTTATGCTCTTTGCTGCCACGCCTTTCGGGGCTATAGCGCAGGAAAGGGTCGTGAAGGACGGCTCTGAAGGGTACGCCTACGATTTCCAAATTTTCTTTCCGGTCAACATCTCGAAATTCAGCGAGAACTATCTCGACAACCCTGAATCTCTTGCCAAGCTTGACAGCATAATTGCCATATATGGGGCGAATGTGATCGATTCCCTGCTCATCGTGGCACGCTCGTCACCGGAAGGCCGTTACCAGTTTAATATGGATCTGGCCCTCAACCGCGCAAAATCGATGAGCGATTATCTCACCACCCATTATCCCGACCTCAACGCCAAGATCCGTCTCGATCACGGTATCTCTCCCTGGCCGAAGTCCAAAAGCAAGAAGGACCTTGTGCGTCTCCGTTACGCCGCCTTCCGCCTTGTCTTCCCCTTCGACATCGAGATTCCCGTTCCGCAGATGGAGAATGTAGTCATAGATGAGTCGCTCTACGCTCTCGATCTCCCCGAGGAGGTAATAGAGCAGGAGCCCATCGATGTCGTCATTCCTGCGGCCAAGTCCAAGATGACTATCCTTGCCCTCAAGACCAACCTCCTTTACGATGCCGTCACCGCTCTCAACTTCGAGATCGAGGTCCCCATCGGCAAGCGCTGGTCGATTATGTGGGAGGATGTCTTCCCCTGGTGGGAGACGGGCAACAAGTATTGCCTCCAGCATTGGGAGATGGGTCCCGAGGTCCGCTACTGGTTCAAACCCTGGGATGTCTATGGCACCGACAAACTCCGCGGCTTCTTCGCCGGCGTCTATGGAATGTCGTCGAGGTACGACTTTCAGTACGACCGTTCGCTCAACTGGCAGGGCGAGTACTGGTCCACCGGCCTTTCCGGCGGTTGGAGCACTGCACTGGGCCGCAGCAAGTGGGGCAACCTCGAACTGAGCCTCGCCCTCGGCTACCTCAGCACCCGCTACCGCGGTTATATTCCCGCAGATGATTATTCACTCCTTATACGCAATCCCTACAGAGTGGGAAGTGCAAGCTACTGGGGTCCCACCAAGGCAAAGGTCAGCCTCGTGATCCCTATTAACGTGACCATTATGAAAAAGGGAGATACCAAATGAGAAAGTCCGGATTCATAACCCTTTTCGCAGGGGTACTTATTATATTGGCTGCCGGATGTGAGCGCCGCCCCCTCTATATGATGGAGGAGCGTCTGGCCATCAAGGTTACAATGGATGTCGATACCGTGTCCAACGTGATGCGCAACATCTACAACGACCAGATCGCCAAACCCAGCACCAACACCGACATGCTCCGCGTGTTCCTCTATGACCACGAGAACCACAATATGCTGACCCAGGGCTTCCTCTCCGACAAGAGCTACGACGACGAGGGACACCAGGTTCTCAGCGGCTATATGAACGTCGGCTACGGAACCTACGATTTCCTGATTTACAACTTCGATACGCCCAATACCCTGATCAGCGGCGAAAGCAACGAGGACAACATCCTCGCCTATACCTCGAGCCTGCCCCAGTCCGTTATCGCGCAGATCGACTCCAAGTCGTTCGAGGGTTCCGTGACCTACCAGCCCGACCACCTTATGGTGGCCCGCGAGCAGAACTACCGCGTCGCTCCCCATACGGAGATGGCGTATCTCGAGACCACCGCGCACACCTGCCTCAATACCTATTACATACAGATCCACGTCGTGGGCCTGCAATATGTCAAAGGCTGCACCGCGGTTCTCTCCGGCCTCTACTCGGGCAACAAGTTCGGACGCGATTCCGATATGCCCGTGGGCGTAGGCCAGCACATAGGCGATCCTTCTACCTCGGTCTATTTCGCATTGGAGAAGAGCACCGACAAGAACATCGCCGGCGAGAACAAGGATGTCCTCTGCGCCCTCTTCAATACCTTCGGCAAGATCGAGGACACCGCATCGAACCTCTATGTCACCTTCAATGCGGTTGACACCCAGGGCAACCAGATCAAGAAGACCATCAGCCTCGATATGCTCTTCCGCACCGCGGACGCCCTCGAGCGCCACTGGCTCCTGATCGACGATGTCTGGGAGATTCCCGATCCCAACCCCAACCCCGTTGACGGCGGCGGCTTCCAGCCCGTGGTCGATGACTGGGACGAAAAGAAAGTGAGCATTGATTTGTAAACAGTACACCTATTATATAATATGAACAAATGGTTTAACATAATCATCCTCGCAGCCCTGGTGCTCGCATCGTGCGCCAAGGTCGAGGTGGTTTCCTCTCCCGAAAGGGCAGTATCCTTCCAGGTGGGCAGCTATGCGCAGCAGACCAGGGCGGACGGCGATCCTGTCTCGCTCAACAGCGTCGGTATCACGAGCTTCAGCAGCCGCGCATATCTCCACGCCGCAGGCTTGATGGACCAGGCGCAGAATTTCTTCGGTGAAAACGGCGAGACTATTTCCTATCAGGCCGCAGACAATGCCGTCACCTGGGTACCCAGCCACGACTATTTCTGGCCCAAGTCGGCAACCAGCTACGTCAACTTCATCTCCTGGCTCGGCGGAAATCCCGCAATCAGCTACGCCAAGGACGGTGACACCTGGAAAGCTACTTTCGCCTGGGAAGATGTCGAGGTATCCGATACCGATCTTATGTGGGCCGATATGGCCTGGCGTTACAATGCCAACGTCAACCCCGCTACCTATGGCGAATACAACGGAGTGGCCGAGGGTGTCCCCACTCTCTTCCACCACGCTCTCGCCCAGGTCTGCTTCCTGGCCGGCCTTACCAAGGCTACTGACGAAGGCGTCTCCTGGAGCGTCAAACTCAAGAGCCTCAGCCTCTCTGATGTATATGGCAAGGGCTCGCTCTCGATGACCAATGCCGACCCCGGTGAAAAGAAGCCCCAGGCCTGGACTTTCGAAGGCTGGAAGAGCCTCGAAGGCAGTGCCGCCATCGCTACCGAAACCGAGAAGACTTTTACGACAACGGCCGTTGACACCGTTCTGGGCTGGACAAGCGTCATTCCCCAGGAAGTCAATGCGGATATGGAGCTTACCGTCACCTTTGATGTCGTTACGACCTACACTACCGGTCCTGTCGTGACCGAGCCTGTCACCGCCAATGTCGCCCTTTCCGATTTCAGCGCCACCGTGGCAGAGTGGGGGATGGGCCAGCGCATCACCTACACCATATTGATCAACCCTGATACCCGGATGATCACCATAATCCCTGTCGGAAAGGATTGGGTTACCGAACCGACCTACAATATTTCCGTCGAATAATCAGAAATCATATAAATATCAAACAACATAAAACACACAAAACGATGAAAAAGTTTTTTGCAATTCTTGCAGTCGCTGCGCTCACTCTCAGCGCAGCTTGCACCAAGATCGAGACTGTAACCCCCGATCAGAAGATTTCTTTCAAGGCCGCTAACTATGTCCCTCAGACAAGGTCAGGTGAGGTTTCTTTCCTGAATGAGTTTGCTGATGCTACAAATGCTCAGTTTAAATCCAAGGCTTATATGTGGGGAACCGGCGTTGACGCTACCGGCGACAATGTGACTTATCAGGATTTCTTCGGTGCAGACGGCGAAACCATTAAATGGGATGGAACAGAATGGGCTCCCACTCACGATTACTACTGGCCCAAGTTTGCAAACAGCTACATCAACTTCCTCTCCTGGTATGACAACAATGGCGCTCCTGTTATCAGCAGGACTGGCTCTACCTTCAAGATGGAATGGAAGGACCGCATAATCGGTACCGGTGACAACATCATGTATGCTGACCCTGCATGGCGCTTCAAGCAGAACAACAATCCTGCTACCTATACTGCTGTTGATGGTGTAGCTCAGGGCGTTCCCACCCTCTTCCACCACTCTCTTGCACAGGTAGAGTTCAGGGCATATGCATCCAAGGTTGAAGTCACCGACCTTCTTACCTGGACCATCAAGCTCACCGACCTCAAACTCGAGGTTGCCAACAAGGGTACTCTCACCCTCACCGCTACCGAGCCTACCACCGGCAATAACATCCAGGGTACATGGGATGGAACTCCCGCATGGGTTGCTGACGCAACAAAGGGCAATATCATGCCTACTACTTTCAATGTAACCGCAACCGACGCAACAGCTGATGCAGCCAAGGTTCTTGCAAACCAGGTTGTACTTCCCCAGGATCTTTCCTCTACCAACCTTACCTTCAAGCTTGATATCACCACTACTTATGCAGCAGGCCAGACCAATCACGAGATTCTGGATGTCACAATCCCTATGGGAACCGCAGAAGGTTTCAACACCGCAGCATGGGCTCTCAACACCAAGTATGTCTATACTATCAAGATCGAGCCTGCTGAAAACAGGGTTCTCTTCGATCCCGCTGTTGAAAAGGCATGGGAAGTAGTCACTGTTCCTGAAAAGGTTTACTAATCAACTATCTTTAAACAGATTATCTTTTTAAAATGAAAAAGTATATCCTTCTTGCAGTAGCTGCACTCACCCTGAGTGCAGCCTGCACCAAGGTCGAGACCGTGGCTCCCGACCAGAAAATAGCTTTTGACGTCGTCAACTACGCTACCCAGACCAGGGCCAATACCGTCTTCGCAGAAGAGTGGGCTAATGCCTCCTTCTTCACCAATGCCTGGTATTATCCTACCCCCAACGACAATCCTCAGCCCTACATGGACAATGTAGAGATTAAGCTTACCGAAGGCGCTTGGCAGCCTGACGAGGCTTACTATTGGCCCCGTACCGGTCTTATCAACTTCTTCTCGTATGCTTCCAAAAAGCCTCTTTCCAACAACTACCTGACTGCAGGCAACGGAACCTTTACGATCAATGAGTACACTGTCACAGCTGACGACAACATCATGATCGCTGATGCTGTTTACAATGCAGGCAAGAATGACCACAATGCGGATGGCGCCCTGGTGGTCACCGGTGATAACCAGACTAACAACTACAAAGGTGTTCCCACCCTTTTCCGTCACCTCCTTTCCCAGATTTCGGTGAACGTTCAGCTCAAGACCGCCCAGGAGATCAAGGGCACCAACGCATTCGAAGCTACTCTCACCGGAGCTACCATCAAGAACGTGGCCAATGTCGGCAGCCTCGCACTGACTGCAGGCACTACCCAGGCAACCGGTCTTGCAACCGCTGCATGGACGCCCGCATCCGACGGCACCCAGGTAGGCTGGACCCTTCCCGCTTCAACTGTATCTACCGAGAACATCACCCTCGAGGTTCACAATACCGTTCTTAAGATCAATGCTGACACCAAGGAGAGTGAGAATGTCAACCTTCTCAACAACCGCACCGTCCTTCCCCAGGCACTTACCGCTGGTGATCCCGCCACCGCTACTGTCGTGGCTCTCGAGATTGCCTTCCAGCTTGTAACCAAGCACGGCGATACCGCTTATGCGACCGAGAATGTGACCCTCACCGCCAACCTTCGCAGCGAGGCTGTTGCCAGCTGGAACATGAACCAGCGCATCGTTTACAACGTGACCATCGATCCCGTAGGCGAGGTCATCACCTTCGACCCTGCAGTCGCAGCCTGGGTAGAGGCTCCCGCGCAGACCGTTCCTTTCTCCCTTTAATCCGAATCTGATTTTAAATAATGAAGAAATCAATACTTTTCGCAGTCGCAGCCCTCGCACTTCTGGCTTCCTGCACCAAGGTCGATACCGTGGTCGCTGACCAGGCCATCACCTTCAACGTAGCGAACTATCTCCAGCAGACCAGGGCCGACGCATACAACACAGACGACAACTTCGGCGTTTACGCTTACTGGACCGCCAATAACTGGGATGCAGAAGGCACCGCCAATATCTTCATGGACAATGAGAAGGTAGGCTACAACCCGAGTTACGCCGAGGGTTCGTGGGGTACCGAATCTACCTATTACTGGCCCCGCACCGGCGCCATCACCTTCGCTTGCTACTCTCCCTACACCGCGCAGGGCCGCGAAAATGGTTACTCCGAGGTTCCTTCCTTTACGAAGGAGAACGGTTTCACCATCAGCAACTACACAATCGTCGACCAGACCGATGTCGATCTGATGACCGCTGACGTAGTTCCCGACCAGTCCCGCAACGCAGGTGCGGCCGCTACAGGCCAGGTTGCACAGAACGCTCCCGTTCCCGTGCTCTTCCATCACCTTCTCACCCAGGTCGCCTTCAAGTTCAAGACTGTCGAGAACCCCAATCCCAGCGTTGGAGAGAGCGAGATCGTAGTAAATGAGGTGGTTGTCAAGAACGTGGCCAACACCGGTAATTACACCCAGGTTCAGGCAACTCCCACCCAGGATCAGCCCGCACCCGTATGGAGCCGCCAGGCAGGTGAGGCCAGATATGAGTTCAACTCTGCCAACAGCCCCCTGACCGTTCTTCCTACCGACAACGAGCCCAAGGCGACCAGCGTTCCCAGCCGCATCCTCCTTCCCCAGGATCTTACGGCTGTCCAGGCTGACATTACCTTCACCATCCGCACCAAATATGGCGATAACTGGGCAGAGGAGACCCTTACCTCCACCGTCAATCTCGCTACCGCGAATGTGCCCGCTTGGCTTCCCAATATGAGCATTGTGTATATCTTCACCATCGACCCCGTTTCGAAGGATCCTATCCTCTTCGACCCGGCGATCGCTCCTTGGGATACCACTATCGAGGTTCCTATCACCATTCCTGAAGCATAAAAGAGATGAAGAAGATATTTGCATTCGCCATCGCTGCTGTTGCAGTACTGGCATCCTGCACCAAGGTTGAAAACGGAACCCAGTCCTCCAGGGAGATCTCTTTCCTGGCCGGCAGTTTCGTCCACACCCGTGCCAACGTCGCTTACGCGAACGGCAACTTCGGCGTGTACTCCTGGTATAACGAGGCCGATCCGTTTATGGTCAACGAAGAGGTAGGAGAGGTCGAGTCCGTATGGAAGACCATCCACCACACCTTCTACTGGCCCAAGACCGGAACCATCACCTTCCTGAGCTACTCTCCCTTCTCGGGAACCAACAATTCGGCTAACTCCCTTCCCACCGTCAACGGCGGAAACGGCAGTTATTCGCTCGCTTACGGAAGCACTGCGGCTCCCTATACCGTGGCTGACGACGATCTGATGTATGCCGACGTGGTCACCTGCGAGTGCGAACTCCCCGTCACCCCCAACGGTGTCGCTGAGACCCACCCCGCAGTTCCCACCATCTTCCACCACGCACTCGCCAAGGTACGCTTCGAGGCTTGCGCTACAATGCTCGAAGAGGGTACCGCACCCGACGTTACCAAGTGGGAGATCACCGTCAAGGCAGCACGCGTCGAGAACCTCTACACCACCGGTACCCTCTCAATGAACTGGGAGCGCGGTGAGTGGGGCAAGCCCGCCGGCAACGTGTGGACCAGCCCTGCAGGCGTCCTCGACAGGGAATTTGCAAACGACGTAGTCCTCACCGAATCCTACCAGGCTCTCGGTGACCTCGGATTCGTCCTTCCTCAGACCCTCGTTGACCAGGTCATCAGCCTCGACGTCCACATCAAGACCACCCTCCCCAATGGCCACGTCATTGAAGAGGATGTCACCATGGAAGCCAAGCTGAGCGACGTCTCCGAAACCATCAAGTCCTGGCAGATGAACCAGAGCATCGTCTACAGGATCAAGATCAGCCCCGTTGATGACCTCATGCCGATTACCTTCGCACCTGAGCTCGTCGATTGGGATGAGTATGTCGAAGAGTTTACTCTTCCGCTCTAAAGATTTCAATCCGGAGGCGGCTGACCCTGCCTCCGGGTACCAAAGTTTATAATTTTAAAGATGAAGAAGATACTATTTACTGCACTTGCCCTTGTCATGGCGCTGGCTTCCTGTACGAAGGTCAATACCGACCGTCCTTCGTCCGAAATCATGTTCAGCGCCGTCAGCCACAGCGCAGCTACCAGGGTTACAGATTATCTGGATGGTTATGCAAACGTCCCCTTCGGCAGCTATGCTTGGTACAAAGGCGAGACTGTTGAAGAAAACCAGCAATTTATGGATAACCAGGCCATCGGATACGACGACCAGAAGAAGGTCTGGACCGCTATAGGGACAACTTATTATTGGCCGAAGTTCGGTTCTATCGACTTCATCTGCTATTCCCCCTTTGTAGCAGGCGGATCGGCCGCGGCTCCCGCTCCCGTTATCGGCGAGAGCTCCATCAGCTACAATACCCCCTGGAACGTCGCTGCGCACCCCGCAGTGGATGTGATGTACGCCGACAAGGTCGTCGGTATGAGCGGTAATGTCGATACCGACTACTACGGCTACAACAGCGTTCCCGTCCTCTTCCACCACGCCCTTTCGAGGATCGCTTTCCAGGTCAGGGCCGGTTTTACCGAGAAGGTTGCCGAGACAGGCGACATTACCCGCTGGGAGATTTATGTCGAGAAGATCACTGTGGACAGTTGCCTCACCACCGGAACGGTCGATTTTACCCTCGACCAGGACGGCAAGTGGCAGAAGCCCGCAAGTAATGTATGGACCCCTCTGGAGCCCATTACCGATTATACCCTCAATACCTCCGTGATGACTGTCCTCACCGAAGAGGAGCAGCCTGCGGGCGGATCGTTCTTCGTGCTTCCCCAGCAGCTCGACAACCAGTCCGTATCGGTCTATGTCACCATCAAGACATTCCGTGACAACAACGACGGACTCGGCGAGAGGCTGGTCTTCGAGGAGCACGGCGTGCACCGCAAAGCTTACCTCAAGGCCGATTTGCTCGGTTCCTGGGGCATCAACCAGTACATCACCTATATCATCATAGTCAATCCCGCCGAGCAGCTGGAGCCCATCATCTTCGCTCCTTCGACAGTGGATTGGGAGTACATAACAGTTCCTACCGAAATCATTCTCTAGAAAAAAATACTTTTCAATGAAGAAGTCATACATATACAGATTCGCTCTCCCGGCCCTGGCTCTCGTGGCTGTAATGTCCGCCTGCAACCAGGATCTGCCCGAGGAGCAGAAAGGGGAGGAGATACGCATAGCCGCCTCCGGCTCCGATGTCGGCACCAGGTCGATGCTCGATGCTGCCGACATCCAAGAAGCAGGCACCAAAGTCAGGGTGTTTGACTACCTTACCGGCTTTACCGGCAAGATAGGCAACCAGAACTACAACGACGGCAACGTGCTCTATTTCGACGATGCTGTGGAGTACGGAAGTGGCCAGTGGTCTTTTGCCAGCGGTACGCTCTGGCGCTGGACCCGCACCGGAGTCCACAATTTCTATGGATGGCTTATCAAAGATAAGGACGGCAAAGTCGTGGAAGATTTGGTCAACGTGAGCTACAGCGATAGTAGAGTCCTGACCATTCCCACTATCACCTGCTCCAGGAGTACTGAGCAGTTCGATTTCTCCTACTCCGACATTGTACCGGTTGACGTGGAGGCTACAACCTTCGATCCCACGAAGGATGTTGATCTGCCGCTGCATCACCTCTTCAGTGCACTCGGAGTTTCGATTGAGAACTCGGGAATCGGCACCGTGAACATCAAATCCGTGAGCCTCGACGGCCTCAAGTGCAAGAAATCGGCAAGCATCGACTTCTCCGGCACCCAGACCGATGTCTCTCTGATTGTTCCCGCAGGCGACCAGCCCCAGTATCTTGCAAACCTCGGCACCGAGAGGCAGCTCGCACCGGGCGGAAGCAAGATCGACCTCGTAACCGGCAACTCAATCGCTGTTACGGCGAGCTCCGAATGCTTCCTGATGTGGCCCCAGACTCCTGCAGAGGTGGACGATATGTCTATCAACGTTGTCTATACCATCGACGGCGTCTATGTTGAGGGCAGCGATACCGAACTCCAGGAATTCAACAAGAATCTGATGCTCAAGGATACCCGTTACTTCCTCGACAGCAACGGCAACAAGCTTGGAATGGATGCAGGCAAGCGCTACTGGCTCAACCTGCAGTTCAAGGCAAAGTCCATCGACCTCACTATCAAGGTGCTGCCTTGGGACTACACCGAGTACGACCTCGACTACGCGAACTCCAGTATCAGTGCAAGGCCTGAGATCGCAAACGAAGGTGTCCTCTGGCTCTATACCGCTACGTTAGATATTGACGGCAATGAGATCTGGACACCGGGTGACCGCAATACCCGCGAGGTGACCCTGGCCAGCAACAGGAGGGTCAAGGGCGACTTCTACATCGGCTCCCCTCACAGCGGAAGCTGGCAGATAACCACCTATACCTCTCCTCTGGGAATGAATGATCTCTTCAGGGTTGAGCCTTCTACGGGCGAGATTACCGAAGATCTTATCAACAACAACCAGGGCAAGGTAGAGTTCTATGTATATCCCAACGGCCCGATCGATGAGGGTCAGGTGATTCTCTACTTCAACATTTCCTTCCGCTTCAACGGAGAATCGCAGTGGCGTGACGCCAATACCGAGTTTAACCGCAAGAACTGGCACATCGTCCGTGAGGCCGGAATGTAACAGAGTACCGTAACAATTAAAGAATTTGATAGTTATGAAGCATATATCCAGATTATTCATAAGCTTTTCGATAGCTGTTATGGCTCTGGCATCCTGCCAGATCGATCCGGTCGGCCCCGACAAGGAATTCGTTGAGGAGGGCATCGTCCTGCGCCTTAACACGGGCGACCTCGATCTCACCACCAGGGCGGATTCCACCCGTCCCGGCGATGATGACGGCAGATTCAACGAGAATGTCCTGGGTGACTATGTCACCGTTGTCTTCTTCCCCGAGAATGCAACCGACGAGTCCTCATCCAGGAAGGTATATACGAATATCCCTGTCAGCGGCGGACGCGTCTCGATTCCAGTCTCCCTGGCCGACATCCAGGCGATCTTCAGAGGTACGGTTGCCAACCTGAAGGCCGATGTCTTTGTGATGGCCAATTACGATGGCGCAGAGAGCATCAACACTTCGAGTACCTATACTCTCGGCCAGCTCAAGGCCCTCAACCTTGCAAAGGCTCAGTGGAATACCTTTCCTCAGTCGAAGTTCGTGATGACCGGCAAGTCCACCATCACCCTCGAGAACTCCGCTTCGAACACTCCGGCCCGCGGCGAGATCAATATGAAGCGCGTCGCAGCCAAGTTCACCTTCCGCCTCACGGTTGCCGACTCCATCGTGGTTGAGAATATCACCCGCGACCACGAAGGCAACATCGCCGGTAAGTCGCTCGACAAGTGGAAGCCTATCAAGAACGCTATGACGGTCTATCTGCAGTACGGTATGAACTACGCAAAGCTGGGCGGTGAGCCCCAGCTGGTGCCTGCAAATGCCAAGAGCAGCGGAGCTACCGACAGCCTCTATACCTACAAGGCCAACAAGCTTATCGTAACCTCGGAAACCAAGCCGAGGGATCGCACCATCATCGACGATCTCTATCAGGATACAGGCGGCGAATGGCACCTCGTGACCCATCACGAGACTGTGAACGTGCCTGTTTACAAGACGATGTTCACCCAGTATACTATGGTGGACGGCGTTGAGGTCGCTACGGAAACCAATCAGGACGGCCCCTTCTACAGCTATCCTGTCACCTGGGATCCCGGAGTGGCAACCGAGCCCTTCCTGAAGCTCATCATCCCCTGGAACAACGGCAGCGCCACCAAGTATTATTATTACAAGGTTCCTTTCGCAGGCACTTCTCTCGAAGCTAACAACTGGTACGAGGTCACCCTCGACGTCCAGGTGCTCGGAGGTGAGGATGAACTTCCCGTTCCTCTCGAGGCTTCCTACAAGATCGTGGACTGGGTTCCCGGTACTATCACCGAGGCTTCGACCGTAGCGGCCCGCTACCTCTCCGTCCCCAAGACCGAGTGGATTATGTACAATACCGAAGAACTCACCATTCCCATCACTTCCAGCCACGATGTTCAGATTGTAAGTTTCAGCGTCAAGTCCAGCGGAACTGCTCTAGGAAATGCCTTTGCAGAAAGCGATAAATACGACAACAACCGTAAGCCTTTAGCTTCCACTTGGATAGGTAACAATCCTCAGATTTATTGCCCGTTCAATTATACTAAGGGCATTGATAACTCTGCAAATCTTGTTACTACTGGGGTGACAAATACCACTACTGTTGGAAATATCGTTTATACCAGGCCCAACTATGTAAATGCAAATCCGGCTCCCAGCAACACCACAGTCAATACTGATGCCGGTAAAGAAGCTTTGTTCCCTTCGGCATCAATTACCCGTGACCAGATAGTATTGCATCATGCTCTTAACAATGACTTTTCCACGAATACCTACGATGTTGCTCCTTATTATTTTATGATTCGTGTACGTCACAAAGATGATTACTCATATTACAAGGATATTATTATAGAGCAAAGGCCAGCTATTATTATTGAGCCTCAGGCGAACTCGAGACCTGACAATACGAAAGGAAACGTTATTGTCAATAATGGTACAGTTGGTAACAGTGGTGATACGTATTATTTGGGTACAAATGGTATTTCGCTTTCTGATGCCAGCAATGCCAACAAGAATATGTACATAATCTCTACTTCGGTGCTTCCCACTACAGGCGTTTTGGCTGATTATGTACTTGGAGATCCTCGCTCGTTAATTGTAAACAACTTGGGCTCCGTAAACGGCAGTAACAACTGGACCTCTGCAAGCGCAACTTTTGTAGATGGAACCACGAATCACAAGCTATCCAATTATTATCCCACTATTCTGGATAATACAGGAGATAATATTATTGCTCCCAAAATTCGTATTGCATCTTCTCACGGTGCTACAAATCCAGTGACCTATGCTAATGCTATAAGACGTTGTGCTACCTATCAGGAGGATGGTTATCCTGCCGGCCGATGGAGAGTTCCTACGGTTGCGGAGATTATGTATATGGCTCGTCTGAATACTGACAAAAAGATACCAAGGCTTTTGGGAACCGATAGTAATGGTACTACTACCAATTATTGGTGTAATAGCGGATATGTCACTGTTTACAATGGAAACAGTACTACCGACCCCGTTCCTCATACAACAGGTTCGCCGAGTACTACTAGTACTAATTACGTTCGTTGTGTTTATGACGAGTGGTTCTGGGAGAATACTTCCTACGAAAGAGTAACACCTTGGGATACTTTCAAATGGGGCGACCAGACCCGCGAAGATGTAGTAAGAACCAAAGCAGCACTCTAAGATGATGAAAAAGATATTCTACATATTATTTGCGGCCGTTTTGGCCTTCACTGCTTGCCAGAGAGTCGATATCGAATCTCCCGTGCCTGTTACGGAAGAAGATGCCCCCAAGGTGACCATCACCTTCCCGGTCTCCATTCCCAATGACGGCCCCTCCACAAGGGCTATGGGCAATGTCCCCACCGTCCAGAACATCTATGTGGCTGTCTTCGGTGGTAGCGGTTACTTCAACGAGTGGGTACCTGCTGAGTATAAAGTTGATGAATCAGCTACCCAGTATGCAACCGCAAATGAGACCGTTTACCGCATCAAGGTGAAACTTACCACCAGCGCGAGCCGCCTCAGCCTGCATATTATTGCCAACAGCCCTATGAGCGAGCCTCCTATCACCGGTATCAGCAGCAATGACCTTGAGACCGTCGTGATGAGCAAGGTGCGCTCACATATCGACAACCAGCCCAACGACGCCTACTGGCAGAGGATAGTGCTTCCTTTCGGTGTAAAGGATTCCGTGATTGTCACCAACGGCCAGGAACAGCCCTTCATCTACAATGGTGACCGTTATCCTACCGCACTCACCCAGGCTCAGTTCGAGCATTGGAATCCTATTCCGCTCATCCGCAACTTCGCTCGCATCAGGGTGCAGAAGGATGCCAGCCTTACCGATGTCACCATCGACAAGATCGGCCTGGCTTACGCTCCCGCCGAGGGCCCCGTGGCACCGATCCTTCCCAATACCTATACCGGCAACCAGTGGGGTGAATATATCCCCATCGCCGATGACGATGAGACCACTACCTTCTGGAGGGAATCCTTTATGATGGCATACGAGGGCAAGACCATCGAGCAGCTCGGTCAGGCTCCCTATAACTTCAAGGGCTACTCACCCGTGGACCTTGCTATCGGCACCTATCCTTCGTCGCTCGACGAGATGACTTCCTGGTCCGCTTCCACCTGGGAGGATGATTATCTGTATGTTTACGAGCGCGCCAAACCCCGTACCGGACAGAAGCGTACCCGTATCCTCATCCACGCCCAGAACGGCGTCGGCGAACCCTATAAGTATTATGCTTTGGATATGGCCGATTCCAACGGCGAGCCTCTGGCTCTCCTGAGGAACTTTACCTATACCGTCACTGTCAAGAAACTTGCAGCCGGCACAGGTGAGAGTACCATAGCCAAGGCGGCTGATGCCACTGCAGCCGATGTCTCATCCGATATCCGTACCAGCGACCTTACCGAGGTTTCCGACGGTATAGCATTGATTGCGGCTTCCTACATCGATACCACCGCCATCAAGGCGGGCACCTATTCGGTAATGTACCGTTTCATTCCCGACGTCAACAGCCCCGGCGTTGTGGCCAACAATCCTTCGACTACCACCAATCCGGTCGGCGTCAGTATGAAGTTCGGTTACAATGATGGAACGGGCTTTGTGGAGGGTGCTTCTTCCGCAAACGGCAACGCCTTTGCTTCGAATCCCGTGATTGAAACCAACGGCGACGGTACCGCAAAACTCTATGTGCGCAACGGAAACGGATGGTCAGTGGCTACTGCGGCCCAGATAGCCGATACTTCCGTCGAGAAGTGGGGCCATATCCAGTATACCACCGTAGGCACTGCGGGCAGTTACTTTGACCTGGCATATACCAAGGTCATCCGAGTAATCGGTACAAAGCCCGAAAACCTCGGCGGCGGCCAGGTGTACCGCGACGTGCAGGTCAACCTCATCCCCCGCAAGAATATGATCGTCAAGTGCCTCGATAAGTATATCGACGAGACTGTCGGAGCTTCCGAGACTTTGAGGATCATCATCCCCAACGATATCACCCGTTCGATGTTCCCGCTGGAGTTCAAGATCCAGGCAGAAGCTGCAAGCCTTACCCCTCGTGACGGAGACAACCTCCCCGTCCAGAGCGGCAAGAGCATAGTCCCTAACAAGGAGACCCAGAGCGCCTTCTTCTTCATCAAGACCCTTACTCGCGATGATTATGACGCAGCCAGCGATACCACTATCAACGGCGTGCAGATGAAGTACTTCGACTGCAAGTTCAAGAGTACTAAGGCAGCCAGCGCTACCACCGTCTATGTGTATAACGAGTACTTCAACATTGCCAGCGACGACTTCGATAACTATACCAAGCGCAAGTTCACGGCATCTTCGCCTGGCAATCTTGGTGTCGGCCATAAGGTGAACTTTACCTTCACTATGGACGCTGACCACGGCACCTACGCTAACAGTGTCTGGAATGATGACACGAACATCACGTCATCCATCAAGGTTATCCCGAGAATTGTCACCGTGACCCTCAGCGGTATCCAGCCGCAGACGAATGACGACGGTACTCTGGTTGATCAGAGGCTCGAAGTTGGAAGCGGCGAGGGCGTATATCTCTACTACGTGCCCGGCACCACGACTCCCGACGAAGTGTCGTCGACCATCCACCTCGAGGCTCTCGGAACCGACTCGAATTACTCCATCACTCTCTCCACGAGCCAGATCAGCCCCAACCCGAACCTCTACGAGACTCTGACCCTTACCGGCGGAATCACCAAGAGCACGGTAAATGATCTCCGCTTCGTTGGCACCGAATCTTCGACCACCGCCATCACTCAGGTACTCGGAGTTGCCAACAAGGATGTGTGGTTCTACTTCGTATATGGTGGAAATCCGGCTTCCGTCAAGTTCCAGCTGACAGGACTTGTGCCTGCTGACGCCCGTGTTACCGGCCCTGACTCCGATGGTTATTACACCTTCACTCCTACGGGCAACAATGCGGCACAGCACATCCACTTCAGGACTTCGGATGCTTCTACCAACCCTGTACGCCTCACCAATTTCACTGTGGACAGCGAGGATTACGACCAGCCGGCAACCAGGAACTACCAGTTGTCAAGGTTCCTCTATACCTTCGGAACCAACGGATTCTACAAATCGACTGCAAACAATGCCCAGACAATGACGGTTATTACCAATGCTGCCGGAAGCACTGTTTACTACAGGTTTACCTACGATTCTGATGAAAGTAGTCCGTTCAGCGACGTTACCATTACTTCGACCGGTTTAACCAACCCGACCTCGACTACAGGTACGCTTACCGCAAACGGTGACCATACCTGGACTTATCATCCGAATACCAACAATAGGACTCAGTGGATAACCTGGACTACCGAGGCGGTTGCATCGCCGTCTACCTCCACCGTCACAGTATCTGCTGATACCTACAGCAACGCTCCGACTGCAAGCATCAAACGCAGGGTTAGTAGAACTGTGGAATTCGTGCCCGGTGATTTCACCGAATCCGATCATAGTGCAAGTAAAACCAAGAATGGCTTGACATTGAGTCTGTCCGATGTCGAGGTTGAGTCGGGTTACGTTCAGTTGGGTTATTATGGTACAATTTTCGGCGGCGGATCTTATTCTGGAGTCGCTTCATTCTCCGGTGGTGAGATTCAGGAAATAGCCCTGACTTTTGTCAATGAATCCAATTACAATAAGCCTTCCAGTGTCACTTCGGATCCTTCCGGATGGTCATCCCAGACATCTAAATGGACTGGATCGAGCTCTACTGTAACATTGACAAGTGCACGAGTGGGCGGTAACAGTTTGGGATCCAGATATAACCGAGTAACCAAGTTCACCGTTACATTCTACGAAGAGTAAATCACCAATCCTCTATATCGCACAGAGCCGACCCTTCCGGGCCGGCTCTGTTGCTTTAATAGTGCCAGGTGTGACCCCTTTCCGTCACGCCCGGCTAGACCGGGCGTTTAAATGTGGGTAGCGTTCCATCCGGGGCCGGAATTTTATACTTTTTCCCTTCTTTATTATTTATATTTTATTACTTTAGCCGTGTAAATATCTTATACGCTGATATATATAGACCATGCTATCTTTTTCCGAAGTAGCTGCGCTGTGGAAAAACGACAAACGCCGCTACATTAAAACGAGCAGCTATGCTGTCTATCTGATACATCTTAACAGACACCTTATTCCCTTCTTCGGCGAAGGAGGCCTTCCAAGTGATAAGGAAGTGCAGTCCTTCGTTGACAGTCAGCTCGAAAAAGGTCTCTCCGAAAAAACTGTCCGCGAATCCATGCTTCTCTTCAAGATGATCATCAGGTATGGGGAAGAGGAGGGAATATGGCCCCACGCCGTTTATAAGGTGCGCTTTCCCGCGCACTTCGGTAAGCAGCGGGAAGTGGTCGCACTTACGAAATAGCAGCAGCGGACGCTCTCGCATTACCTGCTCGAAAACTTCTCGTTCCGCAACATCGGCATCCTGATATGTCTCCACACGGGGCTGAGGATAGGGGAGGTGTGCGCCCTCCAATGGCGCGACATCGATTTGGAGAACAACGAATTTCACATCTCAAAGACCGTCCAGCGGGTTTTTCTTTCAGACGGCCCTGATAAAGAATACTATATTTCGCTAGGTCCCCCCAAGACCCCCTCATCCCATCGCGACATTCCGCTTTCCGACGAACTGATAAAGATACTGGGACCGCTTAAGGGCATTGTCAACGAGGATTACTTCGTGGTATCGAATGCTCCCGATCCCCTTGAGCCCCGATATTACCGGGATTATTTCAAGAAACTGATGAAGAATCTCGGCCTGCCCCCGGTGCGCTTCCACTGCCTGCGCCACACCTTCGCAAACCGCTGCATCGAAGGTAAATGCGACTACAAGACGGTTTCCGCCATCCTAGGCCACGCCTCCCTGGCCACCACGATGGATATCTACGTCCACCCCGGCCACGACGACAAGAAGCGCTGCATAGACCAGATGGCCGGGCTTATCGGTGGGTGATTTGGTATGGCGTGGAATGGCCCGGGTGATGGGCAAATAGACCCGTCTAAAAAAAATGCCGGAGCCCCAAGGGCCCCGGCCTAATATAGAATAGCAGCGAGAATGCCTAGAACATAGCGATCAGCTCATCATTGCTGAAAGCATCGGCGCCGTAGCACATCTTCAGATATGCGAGGCCGCCCTTGTAGTCCTCCTCGGTGAAGGAATCGGTAGCCTCCTTTGCGACAACCACATCGTAACCAAGGCAGAAGGCGTCGGCGGCGGTGTGGCGGCAGCACATATGCGTGTGCAGGCCGGTGATAATCACGGTCTTCACACCGAGTTCCTTGAGCAGGATGTCGAGGTCGGTCTGGAAGAAGCCGCTGTAACGGCGCTTGGGAACCACGAAGTCCTTGTCGCAAAGCTCCAGCTCGGGAATCACCTCCGCACCGGGAGTGCCCTTGATGGCATGGTCGCCCCAGATGATGAGTTCGCGGTCGATGCCGGGAAGATGGCAGTCATTGCAGAATATAACCGGAACGCCCTTTTCGCGGGCGGCGTTGAGAAGCCGTGCGGTAGCGGGAACGATAGCTTTTCCGCGGTCGCAGGCGAGCGAACCGGTAACGAAATCATTGAGCATATCCACGACGAGGATAGCGGGCTTGTTGAGTTTCTCCATTTCTTTGATTATGTTTAGATTATTATACGGCTTGCGGATAATCCAATTTCCGTGCCAGCATACTTACTCTATGATCTTTAGTTTCTTCTGTGCCTCCTCGGCCGACATCAGGTTGAAATGCCACCATTCGGAGGTGATTCTCTTGAGGCCCTGTTCCTCCATTATCCTGCGCAGCAGGAGGCGGTTGTCGAGCTCGCGGCGGGTGATCTTGCCGCTCTTGAGCAGATTGGCCTCGTCGTCGGTGCGGGCCTCAGCCCCGAAGAAGTCATACTCCGAGCCCATAGGGATGGGATTGCCGGTGCAGTCGATGATGGCCACATCCACGGCGGCGCCGTAATTGTGCAGGCCGTGCCCCTTGTAGGGGTTGGCCACGTATCCCGAAGCAGGGGTTCCCACTACGGCGTCCCACATCTCCTTCTGGATGGAGATGGGACGGGCGGCGTCGTATATGATAAGGTTCAGCGTGGGACGCATCTCCTTGAGTTTGCGGTTGGCTGCGACGAGTTTCTCAGCCAGTTCTGGCCGCATCATCGCCTTGGTGAAGCCGTGGTAAAGCTGATGTCCCATAAAGTTATAGGGGCCGCAGTAGATCATCTTGACAGCGAATGTCGAGTCGAGGTCGTGAATGTCGATAAGGCCAGCAGCACGCATTTCGGCCTCCTTGGGGGTGTCCGGGCCGAGGTTGCAGCGGAACCAGTCATCGACGCTCCAGTAGCGTGGCGCTTCGGCACAACAAGCCTTGGGGTTGCCCTGCTGATTGTTCGTCACTTCCTGACCCTGCGCCTTGCAGCCGCAGGAGAAAACGGCAAGGAGCGCCGGAAGAAGCGCCCCTAGCAAATAATTGTGAAATCTTGCCATATCCGTTTATAAATGTTTAAAAACGACTAGTAGAAGTAGTAGCCGGCCTTGCGGAGTTGCTCGATGTTCTTGAAGGGATGTTTCGGCTTGAGATAGCGTGCAAGGAACTGATAGGTCTTGAAACGGATATCGGTAGCCTCCTTGATGTCAATGCGCTCGAAATGGTGTGCGCCCACCATCTTGGGATAGATCTCGTATTCGAAATCCTTGCCCTCTGCCTTGAGCGCCTCGATCATGCGGTTGACCTCGGTCCAACTCACGTCGTCGTCATTGGCGCAAGTCGTGATCATCAGGGGTTTGCGGAGATTCTTGGCATAGGTTACCGGCGAGCGGCGGGCATACTCCTCGGGGTTCTCCTTGGGAGTGGCGTTGACGTGATACTTCTGGGTGAAGTTCTTGGTATATGCGGGGTCCTGATAGGAGAGACGGTATGTTACGTCGCTCACCGGGACTCCGGCGTAAGCGCAGGTGTACTTGTCGGGCCATTTGAGGATATTGATGAGGGAGATCATACCTCCGTGGCTCCAGCCGAGAAGGCCTATGCGGCTCTCGTCCACTATCGAATAGTTTTCAACCATATAGTCGCGGCAGGCCAGCACGTCGTCGTTCTCCAGTCCGCCGTAGTCTATAGCCTCGTAGAAGCCTTTGCCGTAACCAGTCGATCCGCGGTAATCGGGGCAGATGACGATATAGCCCTGCGCGATAAGTTCACGGCAAATATGGGTGATGGCCGAATTGCCGGTGTGGGCGTGGATTCCGCCGTGGGAATAGACGATAAGGGGATACTTCTTTCCCTGCTTGACATCTTTCGGGAAGAAGACATAAGCATAGAACTTGAGTTGGTTGTCGCTGAGCGAATCGAGGAACTGGACACCTGTCTTGGCCTGATAATACTTGGCCGGACCTGCGATCCTGACCTTGTCGCAGATGGCTACATCCTGCAGCCTCTGGTAGATGGTCACCTCTTCGAGCATCCTTTCAATCTTGTTGAAATTGTGGGAGTTGTTCTCCTGTGCATAAGAGGCGAATGCACCGGTTACGGCGATGCAGACCGTGCAGATAAGAATGCGGAAATGCTTCATAATGCTATTATAATCTTAAAGGTTCGCTATTTTGCACGAAGATAATAATTATTTCCTTGAAAAGGATTATCTTTGTAAAATAAGGCGGCCGCGACTGCCGTAGCGAAAGATTAAACCAAAAAGCAATCACATATGATACCTTTGTATGCCCAAAACCTGGATTATTCGAAATTCCTGGTGCTTGCAGTTGACGACATTCCCCTGAATCTCCTTCTGGTCCAGAAGATGCTCTCGCGCTTCAATTTCAGGCTTAAAACCGCGGCAAACGGCCAGCAGGCCCTCGATGCCGTGGCGCAGGAGAAGCCGGATCTCATCCTGCTCGACCTTCTGATGCCCGTGATGGACGGATTCGAAGTGATCCGCCGCCTGAGAGCTGATCCCGCGACCGCCGATATCCAGATAGTGATTCTCTCGGCTCTCAACTCCAACGAGGACGTGGTCAAGGGATTCAACGAGGGTGCCAACGATTTCATTATGAAGCCGATCATAATGGAGAAACTGCTTACCTGCGTGATTACGCAGCTTCAGCTCGCCGAAGCCAAGTCTGCCAGCAAATGATGCGTCGGGGTCCATACCTTTTACGGGTGGCGTTCCTGCTGCTGTTTCTGCTGGCGCCGCGCCAGGGGAGTGCCCAGATTGTCAATCGCCTGAAAATCGACAAGGAACTCTTCGAGCGCTATGCCTATTGCCGCATGCAGCAGTTCAACGCCGGCAACCTCGCGTATGCCGACTCGCTTTACCGCTACGGCATCTTCAAGGATGACTTCCGCTATAAATGCCTCGGCCTGAACCTCGAGTTTCCGGTCCGCTTCGCGGAAGGGGATTATGAGAGGATGGATGAGGCCGTGGCCGAGATAAAGATGCTGGTGGAGGGTAAGAAGGACCGCGACACGAGGTCGTTCTATTATCCTGTCATCCACGAGTATTGCCAGTTCCTGATCCACATCGGCAGAGCCTCTGACGCTATGCTGGAGGCGCGCGCGATGGAGCGTCTGGCAAGCGAGGTCAACAGCGCCCTCGGCAGGATGTACGCCCACAGGATCGTGGGCCTGATACAGAGCTACCGCACCAATTCCTACCTGGCCATAAACAATTTCACCAAGGCCGCGGATTACTGCAAGGAGGCCAAGGCCGAGCAGGAACTCCCCAATCTCTATATCCTCATCGCCCAGGAGTACATAAAGATGAATGAGTTCCGGAAGGCGGAGGAGTTTTGCCTCAAGGCGGAGGAATATCAGGAATTCTTCCCATCCCTGAAGGTCAAGACCCGTATGACGCGCGCCTATCTTTACAATGCCAAGCAGGATTGGGATACATTCTGGGAGACATACGATTCCCTCATAAGCGACCCGCTCTACAGTGTCCAGGCCGACGGAGACTCCCGTTTCGAGATGGATGTGGCATATCTGCGTTCCAAAGGGCTCTTCGAGGAGGCTCTCGCAAAGGCCGACTCCCTTGGGACCGCGCGCCGCAGGCACGATCTCAAGCACGCCATTTATGCCGCGACCGGGACCTGGCAGCCCGCATATTGCGAACTCGACAGCCTTATGGCCGAGAAGGATTCCATATATATCAAAGTGCAGAACGAGGATATGGCGATCCTCGACGCCGAGATGAACAATGCGCAGCTTAGGCAGGATGCCGAGCGCCTCAAATCGCAGAACCAGATAACCATCCTGCTGGGCTTCCTGGTTATGTTCGCCATCGCTTTCTTCTCCATACTGATGTCGCAGTGGCGCCTGCGGCAGAACCTCGACGAGATGCGCCGCAAGAACAGCCAGATGCTGGTGGCGCGCCGCGCATACCAGAAGGCCCTCGACTCCAAAGAGGCCGAGAATGCCCTTAAAGTCAAGATAATGCAGAACAGAAAGTCCAATACATTCCAGTTATGAAACAGAAAAAGCTTTCTTCACTATTCAAATATTACAAAAACGAACTGACGGCCTTCGTACTCTTTCTGGCCGGCGCATCCCTGGGTATGCTGGGACTGATCCAGAAGGTTCCCCTGCTGCTGGGTATCCTCGGGATTGTCATTCTGGCATCGGGACTCTTCTATTTCTGCCTCAATTATTCCTCGGAGAAGGTTTACAAAGAGTACTTCGAGGAGAGCTACAAGATAGAGCACGAGACCATCGAGGATGAGATCCGCCGTTCGATGGTGTATCACCGCTATCAGGAGGCCGTTATCAACCGCTACGAGAGCGCTTGCCGCGACCTCGGCCTGGCCGAAGAGCAGAAGGACTGGCTCCTGCAGCTGCTGATGGATGAAAAGAACAAGGTGGATGAGGAGCTCAAGGCCACAGGGGGCGGACACATTTAAAATAAGGATGCTATGAAAAGATATCTTCTCATTCTGACGCTATGCCTCATTGGCCTGACGGCCGCAGGGCAGGGCAATCCCTATGATTTGAACGACGAGTGTTACCGTCACTTCAGCAATGCCGAACTGACAGTAGGTACGCCGGAGTACAGGGCGCACGGGGATTCTCTCCTGAAGAGCGCACTGCAATACGGGGACAAGAAGGCCGAGGTGCTGTATTATGTTACGGAACTCAAAAATATCACCAAGAGCCTCTCCAAGGTAAGGACTCCTACCGTCGAGGACAATATGCGTGTTGAGGATGCCAAGGATATGGTGCTGAGGATGTCCGAGAAAAACGGATACATGCAGTATTATTACTATGGTCTGGAGATCGTTCAGAATTACTATTACAACCACGGCCAGAAGGCTGTCGCGATGCGTATCGTCGAGGACGCCCACGAATATGCTACCAAAAAGCACGACGAATTCGGCATATGGTACACCTCCAAGTATCTGATTGCCCTTTACCGGGAGCGAGAGGATTACATAACCTCGAGGACCTATATCCGCGAGGCGCTTGATACGTATGAGAACAGCAAGGATCCCAGTATCCGGAGGCAGTCTCCCAGCCGCCTATACTGCGACCTTTCCGATACCTATCCGGTGGCCAGCGACTCGATGTATATATGTATAGACAAGGCGGTCAAGACGGCTTCCACCCATCTTGATACGACAAGGGCCAATTTTTACATTGCCGTCCGCGCCGCGCTCCAGAAAGATTACCGGCTGTACCGTCATAAGGCTGATGAGTGTCTCGGCGACAAGGCTTTCCCGACCGCCCGTATCGCACATCCGAAGTTTTTCGATGCCGTTGACAAACTTATAGATGGACGCAATATAGACCCCAAAGAGGTTGTGGATACCCTCGTTTCGTCGCGCAATGTCAAGTTCCTGGCCAATATCGCTGAAGTTTATGACAACGGAAGGCTTGCCTTTGAGCTCGAGAAGCAGCTCGTGAGGAGGCTTGAACGGAATCTATCGAAAGTCGGAATGGCGAACCTGGCAGAGATGAACGCGCATCTCGGCAATACGACCCTGACGGAGAATCTCCTCGAGAGTAAACGGGACCTTGCCCGCACGACTATGATTATCGCCATCCTGATTGCCGTCATACTGCTTGGTGCGCTCCTTTTTACACTCTTCCAGATGAATTCGCTGCGCAAGAGCAAGAAGAAAGATGAGGAGATGATTGCGAAACTCAAGGAAGCCAACGAGACAGTGCGTCTCGCGAATGAGGCAAAGACTCGCTTTGTCCAGAATATGAGCCACGAGGTGCGTACGCCGCTGAATGCCATCGTGGGCTTCTCGCAGCTGCTCTCGCTGCCCGACGATGTCTTCTCCAGCCAGGAGAAAGAGGAGTTCTCACAGCATATCATCAACAATACCAAGATGCTTAATATGCTTCTGGACGACATCCTCAATGCTTCGTCGATGGATTCCGGCAAGTATAAGATCACCATCGAGGATAGCGAGTGCCTCTCGATGTGCCGGACCGCGATGAGCAGCGCGGAGCACAGGCTCCAGCCCGGAGTCCAGATGATCTTCAAGCCCGAAACCGAGGAGCCGTACTGGTTCAGGACCGATCCCGGACGCGTACAGCAGATTCTGGTCAACTTCCTGACCAATGCCTGCAAGCATACGGCGGAGGGGACCATCACCCTGACGACCTCGACGACTTCTAATCCCGGTTATATGACCTTTGCGGTCGAGGATACAGGAACCGGTGTTCCTGCCGACCAGGCCGAGGCGATTTTCAATCGATTTACCAAACTCAATGAGTTCGTGCAGGGGACTGGCCTGGGGCTCAGTATCTGCCGCGAGATCTCGGAGAGGATGGGCGGCCGCGTCTGGCTGGATACTTCCTATACCGGCGGCGCGCGGTTTGTCTTTACCGTGCCGCTAAATCCGGAGCCTGTGGCTTAGGTTCTTCCCGCCGGCTTCCACCCTGTGTCGCCGCCCAATGGATGCAAAACGGGTTCAAAAAAAATCAAAAAATATTTGCGCAATAAAAAATAATGCCTAACTTTGTGTCGTGAACGATATAAATTAATAAACACATAAAAATCAAACAACAATGGACAAGAACAAATCAATTCAGGTGCTTCAGGCATACGCAACAGGCCTCGCAGCACAGTCTTACGGACACAGGGTACAGAGCAAGATTTTCGCAGACCAGGGTTTCGGCAAACTCGCAGAGAAATATGCCGGCCACGCTGACGAAGAGATGGGCTGGGTAGACCAGTTCAACGAGAGGATCCTCGACCTCGGCGCAACCCCCAAGCTTGAGGCAGTTCCCGAGCAGCCCGTTTATACCGATCCCGTGGAATTCATCAAGGCTGACCTTGAGATTTCGCACCGTGAGGTTCCCAATCTCATCGCCCTCACCGCTACTCTCGCAGATGACTTCAAGACCTACGATATCCTCAAGGCTTACGCCCTCGACGAAGAGGACGATATGTTCTGGATGGAGCAGCAGCTCGACCTCATCGAGAAGATCGGTCTCCAGAACTGGCTCGTAAAACAGCTTTAATCCACCAGCCCAATAAATAATGAAATTGTCTCATATCGCGTTGCTGGCAGGTGTCCTGCTTTTCGGATTCTCCGCCAACGCACAAAACCAGAACAAAGGTATGGCAACTATTTATGATTTCAAGGCCCTGAACAACAAGGGCGAAGAAGTTAATTTCGCAGATTATCAGGGCAAAGTCCTGCTTATTGTCAACACCGCTTCCAAATGCGGCTTCACCCCTCAGTATGACGGCCTCGAGGCCCTCTGGAAGAAGTACAAGGACCAGGGACTCGTAGTGATCGGCTTCCCCTGCGACCAGTTCGCGCATCAGGAACCCGGCACCGATGAGGAGATCGCGGAATTCTGCCGCCTCAACCACGGCGTTACCTTCCCCCTGATGAAGAAGATCGAGGTCAACGGAGAGGGCGCGCACCCCATCTACAAGTATCTCAAGTCCGAGACCAAGGGATTCCTGGGCAGTGGTGCCATCAAGTGGAACTTCTCCAAGTTCCTCATCAGCCGCGACGGCAAGAAGATCGAGCGTTACGCTCCCACCGTCAAGCCCGAGGCTCTCGATGCCAAGGTGGCTGCAATGTTGGCAAAGTAATGTACGAGCAGCTCAAGCTGGACAACCAGCTCTGTTTCAGGTTCTATACCGTCAGCCGGCTGATAACTCAGGCTTATCGCCCGATGCTCAGCCGGCTCGGTGTTACCTATCCGCAGTACCTCGTGCTGATGGTTCTCTGGGAGCAGGACTGCCAGCCGGTCAATGATATCGCCAAGCGGCTTTATCTGGAGACAAATACCGTCACTCCGCTTCTCAAACGCATGGAGGAGATGGGCATAGTCTCGCGCCGCAGGGGAGAGGTCGATACCCGTCAGGTTATCGTATCGCTCACCGAAAAGGGGAAGGCGATGGAACCCGAGGCTTCCGGAATCCCCTTCGAGATGGCCTGCGCCATCACCTGCAATGAACTTGCCCCCGCCGAGTTCGAAAATCTCGCCGCTACGCTGGATTCGCTTATCTACACTCTCTCGGCCGAAACCGTTTCGGAGTGACGTAAGCGTCTGAAAGCCCGTGGTGGCTATCTTTCAGAAAAATCCACATTAATTGGGATGGCATTTTTTGCGGAGTGGCATTAATTTTACGGCAGAATCTGTAAAAACGCTTCGGATATGAAAGAATACATAATGCCATTCATATATCTGCTCGAGGAGATGGCGCCATATCTGCTGCTCGGCTTCTTCATAGCCGGTCTGCTCCACGCCTTCGTCCCACAGCATCTCTACCGGAAATGGCTCGGCGGCAACGATGTCAAGTCGGTGCTGCTGAGCATCCTGTTCGGCATCCCGCTGCCCCTGTGCTCCTGCGGCGTGATTCCCACCGCCGTCTCGATGCGGAAGGAGGGGGCCTCGAAGGGTGCGGTGACCTCTTTCCTGATTGCCACGCCCCAGACCGGAGTCGATTCGATAGCGGCAACCTGGTCGGTTTTCGGTCCGGCCTTCGCCATCCTGCGCCCCCTGGTCGCAATGGTGACCGGCTTTTTCGGCGGGATCGCAGCCAATGTCTCGGCCCGCAGGGAAGAGGGGGACCCGGCACCGGTCGGGGCCGCTGAAATGCCCTCCCGTCCGGCTGACGCACCGAAGCGTTCCTTCGGCGCGAAGATGGCTGAGGCCCTGCGCTACGGTTTCGGCGATATGATAGAGGATATCGGCCGCTGGCTGGTGATCGGCCTGGTGCTGGCCGGCCTTATCACCATCTTCGTGCCGGATGATTTCTTCACCACATATGCGAGCTCGCCGCTCCTCAATATGCTGATAGTGCTGCTTATCGCCGTGCCGATGTATGTCTGCGCAACAGGCTCGATCCCCATTGCGGCGGCCCTGATGCTCAAGGGGCTGAGCCCAGGTGCGGCGCTGGTCTTCCTGATGGCGGGCCCGGCCACCAACATAGCCTCGATGCTTATCCTTGGCAAGACCCTCGGTCGCAAATCTCTGGCTATTTATCTGGCCTCCATTATTATCGGCGCCATCGGATTCGGTCTGCTGACCGATGCCCTGCTGCCCTCCGAATGGTTCACCTCGCATCTCTCGCAGACCTTCCATTCGAGCTGCTGCCACGATGAGGCCTCCGATACGCCCTGGTGGCAGATAGCTTCGACGATACTCCTTGTGCTGCTGCTTATAAGGGCACTGGTCTCCCGCCTATGCGGCGGCGGACATCACCACGACCACGATATTCACGAAACAGAATCCAAAATGAAAACTTACAAAGTCAAAGGAATGGCCTGCAACCATTGCAAGGCCAATGTGGAGCGCGCGGTCTCCGCAGTCGAAGGCGTCTCTTCGGTCACTGTCGATCTGGCCTCCGGCACAGCTTCCGTTGAGGGCGACGCCGCCCCCGCCGCTATCGTCAAAGCAGTGGAAGCCGCCGGCTACAGCTGCACTGAAGCCTGAATGGGGCTGTTTATATCCGATTCTGAGGCTTTGTTTGCAGAATAATCCAAAAAGAGTTAAATTGCCGGTAATTATTAAACCAGCGATTATGAAAAGATTATTATTTGTCTTATTCATTTTGATATCATCTTCGGTGGTGTCAAATGCCCAGCTTATCAATCCTCAGCCGCAGGATCCCGGTTCGGAACAAGCCAAGATGCTCCAGGAGAGCGAAGCGATGTGGAATATGGAATATGCCCGTCTTCTCAGTGAGCAGAACGATCGTCTCATTTCGCGCAGGAATGCATTGATTACCACCCTTTCCGGCGTCGGTGTCAGTTTCGTCGGAGTCCTTGTGGGCGCAGCTACAGGCGAACAGGATTCGTATGGTAACGTTTCTCTCGGCGCTCCCGGCGTCGCCATTTTAGGCGTCGGCGAGATTGTGACAGCCGTCGGAGGTATATGGACTCTTATCAATGAGTTCAATATGTTAAAGGCCCAGAAACGCCTCAACGACCATCTCCTCCTGAAATACAGCCCCACCGGCCTCTCCCTGACCTTCTGATTCTGCAAGCGGAGCGGTGAGCGCCAGCATTGGTTTTGCTCACGAACAGCCACCTGAGCACTCCTTCGTGAGCGTACGCTACCGTTTTGCTTACGAAATGATCCTTGGACTCCCTTTGGTGAGTAGGCGAGTCGGTTTTACTCACGAACCCGTAAAAATGGGTGCCACGTCAGTGGCTCTAATAACAAATAGGCAGCACATTGCTGCCTATTTGTTATTAGAGCCACTCATCAGGCTCGAACTGACGACCTGCGCATTACGAATGCGCTGCTCTACCGACTGAGCTAAAGTGGCTTTGATATCGAGACGGCAAAGATAAGAAGTTTTTTCGGGAATTAAACCTTTTGGCCTTTTTTTGGTCAAATATTTGTAATAGCAAACGAAATAAAGCATTATAGAACACTATGAAACGTATTCTAACACTCATTGGCGCGGCCCTCATTCTGGCCGCAGTCCCGCAGAATATCTCAGCCCAGGACCGTCAGGATTCCAGGGAACAGAACTACCAGCAGCGTCACCGCGGCGAACGCGGCCGTGGCCAGCGCGAGCAGATGACCCCCGAAAAGATGGCGACCCGCACGGCGGACCGTCTCAAAGAATCCCTTGGACTCAGCGACAAGCAGTACAAGAAAATCTATAAATATCATCTCGGCCTCTACAACGAGCAGATGGAGGAAGGGACCTTCGGCGGCCCCAGGATGGACGGCGGAATGCGCCGCCCCGGCGATGGCAATCCAGAGATGCGTCAGCGTCGCGACGGAGGCAACCGTGACGAGCGTCCCCAGATGACCGAAGAGCAGCGCGCGGAGATGCAGGCCAGGATGAAGGAGCGTATGGAAGAGCGCCGGGCAGCCGAACAGGAGCGCCACGAGGCTACCGCCAAGAAGTACAAGAAAATCCTCACTCCCGAGCAGTATGCCAAGTGGGAGGAGATGGAGGCTAAAGAGGCGGTCGAGCGCGAACTCCGTATGAAGGAACAGCGCGAACGCCGCGAGAATGACGTTAAGGACAACGGCGGGCGTAACGGAAGGGACGGCCGTGGCGGTCACAGAAACAGCAACGAAGTTAAATAATAAATAATGGCTAAAGGCACTTTTTACACATTTGCTTTGACATTTATCGCAGGGGCGTCGCTTTCTGGAGCGATGTCCTCTGTTTTTGCACAAGACCTCAATCCCGTTGGCGTCATACGCACCGTGGAGCCTGAACTCCTGGCTGCCCCCTGGACCCTTAGGCAATGCATCGATTACGCGATGGAGAACAGCCTCCAGGTACTTTCGCAGCAGATTAACAAGGAGACCGCAGATATCTCGCTCGAGCAGGCAAAGGGGCAGATGCTCCCCACACTGAACTTCTCCTCCGGAATCAATGCCGGGCTCCCGGGCAAGACGGTCGGTACAAATTTCGGCCTCAACTCGGGTTATTCGCTATATCAAGGCAGCCGGCTTCGCAATGCCGTCCGTCAGCAGACGCTTGAGGGCGAGGCGGCGGGCTACGATCTTGAGCAGACCAAAATTGATCTGGAGATATCTGTAGCCCAGGCCTATCTGCAGGTGATGTACTGTATGGAACAGCTGCAGATAGCCCGTGACGGTGAGCAGCTCTCGCGTACGCAGTACGAGAGGGGAGAAGCCCTGATGAAGGCCGGTTCGCTCACTAAAGGTGCGGTGGCCCAGCTCAAATCGGAGTATGCTTCCTCCACATATCAGGTGGTATCGGCCGAGAATGCCCTTTCGACGGCCAAACTGCAGCTGAAGCAGCTTCTGGAGCTCGGAATGGCCGAGAATTTTGACATTATATATCCCGACATAGCCGATGATGTGACCTATGCTGCCATCCCTGACCTCGAGGAGATTTACGGGACAGCCCTTGAAGATCTTCCGGGTATGAAGAGCAGCCGCCTTGCAGTGGAATCGTCTGAACTGGCGGTGGAAATCGCGAAGGGAGCGTACCTCCCCTCGCTCTCTGTGAGCGCCAGCGCCTCGACCTCGGCCCAGCTCGGCGAGAATTACGGTACCAGGCTCGCGCAGGGCCGCAATGAGGGGATCGGCCTGAACTTGAGCGTGCCCATCTTCAACGGCAAACAGGTCCGCAGCAACGTGGCTAAGGCCAAACTCCAGAACCGGGCCAGCGAACTTCAGTATTCCAGTACTGAGAAGCAGCTTCTCAATACCCTCGAGACACTCCGCAACGACGCTCTCTCGGCACGGCAGAAGTTCCTCGCCGCTACCGAGCAGCGTGAAGCCTCCGAGAAAAGTTACGAAATAGTGCAGGGACAGTTCGAGCGCGGAGCGGTGACGGCTGTTGATCTGCTCAACGAAAAGAATAACTACATCGCTGCGCTTTCGCAGCAACTTCAGGCCAAGTATCAGGCTGTCCTTGCCATAAAGGTCCTCGGTCGATATATGAATGAACCCATCGAACTATAATGAAAAAGAGCACAAAAACCATACTCTGGACCTGCGTCGCCGTCATAATCGCGGCAGCGGCGGTTTATCTGATTTTCGGCCGCAAGGAGAAGCAGGTCCTCACTTACCAGACCACCGTGATGGCCCCTACGCGCATCTCGAGCAGCGTGACTGCCACCGGTACCGTGGAGCCGATCTCCACAGTGGATGTGGGTACCCAGGTATCAGGCATCATTTCCAAGATTTATGTTGATTTCAACTCCGAGGTGAAGGCGGGCCAGCTCATCGCCGAACTCGACCGTTCGGTACTCCAGTCGGAACTGGAATCATCCCTGGCGAACCTCAATTCGGCCAAGGCCGAGTTCCAGTATCAGGAGTCGGCATATAACCGCTCGAAGGGTTTGCACGACGACGGATATGTGAGCGATTCGGAGTACGAGAGCGCTCTCTACTCCTACCAGCGCAGCAAATACGCCTATCAGCAGGCACAGGCCTCATACAAGAGGGCCCAGACCAATATCGGCTATGCCAGGATCTATTCTCCCATCAACGGCGTGGTTCTCAACCGCGCGGTGGATGAAGGGCAGACTGTGGCTTCAGGCTTCAGCACGCCGACCCTGTTCACCATCGCCGAGGATCTCAAGGCGATGAGGGTGATAGCGACAGTGGACGAGGCCGATATCGGAGAAGTGCTCGAGGGACAGAGGGTGGATTTTACTGTGGATGCATATCCTGAGGATATCTTCAGCGGTACCGTCACCCAGGTCCGCCTGCAGGCTACCACGACTTCGAACGTGGTTACCTACGAAGTGGTCATCGACGCTCCCAATCCCGACCTCAAGCTCAAGCCCGGCCTTACTGCGAGTGTGACCATCTACACTCTCGACAAGCAGGACATCCTCGCCGTTCCGGTCCGTGCCCTGCGCTTTACCCCCGAAGGTTTCGACGGGCAGACTCCCGAGAATTGCGTATGGCGCCAGGAGCCTGACGGGAAACTGATGCCGGTCGAGGTGACAACCGGAGTTACTGACGGAGTCCTTACCGAAATTGTTTCCGGTCTCAATGAGGGCGACCGGGTAGTCACCGGTACCAAGCTGGTCAGCTCCAAGACGGTAAAACAGGCCGAAACCAAATCTCAGCAGGGCAGTAACAATCCCTTTATGCCGAAGCGTCCCGAGCGCGGCGAGAACAAGAGGACCAAGTAGATGAGCGAGATAATAAGGACCGAAGGTCTCAAAAGGGAGTTCATTGTGGGCGACGAGGTTGTCCGCGCCCTGCGCGGGCTCTCGTTCACCATCGACCCGGGCGAGTTTGTAACCATAGTGGGCTCCAGCGGCTCCGGCAAATCCACGCTTCTCAACATACTGGGATGTCTGGATGTGCCTACCTCGGGTGAGTACTATCTCGACGGCGTTTCGGTGCGCAATATGGGAAAGAACGAGCGCGCCACCCTTCGCAACCGCAAGATCGGCTTCATCTTCCAGAACTACAACCTGCTGCCGAAGACCACCTCGGTGGAGAATGTCGAGCTGCCGCTGATGTACAACCGCGACGTCTCGGCTTCCGAGCGTCGTCGCCGTGCCATCGAGGCGCTTATGGCGGTGGGCCTGGAAGACCGCCTGATGCACAAGTCCAACCAGCTTTCGGGAGGCCAGCAGCAGAGGGTCGCCATTGCCCGCGCCCTTGTCAACGACCCCGTCATCATCCTTGCCGACGAGGCGACCGGCAATCTCGACAGCAAGAAGTCGTATGAGGTCCTCTCCCTTTTCCAGAAGCTTCACAAGGCGGGCAAGACCATTCTTTTCGTAACCCATAATCCCGATTTGGAGCAGTTCAGCAGTCGTACCATCACCCTGCGCGACGGAAGAATCATCTCCGATGTCCGCAACGGGAATATATTATCGGCTGACGAGGTGCTCGCTAATTGGAAAGAGGAGGATTAGAGTATGGATTTCGGCAATTTGATAAAGATAGCAGTCAAGGCGCTTCTCAACAACAAGACGCGCGGCTTTCTGACAATGCTCGGCATCATCATCGGCGTAGCGTCCGTCATCGCTATGCTTGCGATCGGTGCCGGATCGAAGCAGAGCATCCGCGAGGAGATCGGCTCGATGGGCTCCAATATGATTATGGTCAGTCCCGGAAACGGCCGTTTCGGCGGTGTACGCCAGAGCGGATCCAGCATGCAGACCCTCAAGATGGAGGATTATGAGAGCATAGTCCGGGAGGCGAGTTATGTGGACAAGATCACTCCGACTATGACCGCTTCAGGGCAGGCCATCAAGGGCTCAAACAATACCCCGACCACGATGTACGGCGTCAACGAGGATTATCTCGACATCCGCGGTTATGTGGTCGAGAGCGGCTCGATATTTACCGACAGCGACATAAAGCACGCGGCAAAGGTCTGCGTGGTGGGAAGCACCGTTGTGAGCGAACTTTTCCCTGACGGCAGCGAGCCCCTGGGGCAGGTGATCCGTTTCAACAAGACTCCGATGAAGATTATCGGAGTACTCCAGAGCCGCGGATACAACTCTATGGGAATGGATCAGGACGACCTTATAATAGCGCCCTACACCACGGTCCAGAAGCGCATCCTGGCAATCAACTATATCCAGGGCATCACCTGCTCGGCAATCTCCGAGGAGTACACCGACCAGGCGATAGACGAGATTTCGCTCATCCTGCAGACCAATCACGGTATCAAGATCGGCGACGACAACGATTTCAATGTCCGTTCCCAGCAGGAGATGATGGAGACGATGTCTTCGGTGATGGATATGCTTACCGTATTGCTGGCTTGCGTGGCTGGTATATCGCTTATCGTGGGCGGTATCGGCATTATGAACATTATGTATGTTTCGGTGACGGAGCGCACCCGCGAGATCGGCCTTCGCATGTCGATTGGCGCCAAGGGGCGCCACATACTTTGGCAGTTTCTTATTGAGTCGGTGATAATCAGTGTGCTGGGAGGCTTGATAGGGGTGCTGCTGGGAGTCGTGGCCGCAAAGGTCATATCCCTCTTCAACATGCCTACGGCCGTGCAGCCCTTCTCGATCATTCTTTCGTTCCTCGTCTGTACGGTGACCGGTATCTTCTTCGGATGGTATCCGGCCCGCAAGGCTTCGAGGCTGAATCCTATCGATGCGCTGCGGTACGAATGAGAAGAGCCTCCTTTCGGGAGGCTCTCTCTATGTTCGCCCAGCACGAACGTACTCTAACGGGTGCAAGTCCCCAAACCGCCCTGATAGTGGGAAGGTTACAGCCAAAGGCAAGGGTGTCCATCGTGAGGTGGAATCTGAAGGAAGCCGGCGGCAAACGGTTGGCCCGATGA
>JAFSXX010000016.1 GCA_017443845.1 Bacteroidales bacterium | reverse complement strand
GGGACGGTTGTAATCCACCAGGAACACCGTCTTGCGGGGCACTATCTCGCGCCTCTGGAAGCCGTCGTCGAGGATTATGACCTCCGGACGGTCGGCCAGCGAGAGGAGATTGTCGATGCCACGCTTGCGGTTGCGGTCCACCGCCACGGTGATATTCGGAAACTTGCGCTTGATCTGCAGAGGCTCGTCGCCCACCTGCTCGGCGGAATCGTTCACCCCGACCACCACAAATCCCTTGCTGCGGCGCTTGTACCCCATCGAGAGCACCGCCACGCGGTACTTTTCGGAATAGACGCGCACTGCATATTCGGTCATCGGAGTCTTGCCGGTGCCGCCGACGGTAACGTTGCCTATGCAGATTATGGGGACGTCGAAGGAATAGGTGGCCTTGCGGCCGGAATCGTAGAGCGAGTTCCTTATCTTGAGCGTAAGATAATAGGGAAAGAGCAGAACCTTGCTAATCATATCTTTATTGCCAGTTTTCCTTAATGAAATCCAGAGTCGCGAAAAGCTCTTCCGGAGAGGTCAAAGTTACTAATTTAAGTCGTGTTTCCTTGAAATTTTCCAATCCTTTGAAATAACAGGAGAGGTGGCGGCGCATCTCCAGGATGCCCACCTTCTCCCCCTTCACCTCGAGGGATTTGGCCAGATGTTCCTTGGCCAGGTCCACCCTCTCGGCCACACTCATCGGCGGCAGGATCTCGCCTGTGGCCAGATAATGCTTCACCTCGCGGAAAATCCAGGGATGGCCGAAACTCGCCCGGCCTATCATTATGCCGTCCACGCCGTAACGGTCGAAACACTCCGCAGCCCTCTGCGGGGTGGTGATGTCGCCGTTGCCGATGATGGGAATATGCATCCTGGGATTGGCCTTGACAGCCCCTATCAGGGTCCAGTCGGCCTCTCCCTTGTAGAGCTGCGCGCGGGTGCGGCCGTGGATGGTGAGGGCGGCGATGCCCACATCCTGCAGGCGCTCGGCCAGCTCGACTATTATCTTGCTCTCCTCATCCCAACCCAGACGCGTTTTGACGGTGACGGGCAGCTTTACAGCCTCCACGACACGGCGGGTTATCTCCACCATCTTGTCGGGCTCACGCATCATTCCGCTGCCGGCGCCGCGGCGGGCGATCTTGTTGACGGGACAGCCGAAATTGATATCCAGAAGGTCGGGGCCGGCGGCCTCTGCGCGGACCGCGGCATCCACTATGGCGTCGGGAATGTGCCCGTAGAGTTGTATGCCGATGGGACGCTCGTAATCATAGACCCGCATCTTGGCGATGGTCTTGGCGGCGTCGCGGATAAGCCCGTCGGAGGAGATGAACTCGGTGTACATCATATCCGCCCCGAATTTTTTGCAGATATAGCGGAACGAAGGATCTGTCACATCCTCCATCGGGGCCAGGAAAACCGGCCTCTCGCCCAAGTCTATGCCGCCTATCTTCATCCGCTGATTTTTATCCCCACAAAAATAAGAGAATTTATGCTACATTTGCGATTCGGTTTACAATAGTTATGCACAGGATATTCGTACCTTTATACCGCTTCTTTAAAGGGCATAAATGGCTTCTCTATACGCTTCTCGGCCTTACAACGGCTGTTTTCATCGGGTTCGGACTGAACCTCAGGCTCGAGGAGGACATCTCCAAACTGCTGCCGCGCAGCAGCACCGAGAGCGAACTCGCCTTCAGCGACATCGCCCTCAAGGATAAAGTTTTCCTTCAGATAACCTCCGCGGAAGGGGCCGGCCCCCTGGACCCCGTAACCCTCGGCGGATATATGGACGAATTCACCGAGGCGCTGCTCGAAAAGGATCCCGATAGCAAATATATCCGCGGCATCCTGAGCGTACTCGACCCCTATATCGCCCTCGGCGCGATGGATTACGGCCTGGGCCACTTCCCTTCCTTCATCGACTCTTCGTTCTACGCCGGCTTCGAGGCCCTGATGAGGCCTGAGGCCATCGAAAAGCAGATGAAGGAGAACTACGCCCTGCTGCGCGACGACATTACCGGCGACGCCATCAAGATAGTGAGCATCGACCCCCTCAACTTCAGGAGCGCCCTGCTCTCAAAGCTGATGCCCGAAGAAGAGGGCTCGGTGGGCGGATATACCATCGAGGAGGGGCACTTCTTCTGCCCCGACAGGAGCGTGGTGATGGCATTCGTCACCCCCAACTTCACGGAGATGGAGTCGGGCAAGGCCACGCGCTTCTACAAGATGCTCGAAAAGACCCGCCTGGCCTTCGAGCAGGAGCATCCCGACGCACGGGTGCTCGCGCACGGCAACCCGCTGGGCAGCGTCTCCAACGCCAGCACCATCAAGCGCGATATGATCCTCACGGTGGGCATCTCGATGATCCTCATCATAATCATCCTGCTGCTTTGCTTCCGCGACTGGAAATTCATCCTCCGGATGATCGGCCCGGTGCTCTACGGCACCGTCTTCGCCCTGGCCTGCATGTACTGCCTCAAGGGCTATATGTCGCTGATGTCGCTGGGCATAAGCTCGATAATCCTGGGAGTGGCCATCAGCTACTGCCTGCATATCCTCATACATCACTACTTCGCAGGCGGAGTCGAGAGGGTGCTCCAGGAGGAATCCACCCCGGTCGTTCTGGGATGCATCACTACGGTGGGCGCATTCCTGGCGCTGCTTTTCACCGAGAGCGACCTGCTGCGCGACTTCGGCCTCTTTTCCTCATTCGCCCTGGTGGGCAGCACCCTGGCGGCCCTCATATTCCTGCCCCACTTTATGGAAGACAAGCCTCAGAGGCAGGGCTACGCCAAGGGATTCAAGCTCATCGACAGGATAAACGGATTCCCCTGGGACCGCAACAAATGGGTCGTCGGAGCGATGGCGGTCATACTCCTGGCAGGCATCATAATGAGCCCGAAGGTCAAGTTCGACAGCGACCTGCGCAACCTCGATTACGACGAGGAGGTCATCACGGCCAGCCAGCGTCTCTATGAGGAGAAGAACCAACAGGGCCACACCAGCCTCTACTTCGCAGCATACGACAACGACCTCGACCGCGCCCTGGAGTACAACTCCGACCTCTTCCGCCGCCTCGACTCCCTGAAGGCGGAGGGCCTTGTGAAGGGCTATTCGAGCATCACCCCGCTGCTGTTCCAGTCTTCCGCAGAGCAGCAGAGGCGCATCGATCTCTGGAAAGAGTACTGGAATCCCGCACGGATCGCGGCGCTCCGGAGGGATATGGAGGCCTCGGCCCGCAGGAACAATATCGCCCCCGCCACCTTCACCCCCTTCTTCGCCCTACTTGAAGGCGATTACGAGCCCGGCAACCTTTTCGAGGCCGAAGTGGTGCCCGAAGAGATGCTCTCGAACTTCATCGAGCACGAGCGCAGCGGCAGGTATATGATATTCACCGACGTCTCGTTCAATCCCTCCGACAACGACCGGGTCATCGGGGCCATCGTCAACGGGCCGCAGACCATCGTCCTGGAGCCCTTCTACTACTGCCGCGACATGGTCGAGATCATTCACGACGACTTCAACATCACGCTGCTGATCTCCTCGATTTTCGTCTTCCTGGTGCTGCTGGTGGCATTCAGGCGGATCCTGGTGGCCGTGACGGCGTTCCTGCCGATGTTCCTGAGCTGGTATGTGCTGCAGGGGCTTATGGCCATAACGGGGCTGGGATTCAACCTCATCAATATAGTCATCACCACATTCGTATTCGGAATCGGGGTGGACTACAGCATCTTCGTGATGGAAGGCCTGCTGCACGAGGCCCGGACCGGCGAGAAGGAGCGGCTCTCGTGGCACAAGACGGCCATATTCTTCTCCGCCCTGGTGTTGATCATAGTGGTGGCCTCACTCGCCTTCGCAAGACATCCGGCCATCCGTTCCATCGGAATCATTTCGGTCATCGGAATGACCGCTACGATACTTCTGACATACTGCCTTGAACCGCTGATTTTCCGTCTTCTTATGAAGATTCCGGCATTCGCGGCCAAAACAAGGGGAGGACAATCGAAATGATGGAGATTATCGGAGCCTCCGAATACCTTTCGCTGGTGCGCTGCGGCGCCGCCCGTCTGGGGGCCAGCCGCAAGGAGATCAACGACCTCAACGTCTTCCCCATCCCCGACGGGGATACGGGCGACAATATGTATATGACAATGGAGGCGGGATGCAACGCCACCGGCGAAACCCTGCCCGAAATGGCGCAGAGCGTCTCCCGCGGGATGCTGATGGGTGCCAGGGGCAATTCGGGAGTCATACTTTCGCGCATCTTCGCAGGGCTCGCCAAGGGGCTCGACGGAGTTTCGCAGGCGGGAGCGCCGGAAATCGAGGCGGCTATGAAAAGCGCCGTCGAAGAGGCATACGGGGCGGTTTCCAACCCTGTGGAGGGCACTATCCTGACGGTGCTCCGCGAAGGAGCGCAGGCCGCGGCCGGCAGCCATTCGGCCGGCGAGTATTCCGACCGCATTGCCGATGCGATGGCCCAGTCCCTGGAACACACCCCGGAACTGCTCGACGTGCTCAAGAAGGCCGGCGTAGTGGACAGCGGCGGGGCCGGACTGCTCTATATCTTCGAGGGAATGCGCGATGCCATCCACGGAGTGGCGGAGGAGATCGCCCTGCCCGAGACGGAATCCCGTTCCGGAGCCCCTAAAGTGGACCTTGACGCCTTCACCGCCGACAGCGAACTCGAATTCGGCTATTGCACTGAGTTCCTGCTGCGGCTCCAGAAGAGCAAGGTGGACCTCGACAGTTTCGACGAGACTGTAATCCGCGACTGGCTGCAGGCCCACGGCGAATCGCTGGTATTCTTCCGCGACGATACCATCATCAAAGTGCACGTCCACACGAAGACGCCCGGCGAGATCCTCAACCATTGCCAGAAATACGGTGAATATCTCACCCTCAAGATAGAGAATATGACCCTCCAGCACCACGAGAACCATATGGACGAGCGCTTCAGGCAGCGCCGCAAGGCCTATGGGGTGGTGGCAGTCGCCTCGGGAGAGGGACTTGTTTCGAGTTTCCGCGAAATGGGAGCCGACGAGGTGATCGAGGGGGGACAGACTATGAACCCGCCGGTGCAGAGCTTCATCGAGGCTTTCGACAGGGTCGGGGCGGAGACGGTATTCGTGCTGCCTGACAATTCCAATATCCTGCTTACGGCGCAGCAGGCGGCTGAAATCTACAAGGATGCCGATATCCGGGTAATCCCCTGCAAGACTCTCGGCGAAGGCTATTTCGCCCTTGCCAATCTCGACCTCTCGGCCGGCAGCGCCGACGAGATAGAGGCGACCCTCGGAGAGGCCATAGAGGGGGTCGTGACGGGAATGGTCTCCCGCGCCATCCGCACTACCGACCAGGTCCGCGAAGGAGAGTATGCGGGCTTCACCCGCAAGGATATCCTCGCCAGCGGACCCACTCCCGAAGAGGCGGCGGAAGCCCTGTGCGAAAGCCTCCGGGCAGGCAATTACGACATCATCCTGCTCCTGTCGGGAGAGGGGACCGACGCCGCGGAAGCCGCAGCGCTCCGGGAGAACCTCTCAAAACGCTACACCCGCAGCGAGGTCATCCTCCAGGAGGGCGGACAGCCGGTTTACGATTATGTGATAATATTAAGCTAGTATAAAGATATGTTGACACTTTTTACCGACACCGATACCGATATCACTCCCGCCGAGGCCGCTGAATATGGATACAAACTCATCAGCATGCCCTACAGCATAGACGCTCAGACGGTATATCCCTATGTGGATTTCGAGGAATTCGACTCAAGGGCCTTCTACGACCTGCTCCGCGGCGGCGTGCTGCCCACCACCAGCGCCATTTCGAAGGAGCGCTACAGGGAGTACTTCGAGCCCGATTTCAAGGCCGGAAACGACATCCTCTACGTCCACTTCTCGCGCGCTATGACCAACACCTTCGACGCTATGGACCAGGCCGTGGCCGAGCTCAGGGCGGAGTATCCCGGCGTCCGTTTCGAGGAGATCGACACCAAGGGAATCACCACTATCAGCTACACCATCACCCGCGAGGTGGGCGACCGCATCAAGGCCGGAATGGGCCTCGACGAGGTTCTCGCCTGGGCAGAGGAGCAGGTTGACCACTTCGCGATGTATTTCTTCGCCGACGACCTCAAATTCTTCCGCCGCAGCGGACGCGTGAGCGGCCTTGCCGCCACGATGGGCACCCTGATAGGCATCCGCCCCATCATCTATATGTCCCAGGAGGGCAAGATGGTCTCCTGCGGCAAGGAGAAGGGACGCATCAAGGCGATGGAGCACATCGTCAACAAGGTCGGGGAGCTCGGAGACGACATAAAATCCTACCGATTCGTCATCGGCCACACCGACGCCCCCGAGCTCGCCCGGGAGGTCGGCAAGATGGTCAGGGAGCGCTTCGGAGAGGATATTCAGATCGAATATAAAGTGGTGAACCCCACCGCAGGCAGCCACGCCGGCCCCAACGGAGTCGGAATCTGCTTCCACGCAAAACACAGGTAATATGATAACAGTCAAGGAGGTATCCACCAGGGAGGAGCAGCTGGAGTTTCTCAACTTCCCGCTCGACCTCTATGCCGGCAATCCTTATTTCGTCCCGCCGCTCTGGAGCGACGAGAAGAAGATTTTCGAAAGAGATTACGTCTATAACGACTGCTGCGAGAGCATCTGCTTCAACGCATACCGCGACGGAGCAATCGCCGGCCGCATCCAGGGCATAATCCAGAGGGCGGCGAATCTCAAGAACGGCGAGCGGCGCGTGCGCTTCACCCGCTTCGACGCAATCGACGATCTGGAGGTCTCGCGGGCCCTTTTCGGGGCGGTCGAAAAATGGGCCGTCGACAAGGGTATGGATACCGCCTGCGGTCCGCTCGGCTTCTCCGATCTGGAGCGCGAAGGGCTCCTGGTGGAGGGATTCGACCAGCTCTCGACATTCGAGGAGCAGTACAACGCCCCCTATTACCAGAAGCACATCGAGGCCCTTGGATATGCCAAGGAGGTGGACTGGCTCGAATTCAAGCTATACGGGCCGGAGAGCGAGGAGACGCTCAAGGAGCAGGAGCAGCTGGCCGAGTTCATAATGAAGCGCTACAAGCTTCATTTCGGGCCGGCGAAGGACGGGCACGATTTCCTCAAGCGCTATGCCGACGGCGTCTTCAAGCTCATCGACGACTCCTACGACAAACTCTACGGTACCGTGCCTTTTACCAACGGGATGAAAAAACTGATGATCGACAACTTCAGCCTGGTCATCAGCACGCGCTATACCGCGGTGATCCTCGACGAGAACGACAACGTGGTCTGCTTCGGCCTTGCCATCCCCTCGCTTGCCGAGGCCCTCTCCGGCACCCGCGGCAAGTTCACCCCGAAGGTGCTGCTGCGGCTCCTGAAGGCCATCCGGCGGCCCAGGGTGCTCGACCTGTGCCTCATCGGAGTCGATCCCCAGTACCTCAACCGCGGCATATCGACAGTGTTCTCCGTGGAACTTATGCATATGCTTAAGGACAATCCCCGCATCACCCACGCCGAGACCAACCTCAACCTCGAGGACAACTGGGCGATCCTCAACCAGTGGAAGCGCTTCGCCCACGAGAACCACAAGAGGCGCCGCAGCTATGTAAAGAAACTCGTATGATAAAGATAATAGTCGATTGCTTCGGGGGCGACCGCAGTCCCCGCGCGCAGGTGGAGGGTTCGCTCGCGGCCCTGGCCGGGAATCCCGACCTGCATCTTATCCTGACCGGAGACGAGGCCCTTCTGAAGGCCGAACTGGAGGGGCGCTCATACGACTCTTCGAGGCTGGAGCTTGTCCACGCCCCGGAGGTCATCGGATGCGACGAGAAGCCCACCGACGCCATCCGCCTCAAGCGCAATTCGTCGATGATGAAGGCGATGATAATGCTGCGCGACGAGGACGACATCGACGGAATGGTCTCCTGCGGCTCGACCGGAGCGCTGGTAACCGGAGCCCTGGTGCGTCTGGGACGCATTCCTGGGGTCATCCGCCCGGCATTCTGCCCGCTTCTGCCCACTATGGAGGGCGGAATCGTGGGAATCTGCGACAGCGGAGCGAACGTCACCGTCACCGCGGCCCATCTGAGGCAGTTCGCAATTATGGCCAGCCTCTATATGGAGAATGTATATGGCGTTTCCTCGCCGCGGACCGCGCTCCTGAATGTCGGCAAGGAGGCCGAGAAGGGTGACGACATCCGCCAGGAGGCCTACAGGCTGCTGGGTGAGACGGAGTGCGTGAATTTCGTCGGCAATATGGAGAGCCGCGACCTGCTCTCGGGCTCATACGACGTGGTGGTGGCCGACGGATTCTCAGGCAACGTGCTGGTCAAGACCACCGAAGGCACCGCTCTCGAGCTGCTCAAGAAGATAAAGAAGGATATCTACTCCCGTTGGATTTATAAGATGGGCGCCCTGCTCATGAAGCGGATGTTCAAAGAGGAGAAGGAGTTTATGAACTACCAGAATTACGGCGGCAGCGTGCTGCTGGGACTCGAGAAGGTGGTGGTCAAAGGGCACGGAAGCAGCAATGCGACCGCGGTGGAAAAGTGCATCGAACAGGCCGTAAGAATGGTTTCAAGCCGGCTTTCCGACAAGGTGGCCGCCGAAATAGCGAAATACGAACATTACGAGGAATAGGAATATGTTTGAGAAAGTACAGGCCATACTGGCCCGCCAGCTCCGCATCGACGCGGACAAGATCACTCCCCAGTCCGATATCAAACGCGACCTCGGGGCCGACTCAGTGGACATTCTGCAGCTCCTGATGAAGGTGGAGGATATGTACGGCATCGTCATACCGGACGAGGCGCTGGCCAAGTTCGGGACGGTTCAGGATGTGGTCTCCTACCTGGAGAAGCAGGAGGCGAAACTCTAGTATTTGAACTGGAATTCGGTCAGAAGGCCGCCGAACTCCTCGAGGACCATCCTGACGGGGAGGTTTTTCTTGTTGTAATCGAGAATTATCTTGGAATAGCCCGAGACCGCGGCCTTGCGCGCGGTCAGGGTCACCGTCTTGACGCTTCCGTCCTGTTCGACCTTTATCTCGGCGTCATTGTCCTTGGCGGCCTGTTCATAGTTGCCGTTGATGCAGTTGAGGAGGGTATTGCGGAGTTTGCGGAAGACGCCGTTCTTGTCGGTGTCGATTTTCATCTCCCTGCCGGCAGCCTTGGTCTTGAGCATTTTGCCGTCGATGATCAGATACTCCCCGGCCGGTTCGGAATAGAGCATTTCGAGATTGTCAGGGGCGGTAAAAGTCACATTGCCCTTTGAGTGGACAACCTTGTTGGATACGGGGAGCGTTATGATGCGGGTGAATTGGCTTTTGAGCTGCTGGGCCTGGACCATTGAAGGCGAAAGCAGCAATACAAGCGCAAGGACCAGATACTTTTTCATTTTTGTTGCGGTGTTTCTGATTTTCGGGGTGCAAAGGTAACAAAAAAAGTGCCGTCAATAAAAAAGTCACCTGGGGGAGGCCATTCTGCCGGTTCCGTAAACTTTGACAAACACTTTAGTCTCTTTTTGATTAATTTTGAAGGTCGTTTGACTTCCAGTCATCCGATACACCCGACACGAAATAGTAATAAAGACAATGATATGAAACGTTTCGTCCCCTCTTTCATGCTGACCCTGATGCTGCTGTGCGCCAGCGGATTCAGCGCTTTTTCGGAAACCCATAAAGTGACCCTCAGGGCACCAGGGGGAGTGAAAGTCACTGTTTACCAAGGCTTCGGAGACACCATCCCCGCCGGCCGTCCGGTACTTGTAAAGATGACGCTTTTCGGAGGTTTCAAGGACCATACTCTCTATCTTGAGCCCGGAAAATATCATTTCGTAGCATCGGGCGAGGGCTACTATACCCTTCACAAAGATTTCTCCGTCTCCGGTCCGAAACACATCAATGCCAATCCCGGCAAGATGGGTGGAAAGGGATATGAACCCAAAAGAGTGTACGAATTCACCGACGAGACAGTAAAATCGCTCTCCCTCGGAGCTGTCGCCAAGAAGTTCCCAAAGGTTATGACCGTTCCCAGCCTGAGCAGGAAGAAACCGGCGCAGGAGCATACGACCCAGGAGGAGATGGAGGCTTTCATCACCGACCGCGACGACAACAACGACAATATGTACCGCTACATAGTAGGCCATACCACCCTGGGCCTCCCGATGCCGTTTGTCATCTTCACCACTGAGGCTATCTCGGGAATGGATCTCGATGCTGCGGCCGAGGTGGTCCGCGGAAGCGGCAAGCCCACCGTCTATCTGCACGCCCACATCCACGGCAACGAGCCCTCCGCGGGTGACGGCGCCCTGGCGGCGATTGCCGAGCTTGACGGAAAGTATGGCAAACAGGTGCTCCAGAAAGTGAACGTGATAATCCTGCCGCGCGTCAACGGCGACGGCGCGAAGGCCTGGACCCGCGGCACGAGCGTGGCTCCCGATATGAACCGCGACAACCTGCTGGCGGCCAATCCCGAGATCAAGGCGGCGCATCATATTTATAATCTCTTCCTCCCCGAGGTGGTGATGGATATGCACGAATACGGAGCCTGGAGGAATGTGACCCGCAACCGGGGCTTCCTCGATGATGCCGGCATCACCGTGAGCGGCAACCAAAACAACACTCCGGAGCTCAACGACCTGATGAAGGTTATGATGCGTTATGTGGAGGAGACCGGTGCCAGAGAAGGCCTGCGCTACTGGGAGTACACCCAGGGCGGCTACTCCGACCAGGCCCCGCTCCACGCTTCGCATTACTACGCTCTGCGCGGCAGCCTCAACTTCCTGGTTGAGACACCCAACGCCTCGCTCGACAAGATGTCCACCTACGCCCGCCGCGTGATGACCCAGTTCTTCGCAGCCAAGGCCCTGATAGAATTCACCGCAAGCCACACTTCCGAAGTCCTCGCCACGGTCCGCGCCGACCGCGAGGCCACTGTCCAGAAGGGCCTCAAGGGAATTGACCCGCTGGTGCTCAAACACGGACAGAACAAGGAGGCTTACGAATACAACCGAAAGTATTTCGATATGGCCGACGGAAAGCTCATCAAGGATTCCACCTTCGCGGTGCGCTACTATGAGGTGCCCCTGATAACCCGCGAGCGCCCCAAGGCCTATGTGATTCCGAAGAACGTCCCCGAGGCCAAGCGAATCCTCGAGGTAATGAAGTACAACGGCATCACCTGGAGCGAACTCCCCGCCGGAGTGACACTTCCCGTGCGCGGCTACCTGCCGGGCGACAGCGAAAAGGAACCCGTGCTCAACGTTCTTGGAGCCGAGGAGACCAAAGCCTTCCCCGATGGAGCGTACCTCTTCTCCATGGCACAGCCTTCCGGCCTGGTGCTGGGAATGCTGATGGAGCCCGACTTCGTCAAGACGGACAAGTTCCCGATCTCGCTGGTCCAGGCCGGCCTGCTGGAGACCTCGCAGGTCTTCCGCTGCGAGAAGCCGCTGTAAATTCAACCGGTTTTAGTCTAAGTTGTGCGCATCTATCGCTGAATCGCTCACCGAAGAGACTTACCGGGTGCTTTGGTGAGTGATTCGGCTTTCTGCACTCACCGAGAGGACTTCTGGGGCGTTTCGGTAAGCGATTCAACGTTCTTCACTCACCGAAGAGACTTACCGGGTGCTTTGGTGAGTGATTCGGCTTTCTTTACTCACCGTAGAACTTACCGGGCGTTTCGGTGAGCGATTCGGCTTTCTGCACTCACCGAGAGGACTTATGGGGCATTTCGGTAAGCGATTCAACGTTCTGCACTCACCGAAAAGACTTTCCGGGTGCTTTGGTGAGTGATTCGGCTTTCTGCACTCACCGTAGAACTTATTGGGCGTTTCGGTGAGCGATTCGACGTTATTCACTCACCGAAGTGACTTACCGGGTGCTTTGGTGAGTGATTCGGCTTTCTGCACTCACCGAGAGGACTTCTAGGGCATTTCGGTGAGCGATTCGAGGTGCTCCACTCACCGAGAGGACTTCAGGGCTTTTCGGTGAGCGATTCGACGTTCTTCACACACCAAGAGGACTTCTGGGGCATTTCGGTGAGCGATTCGACGTTCTTCACTCACCGAAGTGACTTACCGGGTGCTTTGGTGAGTGATTCGGCTTTCTGCACTCACCGAGAGGACTTCTAGGGCATTTCGGTGAGCGATTCGAGGTGCTCCACTCACCGAGAGGACTTCTGGGGCGTTTCGGTGAGCGATTCGACGTTTTTCACTCACCGAGAGCCACCCTTTTATCTTTTAATGAGCAAATGAGAGATTATCGCTCACCCAAAGTCTGAAAATAGAACGCTGGTGAGCAAAAGGAGGTGATTTACTCACCAAGTTGAATTTTTGGACAAAAAAAATCGTTTTTGTTCAAGCACATATTATATTTGCAGATACTAAAGCCATAAGAGGCGAGAGATATGAAATGAAAGAAATTATGGACAACTATTTGCCGCCGAAGAATTCTCATCCTCTGTCTTTTGGAGATAAGGAGCGGCTTTGCGAATTACATTTTTTTGAATGTCAGCAACAATTCGGTGAATTCTGGCATATCTGTACCCCGGGTAATCTTTGTGAAGTTTTATTCACAAAGCCCGAAGATTACCGTTTCGGCATTTCGAATATGGCAATCAGCTCTGCAGAAGCGGGATTGACCATTTTCACGGATGCCATTATGTCGAATCATATTCATGGGTTGGCGGCGGGGACCAAACAACAATGCTTCAAAATGGTAGAGTCCTACTCCTATCGGCTCTGCAAGTATTTTGAAAGCAAAGGGCGATATGTTTCCCTGCGGGATTTTCGCTGTGACGAGCCAATTCTTATTGACAATCTTTCTTCGATGCGGAACGAGATCGTTTACATCAATCGAAACGGCTTTGTGATCAATCCGGCATATACCCCATTTTCCTACCCGTGGGGCAGCGGATACTTATATTTCAATCCGCTGGCAAAAGAACCAAGAGCAATCCCTTATGAGAACGCCTCATTCAAGGAAAAGAGAAGACTGAGTCGCCGCAGGGTATGTCAGATGCCCGAAAGATATCTGTATTACAATGGTATAATCCTGCCGGAGAGCTATGCGCGGATCGACCTGGGAGAAAGAATGTTTCGCGATGCGCATCATTATATGTATATGCTGACTCGCAATGTCGAGGCTTATAGCGAAGAAGCCAAAAGGTTGGGAGACGCCATTGTGCTGACAGATGATGAGTTATTCCAATCAGCGCGGCTGCTGAGCGAAAAGAACTATGGAATCAATCAGCCTGCATTGCTACCTCCGGATTCAAAGATTGAAATCGCAAAGCTTATGAATCGCGACTATCGGGCGACACCTCGGCAAATAAGGCGCATTTTCAAGATACCCGAAGAAACTATCAAACAACTATTTCCTGACAAATAGGGTCTGGCGACTGGCTTCGGTGAGTAATGCGGGGCCGGGGGCTCGCGGAGAGGACGCGGAAGAGGCCGCGGTGAGTGATTCGGGGACATAGACTCACGGAGAGGACGAAGAAGAGACCCCGGTGAGCAATTCAGCGACGTATGCTCACGGAGAGAGCGAAGAAGAAGCCTCTGTGAGTGATTCGGGGACGGACGCTCACGGAGAGGACGCGGAAGAGACCCCGGTGAGAAATTCAGCGACGTATGCTCACGGAAAGAGCGAAGAAGAAGACTCTGTGAGCGATTCGGGGCCGGGGGCTCACGGAGAGAGCGAAGAAGAAGCCTCGGTGAGTGATTCGGGGACGGACGCTCACGGAGAGGGCGAAGAAGAGGCCGCGGTGAGTGATTCGGGGACGGACGCTCACGGAGAGAGCGCTGAAGAGGCCGGTTTGTTCGTAACCTGTTGAAAATAATTTTGTTTAGTCGTAAAAAGTCCGTACATTTGCAGCCCCAAAAATAGGGGCAAAACCTTTTATTTTTTAACGTATTAACTTAAAAATCAACAAAGTGGACACATTGAGTTACAAGACCATTTCGGCTAACGCAGCGACCGTCACCAAGGAGTGGCTGGTCATCGATGCCACCGATCAGGTCCTTGGACGTCTGGCTTCACGCGTTGCTGTCGTACTTCGCGGCAAAAACAAGACCAACTACACTCCCCACGTTGACTGCGGTGACAATGTCATCATCATCAACGCCGACAAGGTTCGTCTCACCGGCAAAAAGCTCACAGACAAGGTGTATACCCGTCATACCGGTTATCCGGGAGGACAGCGTTTCAGCACCCCCAAGGAACTGCTCGCAAACAAGCCTACCGCAGTCGTAGAGCACGCCGTCAGGGGAATGCTCCCCAGGACCCGCCTCGGAGATGTAATTTTCAGCAACCTGTATGTATATGCAGGCCCTGAGCATCCCCACGAAGCACAGAAACCCAGAACAATTACGTTAAACGAAATTTAAACAGAGCACATGGAAGTAATCAACGCCCTTGGAAGACGTAAATCAGCAGTTGCTCGCGTTTATTTAAGCACAGGTAAAGGCAACTTCACCATCAACGGCCGCACCCTCGAAGAGTACTTCAAAGAGGATACTCTCCGCTACATCGCAAAGCAGGCCCTTGAGCTTACCGGAACCTCGGCATCGTTCGACATCAAGGCTAACCTTGACGGCGGTGGAACAAAAGGTCAGGCAGAAGCTCTCCGTCTCGCTCTCGCACGCGCCCTTGACAAGGTTGACTCAGAGGCTTATCACTCTGTACTGAAGTCCAACGGATTCCTCACCCGCGACAGCCGCGAGGTCGAAAGGAAGAAGCCCGGACAGCCTGGTGCACGTAGACGCTTCCAGTTCAGCAAGCGTTAATCTTGCGCTGATTTTACAAACAGCACAGTACGGGAACAAAACGGCAGGACCCGAATGGCTGCCTGCAGTTTGCCCGGCTGCGGAAAATCTGGGAGACCGGCAAGGCCGCTACTCCCGATTGATGAAGAGATTTTAAAAACAAACAAACACAAAGAATTCTGACTATGTCAAGAACCAATTTCCAAGAATTACTCGATGCAGGCGTACACTTCGGACACCTGAAGAGAAAGTGGAATCCCAAAATGGCTCCTTATATCTTTATGGAGAAGAACGGCATCCACATCATCGACCTGCACAAGACCGTTGTCAAGATAGACGAAGCTGCCGACGTTATGAAGCAGCTTGCACGCTCGGGCCGCAAGGTCCTGTTCGTGGCCACCAAGAAGCAGGCCAAGGACATCGTCGCAGATTGCGCGAAGAGCGTCAACATGCCGTACGTGACCGAGCGCTGGGCCGGCGGTATGCTCACCAACTTCCCGACCATCCGCAAGGCGGTCAAGAAGATGAACAACATTGACAAGATGATCAGCGACGGCACTTTCGAGACTCTCGCAAAGCGTGAGCGCCTCCAGGTTACCCGCCAGAGGGCAAAGCTCGAGAAGAACCTCGGTTCGATCGCCGATCTCAACCGTCTCCCTTCCGCACTCTTCGTGGTTGACGTCCAGAAGGAGATCAACGCAGTCAAGGAGGCCAACCGCCTCAACATTCCCGTGATCGCTATGGTTGATACCTGCTGCGACCCGACTATGATCGACTACGTCATCCCCGCTAACGACGACGCTGCAAAGAGCATCTCGCTCATCACCGAAACCCTTTGCAAGGCAATCGCAGAAGGTCTCGAGGAGCGCAGGATCGACAAGGAGAAGGAAGACGAGGCAGCAGCGAAGGATGAGGCTCCCGCAAAGAAGACCCGTCCCCGTCGCCGCCGTGGCGAGGAAGCTCCCGCAGCTCCCGCCGAAGAGCCCAAGAACGAATAATAAACCCTTAAAAGACATTGCACTATGGAAATCAAAGCAGCAGATGTTGCAAAGCTCCGCAAAATGACCGGCGCAGGTATGATGGATTGCAAGAAGGCTCTCGTAGAGGCTGAAGGCGATTTCGACCGCGCACAGGAAATTATTCGTGAAAAGGGCAAGCTCGTGGCCGCAAAGCGCGCGGACCGCGAGACCTCGGAAGGCGCAGTCCTCTCGAGGATCGAAGGTAACAAGGCCATCCTCGTGGCTCTCGGCTGCGAGACCGACTTTGTATCCCAGAATGCTGAGTTCCAGGCTCTCGCAAATGCCATCGCAGACACCGCCATCAAGTGCTTCCCCGAGAACAAGGAGGCCCTCATGGCTTGCAAGATGGCTGACGGCCAGACCGTGGAAGAGGCGATCTCCCAGCAGACCGGAAAGAGCGGCGAGAAGCACGACCTCGTCTTCTATGCTTGCCTCGAAGCTCCCGGACTGGCAACCTATATCCACACCATCAACGGTAAGCTCGGTGCTATCGTGGCCTTCAACAAGGAGGTTCCCGCAGAACTGGGCAAGGGTATCGGTATGCAGATCGTTTCGATGAACCCCGTCTCCGTCTCTCCCGCTGACTGCCCCGCAGAGGTTGTGGAGAACGAGCGCAAGGTCGCCATCGAGAAGACCAAGGACGAGCAGATCCAGAAGGCAGTTGACTCCGCGCTGAAGAAGGCCGGCATCAACCCCGCACACTGTGACAGCGAAGACCACATCGAGTCCAACACCGCCAAGGGTTGGCTCACTCCCGAGCAGGCACAGCAGGCACGCGAGATCATCGCCAAGGTTTCCGCCGAGAAGGCAGCGAACCTCCCCGAGCAGATGATCCAGAACATCGCCAACGGCCGTGTCGCAAAGTTCTTCAAGGAGAACACCCTCGAAGAGCAGGAGTACCAGATGAGCGACGACAAGAAGTCCGTAAAGGACGCTATCGCCGCTGTGGACAAGGACCTCAAGGTTCTCAAGTTCTACCGCTGCTCACTCGCAGACTAAAGCCCTCCGGGACAAGACTACGAAGCCCTCGCAGAGACTCTGCGGGGGCTTTTTTTCTTGAGTTTTTATACTTATATTTGCGAAATTAGTGTTACTGTTTTCTTTACGATGATATGAAAAGACTTTTCGCCTTCTTTACAGCGCTTGTCCTTTCGTTGAGCGCCTTCGCCGACGAAGGAATGTGGCTGCTCCCCCTTATCCAGCAAATGAACCGCAAAGACCTCAAGGCCGCGGGCTGCAAGCTCACGCCCCAGGAGATCTACGCCATCAACCGTTCCTCGCTCAAGGACGCCATCGTACAGTTCGGCGGCGGATGCACCGGTGAGATGATTTCCAACCAGGGCCTGCTGGTGACCAACCACCACTGCGGTTACTCCAGCATCCAGGGCCTCTCCACCGACGAACACAACTATCTGATGAACGGTTACTGGGCCAACGAACGCTCCGAGGAGATTCCCGTTCCCGGACTGAGCGTCACCTTCCTTGTCTCGATGGAAGACGTAACCGCCAGGGTCGAGAATGCCGAAGACAAGGAGGCTCTCCGCAGGAAACTCGTCAAGGATGCCACAGAGGCCAATCCCGGCTGCAGGGCCGTTGTCACGGGTTTTTACAACGAGAATATCTATTACCTGATCCTCTACCGCACCTACACCGATATCCGCTTCGTCGCCGCTCCCCCGGCTACGATGGGCAAGTTCGGCGGCGAGACCGACAACTGGATGTGGCCCCGCCATACCTGCGACTTCTCGATGTTCCGCGTATATGCGGACAAGGACAATATGCCGGCCGACTACAGCCTCGACAATGTGCCCTATCGTCCCGCGCATAGCCTGAAGGTCTCCCTCAAGGGTCCCCAGGAGAACGACTACGCCATGATAATGGGCTACCCCGGCCGCACCCAGCGTTACCAGACCGCTGAGCAGCTCAAGCATATGATAGCCCGCAACCGCATCGCCATCGACGCCCGCACCGTCCGTCAGGATATTATGTGGGAGGCGATGTGCGCAGACCCTTCGGTCCAGCTCAAGTATGCCAACAAGTATGCGGGCAGCGCCAACGGCTGGAAGAAGTGGCAGGGCGAGGAACTCGCTTTCGAGAATCTCAACATAATCGGAAGAGAGGAGGATAAAGAGGCCGCCCTCCAGGCCTGGATCGACGCCGATCCCGAAAGGAAGGCCAAATACGGCACTCCGATGGCCGATATCGCCGAATATGTCGCCGCGACTTCCGACGCCACCCTCGACGCCACCCTCATCTCGGAATCCATCAACCGCATCGAACTGCTCTCGCCCTATTCGACTATTATGACAATGGTTGACAGGAACGTCGCATCCGGCAAGAGCGAGCAGGAAGCCCTCGCTGCGGCAAAGAAGCGCCTGGAGCGTTTCTACCGCGACTATGTACCCGAACTCGACCGCAAGGAAGCCGTCGCCCTCCTGGAGTTCTACCGCGATAGGGCGAAGCCCGGAAAGTACCCGGTGATCGAAGGCCAGGATTTCGCGAAGATGGACATTCCCGCCTATGTGGACCGCCTGTTCGACAAGAGCCTCTTCACCTCCCTCGACAAAGTTGAAAAGGCTTCGCTCGAAGAGCTCAAGGCCGATCCCGTAGCGGATCTGTACAAATCTCTCCGCAGCGCGCTGGCAACCGGCGTCGTCCGCCCGAATGCCGAGGCCGCTGCCAAGTACAATGCGGCGCTCAAGAACTTCGCGGCAGCGCAGATGAAGTGGCAGGACGGCAAGGCGATGTATCCCGATGCCAACTCCACGATGCGCCTCACCTACGGCCACGTGCTTCCCTATTCTCCCAAGGACGGAGTCAAATATCTCTTCTACACCACCCTCAAGGGCGTTATCGAGAAGGAAGACCCCACCAATCCCGAATTCATCGTACCTGCAAAGGTGAAGGCTCTCTATGAGGCCGGCGACTATGGCCGCTGGGCCGACAAGGACGGCACCCTCCACACCTGCTTCCTCACCAACAACGACATCACCGGCGGCAACTCCGGTTCACCCGTGATCGATGCCAAAGGCAATCTCATCGGCCTCGCATTCGACGGCAACTGGGAGAGCATGAGCTCCGACGTGATGTTCGAGCCCGACCTGCAGAGGTGCATCTGCGTCGATATCCGCTATGTCCTCTGGATGGTCGAGAAATATGGCGGAGCCACCAACCTCATCCAAGAGATATCCTACGCCAAGTAAACAGGGAGAGCCGGAACTATGAAACGCTTCCTTCTGTTTGCGGCGGCGGCCTTCTCCGCGTTAACCCTGCAGGCCCAGAAGCCGGCCCTCGACCATTCGGTCTATGACAACTGGAAGAGCATCGAAACCCCTTCCGCCCCCGGCGACGGTGAGTGGGTCATATATGGCGTCGTGCCGCAGGAGGGCGACGGAATCCTGAAGTTCTACAACACCCGCACCGGTGCGGAATATGCCATAGAGCGCGGCTCGGATGCCGAAATCTCCGCCGACGGCAAGCGCGCGGTCCTGATAATCAAACCGAAGTTCCAGGAGACCCGCCAGGCCCGTATCGACAAGAAGAAGCCCGAGCAGATGCCCAAGGACAGCCTCGCGGTGATCGATCTCACGAGCGGGACCGTAACGGCCAGGTATCCGATGCTCAAGTCCCTCAAGACGCCAGATGAGATTGTCAGCTACGTGGCCTTCACCACCGAGGCAAAGGATTCCCTCTATGTCCTCGACATAAGGAGTCTAGCTATCGACACCCTCCGCTGCGTCGAGAACTGCTATTTCCGTCCCGACGGCCGCGGAATGGCCTATACCGCCCGTCCCGGCAAGAAAGAGAAGGAGATAGAGCGCGGCATATATCTCTACGACTTCGACTCGAAGCAGACCGTCAAGGTGCTCTCGGGTGCGCCGAAGTCCGTATTCGGCAACGCCTTTTTCAATGAGGACGGCACCAGGCTCGCTTTCTACGCCAACCTCGACACCACGAAGGGCAACGCCAAGACAGCCGATATCTGGCTCTATGAGGGCGACCGGGCCCGCAAACTGGTAAGCCGCGACGCTCCCGGCCTGCGCAAGGGATGGAAAATCAGCTACAGGCCCACCATCTCCTTCCACGAGGGCGACAGCTACATCACTTTCGGAACCTGTCCCATCCCGCGCGAGAAGGACACCACCCTGGTGGACTTCGAGCAGCCCACACTCGACATCTGGATGTGGAAGGACGATTATATCCAGACCGTCCAGAAGCACCGCGTCAATACCACCAGGAACAGGACCTATGCGGCAAAGGCCGACCTTGACGGCGACGGCAGCATAATCCAGTTGGCCGACCCCGAGATACCTTCGGTGACCGTAGGGCATCCCTTCAACCAGGGGAAGACCATAGCCGCCACCGACAAACCCTACCGGGTAGAGCAGATGTGGGCCCAGGTGCGCCGCTACGATATGTATGCCATCTCCCTGAAGGACGGAAGCCGCACCCTGCTCAAGAAGAATGTGCCCTACACCTCCTTCACGCCCTCCCCGGACGGGGCATATCTGCTCTATTACGATATGATGAGGCGCAACTGGTATCTCTACGACCAGGCCACCGGAGGTGAACGGGACCTCACTTCGGAGCTCGGAGTGCCCTTCTATGACAGCGAGGACGACCATCCGAGAATCAACAAACTTTACGGCAGCGCCACCTGGTTCGACGATTACAGGCACTTCGTCATCAACGACGAATATGACGTATGGAAATTCGACGCGGAGGGCAAGGAGGCGCCCGTGCGCCTTACCGAGGGACGCGGGAACCGCGTGAGGTACGCCCTCGCCAATCCCTACTCCTCCTCCCGCAAGTCGAAGCTCGCCGGCACCGCGCTCCAGTGCGGCCGTCCGATGTACTTCACCACATTCGACCGCACCACCAAGAAGCACGGCTATGCGATGCTCGACATCACAAAGAAGAAAGCCAAACTCCAGCGCCTCGTAGAGGGACCCTACACCTACGACGGCCTGTGTATCGACAACAGCGGCAAGAAGCCCGTCTATACCTATACCAAGGGCAACTACGAGGAGGGCAACAATCTCTGGACATCCACCGACGGCTTCAAGAGCGAGAAGCGGCTCACCGATATCAACCCCCAGCAGAGGGATTACAACTGGGGAACCGTCGAGCTGGTGAACTGGATTACCGACGACGGCATCCGCGCCGAAGGACTCCTCTTCAAGCCGGAGAACTTCGACCCGGCAAAGAAGTATCCCGTGATGATCTACTTCTACGAGAAGCGCTCTGACGAGCTTTACAAAGTCAGGGTACCCGCCCCGAGCGCATCGACAGTTAATATCCCCTACTATGTGAGCAACGGCTACATCTGCTTCATCCCGGATATTTACTACACCGACGGACATCCCGGCAAGAGCGCCCTCAAGTCCATCCTTCCCGCCTGCGACATGCTGTGCGAAAACCCTTGGATCGACGGCGACAACATGGCCATCCAGGGCCAGAGCTGGGGCGGCTACCAGGTGGCCTATATGATCACCCAGACCAACCGCTTCAAGGCGGCCGGAGCCGGCGCTCCCGTCTCCAACATGACCAGCGCCTACGGCGGAATCCGCTGGGAATCGGGAATCGCCCGCACCGGACAGTATGAGCACGGCCAGAGCCGCATCGGAAAGACGCTCTGGGACGGCCTCGACCTCTATGTGGAGAATTCGCCCATCTTCTTCGTGCCGAATGTCAACACCCCCGTGCTGATAATGAGCAACGATGCCGACGGCGCAGTGCCGTGGTGGCAGGGAATAGAGTTCTTCAACGGCCTCAGGCGCTGCGGAAAGCAGGCCTGGATGCTCCAGTATAACGACGAGGCGCACAACCTCAAGGAGCGCCGCAACAAGAAGGACCTCAGCATCCGTCTCGCGCAGTTCTTCGACCACTTCCTCAAGGGAGCCCCCGCACCCGTATGGATGACGAAGGGCGTGCCCGCGGAACTCAAGGGCATCGAGTACGGATACGGATACGAAGTTGACGAAAACAATGACCAACAATAATATGAAACGCTATCTCTTTTTGACCGTCGCGGCCCTTGTTTCCCTCTCCGCCTGGGCCCAGAAACCGGCAATCGACCATTCCGTCTATGACGGCTGGAACAACATCGTAAGACCCGTCGACCAAATGGACAAGGATTGGGTCATATATGGCATCAAGGCCCAGGAGGGCGACGGTGTCATCAAATTCTACAACACCCGCACCGGTGTCGAATACACTGTCGAGCGCGGTGTCACCGGCCGCATCTCGGTGGACAGCAAGCGGGCCGTCTTCAAGATTACCCCTAAATTCCAGGAGACCCGTCAGGCAAAAATCGACAAGAAGAAACCCGACCAGATGCCCAAGGACACCCTGGCTGTGATCGACCTGACCAACGGCAACGTCACCAAGTATCCCAACCTGAAGACCTTCAAGGTGGCAGGCGAACTGGTGGACTATATCGTCTTCACGGAGAACGCCCCGGCGGCAAAACCGGAGGCCAAGAAGGATAAGGATGAGGCTAAGGAGAAGAAGTCCGATGCCAAGAAGGACGAGCCCAAGGAGAAGAAACCCGAGACTCCGAAGGACAATCTCTATGTCCTCAACATCAAGACCCTCGAAATCGACACCCTCAAGTGCGTCGAGAACAGCTATCTCAAGGACGACGGCCTCTCGATGGCATACGTCACCAAGCCCTCGGCCAAGGACAGCACCGTCGAGAGGGGTATCTTCCTCTACGATTTCGCGTCCAAGAAAAGCACACCCGTCCTTACCGGCGACAAGAAAGCCAGATTCGGCGGCGCTTACTTCAACGACAACGGCGACAAGATGGCATTCTACGCCAACCTCGACACCGCGAAGGGCAACGAGAAGGTGACCGATATTTATCTGTATGAGAACGGCAGCGCCCGCAAGCTTGTCAGCCGCGATGCCGCAGGCCTGCGCAAGGGCTGGAAGATCAGCGACAAACCCTCTATCGGATTCCACGGCGGCGACAGCTACGTGACATTCGGAACCTGCCCCATCCCGCGCGAGAAGGATACCACCCTGGTGGAGTTCGAGCAGCCCAAACTCGATATCTGGGTATGGAATGAGGATTACATCCAGACCATCCAGAAGAACCGCGTAGCCCAGACCAAGGCCCAGACCTTCCTGGCAAAGGCCGACCTGAATGGCGACGGCGGCATCGTCCAGCTGGCCGACAAGGAGATTCCCAACCTCGGACTGCGCGACCCGAACGTCCAGGAGAGCATCGTCACCTATACCGACAAGCCCTACCGCATCGAGCAGCAGTGGGCCGACCTGCGCCACTACGATGTCTATAAGATCTCGCTCAAGGATGGCAGCCGCACCCTTCTGAAGAAGAAGGTCTCCTATACGGCGTTCAACTCCTCGCCGGACGGAGCGTACTATATCTACTACGACAACGCCGACCAGAACTGGCACCTCTACACCCTGGCAACGGGAGAGGAGCGCAACCTGACGGCGGATCTCGGAGTCGTATTCTATGATGTCGAGGACGACCACCCTTCGGCAAAGCCCATCTGCGGCTCGCCCATCTGGTTCGACGATTCGAGGCACTTCCTGCTCAAGGACAAGTATGACCTCTGGAAATTCGACGCGGAGGGCAAGGAGGCGCCCGTGCGTCTTACCGACGGACGCGAGAACAGGGTCATCTACAGCCTTGTGAACCCCTATTTCACCACCCGCAAGGCGATGGCGAAGGGCACCACTCTCGAAACCGGCCGCCCGATGTACTTCTCTACCTTCGACCGCACCACCAAGAAGAACGGCTATGCGATGCTCGACATCACAAAGAAGAAGGCCAAGCTCCAGCGCCTCGTAGAGGGACCCTACACCTACAACTCCCTCTCGGTCAACAACAGCGGCAAGAAACCCGTCTATACCTATACCAAGGGTAACTACGAGGTCGGCAACAACGTCTGGACCACCTCCGATATGTTCAAGACCGAGAAGCAGCTCTCCGACGCGAACCCCCAGCAGAAGGATTACAACTGGGGAACCGTTGAACTGGTAAGCTGGACCACCGAGGACGGAATCAAGGCCGAGGGACTTCTCTTCAAGCCCGAGGATTTCAATCCCGCCAAGAAATATCCCGTCATCATCTACTTCTACGAGAAGTATTCCGACGAGCTTTATGCAGTCCGCACCCCCGCCCCGAGCGCATCCACGGTCAATATCCCCTATTTCGTGAGCAACGGTTACATCTGCTTCATCCCGGATATCTACTATACCGACGGACATCCAGGCAAGAGCGCCCTCAAGTCCATCCTTCCCGCCTGCGACATGCTGTGCGAGTATCCATGGATCGACGGCGACAACATGGCCATCCAGGGCCAGAGCTGGGGCGGCTACCAGACCGCGTATATGATCACCCAGACCAACCGCTTCAAGGCGGCAGGTGCAGGTGCGCCCGTCTCCAACATGACCAGCGCCTACGGCGGAATCCGCTGGGAGTCCGGCGTAGCCCGCACCGGACAGTATGAGCACGGCCAGAGCCGTATCGGAAAGAACCTCTGGGACGGATTCGACCTCTATGTCGAGAACTCGCCCCTCTTCTTCGTGCCGAATGTCACCACTCCGGTGCTGATCATGCACAACGATGCCGACGGCGCCGTTCCCTGGTGGCAGGGTATCGAATTCTTCAATGCCCTCAGGCGCTGCGGCAAGCAGGCGTGGATGCTCCAGTACAACGACGAGGCCCACAACCTCAAGGAGCGCCGCAACCGCAAGGACCTCAGCATCCGCCTCGCACAGTTCTTCGACCACTTCCTCAAGGGAGCTCCGGCACCCGTCTGGATGACCAAGGGCGTGCCCGCGGAACTCAAGGGCATCGAGTACGGATATGGTTATGAAGTTGACGAAAACAATGACGAACAATAATATGAAACGCTTTTTTATCCTGTTATCTGCTATGGCTATCGTGGCATCCTGCGCTCCCAAGGAGGAGAAGGCGGCGGTCATCGAAAAGCACGAGGTGGCCGTCCAAGACGGACTTTTCACCCCTGAAATCCTCCATCAGCTCGGGAAGGTTTCCGACGTACAGGTCTCTCCCGACGGCACCCGCCTGCTCTACGGCGTGACTTACACCTCCATCGAGGAGAACCGCGGCGTGCGCAATCTCTTCATAATGAACATCGACGGCAGCGGCAACCGCCAGCTGACGCATCTGCCCAAGAGCGCCTCGAACGCCCGCTGGATGGATGACGACACCGTACTGTACCTCAACGGCGGACAGCTTTACAGGATTCCCGCCGCTGGCGGCGTCGCGGTCAAGGTGAGCGACATCGAAAGCGGCATCAACGAATTCGAGCTCACTCCCGACGGCAAGGGCGTCCTCTATTCCTATGACTTCAAGGTGGCGAAGAGCGGAGCGGAGATCTATCCCGACGTGCCCAAATCCACGGCCCGCACCATCGAAGGTATGATGTACCGCCACTGGGACCATTTCGTGGAGGTGATTCCCCACACCTGCCTGGCATCATTCGACGGCAAGGCGGTCACAAACCCCGTCGATCTGCTCGGAAATGAGCCCTATGAGCTTCCCACCGCACCTTTCAGCGACCTCGGAGAGCTCTCGGTAAGCCCCGACTGCAAGAGCATAGCATACTCCTGCCGCAAGAAGGTGGGACGCGACTATGCCTTCTCGACCAATACCGATATCTATCTGTATGACATCGCCTCCGGCACCGCGGTGAACCTCACCGAAGGGATGATGGGATACGATACGGCTCCCGCATTCTCGCCCGACGGCCGTTACCTGGCCTGGTGCAGCATGGAGCGCGACGGATATGAGGCCGACCGCGTGCGCCTCTTCGTCCGCGATATGGAGAGCGGCGTCCGCACCGAACTCACCGGCGGATTCATCTACGACGTGGAAGGGTTCTCCTGGAGCGCCGATTCGAAGACCATCTATTTCAACTCGATCGTCGAGGGAGTCGGCGAGATATGGAAAGCCGACCTTCAGTGCAACCTCGCGCGCGTGACACCCCAGCACGAGTTCTACGATTTCGGCACTCCGACCGAGGTGGGCGACAAGCTGATCGCCACCAACACCTCAAACCTCCGTCCTGCTGAAATCGTGTGCATCTCGCTCGCGGACGGCTCCTGGAAGCAGGTGAGCCACGAGAACGACGAGATCCTCGGCAAGCTCAAGGAGGTCAAACTCCAGGAGTTCTGGGTGCCCACCACCGACGGCAAGAAGATGCTCACCTGGGCCCTCTTCCCGCCGGATTTCGACGAGACCAAGAAATATCCCGCCATCCTCTTCTGCAACGGCGGACCCCAGTCCTCCTGCAGCCAGAGCTTCTCCACCCGCTGGAATTTCCGCCTGATGGCTTCCCAGGGATATGTAGTGATCGTGCCCAACCGCCGCGGCAACGTAGGCTTCGGACTCGAGTGGAAGGAGCAGATCTCCGGCGACTACATCGGCCAGAACATGAAGGACTATCTGGCTGCCGCAGATTATTTCCTGGCAAAGCCCTACATCGGCAAGATGGGAGCCACCGGAGCAAGCTACGGCGGATACTCCATCTATTATCTGGCCGGTATCCACCAGAACCGCTTCAGCGCTCTGATCGCCCACGCCGGTATCTTCAATCAGGAATCGATGTATATGACCACCGAGGAGATGTGGTTCCCCGAGTGGGACAACGGCGGATGCCGCCGTCCCGGCGAGTATCTGGCAGGATCGCCCTGGAGCAAGAATCCCGCAGCCGTCCGCCACTACTCCAATTCCGCCCACAAGCTGGTGGACAAGTGGACCGCCCCGATCCTGGTCACCCACGGCGAACTTGACTACCGCGTACCCGTTGAGCAGGGAATGGCAGCTTTCAACGCCGCCCAGATGTTCGGCGTACCTTCCAAGATGATTCTCTTCCCCGACGAGAACCACTGGATCCTCAAGCCCCAGAACTCCATCCACTGGAACCGCGAATTCTTCGCCTGGTTCGACAAGTACCTGAAGAACTGACGCGACCCGCTGAGCTTCTGCGGTTTAGCCGCAGAGGCTTAGGCTTGAAAAAAAATGCTCCCTCTGGAAAGAATTTTGTTCCAGAGGGAGCATTTTTTGACTTTTTTGCTCCTTCTGGGCATGTTTTCTTTCCAGAGGGAGCACCTTCTCTCCTAAGGGAAAAGTCATTCTTCGGATATCACTTCCAGAATTTCGCTTCCGAATTTCTCCCAAAGCCTCGAGCCGAAGCCCTTTACCTCCAACATCTCTTCGCGCGAAGACGGTTTGGTATCGGCTATGCCCAGGAGTGTTTTCTGATGAAGGATTACATAGGCGGGAACATTAAGGTCGCGGGACTTGGAGAGACGCCAGGCTATGAGTTTCTGAACCAGCTCCGGGTGACGGTTGTCTTTGTAGATGTCGCGGGCTTCCGGTTCTTTTTCTTCATTTCTGAAGCCTATCTTTTTTCGTGAAGGCTTAGCCTGTTTTTGCGGGCCGTTAATGAGGATTTCATTCCTCAGCCGTCTGTACTCTCCGCCGTCAAAGCCTTCGGAAAGGACATTTGATAATGTCTCGACGTGTATCAGCCACTGGGGCAAAAGGTCTTCGGAGAGATTCTTTATGCGCTTTCTGGTCTCGGAGTTGTCTATTTCCACAGCCAGCAGCTCTCTCAGAGGCATCTTTTCCATAATCGGCAGGAAGTACCCGCAAGCCTTCGACACCCTTTGGGCGGTTGTTTCGGGATCACCCTTGAGCCATGTGAGCTGGCGGCGGAATTTTCCGGCAGTCTCCTCGAGGGTAATCATGTTTCCGGCAAGTTCTTCAAGACTCTTTGCCTGAATCGGATATAATGACGCCAGGGAGGCTTCCCGCCATATTTTCCTGAGAGTCAGTATCTGGCGCCTTAAATCCTCAAAGTTGAAACACTCCAGAAGAAGTTCTAGATTATAATCGCTCCGAAATGCGGACAGCTGCGATTCCTGTGCCATGGACTCACCCAGGGTGGCATTGAAGGAACTTACGTCGGCATCGCCCATCAGTAATCCTGCCGTAAGTGGCCTGGTCAGCGAGATACCCTCCATCGTCTTGCAACGCGAAAGGGCCACATAAACCTGTCCGAAAGCGAATGCAGCTCCGGCATCGATGATGACATGGTCGAAAGTCAAGCCCTGGCTCTTGTGGATTGTGATGGCCCAGGCCGGACGCAGGGGAAACTGCCGAAAGGAACCTTTAATTTCCTGGATTATTTCACCCGATACTTCGTTGAGAGAGTATTGGAGGTTCTCCCATTCGGTCCTCGCAAGGGTGATCTCGCCTGAATTATCAGCGGCGATGGTTATGACTTCCGGCATCATAGACACGACTGTTCCGAGCATTCCATTGTAAAACCTCCCGTCGGAATCGTTCCTTATGAACATCACCCTCGCCCCAGTCTTGAGGTGCAACTCCGCGGCGGCCGGATAAAGACTTTCGGGATAATCGCCTTCTACGTTCGCCCTATAGACCATTTCTTTTCCTTCGAGGAGATCAAGCCTTTCGCGGTTGATCTTGTCAGCCTGATTATTATGGGTGACAAGCCTTATCCAATCGTCTCCCGTCGGAGCTCCGACGCGCGAGTTGATGCGCTCCAAGGCTTCCCGGGACGGCTTGGCATCCCTGATTGCATTGAGGATGGATATGAATTCCGCATCCTCCTGGCGATAAATCTTCCGAAGTTCTATAGTCTTATAAGGAAGATACCGCAACGCCTTGCTGTGAAAGAAGTAGGGCGACTGATATACCTTGGAGATATACGGCCGTTCGGCGTCGGTCACCACCGGCGAGAGCTGCTGCGCATCGCCGATCATCAAAAGCTGGACCCCGCCGAAAGGATGGGAAGACCTTCTATACCGCCTCAACATCATATCCATTGCATCCATAAGGTCGGCGCGGACCATTGAAACCTCGTCTATGATAAGCAGATCGAGGGTCTTTATTATCTTTATCTTGTCTCTCTTCAGGCGGCGGTAGCGCTCGGGCATCTGATACTCTGTCACAAGTTCGCGCACTTCTGGGAGATAGGGACAAAGGGGGAGCGAGAAGAAAGAGTGGATAGTGCTGCCCCGGGCATTCACCGCAGCTACGCCTGTCGGCGCAAGGACGATGCAGCGCTTGGATGTATGTTCCACTATGTATTTGAGAAATGTCGTTTTGCCCGTTCCCGCCTTACCGGTGATAAACAGCGACACGGACGTCTCCTCCACATAATGCTCCGCGAGAGAGAATAATTCGTCTTTGATAACCATAATCTCAACTTATTTCAGTGCGTATCCAGCATTTTCGCAGCAGCTTCATAACTCATTCCCGTAACCCGGGCCAACTGATGGACATTCGAGGAGAAGCGGTATCTCAGCTGCCGCAAGACTTCAGTCTTCTGCCCCTCTTCAAGTTCGCTGAACTCCTTTTTGCCGTAAAGGGTCCGACACAGGTCCGGCAAGGCGGAGAGAATGATTTGATCGCGGAACGACGGCATCTTGTCCTCAGATGTTTCAAGCCTCAATCTCGCCTTGGATGATGTTTTTAGAAAAAAATCCATCCGCTTGGGAGTCCTGTAAAGATTATGGACATAATCGATATCGACATAAGAGGATGGCAGGATGTAGCCGTCATCCGAGATAAGCCAATCTCCCGGAACAGGTATCTTGCTGTGAAGCATCCGGATAAGGGCCCTGTCGGAAAACGAGGAGACCTTTTTGCCCGCTCCCTGAGATGGGTTGAAGAAGACATTGCCGGTTCCCCAGGCATACTGCGTGGAATGAAGGCAGATATTGGCGGCGACACTGTTCATCTGCACATACGCTATCGCCCTTTCGGGGCCTTCATCTTCAAGCGATATCATACGGATATCCAGAGCATTGCGCTTCAGCGACTTGACTCTGCCATATTTTACCGTCAGATACCGGGAATGCCTGCGCTTGAGTTCATTTACAAAAGCGATCGCCTCTTCCCTCGTACCGTAAATGACAAAATGCACATGATTGGACATAAGTATGAACGCCAGAATTACGACGGACATAAGGGCGACCAATACTCCTACACTGTTCATTCCCGCTTTAAAATCAGATTCTTCCGGAAACCAAAGACCGTCTTCCAGATGATCAGAGGTTATAAGCCATATTCGTTTTCTCATATATCTTTCCGCACAAAAGCTTAAGTGCTCTGCTTCTGCAAATATAAGCTTCGAAAGGCACTTTCTCCAAAAAAAAGATTGAGTGTTCCCGATGGTGCTCCCTCTGGGTCATAATTCTTTCCAGAGGGAGCAAAAAAGACGATTTTTGCTTCCTCTGGCTATCTTTTCTTTCCAGAGGGAGCAGGGTGGTGGGAAGAAGCACTTAGGGCGGGGCTCAGGCGGTGTTTTTTGTTCGTAACCTGTTGAAAATATTTGGTTTAATCACAAAAAGTCCGTACATTTGCAGCCCCGCAAAAAATGGCGGGAATAGTTAACTACTTAATATACACCAAATTAACAACCAAATGCCTGGATTAATTGGAAAAAAAATCGGAATGACTTCCGTTTTCGATGCCGCTGGCAAAAATATGCCATGCACCGTAATTGAGGCTGGTCCGTGCGTTGTTACGCAACTCCGTACAGTTGAGAAAGATGGTTATGCCGCTGTACAGCTTGCCTATGACGAAACCACAGAGAAGCACACCAGCAAGGCTCTCAAGGGCCATTTTGACAAGGCAGAAACCACGCCGAAGCGCAAGCTCGTGGAGTTCAAGAACGACTTCCCCATGGAGCTCAAGCTCGGCCAGGTGATTACCGTTGCAGACCTCTCCGAGGGTGTGCAGTGGGTTGATGTCACCGGTATTTCAAAAGGTAAAGGTTTCCAGGGCGTTGTGAAACGTCACGGATTCCAGGGTGTGGGCGGACAGACCCACGGCCAGGATGACCGTCTGCGTCACCCCGGTTCGATGGGAGCATCCTCCTGGCCTTCAAGGGTGTTCAAGGGTATGCGTATGGCCGGCCGTATGGGCGGTGACCGCGTCAAGGTCTTCAACCTTCAGGTCATCAAGGTCGTTCCCGAGAACAACCTCATCGTAGTCAAGGGTTCCGTTCCCGGAGCCAAGGGATCTTACTTAATCGTGGAGGACTAGTGTTATGAAATTGGACGTTTACAAGATTGACGGTACATTGTCCGGCAAGCAGGCCGAACTCGATGACGCGATTTTCGCAATCGAGCCCAATGACAACGCTATCTACCTCGATGTCAAGCAGTATCTCGCTAACCAGCGCCAGGGTACACACAAGACCAAGGACCGCAGCGAAGTGGCCTTCTCCACCAAGAAAATGGGTCGCCAGAAGGGCGGCGGAGGAGCACGCCACGGCAGCATCAAGTCCAACATCTACGTCGGAGGCGGCACCGCTCACGGTCCCAGGCCCCACGACTACTCATTCAAGCTCAACAAGAAACTGAAGCAGCTCGCACGCTTCTCCGCCCTCTCCTACAAGGCAAAGGACGGCGCCATCACGATGGTTGAGCCTTTCACGATGGACGCACCCAAGACCAAGGATTTCATCAAGATCCTCGACAACTTGAAGGCGAACGGCCGCAAGACCCTCGTCGTGCTTCCCGAGAACTCCAAGAACATTTACCTGTCATCTCGCAATCTTCCTGAGGCAAAGGTGATCACAGTCGATGAGATCAACACCTTCGCGCTTCTCCACGCCAACAAGCTCGTCTTGGTTGACGGCGTTCAGGACATTATCGCAGAAAGACGCAAATAAGACACAACGATGGGAATACTTATTAAGCCTATAGTAACTGAGAAAATGACGATTCAGGGCGATAAATTGAATCGTTACGGTTTCATCGTTGAGCGCGATGCCAACAAGGTTGAAATCAAGAACGCCGTCGAGCAGATGTACGGTGTATCCGTTAAGGATGTCAATACCGTCAACTATCACGGCAAACGCAAGAGCCGTTATACCAAAGCCGGCATGCTTACAGGCCGCACGAACCACTACAAGAAGGCTATCGTGACTCTGGCCGGAGATGACAAGATTGATTTCTATAGCAACATTTAAGGACTATGGCAGTACGTAAATTCAAACCGGTAACTCCCGGTACAAGGAATAAGGTGATCAGCACTTTCGAGGAGATCACCTGCACCACCCCCGAGAAGTCCCTCCTCCAGCCCCTCAAGCGTTCAGGCGGACGCAACAACCAGGGCAAGATGACGATGCGCTATATCGGCGGCGGTCACAAGAAGATGTATCGCGTGATTGACTTCCTTCGCGACAAGGACAATTGCAAAGCTACTGTCAAGACCATCGAGTACGACCCCAACCGCAGTGCACGCATTGCGCTGGTATGCTACGAAGATGGCGAGAAGCGTTATATCATAGCCCCCAACGGCATCCAGGTCGGTCAGGTGATCGAATCCGGTGCCGGTGTTGCTCCTGAAATCGGAAACTCTCTTCCGCTTGCTGAAATTCCGCTCGGTACCCTCGTACACAACATCGAGCTCCGTCCCGGCAACGGTGCCGTCCTGGCACGCAGCGCCGGTGCGTATGCACAGCTTACCGCACGTGAAGGAACCCACGCTGTCCTCCGCCTCCCTTCGGGCGAGACAAGGATGGTGCTCGTTTCCTGCCGCGCAACCGTAGGCATCGTGTCGAATACCGACCACAACCTGGAATCTCACGGAAAAGCTGGTCGCAAGAGGTGGCTCGGCCGCCGTCCCCGTAACCGTGGCGTCGTGATGAACCCTGTCGATCACCCGATGGGTGGTGGCGAGGGCCGCGCCTCCGGAGGACACCCTCGCTCACGCAAGGGTCTGCCCGCTAAGGGATACAAGACTCGTAATCCGAAGAAGAATTCCAACAAGTTAATCATCGAAAGAAGACATAAATAACGGAATAAACACAAGTAGATTATGAGTCGTTCACTTAGAAAATGTCCTTATATTCAGGACAGCTTGGAAAAGAAGGTGCTCGCTATGAACGAGGGCACCATGAAGAAAGAGGCCATCAAGACCTGGTCGCGTGCCAGCATGATCTCCCCGGACTTCGTCGGCCACACTATCGCCGTCCACAACGGCAACAGGTTCATTCCGGTTTATGTAACTGAGAATATGGTAGGCCACAAGCTCGGCGAATTCGCTCCGACACGTACATTCAAAGGCCACTCCGGTAATCGTTAAAATGTGAGGAGAGACTACAATGGGAAAACGTAAAAGAGAAATGGCCGACAGGCTTAAAGAAGTCAAGAAGCAGACAGCTATCGCAAAGCTGAATGATGTACCCACTTCCCCCCAGAAGATGCGCCTCGTGGCAGACATCATCAGGGGACAGGAGGTTAACCACGCTTTGGATATTCTCAAATATTCGAAGAAAGAGGCATCCGTCCGTCTCGAGAAGCTTCTCCGCAGCGCAATCGCAAACTGGGAAGCCAAGAACGAGGATAACCGCAAAGATCTTGAAAACGGCAAGGTCATCGTCAAGACCATCATGGTTGACGGAGGCCGTACGCTGAAGCGCATCCGTCCGTGCCCTCAGGGCCGTGCGGGCCGCATCCGCAAGCGTTCCAACCACGTCACCGTCATCCTTGACACCAAGGCTGAGCCGGTTAAGGCAGAAACCAAACCAGTAGAGGAGGAAAAGTAATATGGGACAGAAAACCAATCCTATCAGCAACCGTCTGGGTATCATCCGTGGTTGGGACTCCAACTGGTACGGTGACTATCCTACCCGCATCCTTGAGGATTCTAAGATCCGTGAGTATCTCGACGCACGTCTTGCGAAGGCATCGCTCTCGAAGATCGTCATCGAGCGTACCCTCAAACTCATCACCGTCACCATCCATACCGCACGTCCCGGTGTCATCATCGGCAAGGGCGGCCAGGAGGTCGACAAACTCAAGGAAGAGCTCAAGAAGATCTGCAACAAGGATGTCCAGATCAACATCTTCGAGGTCAAGCGTCCCGAAGTTGACGCTAACATCGTCGCCAACAACATCGCACGCCAGGTAGAGGGCCGCGTCTCCTACCGCCGTGCCATCAAGATGGCCGTCGCATCTACCATGCGTATGGGTGCCGAGGGTATCAAGATCCAGATCAGCGGCCGCGTAGGCGGCGCCGAAATGGCTCGCAGCGAGATGTTCAAGGAAGGACGTACCCCTCTCCACACCATCCGCGCAGACATCGACTACGCACTCGCAGAGGCTCACACCAAGGTGGGCGTCCTCGGAGTGAAGGTATGGATCTGCAATGGTGAGGTCTATGGAAAGCGCGACCTCTCCCCGAACGCCGGAACAGCCGCAGGCGTGGCTGCAAACGGTCAGGGTGAGCGTGGCGAGCGCCGTCGCGGTGGCCGTGGCGGTGAGCGTCGCGGAGGCCGTGGCGGACGTGGCGGCGAGCGCCGTCCCCGCACTGAGGAATAATTGACTTCCAAGGTTTATGAATAGGGCTGGTCCAATGGACCGGCCCTTTTTTATTATATTTGCGTTATGAAAAAGACCGTTTTCCTGATAGTCGCGCTTCTGCTTCTCATACCGGCCGCCGAGGGCCGCGGGCTCAGGCATTGCCGCCCGGAGGCCGAAGGGATGGACGGCCGTCGGCTGGCGATGGCCGACAGCGTGATCGAGGCCGCCATAGCGGGGAAATCCATTCCCGGAGCGGTCCTTGCCGTAGTCCGGGGCGAGAGCATAGTATATCTCAAAGCCTACGGCAACCGGCAGGTCGTGCCCGACACCGTGGCTATGACCATTGGAACGGTCTTCGACCTGGCAAGCCTCAGCAAATGTGTCGGGACCACCATAGCGGTGATGCAACTCGCCGAGCAGGGATATTTGCGCCTTACCGACCCGGTCAGCCTCTACATCCCCGGATTCAAGCCCTGGAAAGCCCCTGAATCGGCCCGTACGCGCGAGATCAGGATAGTGGACCTCCTCTCCCACAGCGCAGGTCTTCCGCCCGCCATAGACGTCAAAAAATACCTTTCAAAGTATGGCCCGGCCTCGCCCGAAGCCCTGATCCGCCACATAGCGGAGGATGAGCCGCGGCGTTTCGAACCCACTACGGACTATCTCTACAGCTGCCTCAACTTCATCACGCTCCAGCATATAGTGGAGAATATCACCGGGCAGCGCCTCTGCGACTATGTCCAGGCCAACGTTTTCGACAGGCTCGGCCTGGAACACACCTGCTACAACCCACTCTCGGAGCATCCTGAGATTATGCCGCTGGTGGCTCCGACAGAAGTCGGCAGGGACGGGGTCGCGCTGCTGGGCGAAGTGCACGACCCTACGGCCCGCCTGGTGAACTGCGGCAATTCCGGCAACGCCGGCGTATTCTCCTCGGCGGAGGACCTGGCGGTAATCGCCGCGGCCATAATGAACGGCGGGCAGGTCAACGGCCGCCGCATCCTCAGCCCGCTCTCGGTGGAGACCATGGTTTCGGTCCCCGAAGGCAACGCGCCCCATATCGGCCGCGCCCTCGGCTGGGACAACCGCAGCACCTCGGCGACCCTGCGCGGCGATCTCTTCAGCCGCTCGCGCACCATCTGCCACACCGGCTACACCGGCACCTCGATGGTCATCGACCTGGACGCCGACTGCGCCGTGATACTCCTGACCCACCGGGTCCATCCCGCCGACAAGGGCAGCGTCGCCGCCCTGCGCGCCAAGGTGGCAAACGTGGTGGCTTCGGCACTGATACAATAAAACTCCTGAGTTTTCGTTTGTTTCTTGCCCTGTTTGCGGTTTCCGGCGGACTGCTTGACTGCCTGTGACTTATTATCTTCGCCTTCGGGCAAGATGGAGCAGGGCGATGTGCCCTGGAACCGCTTCTGATGGTGGTTTGCCTGCTCCATCGGCTGTTTTCGGGCTGTGGAGCAGGGCGATGTGCCCTGGAGGCACTTCCGAAGGCGGTTGCCCTGCTCCACTTTGCCCTGAAACGATGGGCCATCCATAAAAACGCACAAATTCATGGACGGCGCGCGTAAAATCAGCTTCCCGTCCATAAAAACACTCAAATTCATGGACGGCGCGCGTAAAATCAGCTTTCCGTCCATAAAAACGCTCAAATTCATGGACGGCGCGCATAAAATCGTCTTCCCATCCATAAAAACGCTCAAATTCATGGACGGCGCGCGTAAAATCAGCTTTCCGTCCATAAAAACGCTCAAATTCATGGACTGCGCGCGTGAAATCATCTTCCCGTCCATAAAACAAGCCGTTTTTATGGATGGCGGGGCCTCGGCGGCGCAAGTAATTATGTATGAGCGAGTGTACGTTCGGCGGCCGTGGAGGCTAACGCTCTGTGTTACAGTAAAATGCTACAATCAACCCCCTTAAAAACGGGGAGGTTGATTGTAGCATTTTATTGATTGTCAGGTATCTAGCCTCCACGCTGTCGCCAGTGGTAAAAACGCCCGGAGGGATGTCAAGGATAATACCTGGCGCAGTCTTGACGAAGAATCAAAAATTAACCGTACCTTTGTCATGTCCGGATGGGAGCCGACCCCCGGTCAAACCGGAATACAAGCCGGCCATATCCCAAGCCAGGACATAATCCTAACCCAGAACTAAATCCTACCCAGAACAAAACCAAACGATAATGAACCAATTCGAAATAAAAGGACCCTATAATCCCAATCCGCCGAAGCCGAAGCCCAAGGCTCCGATCCTGGACCTGAACAATGACCTTATCAAAGATGTGGGCAAAATCGTCTGCGTCGCATCCGGAAAGGGCGGCGTCGGCAAATCCACCGTCGCCGTCAACCTCGCCGTCACCCTGGCCCGCCTGGGTTACCGCGTGGGACTGGCGGATGCCGACGTTTACGGCCCCTCCGTGCCCAAGATGACCGGCACCGAAGGAGTCACTCCCGGCATCGAGGTCTATAAACCCGACGGAACCCCTCTCGGACCCGACGAGGAGTTCACCAACGACTGCAAGGAAATATTCATTCCCGTCGAGAAATACGGCGTCAAGTGGATGTCCATCGGCTACTTCGCAAAGCCCGAACAGGCCCTCATCTGGCGCGGCCCCATGGCCTGCACCGCACTCAAGCAGATGATCCTGCAAGTGCGCTGGGGCGAGCTCGACGTGCTCCTTATCGATATGCCTCCGGGAACCGGCGACATCCATATCTCGATGGTCAACGACATTCCCCTCGACGGCGCGGTGATCGTCAGCACGCCGCAGGCCGTGGCGCTGGCCGACGTGGAGAAGGGCATAAATATGTTCCGCAACCCGAAGATCAACAAGAAGGTCCTCGGAGTGGTGGAGAATATGGCCTGGTTCACGCCCGAGGAGCTGCCCGACAACAAGTACTACATCTTCGGAAAGGACGGCTGCAAGGTCATCTGCGACAAGTACGGAATTCCCCTTCTCGGCCAGATTCCCCTGGTACAGGGTGTGCGCGAGGGCGGCGACGAAGGCAAACCCGCTGCAATGAAGGACGGCCCCGTTTACAAGGCGCTTCAGGAAGTTGCATTTTCAATCGTGGAGGCCGAATAAAGAGACTTAATTTTTCTTGGAGGGGACGATATGTGGAGGAGATTCATCATACTGCTGGGGACGGGTGTATCATCCGTCCTCTTCTTTTGGAACCTGGAGAACTTTTTCGACCCGTTCGACGATCCGGCCACGCTCGACGACGAATTTACCGCCCGGGGCGAAAAACACTGGAACTGGAAGCGGTTCACCCATAAGGCAAACGGCATCGCCAAAACGATACTTGCCGCATCGGACTACGGCGGCGCCCCGCCCGATATATGCGCTTTCGCCGAAGTGGAGAACCGCTTCGTGCTGCGGCGACTGAGGGACAGCACGCCGCTCGAAAAACTCGATTATGAAATCATCCACCGCGACTCGCCGGACCCGCGCGGAATAGATGTGGCGTTGCTTTACCGCAAGAGCCGGTTCAAACCGCTTCGCATCGAGGCTCTGAAGGTCTCGGAAGAGTTCGCCACACGCGACATCCTCTATGTAAAAGGCGTCCTGGGGGCCGACACGGTGCATATTTTCGTGAATCACTGGCCATCGAAGCGGGGAGGCGCGGCGGTTTCCGGGCCGAAAAGGGCCGCTGCCGCAGCGAGGCTCTCGGCCGCCTGCGACTCCATCAGAAGCGCCTGCGACTCCATCCGTGGCGCCAGCCCACGGCAGCGGATCATCGCCCTTGGCGATTTCAACGACACGCCGGAGAATATCAGCCTGCCCCTGCTCAACCTCGCAGCGCCCCTTGCCGCCCGAGGCGAGGGCTCTCTCAAGTACCGCGGCAACTGGGAGATGATAGACCAGTGCTTCGTATCGGACACCTCGGGCTGCACGATGCACATTTTCAAGCCATTGTTCCTCGTGGAACCCGATCCGGCCTTCACCGGCGACAAGCCCCGCCGCACCTTCGTCGGCCCCCGACACAACGGCGGCATCAGCGACCATCTGCCAATAATTTTGAGAATAGAGTAATGTCCGATAGGCTTGCCTGGGGGCGGTATATGTCTTCTGAACCTTCCGCTTCGCTCCATCCCTCCCGCTTCGCGGGCCCCTCCCATAAGTTAAGGCTATCGCCTTTTCCTCCTTCTCGCTCAAAAGAGCAAGCAAGCTTTCTCTTTGCTCGCTCGTGCGTCGGTTCATGTGGCCATGGGCGGCCACAGGTTCAGAAGACATATACCGCCCCCAGGCAAGCCACTCTTGAATGTTTTTGTTTATATTTGTAATTCCAATAACAACTCAAATGAAACAATACCTCGACCTTCTGAGGCATATCAGGGCCAACGGCACCATCAAGAGCGACAGGACCGGAGTCGGGACGCAGAGCGTCTTCGGATACCAGATGCGGTTCGACCTGCAGGATGGTTTTCCGCTGCTGACCACCAAGAAGGTACATCTCAAATCGATAATCTACGAACTCCTCTGGTTCATCGCCGGCGACACCAACATCAAGTACCTCAACGACCACGGGGTGACCATCTGGGATGAATGGGCCGACGAAAACGGCGACCTCGGACCTGTTTACGGCCACCAGTGGCGTTCCTGGCCGGCTCCCGACGGGGAGACCATAGACCAGCTGGCGAATGTCGTGGAGATGATAAAGCGCAACCCCGACAGCCGGCGCCTGATAGTCTCCGCCTGGAATCCCGCGGAGGTGGACAAGATGGCCCTGCCGCCCTGCCACTCCCTGTTCCAGTTCTACGTGGCCGGCGGACGCCTCTCCTGCCAGCTCTACCAGCGCAGCGCGGACGTCTTCCTCGGAGTGCCCTTCAACATAGCGTCGTACGCCCTCCTGACGATGATGGTGGCGCAGAGCTGCGGCCTGGAGGCCGGAGAATTCGTCCACACCCTGGGCGACGCGCACATCTACCTCAACCATTTCGACCAGGTGGCGACACAGCTCGCGCGCGAGCCCAGGCCGCTGCCGGTAATGAAGATCAACCCGGATAAAAAAGACATTTTCTCATTCGAATACGAAGATTTCACCCTCGAAGGGTATGATCCCTGGCCGATGATTAAAGCCCCGATAGCTGTATGAAAACGGTAAGCATCATAGTGGCCGCGGCGGAAAACAACGCCATAGGACGCAAGGGAGACATTCCCTGGCACATCTCCGAAGATTTCAAATACTTCAAGCGCACCACCAGCGGACATCCCGTCATTATGGGCTATATGACCTGGGTATCACTCCCCCACAAGCCGCTTCCCAAGAGGGAGAACATCATAATCAGCATCTTCCCGATGGAAAAACCCGAATACGACAACGTAAGGGTGGTCTCCTCGCTCGAAGAAGCGCTCTCCTGCGTGGAGGACGACGAGGTCTTCGTAATCGGAGGCGGCTATACATACGCCCAGGCGATGAGATATGCCGACCGCATCTACCTCACCCGTGTCTACAAGGCGATCGGGGATGCCGACACCTTCTTCCCCGAGATACCACCTCAGGAGTGGCGTCTGGCCAGCGAGGGAGAGATGCTACACGACGACGAATCCGACGTAGATTTTCAATTCCTGATATATGAAAGAATCCGATAGAAGCAGCTTCGGGAGCCGTTTCGGCGTCATAGTCGCGATGGTCGGCTCCGCGGTGGGCCTCGGAAACATCTGGAGGTTCCCCTATCTTGTGGGCGAGAATGGAGGCGCGGCCTTCATCCTCATCTATCTGCTTTTCTCAGTGCTGATAAGCCTTCCGGTATTCTGCGCTGAGTTCGTTATCGGCCGCAGGGGCCGTGCCTCCGCGGTGGGAGCATTCCGCAACCTGGCTCCCGGTACCAAATGGTATCTGAGTGGCTTTACAAGCATTTTGGCCGTATTCCTGATCCTCTCTTTCTACAGCGTCGTAGGAGGCTGGGGTATCAAATATATGGTCGATTCGGTGCTCCTGAAATTCACTCAGGATGCGGCCGGAACCGACTTCGCGGCCGGTTTCGCACAATTCTCCACCGGTAACTGGGCCCCGCTCGTCTATATGCTCATCTTCGTCGTAATCACGGCGGCAGTGGTGATTCTCGGCGTAGAGAAGGGCATCGAGCGCTTCTCCAAGTGGATAATGCCGATCCTCTTCGTGCTGATCCTCGTACTGGTGGTGCGTTCCGCCTTCCTGCCCAACTCCGATGTCGGATACCGGTATCTGTTCCAGCCCGACTTCTCGAAGGTCACCTCCCAGACCTTCATCGCCGCCCTCGGACAGTCCTTCTTCTCGATGTCGCTCGGAATGGGAGCTATCATCATCTACGGCTCATACGTCAAGAAGAGCGACAACATACTCAGCCATTCGGCGATAACGGTCGGACTCGACACGCTTTTCGCCCTCCTCGCGGCCTGCGCCATAATGCCGGCCGTATTCTCATTCGGAGTCGAGCCCGGACAGGGCCCCGGCCTGGTATTCGTCACGCTCCCGCACATATTCTCGAATATGCCTCTGGGCAGCCTGGTGGCCTTCCTGTTCTTCTTCTCGCTGCTGCTGGCGGCCGTCTCCTCGGCCATCTCGCTGGTGGAGGTGATGGTGAGCTTCCTCATCGAGGAATGCCGCTGCTCCCGGAAACTCGCCGTCTTTATCAGCATCCTGACGCAGGCAGTCTTCGGCACCCTGTGCTCCCTCTCGCTGAAGCCCGGCTCACCCCTCACCCTCGGCGGACTGACCCTGTTCGACCTCTTCGACAAAATCTCTTCGGACTATGTCCTGACCATCGGCGCGCTGCTGATCGTGCTCTTCGTGGGCTGGAAGATGAAGAAGGCCGACTTTATGGACGAGATGACCAGCGGCGGAACCATCCGCCTGCCCAAATGGCTTGCCAATACCATTTACTGGCTCATCAAAGCCGTCGCTCCGCTGGCTATCCTCACTATACTCATCTTCTCGTAGCGGAGATTCCTGCCTTCGCAGGAATGACGCCTTGTTTTCGCAGCAATGACACCCCAGCCCGAGCGAGGGCGGGCGGCTTTTGGTCCTGAGAGGCCTTTTTTTTGGCCCGAAGGACCAAAACCGGAGCCCGAAGCGAGGGCGGGCTTCGAGATGATTACTGTCCAATAATTGCCGAATAATTATTACTTTTGCAAGTTATACTTACAAAAGCATAAGATATGGCATTGCGATGCGGCATAGTCGGCCTTCCCAACGTGGGTAAATCGACACTTTTCAACTGTATAAGCTCCTCGAGGGCGCAGGCGGCAAACTTCCCCTTCTGCACCATCGAACCCAACATAGGCTCCACCACAGTCCCTGACGAGCGCCTCAACGTGCTCACCGAGATGTGCAAACCCAAACGCACCATCCCCGCGACCGTGGAAATCGTGGATATCGCCGGTCTGGTCAAAGGCGCCAGCCGCGGCGAGGGCCTCGGCAACCAGTTCCTGGCCAACATCCGCGAAACAGACGCCATCCTCCACGTCCTGCGCTGCTTCGACGACGACAACGTAACCCACGTGGACGGCAGCGTCGATCCCGTGCGCGACAAGGAGATCATCGACACCGAACTCCAGATCAAAGACCTCGAAACAGTCGAGAACCGTATAGCCAAGGTCCAGAAACAGGCCCAGACTGGCGGCGACAAACAGGCAAAGAAAGCCCTTGACCTGCTCATCCGCTACAAAGAAGTACTCGAACAGGGCCGCAACGCCCGCGAGGTAAAACCCGAGAACCCCGACGAAGAACACTTCGCCAAGGAATTCTGCCTGCTCACCTGCAAGCCCGTCCTGTATGTCTGCAACGTGGACGAGAACTCCGCCGCGAACGGCAACGCCTATGTGGAGGCGGTCAGGGAAGCCATAAAGAACGAGGATGCCGGCCTGCTGGTAATCGCAGCCAAGATCGAATCGGAAATCGCGGAGCTCGAAGATTACGAAGAACGCAAGCTGTTCCTCGAAGAGATCGGCCTCGAACAGTCCGGCGTCGTGCGCCTTATCAAGGCCGCCTACGCCCTGCTCAACCTCCGCACCTTCTTCACAGCCGGAAGCGACGAATGCCGCGCCTGGACCATCCACGTGGGCGACAAGGCACCCCAGGCCGCAGGAGTCATCCACACCGACTTCGAAAAGGGCTTCATCCGCGCCGAGGTCATCAAATACGACGATTTCGTGGCCCTGGGCAGCGAATCGGCCTGCCGCGCCGCCGGCAAACTGGGCAGCGAGGGCAAGGATTACGTAGTGCAGGACGGCGACATAATGCACTTCCTCTTCAATGTATAAAACAAAGAATCACAATATGAAAAAGTATTTTATCGTTGCAATGGCAATTTTGGCAACTCTGGTCTCCTGCAATAACGGAGGCGACGGGGCCGATCTGGGCAATGTATATGCCGATGACCCCTATATGGCCGGCAAACTGGATATGTTCAACCAGACTCCCCTGTCATACAATGACATCGTAATGTTCGGCGACGACTGGCTCGACCTCGGAGAGTGGAGAGCCTTCTTCGGCGGCACCAAGATAAGCAACCGCGGCATCCGCGGCGACAAGGCCGCATTCCTCCCCGCCCGCACCGACAGCATCGCTTCGAAGAAACCCCTCAAGGTCTTCGTAAGCGCCGGAGCGAACGACATCCGCGGCGGCGCCGATGCCAAAACCGTCCAGGCCGACCTGCGCAAAGTCTTCGCCCGTTTCGGGAAACTTTCGCCCAAAACCGCTCTCTATTACCTCAACTGCGTTCCCACGGCCGATATGACCCCCGCGCAGAAGGATGAGCTGAATAAACTCAACACCGCTATGGCCGAAGGCGCTGCGAAGGGCAAATATACCTGCATCGACCTCTGCTCAGCCCTGGCTCAGGGCATCGCGGACGGCACTTACAGCTGGAACGGAGGCAAATACCTCAACGGAGCGGGCTATGAGGCCTACACCAAACTCATCGCAGAGGCTGTCGGCAGCCAGGCCCTCAACCACGCAGCCGATAAGGAAAGCGAGGAAATCGAGAAGTATCTCGAAGGCTGGTACGGCAGTTGCGATCCCGCCAATTGCATGCCCCCGGATTACTACAGGCACAAACTCTCCGTATTCCGCTCCCTGCCCGCTGCATACAACGGCATAGTGATGCTCGGCAACAGCCTCACCGATTTCGTCCGCTGGGAGGATCTCCTTCCCGGAGTCAACGTCATCGGCCGCGGAATTGCCGGCGATATGATCGAGGGTATGGCGCTCCGCCTCGACGAGGTTGCCGCACAGAGGCCCAACAAGGTATTCGTGATGGCAGGATGCAACAATCTGGTGAAACATCCCGGTATCGACCCCCTCGCAGTGCTCGAAAAGAACCTCGACCTGGTCAGGAAGATTCATTCCGCCTGCCCGCTGGCCACTGTCTATGTGCAGAGCATACTGCCCCTCAACCCGCTCGATCCCGCCTGCAAGGAGTTCAATCCCGCAGCCGACAAGATCAACGCCGCGCTGAAGGAGGCCGCAAAGACCAACGACTTCATCTTTATCGATGTCACCACTCCTCTCAAGGATGAGAACGGAGACCTCCGCCTCGAGTGCACCACCGACGGATGCCATCTCAACGCTACAGGATACTTCACCTGGGCTACCGAGCTCCTGCAGGCCAGCAGGCTTATGATTATCGGCGACCCTTATCAGAACGCTAAATAAAACTCAACAGAATATGTACAGGACACATACCTGCGGAGAACTTCGCGCCTCGGATGCCGGCAAGAAAGTGATGCTGGCCGGATGGGTGCAGAAGGCCCGCAAGATGGGCGGAATGGTCTTCATAGACCTCCGCGACCGTTACGGAATAACCCAGCTCAGGGTGGAGGAATCCTCTTCGCCCGAACTTGCCGCCGCGGCATCCAGGCTGGGACGCGAATATGTCATCCAGGCCGTCGGTACCGTGGAGGAGCGCGAGAGCAAGAACAACCGCATCCCCACCGGCGAAATCGAGATAAACCTCTCTGAAATCAACATCCTCAACGAGGCCCAGACCCCGCCCTTCACCATCGAGGACGAATCCGACGGAGGTGAGGAGCTCCGCGCGAGGTACCGTTACCTCGATTTGCGCCGCAACCCCCTGAAGAACGCCCTGATGCTGCGCCACAGGCTCGCCCACGAGGTGCGCAACTATCTCGACGGCAAGGGATTCCTCGAAATCGAGACCCCTTTCCTGATCAAGTCCACCCCCGAGGGCGCGCGCGACTTCGTGGTTCCTTCAAGGATGAACCAGGGCCAGTTCTACGCCCTTCCCCAGAGCCCCCAGACCTTCAAACAGCTGCTGATGGTGGCCGGATACGACCGCTATTTCCAGATCGTGCGCTGCTTCCGCGACGAGGACCTGCGCGCCGACCGTCAGCCCGAATTCACCCAGATCGACTGCGAGATGTCTTTCGTAGAGCAGGAGGATGTGCTCAACCTCTTCGAGGGAATGATGCGCCACCTCTTCAAGGAGGTCCTCGACGTGGACATCCCAAATCCGATGCCGAGGATGACCTGGTACGACGCCATGGACCACTATGGCAGCGACAAGCCAGATATCCGCTTCGGAATGACCATCAACGATATCACCCGCGAGGCCCACGGACACGATTTCGCGGTTTTCGACTCCTGCGAATATGTGGGCGCCATCTGCATTCCCGGCGCCGCTGAATATACCCGCAAGCAGCTCGACGAGCTCACCGAATGGGTCAAACGTCCCCAGGTTGGAGCCAAGGGCCTTGTCTATATCAAATACAACGAGGACGGCACCTTCAAATCCTCTATCGACAAGTTCTTCTCCCAGGAAGACCTCGCAGACATCGCCTGCGCCTGCCAGGCCGATCCCGGCGACCTTATCCTGGCCCTCTGCGGCCCCAAGCGCAAGGCACAGACGATGCTGGGAGTGCTCCGCATCGAGATGGGCAACCGCCTCGGCCTGCGCGACCCCCACAACTTCGCTCCCCTCTGGGTGGTGGATTTTCCCCTGCTCGAATGGGACGACGAGACACAGCGCTTCTATGCGATGCACCATCCCTTCACCGCTCCCAAGCCGGAGCACCTGGAGTGGTTCTACAGCGACAGGAAAGAGGATCTGGAGCGCGTCTGCGCCAATGCATACGATTTCGTGCTCAACGGCACCGAACTCGGCGGCGGCAGTATCCGTATCCACGAGGCCGACGTCCAGAGGAGGATGTTCGAGGTCCTGGGTATCTCAAAGGAGGACGCCGAGGTCAAATTCGGCTTCATCATCAACGCTTTCAAGTTCGGAGCTCCGCCCCACGGAGGCCTAGCGTTCGGTTTCGACCGCGTCTGCGCCCTCTTCGGCGGCCAGGAGACCATCCGCGACTTCATCGCCTTCCCGAAGAACAATATGGGACGCGACGTGATGCTCGACGCCCCTTCGGCCATCGACGATACACAGATGGAGGAACTCGCCCTCCGGTCAACCGTTCAGAACGGATAGGGTAAGCTCTACGAAATCTTCGACGCCAAGCCGCTCCGGCCTCAGGGCCAGGAGCGGTTTTTCTTCGCACTGGAGCCCCGCGCTGCGAAGCGAGTTGCGGATTGTCTTGCGACGCTGGTTGAAGGTGGCCTTGACCACCTTTTTGAAGAGTTCCTCGTCGCATCCGAGTTCCGTGCGGCCGTTCCGGCGCAGGCGGATGACCGCCGAGGTCACCTTGGGCGGCGGATAGAAGGCGCCCGGTGGCACCGTGAAGAGGTATTCTATATCGTACCAGGCCTGCAGCAGCACCGACAATATCCCGTAGGTCTTGCTTCCGGGAGGGGCTGCGAGGCGCTCGGCGACCTCTTTCTGTATCATACATACCACCTCCGGCACGCTGTCGTGGTAATCCAAGATCTTGAAGAATATCTGGGAGGAGATGTTGTATGGGAAATTGCCGATTACAGAGAACTTCCCGGGGAATATCTTTTCGAGTTTCAACTTGAGGAAATCGGCCTCCAGTAGCCCCGGGGCCAGGGCGGGATAGTGTTCCAGCAGATACTCCACCGATTCCCGGTCGATCTCTACGACTTTGAGGGAGATGTCGTCCCTCTTGAGCAGGAACTGGGTCAGGACGCCGGTTCCGGGCCCCACCTCAAGTACGTCGCCGCCTCTCGAAAGGGCTGAGGCTATGGCCGAGGCGGCCGACATATCGATCAGGAAATGCTGGCCGAGGGCCTTTTTAGGTCTTACTCCCGCCACGTCAATCTACCAGGTTTTTAATGAACAGATTGCGCATCTCGCGGTTGAAGTGGTTGCCGATCACGCCGTCGCTGTCGGGCTTGGGATCGTGCGCACCGTTGCAGACCGCTACGAGGGCCACATTATCCTTCACATTGAAGTAGAGGCAAACCGACATCCCGCGCGAATAGCCTTCGGCATTGGCGATAACATAGTCGGGAACCGCGGTTGTATTATACTGGAAAGCAAGTCCCTGCCTCATACGGCCGGCCTGCTGGCGAAGCAGTTCCACGCCGCCTGCGGCGCTGTAGAGCCTTTTGCCGGCAACGTACCTGCCGTTATTCATCACGACCTGCAGCAGTTTCGCAAGCCCCTCGACCGATATGATCAGGCCGTTCTGGGGATGCAGTCCGAAGGTGCTCTCCCCGGGGATGTAATTCCCGGTCTCAAGCGGCAGCCAGGCCCTGTGGTTGGGCATATAACCTTTGTTTTGCAGGCTCCAGAGATACCCTTCAGCCCTTTTTCCCTCGGGAATATCCGCGGGATCGTAATATGCCTCTATCCCAAGTGGAGCGAAGATATGCTTCCTGGCATATTCGTCGAACCGCTCTCCCGTCACCTTCTCCACCACCGCTGCGGCGAGCACATATCCGGCGGGGGATTCCAGGTACTTCGAGCCGGGGCGGCGGGAAGTGAATGCGGCGGAGAGGTCCGGATTCACGGATGCGTCGAACTGCCCGATCGAATTGAACGGCACCTCGGCTGCAAGCGAAGAGGTGTGGGTGAGGAGCATTCGGAGGGTTATCGCATTATCGGGAAACTCCGGATTGCGGAGCCTGAATCCCAGATATCGGGATACATCTTTGTCGAGCAGCACTTTGCCCTCGTCCGCGAGCCGCATTATGGCTATCGAGATTACGGGGCAGGAGACCTCGCCCGCCTTTACGAACGATTCGCCGGTAAAGGGGATTTTGGCCGAAAGGTCGTTCTCGCCGAACGAACAGGAATATGCCACCGAGCTGTCTTTGAGCACGATTACCGATGTGCCGGTGATCTCCATTTCCTGCGTCAGGCGCATAAATGCCTCGTCGAATTTCGCACGGTCGAAACCCTGCGCCCCAAGCTGCAGACCGGATAGCAGGAACAGGGCCGCTGCGGCTATGATTGATACTCTTTTGAACATCTGAAACCTGTCTTTTTTTGACAAATTTATGAAAAAACGGCAAAAGAGAGGCTAATGTCGGATTTATTGTCCGAAATCCGATTCTCCGGGGGGTTAAATTTTGACGCTGGCGGAGGGGCTTTGACAAATTATTTGGTAATTTTGCCTTCGCTATGAGCGAAAAGAAACAGGGCGAGTCCCCGATGCTGAAACACTTCTTCCAGGTAAAGGCGCAATACCCGGACGCAATGCTGCTGTACCGTGTCGGAGACTTCTATGAAACCTACGGCGAGGACGCCATAAACTCGAGCAAGGTGCTCGGAATCGTCCTCACCAAGAGAACCGCCGGCAACGGCAACTACATCCCGATGGCCGGCGTTCCTCACCACGCCCTGGAATCCTATCTCCCGAAACTCGTGAGGGCCGGCTACAAAGTCGCAGTCTGCGACCAGCTGGAGGACCCGAAGCTCACCAAGAAACTGGTCAGGCGCGGGGTCACCGAACTCGTCACCCCGGGAGTCGCCTTCAACGACACCCTGCTCAACCAGAAGGAGAACAACTTCCTGGCGGCCGTAGCCTTCGAGAGCAACTGCCGGGACTCCCAGGCCAGCGCGGGAATCGCATTCCTGGATATCTCTACCGGCACATTCAAAATCGCTGAAGGCTCAATCGACTACATCGATATCCTGCTCTCCGACTTCTCGCCCAAAGAGTTCCTCGTGGAACGCAGTTATGTGGAGGGTTTCCGCAACCGCTTCGGACAGCGCTGCTACGTCACCTCGATGGACGAATGGGCGTTCGTCCACGAATCGTGCTACCGGAAACTCGCCGGACAGCTCGGCACCGACACCCTCAAAGGCTTCGGAGTGGAAGGGATGGAGCTCGGCGTAACGGCCGCGGGTGCCATACTTTTCTATCTCGAGATGACCCGCCACACCGACCTCGGCCACATCCGCTCCATCTCCCGCATCGACCAGGGCGACTTCGTCTGGATGGACCGCTTCACGGTGCGCAATCTCGAGGTTTTCAACTCCCTGGCCGGAGCCGAAGGCGTCTCGCTGCTCCAGGTGGTGGACAAATGCTGCTCCCCGATGGGCGCCCGGCTGCTGCGCAGCTGGCTCGCTATGCCCCTCAAGAGCCCCGATGCCATCAAGGCGCGCCAGGATATCGTGGAGGCATTTCTCAACGACGAGAACCTGAACTCCGGTGTGCGGCAGGCGATCGGCGATATCGGCGATATGGAGCGAATTATCTCCCGTGCGGCGGCAGGCAAACTCGCCCCGAGGGAGGCCCTTCAGCTCGCCCGCGGGCTCGGCGGCATAGCGGCGATATGCGACCTTCTGCCCGGAACCCCCGTGGAACGTTTCGCGGCGAGGATGAACCGCTGCGGCGACCTTCGCGCCAGGATCCAGAAGACCATCCTCCCCGAAACCGCCGCCCAGATAGGCAAGGGCGACGTCATTGCCCCCGGCGTCTCCGAAGAGCTCGACTCCATCCGCGACGTAATGCACAACGGCAAGCAGATACTGCTCGATATCCAGCAGCGGGAGAAGGACGCCACCGCCATACCCTCGCTCAAGATAGGCTACAACAACGTTTTCGGCTATTACTTCGAGGTCCGCAACCTCTACAGGGACAAAGTGCCAGCCGACTGGATCCGCAAGCAGACCCTGGTCAACGCCGAGCGCTACATAACGCAGGAACTCAAGGAATATGAGGAGAAGATTCTCGGCGCGGAGGAGCGCATCCTCCAGATAGAGGCCTCCCTCTACGCCGCCCTCGTGGGGGAGATCCAGAAAGAGATCCCCGCCCTGCAGGCCGACGCCGCGGCCGTGGCCGAGCTCGACTGCCTCGCCGGATTCGGATACCTGGCCAGGGAGAACAACTACTGCCGTCCCGAGATCAACGACTCGCTCAGGATAGAGATAAAAGAGGGGCGCCACCCCGTCATCGAGACTATGATGGCACCCGGGGAGGAATTCGTGGCCAACGACCTGATGCTCGACAACGCCGACCAGCAGATCATCATCCTCACCGGTCCCAATATGGCCGGAAAATCGGCCTTTTTAAGGCAGACCGCCCTGATCGTGCTGTTGGCCCAGACAGGATGCTTCGTGCCCGCAAAAGCCGCGAAAATAGGCATTGTGGACAAAATTTTCACCAGGGTCGGGGCGAGCGACAACATTTCCCGCGGAGAATCGACCTTTATGGTGGAGATGCTCGAAACCGCCACCATCCTGAACAACCTTTCGGAGCGCTCCCTCGTGCTGCTCGACGAGATTGGCCGAGGAACCTCCACGTTCGACGGAATGTCCATCGCCTGGTCCATCGTCGAATACCTCCACGGCACCCACGCAAAGGCATCGGCGGCCGAGCCCCATCCAAAGACCCTCTTCGCCACCCACTACCACGAGCTCAACGAACTCGAGGAACTCTACAAGAGGGTCCGCAACTACCACATCTCCGTCAAGGAGGTGGACGGCAAGGTCATCTTCCTGCGCAAACTCTGCAAGGGCGGCGTCGCGCACAGCTTCGGAATCCACGTGGCAAGGCTCGCAGGAATGCCCTCCAACGTGGTGGTCGGGGCCGAGCGCAAGCTCCGGGAACTCGAATCGCTCAGGGATTCGGCGCAGAACGCCCCCGCACAAAGGCAGCAGCCCGTACAATTGTCGTTGTACCAGCTCGACGACCCGCTGCTGCTCGATATCAAGGAACAACTCAGGAATGCGGATATCAACCGTATGTCGCCGCTGGACGCATTCGATCTTATAAGGGAACTCAAAAAGAAGACAGGACTGTAGAAGGAGATTATGAAGGGATTGAAGGGAAAGGCCGGCATCCGTGCGAGGATAGCCGGAGAGAGTATCATATTCGTAGCGGGGAGCCTCGGAAACGACCGGGTCAGGACGCTGCTCTCCCTGGCAGGGGTAAGCATCGGGATATTCTGCATCGTAGCCTCGATGACGCTGTTCGATTCGCTCCAAAGGAGCCTCCGCGAAGGGATGGAAAGCTTCGGAAGCGATATCGTCTTTATCGAAAAAATGCCGTTGGAGCCCGATCTGGACGAGAACGGGCTCTTCCGCTGGTGGAAATACATCGGAAGGCCCGAGCCCACCTACCGGGAGTATATGTTCCTCAGGGAACACTGTCGCTCCGCGGCCCTGATGACATTCTCCGCCTCATTCGCCGACGGAAAGGTAATCGGCGTTTCGGAGAATTGGCGCTGCGCGGTTGCGAATCCCCTCTGCGAGGGGCGCGATTTCCTCCCTTCGGAGCTCTCCCGGGGGGCGGCGGCGGCCATCGCGGGGGCTTCGGCGGATCTCCGTGGCGCCTCGACGGCCGAGGTCGGGGGCGTAAGGATCCCCGTTGCCGGCAGGCTCAAGGAAAGCGGGCTCAATTCGGTCAGCATTCTGGGTGATATCGACGGGGCCCTCCTCGTGCCCTACCTTTGGGCGCGTGGAATCGCCTCCCTGGAAATGGGAAAGGCCACCATCACCGCAAAACCCCGCGAAGGGGTTTCGGAAAAGGAGCTGGCCGCCGAACTGACGCGGCTCCTTAAAAGATACCGCCGCACCTGCGATGGCTCCGACGCAGGCTTCGCCGTCAACAGGATGTCCTTCATCGCGGGCGAGGTCTCCTCGATATTCCGCACACTCTCGAATGTGGGATGGATTATAGGGCTCTTTTCGCTGCTTATAGGCGGTTTTGGGATCGCGAACATAATGTTTGTCAGCGTATCGGAGAGAACGCGCGAAATAGGCCTTCAAAAGGCCCTGGGAGCCGGGGACGGGATCATATTGTTCCAGTATCTCTCCGAGGCGGCGTTTCTCTCGCTCTCCGGAGCCGCCGCGGGTGTGCTGCTGGTTGTCGCTCTCTGCGCCCTTATACCCTCTTCGGTAATGGATCTCTCCGTATCCTGGAGCATTGCAGCCTCCGCGATGGGAATAGCCCTTTTTATCGGAACGATATCGGGCCTGGCTCCCGCCTCCCTGGCTTCAGGCCTGCAGCCGGCAGAAGCTCTGACAAAATAAAAGGGCGCTCCGAAGAACGCCCTTTCAAATATCTGTACGCTTTCGCGATTAGAACCTGATACCAAATTTAAGCTGCGGCATTGTAAATGCGCGGATGTTGTGGTTGGAAGCATAGTAGTCGTCCTGTCCCTGTGCATTGAGGTGCATAAGGGTGTACTGATATGCGACCGGAGCCACTTCGATACCGATGATCAGACCTTCGGAAATCGAATACTCAACACCTGCAAGGAGGCCTCCGCCGAAACCGAGAAGCTGACCAGCACGATTCTGGGGACGGTACATCGAGATGTCCTCGTTCATAAGAGGAGCCTCGGGCTCAGTAACGTCATATTCGGTGGTCTGTCCCGTGTAGGGGTAGTAAGCCTGCACCCTTGCCATCTTGAACTGTCCGAACAGACCGAGGTACGGGTGAACGCGGGGGTTCTGTACATCGAAGTAATAGTCTGCTCCGAGCTGGGTGAAGAGACTGTGGGTCACTGCACCGAGGATGGCTTTGGATGCATATGTATCTCCAGCGCCTACGATATTGGCAATCTCGGTGGGATCGTAGCCGTTGAGCATCTCCTTGAGAACGCCCAGTCCGTAATACTCACCCTCGATATAATCCTTGTGAGGCTGAAGGTTGACGTTGTATGCGGCAGAGAGGTTGATGTCGATGTGATTCGTCAGGAAGTACTTCATCTGCACGCCTGCAATGTTCGTCAGATCATTCAGGTTCAAGGAGCCGATATTGATGGCATATGTCGAAAGATCCGCGGAAATGTAGTTGTTTCCGAGGCCGGCGATCTCCTTATAGTTGCTGGGAAGGAATCCCAGGCCGAGGGAGGTGCCGTCAGCGTTGGGGAGAAGATAGTACAGGCCGTTGAAGTCGTTGAAGAACTGACCCTGACCCATAGATAAATTCACCTGGAACTGACCTTTCTTTGGAGCATACATACATTCGCAACTCTCCTGCGGTTGTGCCACTGCGGGCACAACCATCAGGATCGTTATTAGTAATATGCTTAATCTCTTCAACATTTTATGGATGTCTTAGATTAAAATACCTTACAAGTTCAATTATTTGTTGAGGTACTTAGCGATAACTTCGTCATAGGTAGCCTTGGCTGCATCGAGGTTGGTCTTTGCAACTGCGAGCTTCTCTGCTGCGTGAGCGAGCTTCTGCTCTGCGAGCTGTGCATTGACGGTCATACGGTCTGCGCCTGCTTCCATGATGTCGATAAGCTTCTGGAGGTCGTAGATATCGAACTCGAGGTCTTCGATCTCTCCATCAAGGTACTCGATGAGAGCCTTGTAGAGCTCGTCGTAGTTAGCAACGGCTGCTGCATCCATCTCCTCGGGGATCTCGAGCTTGAGAGCTGCGGTGTAGAGAGGATCGAGCTTCTCGACGATCTTGGTGAGGTCGTTGATCTGGCCCTGGATGTCCTTCTCAGCCTTCATCCACTCAGCATACTTGGTAGCGAAGTCGCCGAAGGTCTCCTCGTTCATGCACTCCTGCATAACCTCGAGGATCTTGCCGCCGACGGGTTCGGGCTCGCCGAAGAGACCGGTAGGAAGGTTGTTGTAAACATAGATACCGTTGAGAGGATCTACGAAGTCTGCGATGAAGTCTTCGAAGAAGTAACCGGGAGCTGCAACTGAGACAACCTGCTCAAGAACTGCGAATGCGAGAGAAGGATCAGCTTCGAGCATCTCGATGGGATAACCGGTAAGTTCAGCGACGTCAGCCTTCATTTCAGCCTCAGCTGCCTCGATCTCGGCCTTCTTAGCCTCGTATGCCTCGCAGAGTTCATTTACTGCTGCCTCGAGAGCGTCGAGGGTTGCGAGGTTGGTCTCATACTGGGAGAGGAATTCAAGACGTGCATCCCAGAGGAAGCGGTCGAAGAACTCATTGTAGTGATCGTTGTAGAAGATGTAAGAGAGGGTAGGATCGTTGAAGAAGTCGGTCATCGAGTAGTAAGGAGTACGTGCGTAGCCGAGGTTGTAGAGTGCGATAGCGAGCTCTTCGTTCTCGGCCATAAGCTCCTCGGAGAAGATGTTAACCCTTACGATGTTGTCGGGATCAACGAAGGTCTTCTCGGTATAGACAACGGTGAGGGAGTCAGCGGGATCTGCGAATGCAGTGCCTGCGCTGTAGCTAGCTACGGTGTGGGTGCCGTCGTTGTAGCCCCAGAAGCTGTCATAGATTGCATAGAACTCATCCTTTGCGTTCTTGAGGTTGGTCTGAGCGGTAGCGACAGCTGCGTTAGCTGCGTTGAGCTTGCTGAGAGCGTCAGCAACCTTTGAGTGCTCTGCTGCGACAACTCCGTTGTATGTATCGAGAGCATCTGCAAGAGCGTCATCATAAGTATCCTTAGCAGCCTTGACTGCGTCGTTATAAGCCTTGTCAGCTGCTGCGAGGGCTGCAATATAGTCAGGATCGGTGTCGCTGACTGCTGCGTCTGCGAGGTCGGTAAGAAGAGTGAGGGTACCGTCAACATAAACCTTGAGGTTGTCAGCGGTGATATCGGTGCTCTTGTTGAAGGAGTTGTCGTATACGAGGACACGGATAACGTGAGCGAAGATCTCTGCCTCAGGAATACCTACGGTACCTTCGTTAGGCATAAAATTGCCGGTGTAAGCATACTTGCCGACAAGACCCGTAGCGGTCATATCATCAAGGGTGAGGTCCTGGATAGGCTTCGAAGCAACGATAGGGTTGTTGTCAGCGTCGAGACCGTTGTAGTAGAAGATGGTGTCCTGCTTGGTGTTGTACTGGGAGATGAACTCAGCGTACTTCTTGATAGCTGCGAAAACCTTAGCGGTATCCATGTCGCCGCCACCGATGGTGCCGAAGAAGTAGTTGATATCGTATGCGAACTCTTTTGCTGCGGTAGCGATAGCTGCGCTGTCTGCCTTCTGGGCATCCTTAGCTGCCTTGTAAGCGTCTTCCTTAGCCTTGGCTGCATCTGCGAGAGCCTGCCTGTATGCCTTGCCTGCTGCGGTGGTGTCAGCCTTGTATGCATCCTTGGCTGCCTTCTCTGCTGCTACGGAGTCGTTCTTAGCCTTGTTGTAAGCTGCCTGAGCTGCTGTCAGGGCTGCGTTTGCGGTAGTCAGAGCTGCGTTAGCGTCAGCAACGGGCTTGTAAGCCATCAGACCAGCCTCGAGGATAGCCTTGTGTGCGAAATAGATGGAGTCAGCGTCCTTCTTTGCCTGCTTGGTTTCAGCAAGAACCTTGTCGTAACCCTCGTTGTCGATGATAACTTTCTCGCGGCGGAAGGTTTCGATGATTTCCTTAAGACCAACGGGCTCGAGCTCGCTGTAGAGAACACCCTCTACATCCTCGTAGTCAGCATTGACAGTCATATAGAGCTTGCCGTCCTCGGTATAGAAGTCGAGGATACCACCGTCAACGAAAGGATAGGTGTAATCAGCGAACTGGTCAAGGATGAAGTAGTTGTTGTTGGGGAGTTCAACCTCTGCATTGAGCTCTACGTCAACACCGATATACTTAGCGATGTATTCCTTTGTGAGTTCTTCAACTTTCTCGCGGAAAGCCTCGAAGCACTGACGATACTTGGACTCTGCATAAGCCTGCTCTGCAACGACTTCGGTCTTGGACCTCTCAAGATCCTTGATCTGCTCTTCGAGAGCGTCGATCTCTGCCTTCCAGGACTCTGCCTTGCCGTCAACTGCGAGGTACTCTTCCTTTGCAGCCTTTGCAGCCTCGAGACCAGCCTTTGCATCCTCGAGTTCCTGCTTCAGATATTCCTTGCTGAGGTGCTTGGAATCGTAGGTGTCGATATAGGTCTGTGCAACGAGCTCGGTGTAGTCAGCGAGAGCATTGTTGTATATATCGAGAGCTGCAAGATAGGTCTGGGTTGCGATGACGACAACAGCACCCTCATCCTCGGAGAGGAGCATTGCATAAGCTGCGATGCTGTCGAGAGTGTTCTGGAGGTCAGCGTTAGCGACTGCGAGAGCTTCCTGAGCCTTGACAGCGTCAACCTTTGCCTGATCCTGAACCCTTGCGATCTCTGCATTGTTCCTTGCAATCTGGAGAGCAACCTCGGATGCGAGAGCCTCGTTCTCCTTCTGGAGCCTCTCAAGCTCTGCGGTGTTCTCGTTAGCCAAGCGTGCGTTCTCGAGTTCGAGAGCGATCTTCATAGCGTCGTTGGCGATCTTCTTGGCCTCATTGTCAAGCTTTACGCCTTCTGCCTTAAGACCTTCAACGGTAACCTGGGCGTTGATGAGGGCTGCATTAGCTTTCTCAACGTCTGCCTGAGCGTTCTTGTAAGCAGCTTCTGCCTCAAGGACTGCCTGCTGGCCGTTGGTGAGGTCCTTCAGAGCGAGGATGTACTCAGCCTTTGCGTGCCTGAGCTCATAGACGCCCTGCGGCTCCTCAGGGTCAATACAAGAAGTGAAGAGGCTGCCGACAGCAACCAGCATCACTAATGAATAAATAATCTTTTTCATAAAAAAAATTGTTAAGTGTTTTGTATTTTGGTTAAACATTAAAAATAGTTTTCCGCTTCAAACGCACACAGAAGCGCATTTTTATCCTAAAAATACGCTTGGGTGCACTATAGTTCTTAGGGCCAAATATAGGGATTTTTTCCTTTTCGTCAAAATTTTAGCTCTTTTATTTCAGTTTTTTGTTAATAACTTGTTAAAAAAATCTAGCCCTATAATCCTTCACATCAGCCTCGTCGACGAGCACCGACTGGAGTATATTCGCAGCGTATGAACCCTTCTGCGCCACAGCGGATTTGGCATCCGCCTCGGTGAAGAACGAACCCTCGTTCTTCTTGGCCACCTGGAACACATAGACTCCGATATCGCCTGCGACCGGACCGCAGATCTTGCCTTCTTCCGCATTTGCGATGGCTCCCACGAACTTGTTGTCAAGCTGCTGGAACTGCGAGCCGAAAGAGACTCCGTCGTTGTGGCTGACCGTGGTGCCGAGAGCCTCGGCCACCTCTTCCATAGTCTTGCAGCCCTGGATCTTCGAAGCCGCGTCGGCCTTCATTGCCTCGAGCTTCTTCTCGGTTGCGAGGATACCGCGGATATCGCTTGCGATGTCGCGGACATCCATCTTACCCTCCTTGCGGATACGGTCGACGGCTGCTACGAAATAATATTTGTTATCGACGATGATGACATCCGATACGCTTCCGCGTTTGGTCTTCTTGTCAAAGACCCAGCGGACGAGCTCGCGTGCGTTCTCGCAGGCACCTACGCGGCGGGTATCCTCGGTAAGATGGGTTACGGGAACAACGGTGAGTTTTTCTTCCTCTGCGACCTCGGCGAGCTTGCGGGCGTCACCGCCGGTCTTGTCGGAGATCTCGGTAGCGCGCATCAGATAGTCGCGGTAGGTGGATTCCGAAGGAAGCACGTTCTTGACGAGGGTCGCGAACTGGACCTTGGTAGAGGGACGGGTACGCTCTGCGGTATAGAGCACGAACCAGGCCTGGGCCGTGGTCATCTTGACCTTCATCGCCTTGTCGGCCGACCAGAGGACGGGAACGAAGTCGTTGAGTCCGCTCGCCGCTGCTGCCTCCTGGGTGAACCAGCCAAGTTCTGTCATATCGGAAGTGAGCCCGCTGCGGCGGAGCACATTGACGAGAGAGTCGGCTGTTGCCTCCTGGTCGAGGGGGAACATCGCATAATAGACGTGAGCCGAGTCGGCCATCTGGCGACGGTCGAGCACGCGTGCTGCCTGGAAGGAGTTCTCCTCCTCGTGCATGGCGCTGGTGGCGTCGTTGCTGTTGAAGATAGCCTTGAACTCGGGGTTATTGTTGAGCTGGGACTCCTTATAATAATAGGTATCGAGTTTCGCGTCCGAATTGAGGGCCACGAAATTCTTGAGGTTCTCAGCGGTGGTGAACTCGTCGTAGAGCTCGTTGAATTTGACCCTGGTCTCGTCATAGTCCTCCTTTGAAGGCTCGACCTCGAGCATCACGTAACGGATGTCGCGGTTGGCGGGCTGGGTCATCATATCCTTGCGCGCATTGAAGTACGCGTTGATCTCCTCTTTCGAAACCGCGATGGTGGTGTCGGTTTCGAAGCCGACGGGCACCATTACGAAATCGACGTCAGAAGTGACGTTGTTCCACTTCATAGCAAGCTCCTTCTCGGCATTGGTCTGGAGGCACGAAGCCTGGAGAAGGGAAGCGTATTTGTTGTAGAGCTGCGACTTGTAAACAGTCGACTCGAGGAAGTTCCAGTAAGCGCCGGTGTTGCCGGTCTCGTCAGCGTCTATGTTCTGGACGAACTGTGCGAGGGCAGCGCGGTTGAAGTTGCCGTTCTGGTCGGCGAACATTCCCTGCTGAGCCAGGACGGGGGAGATGGAAGCACCCTGGGTGAGGTCGTACATCTCCTGGTTGGAGACGAACAGGCCGGCCTTGGCTGCCCTGGGAAGGAACACGTTCTCGTCGAACATCTCCTGCCAAGCGGCGTCGCGGAGACCCTTCTGGGCCTCTTCATCGTTGACACGCTGGCCGGTCATCTCAGCAAGCTTGCTGAAATGGTCGTACTCTTCGTAGAAATCTTTGTATGTAATGGATTTTCCCGCCATCTCTCCGACTTTGTTGTCGTTGGATGCCATCTGCACGAAGTTCCTCAGGGTAGATGGATCAAGGATAAAGGACAACAGGGCAAGAGCGACAAGGATCGTTATCAAAACCCCGAATTTTACACGGATTTTCTCTAATACCGCCATATAGTTTAGTTTTTAGTGATTTTTTCGAACTGCAAAAGTAATCAAAAATCTATAAGTAGATGCTATTTTGAACCAAAACGTTGCACGCGCGGTCCTATAAAATTCAACGAATCAAGGGGCTCCTCGACGTCGGTCGAATCGCGCATCACCGAATAAGAGTCGAACGGTTTGAGTATCACCGCGTGACGTGCCCTCTCGTCGGAATCCAGGCCATACCCCTGCATCACTCCCTGGGGAGATGTTATCTTTACATAGCAGTCGGTATGGATCTTTTCCTTGGCGCGGTCCCAGTAAACGGTGTCCGATTCGACCCGCTCCTGCTTGATATGGTTGATTATTACCACGTCGCCGAAGGCGCTCCACGACTCTTTTCCGGATGTCGTCTCGTGTTTTGCCTGCTTGGAATTGATCTCGGTCTCGAGGGCCCCGTCGGGGGTATAGATATCCACGTGGAAGCCGTCGGAATAGAGGTCGTACGACTTCTCCTGGGAATCTTCGCTGTACTGGAAATGCTCCATCTTGGGAGATTCCATCCGGAGCTGGATATAACCCTTGTCGGACTGTGTGAAAGACATGTCGCGGACCACCTGGGTCGGGATCTTGTTCGTATCCAGGGTCTCACCCGTCTCCTCTTCCTTGCAGGATGATAACAGCATTATAGCCGCACTTGCGGCGGCTATAACACTGAGAATATGTTTTATGTCTGCTGACACTTTTACTTGTTGGTACGGACGGTCGTGAGCTCGGAAAGGCCGCCGCAGTTTACGCGGTACGACGAACCGTCAGTAACATCATACATAAAGGCCTCTGCCTGCTGGGGGAAGTACCTGCGGTACTGTGCTGCAAGTCCGTCCGCCTCGTCGGCGAGCGAAGGGTCGGCATTCTTGGCCTTGATCATATAATCGACGGCCACCCAGAAGGGAGCGCGGGACTCGACCTCGTTGCCGTAGCACTTCTGCGAACCCCAGATGGTACCGATGAGCAGGTATGCCTTGCCGGTGAGGGCGGGGTTGATCTCGGGAATGGTCTTGGCCACGTTGACAGCCGCTGCGTTCTTGCCGCACTTCTTGAAGTAGAAGGTTGCGAGCTCGAGGGTGTAGTCGCCGAGGATGCCCTTGTTCGCGGGATCGTTGGTGTCGATCATGCTGATCGCCTTCGAGAGTGCGTCTGCTGCCTCGTCGTTCCTGTCCTTGGAGGAGTAGAGCTTGTAGAGGAAGTATGCCGACTCACGGCTGGGATCGACGGCGTTGAGCGACTCGACTGCCTTGAGGTAGAGATCCGAATCGTAGCACTCCGACTTGGTGAGCATCTTGACCATACCCGAAAGGAGATTCTTGTCGGTTGAGCCTGCCTCATACCTGGGAGTATAGAGCTCTACGAGGTTTTCGCAGGATGCCACGCCGCTGTCGATGAGGATCTGCTCGACCGCCGCCTTCGCGGAAGCGATGTCGGGATTGGTGTTGGTATCCATATAGTCCGCGAGGTTGGTGTAGGTCTGCATCACATCGTCGGGGCTGATGGTTCCCTCCTTGTAGAGGTCGGATGCAACCTGCATATAATTGACGTAAACCACGGGTGAGCAGGCCGACTTGATGTCATTTACGATCTTCGAAAGCGTTTCGTAGCTGAGCTTCTTATCGAACTTGCAATAGTTGATAACGTCGATTGCCTTATTGTTGAGCGTTGAGTTATAGTACTTGGGGTAGTACTCGGCGCGTACGTCGTGCAGCATCAGCAACGAATCGACGAGTTCCTTGTAACGCTCGGGGTTGCGGCGGTTCTGGTTGATCTCGTTGCGGAGGATCTTGGTTCCGTTGATGAGCAGGTTCTGGTTAGCCGTAGGAGGGCAGAGGGATATGGCCTGCCTCCAGAACGGGGTGGCCTCCTGGATATTGTTCTGCTTCATCAGCTCGGAATAGTACGAGAGGTACTTGATGCACTCTGCACTGTCGGCTCCGAATTTGCCCTGGGCGAACGTCGGAACTGCGAGAATGAACGCCAAAAGAATAACTGCTGCTTTTTTCATTTTATTATCTCCTTTAAAAATCGTTCAAAGTTAGTGATTATTTCGTCTATTCGTACATCGGTTTCAGGAACCAGATGTCGTGGAGGGCGAACGAAACGGTGAACTTGAAATACCGTTCGCGGACAAGATTATCGGTCAGGGAGCCTCTCTGGCCGAGGTCGAGGGCGAAGTTGACGGAATTGAAATACCTGAACACAGGTATCGAGAATCCGAGCGTTATGCCTGTCGCCGCCACTTGATAGCCATTGAATGAATAATATGAGAGTTCGTGATATGCTCCGGCGCGATAGGTTATGTGCTTGAGGAAGTAGCGCATATCGTACCGGTTGGGAGTGAATTCGAATCCGCCCCTGAATGCCCTTGTGCGGGCGGGGGAGAAACCCGTTCCGGGAGCCGCGTCGATGACGCTCCTGGTCCAGTCCTGGTCGGTGTAGTCGAATCCGAACATCCAGGATTCGTCCTTGGCGCGGAGGGTGAAGCCGACTCCCAGTTCGGCCGGAATCTCATATCCGTCGAGCTTGGTCGTCGTGTTCACTATGGTATCGGAAGAGGAGCCGTGGACTCCGTATGCGAAACGGTTCACCTCTCCTCCCACTTTGGCCGCGAGGCTGTAGGTGGCTCCTACCGTCGCCACCAGTTTCTTGCCCAGAGGCTGCTCGTACTGCAGTCCGAACTTGGCTCCTAGGCCGTGAAGGGTATAATTCCAACCGGAGTTGATCGAACGGTACGACGAGGAGGTATTGAAGGATGCCGCCGTGTAGCGGGTTATGTTTCCGAAGAGATACTCTCCGTCAACTCCGATGCTCAGACGCTTGAAGAAGGTCGCGCCGGCTCCGAAGAAGGCCTTCGATACGCCGCCCTGGCCGAGCTGGTAATACTCGATATCCCCCATCTCGGAGACGAGCTCGTCGCGGCCCTCCCTGGTCCGGAACCTGTATCCGGTGCTGCTGTAGGGCGTGATGCCGAACTTGAAGGCGGAACTCTTCCAGATAGGGAAGGAGAGGACGATATGGTCCATGTTGAAGACATTGTTGGCGGAGTGGAGGGTATTCTCCGATCCGGCAGGACGGGCCGCATAATAGACATTGTTCTGCCTCACGCCGAAATCCATCATGAAGGACTTCGTCTGGCGGGCTGTTACCGCGGCGGGGTTGAGGTAGTTGATATATCTTATATTCCTGTCGCCGATGCCTATGCCGCCCATCGACGCATTGTATGCGGAACCGCTTTTAGCGAGGTCTCCTATGCCGAAAATCGAGTACGGGCTGTACCCCGTGTCGGCCGTAGAGTTCTGTGCCTTCGCCCCGAAAAGAGGGAGGAGCATCAGTATCGCAACGGCTGTTATCGGTCTCAGAAATTTCATATCTCTTTTTTTAGGAGTGCAAATATGTGATTTTTAGCGGTTGTTTACAAATTTATTCAAACATTGTGCCGCTTGCGTTTTCTCTCTCAAATGCCTTCGGAAAGCAGTACGAGGCGCCCTACGGCCTGTTTTACGCTTTCCACGTTTTCTACCTTGAAGTATAACTTGCCGTTGCTTTCCTTCATCTGGAACCGGCTTCCGTACTTCTGGATATTGACCAGCAATTTCTCGAAAACGTCGCTCGAATAGAACGGCGACATCTGGTTTGAGACAAAGTAGCACAGCATTATCCCGTTCTTCAGAACGACCTTCTCGATACCCATCGCCTGCGCCTCGCGGCGGAGACGGACTACGTCCATCAGCTCTTCGAGCTGCGGAGGAATGGGGCCGAAACGGTCCTCCGCCTCCTTCTTGAAGCGCTCCAGCTCGGAATCCTGCGACATCGTGTCGAGTTCCTTGTAGAGCCTTATCTTCTCCGACTGCACATTGACATAGTCGTCGGGTATGAGGACCTCGAGGTCGGTGTCCACCTGGGTGTCTATCGTGCCTATGAAACTCTTGGGCAGCACCGGCATCCTGGACTGCTTCATCTGGTGCTCCCGGTTGTTCTCCTCCTCGGCCCGGATGGTGGCCGGCAGCTCGGCCATCGCCTCGTTGAGGATGCGCATATAGGTTTCGAAGCCCATCTCGGCTATGAAACCGCTCTGCTCGGCCCCAAGGAGGTTGCCCGCTCCGCGGATGTCGAGATCCTGCATCGCGATGTTGAATCCGCTGCCCAGGTCGGAGAAGGCCTCGATGGCCCGGATCCTCCTGCGGGCGTCCTCGGTGAGGCTCGCCATCGGGGGCACGATGAGGTAACAATATGCCTTGACGTTGCTCCTTCCGACGCGGCCGCGCAGCTGATGCAGGTCGGAGAGGCCGAATTTCTGCGCCTGGTTGATGATTATCGTATTGGCGTTGGGAATGTCGATGCCGTTCTCCATTATAGAGGTGGAGAGCAGTATGTCGTATTCCCCGTCTATGAAGTCTATTATCTTCTTTTCCAGCACCTCGGGTTCCATCCGGCCGTGGGCTATGCAGATCTCGGCCTCGGGTACGATGCGGTGCAGGATGTCATATACCGAATTGATGTCCTCTATCTTGTTATGGACGAAGAAGACCTGCCCTCCGCGCTCCATCTCCCTGGAGATGATCTCCGCCACGGCGTCGTCCTCGAAGGGGATGACCTCCGTATAGACCGGAAGGCGGTTGGGCGGCGGGGTGTTGATGATGGAGAGGTCGCGCGCTCCCAGGAGCGAGAACTGCAGGGTGCGCGGGATGGGGGTCGCGGTGAGGGTAAGGGTATCCACCGAGGCCTTGAGCTGCCTGAGGCGCTCCTTAGCCGTAACGCCGAACTTCTGCTCCTCGTCGATGATCAGGAGCCCCAGGTCCTTGAACTCTATCTTCTTGTTTATCAGCCGGTGGGTTCCTATTATTATGTCTATCTTGCCCTCTTTGAGCCGCTGCTGGATCTCCTTTATCTCTTTGGCGCTCCGCAGGCGGCTGATATAGTCAATGGTACACGGGAAGTCTTTCAGGCGCTCCGAGAATGTGCGGTAATGCTGGAGCGCGAGTATGGTCGTCGGGACCAGGACGGCCACCTGCTTGCCGTCGCAGGCCGCCTTGAAGGCGGCCCTGATTGCCAGTTCCGTCTTTCCGAATCCCACGTCGCCGCATATCAGGCGGTCCATCGGGTGGACGCTCTCCATATCCTCCTTGATGGCGGCGGTGGCCTTCTGCTGGTCGGGGGTATCCTCGAAGAAGAAGGAGGATTCGAGCTCCTGCTGGAGATAGGTATCGGCCGAGAAGGCGAATCCGCGCGACTGCTGCCGCTCGCTGTAGAGCTTTATCAGATCCTGCGCTATATCCTTTACCTTGGCCTTCGTGGAGTTCTTGAGATTCTCCCACGCCTTCGATCCCAGTTTGTAGATGCGCGGCGGCTCTCCGTCGCGGGATTTGTATTTGGATATCCTGTGGATTCCCGAAACGGGCACGAAAATGACGTCTCCGTCCCTGTATTCCAGCTTTATGGACTCCTGGACCTTGTCGCCGACCCTGGTTTTGACCAGACCTCCGAAGCGGCCCACTCCGTGGTCGATATGGACTATATAGTCGCCTATCTGGAAGGAGTTCAGTTCGTTTATTGTCAGCCTCTCGCTCCGCTCCACCTGGCGGCGGATGCGGATCTTGTGGTAGCGTTCGAATATCTGGTGGTCGGTATAGAAGCACTTTTTAGCCTCTTTGTCCACATATCCCTCGTGCAGCGAGACGGGGATGAAATCGGGACGCATTCCGGAGCCTATGTCCCTGAGGATCTGCTCCAGGCGGCGGGTCTGTGAGTCATTGGGGCTCAGGATGTTGACATCGTATCCCTGGCGTCTCTTCTCGTCGATGTCCCTGGCCAGGATTTCAAAATTCTTATTGAAAGTCGGCTGGGGCACGACCCTTCCGGAGGTCTGCTCCATATTCTCCCGGAGGTCCCATATTACAGTGTTTTTTGGAAGTATCTCCAGGAAATCCACATAGTCCGAAGCGGTGAAATTCTCCGTCAGGTCGGGATAAATCTCCACGCTTTCGAGCTCTCCCACGGAGAGCTGGGTATTGGAGTCAAACCTCCTTATGGAATCTACCTCGTCGCCGAAGAAGTCGATTCGGTAAGGATTGTTGTCGGAAAATGAGAATATGTCGATAAGGCCTCCGCGGAGTGCGAATTCGCCCGGTTCCGAAACGAAATCCGCCTTCACAAATCCCTGGCTGAAGAGGACCTCGCTCACAAATGAGTGCGAGAGACGGTCTCCCTTGGATATCTTCAGGATGCTCTCGCGTGTCTTCCGCTGTTTGAGGACCTTCTCTTCGAGGGCCTCGGGATAAGAGACTATGATTGTCGGGAGTTTGCAGTCTTTCCCCAACTTGCAGATATCGAAGTGCCCTTTTGAAAGGGACTGTTCTATTGTATCTTTATCGACTTTCGATACAAATTTATTGATTGCCGATATCGCAGCGGTTCTCTGAACCTTCGACGAAGCAGTCTTGAGTTCGTTTCTGTCGGTCGTCTGGGGAAAATAGAATACGCTCTCCTCCGAAAAGAAGTTATAGAGGTCGCTCGTTATGAAATATGCGTTCTTCTTGCTGTCCGCGATGACCAGGGCGCACAGGGGATCCTTCGACGAGGAGAGTACGGAGGCTATATAGACTGCCTTGGCCGAAACGGTAAAGCAGTCTATATTGGGCGCTGATATCAATTTATCGGGTATCTCCACTATTTGATGTCAAGTCCGAAATCGGTTGTCTTGTAAAGCCTTGCGAGTTCGAAAAGGTCAACGGCACCTTCACCGTACCACTTTTCGGCCGCATTCTCGAATGTCGAGAATATGTTGGCATCGATGGGGGCGAGACGCTGCATATATCCGGTTCCCTCTTCGTTATAGACGGCCTTGAAATAGAAGTAATTCTTGCCGCTTCCGCGCTGCAGGGGGAACACTTTCGCACGGCGCTCGAGAGCCGCGTCGCAGATGGCGCAGTTATTATCGGTCTCGCTGTTGGGTTTCACGAAAGCCGGCTGGTCGGCTCCCGCAGCAATGTAAAGAGGCACCGCTACGGAGGTCGGAGGATACCCCAGGATAGTCCACATTACACTCAGGAGGGGATTTTCTCCCTTCTTGACACCCTTTATGACAGCCGAGGAAGCCGTGCTCTTGCGGGGGATGAAGTCGGAATCGGGATACCATCCGCCGGGAGTGAGGCTCAGATCCTTTGTAAGATCGACGTTCAGGAGGGGATTGTAATAACTCCTGGAGAGGTTGGTGAAAATCCACTGGGGGGTGATGCCCTCCTTGCGGATAGCCTTGCCGAAAATCTTTTCCTGCGCATTCGCATAGCGGATGTATCCGCCGCCGCCGTCAGGAGTACCGGTGAAGGAGAAGTTGGTATATACCAGGAAGCCGTGGGGAGCGACCGTAGGGTCGTTTACGTCGTATTTGGTATAATCGTAGCTGTTGGTCTCGAAATATGCGGCACCGCCCTCGGCATCGATTACGCCGAAGTTGGTCTCAACCTTGCGGGGCTGGTGTTTCTTATTCTTGAGAAGGGCCTCGAAGTCCTTGACTGTCTTGCACATAGCAAGGGCCTTGTACATAAAGGTGCCTTCCTGGTCGCCGCCATCCTCGTCGTATTTATGCATATTCGAAGAGGCCGTATTTATAATCGCAAAGCCGGCCTCGTTGACTCCCATCCAGGATTCTCCCTCCTCGCGGGGGCTGTTGACCACGGCTATGAAAGCGTATTTTACGTCTTTCGATTTGGCAATATAATCCACCCTGTTGTTGAGTTCGCCGGTGTCGCGGTGTTTCCACAGCAAAGGCCTTCCGTCGGGGGTAAGTTTGCCTGATATGATAGCTGAAGTGCAGGCGCCTGCGTCCGGACTGACGGATACTATAAGGAACAGCGCCAGAATGGAAGAAAAGAGTATTTTTTTCATAATATCAGAATAAAGAATTATCGGATTTGTATTGCTTGATTCCCAGATGTTTAAATGCCAGTTCGGTAGCCACCCTGCCGCGCGGCGTACGGGTTATGAAACCTTCTTTGATAAGGAACGGTTCATAAACCTCCTCAAGGGTTCCGGGATCCTCGCTGATGGCGGTCGCTATGGTACTTACTCCGACTGGGCCTCCGGAGAATTTCTCTATGATGGTAGTCAATATCTTATTGTCGATATTGTCGAGTCCGCGCGCGTCAATATTGAGGGCGTTGAGGGCTATTTTCGTGATATTCAAATCGATATGCCCGCTTCCCCTGACCTGTGCGAAGTCCCTTACGCGGCGCACCAGACGGTTGGCGATTCGGGGCGTTCCACGGCTTCGGAGCGCTATTTCCATCGCCGCGCTGTCCTCTATCTCTATATCGAGAATGGATGCGGTGCGTTTAACTATCTTGAAAAGGACATCGGCATCATAATATTCAAGATGGCACTGGATGCCGAACCTGGCCCTCAGGGGAGATGTCAGCAGGCCGCTGCGGGTAGTGGCTCCGATAAGCGTGAACGGACTCAGGGATATCCTTACCGTACGCGCTCCAGGGCCTTTATCTATCATTATATCAATGACATAATCCTCCATTGCGGAATAGAGATACTCCTCCACTACCGGGGAAAGTCTGTGAATCTCGTCGATAAAGAGAACGTCTCCCGGCTCGAGCGAGGTAAGTAGTCCCGCAAGGTCTCCCGGTTTATCCAGCACCGGGCCCGAAGTGACTTTCATATTTACTCCGAGCTCGTTCGCCACTATATTGGCCAGCGTGGTTTTTCCCAGGCCGGGAGGGCCGTGGAAAAGCACGTGGTCGAGAGCTTCGCCGCGCAGAAGGGCGGCCTTGACGAATATCTTGAGGTTTTCAAGTATCTTATCCTGACCCGAAAACTCATCGAATCCCTTGGGTCTTATCTGGCCTTCGAAATCGCTCTCACGCAGGCTTGATTCCTCTCTCGGATTGAAATTGGTATCCATTTTTTCCATTTTGACAAAGTTCCGCATTTTTTTGAAATATTCCGACATTCTCAGGAAATTTATATCTTTACCTCCGTTAAAGGTAAACTGATGGAATATTTCACTACTGCAGCCGGCATTACGGTTCACCTGCTGGATACACAGGATTCAAAAGAGCAGCAAAAGGAAAAGTGCATTATTCTGCTGCACGGTTATCTCGAAACGCTCAACATCTGGAACGAACTTGTTGAAAGACTTAAAGATAAGTATAGGGTCATAGTGCTCGATATGCCCGGACACGGGCTTACCGACTCCGCTCCCGCGCGTGAGGACGGCTCTGTCGTCAATACGATGGAATTCGGAGCCGACGTGGTAAAGGCCCTCATCGAAAAGTGCGGAGCCCGCAACGTGACTCTCGGCGGCCACTCGATGGGAGGATATGTGACCCTGGCTTTCTGCAAGAAATACCCCGATGTCATAGAAAAGGCCATTATATTCAATTCAAATCCCTACAGGGATGATCCTGCAAAGAGCGAGGACCGCAAGCGCGAGATAGATATAATCCGCTCCGGAAAGCTCGAAACCCTTGCGGATCTCAGCATCCCCAAGATGTTCAAGAGCGAGAATCTCCGCCTTTACGACGACAAGATAATGGAAACCATAGAATTGTGCGATATGCACAATCCCGAGGGGATAGTGGCCTCGGTCCTGGGAATGCAGCAGAGGGAGGATTCAACCTCGGTTATGTCCGAACCTCCTGTTCCTATGATGATGTTCGAGGGCGATTCGGACAGATTCCTGCCCCTGGAAGGCGTCAAGGAGATGATTTCGAAGTTCCCGAAGGTTAAGCACGTGCTCCTCGAGAATACCGGACACAACTCTTTCATCGAGGCAGAGCAGAAGGTTTATGAACAGATTTGTGAATTTATAGGTTGATATTGTTGTTTACTGTTGTTGATAAAATACTCCTGCTCCGGCGCTATAAAAAAATGACATAAACAAAAACCCTTTTATCAAAAGATACCTTCGCCTTTATCAACATAGTTAATAAACATAAAAAGGGCCTTGCAGTATATGCAAAGCCCTTTTTTCATAGTTATCAACCTTTCAACACCCTAATAAAATATAATGAATAAGATTTAAATAAATCTATATTATTCATTATTAATTGTGTGTATGAAGAATATTGCAGGCGCAGTCGGCACTACCCCCTGAAAAGTGTGCGTCCCCGGCACACGGGGAGGGGCCCGCGGCACCATCAGGTGCTAGCGAAGGCCGAGCGGGTTGGTTAGTGTAATAGCCGGCCGAAGCGGCGGGGTTTGGGGCAGGGCCCCAGTATAATCCAGGAGGGTCTTTTCAGGGGGTAGTGTCGCGTAGACGGAGATATTCTGTTTAAAGTGCTATTACCTGTTCTTGAACATCTCCACAACCTCTTCCACCGGCAGGGCCTCGATGGTGATTCCGTTACTGGTGACGGTAGAAGCGGCGAAGAGTGAGTTCCAGAGAGCCTCCTCGGTGGCTTCTATGGCAGCTGCGAAGAGCGGCGACATCGCATCGTTATGCAGAAGAGTGGGGAAATAATAGGGAGTGCGGGAATCTATCAGATTATCCTTGTTGACCGAAACAGCCAGCACATAATCGCCACTGCCGTTGGAGGCAATACCTCCGGTCTTTGCCAATCCCATGAATGCCCTCTTTGCCAGACGCTGCAGATTGCGCGAATCCAGCGGGGCGTCGGTTATAATAATCATCATGCAGGATCCGTCGGGAGAGAGTTCCTCCTCCTTCTCGACATCCTCCTTGAATGAATATTTTCCGAGTTTCTTGCCTACGGGGACGCCGTCAATCTCGAGGATTCCTCCGTAATTGGACTGCACCAGGACTCCTACAGTATAACCTCCCAACGACTCGGGAAGCACCCTTGAAGAGGTTCCTATGCCACCTTTGAATCCGAAGCATACTGTTCCGGTTCCGGCTCCCACATTACCCTCCTCAACGGGACCGCCCTTGGCATTGTTGATAGCCTGAAGCACGTGTTTTTCGGTAACTACGCGCTTGCGGATATTGTTGAGCTTGCCGTCGTTGGTCTCTCCCACTACGGCATTCACCGAACGTACCTTCTCGTTTCCGCGCTGGTTGAGGGTATAGGTGACCAGACCCTGGATTCCGGCCGATACCGAGAGAGTATTTGTCAGAACAATGGGAGTCTCGATGTTGCCGAGTTCATTGATCTGTGTGGCTCCCGCGAACTTGCCGAATCCGTTGCCCACATAGAGGGCCGCAGGACACTTTTTCTGGAATATATTGCCTTCGTGAGGTATGATGGCGGTAACTCCGGTACGGACATCGTCTCCCGAAACCAAAGTAACGTGTCCTACTTTTACTCCCCTGACATCGGTAATCGCATTATTCTCACCTGTCTTGAAAATTCCGGGACATATAGAATAATCCCTCAGCCGGCCGCCGGCCGAAACAGAAATAACGGAAAACAGCGCTGCAAACAGAACAATAGACCTTTTCATTACAAACCTTGTTTTATATAAATACAAAGATAGTTTCTAATTTTGTAAAAAATTAATGAATGGAAAATAAAACGGAAAGGGCTGTATTTGCAGCCATAATGCTTCAGCAGCAAAAAGAGAGCCAGGTAAGGGAGTATCTCGAAGAGTTGAAGTTTTTGGCTGAGACAGATGGTATAGAGGGAAATAAATTCTTTACCCAGAGGTTGGAGAGGGCCAATTCGAGGACCTATGTGGGGCCGGGCAAGTTGCAGGAAATAAAGGATTATGTCCAGCAGAAAGAGGTAGAGTACATTATATTTGACGATGAACTCAGTCCTTCGCAGATGCGCAACATCGAGAAAGAGACCGGGGCCAAAGTAATTGACCGTACCGGACTCATCCTAGATATATTTGCCCAGAGGGCCAAGACAGCATACGCCAAGACACAGGTCGAACTCGCACAATATCAATATCTTCTGCCCCGCCTTACGGGTATGTGGACCCACCTCGAAAGGCAGCGCGGAGGAAAGGGCGGACTCAATATGAGGGGCCCCGGAGAGAGTCAGTTGGAGACCGACCGCCGAATTGTCCTCGACAAGATAAAGAGGCTCAAGCAGCAACTTTCGAAAATCGACCGCCAGATGGAGTCGCAGCGCGGCAACAGGGGATCGATGAAGCGTGTAGCCCTGGTAGGTTATACCAATGTGGGAAAGAGCACCATTATGAATCTGCTCTCCAAGAGCGACGTCTTTGCCGAGAACAAACTCTTCGCCACGCTCGATACTACGGTCCGCAAAGTAGTGATAGACACCACTCCCTTCCTGCTGAGCGATACGGTCGGTTTTATACGGAAACTGCCGACCCAGCTTGTGGAATCATTCAAAAGCACCCTGGACGAGGTGAGGGAGGCGGATATACTGGTACACGTAGTGGACATATCCCATCCCAACTTCGAGGAACAGATAACGGTGGTAAACAATACCCTTAAGGATATAGGCGTCAAGGATAAGCCCTGCTATATGGTTTTCAACAAGATAGACCAATATACCTACGAGCCTTACGACGACTTTTCGCTCGAAGCCAAAAGTGAGAAGAATTATACCCTTGAAGAGTTCGAACACTCCTGGATGTCGAAGGAAAACACCCCCTGCATATTCATTTCCGCCAAAGACAAAATCAATATCGAAAAACTGCGGCAGGATCTCCTGCGGATGGTGAAACAGTAAAAAAAGAGTGGCCCGAAGGTCACTCTTAAAATTTTACATTCAGCAGATGATTATCTGAGCTGGAAAATCACGGGGAAGGTATAGGTAACCTTTACCGGACGCTCCCTCTGGCGACCAGGCTCCCACTTGGGAGAACTCGAGACAATACGTACTGCCTCTTTGTCGAGAGAAGGGTCCACTCCGCGGAGGACTGTCACGTTGCTGACAGAACCGTCGGTATTGACAGTGAACTGAAGGGTTACACGGCCCTGGACTCCGTTCTCCTTTGCAATCTCAGGATATACGAGCTTGCTGTTGACCCACTTTGAGAAGGTATTTGCGTCACCGCCCTGGAATTTGGGCTTCTCCTCGACCAATGCGAAAGGAATAGCCTCTTCCTCGACGACTTCCTCAACAACCTCTGCGTGGTAGTCAAGAATCTCGACACCTACGTTGCTGTTATCCTCGAGGCTGATGATCAGGTCATCATTGACCTTGATATCGTCGTCCACGATGTCGATGACATCGGAGAGGACAGGAATCTTGGGCATCTCGGGGGGAAGTTCCTGCTGTTCCTGGGTGATAGGAATGATTTCTTCTTCGACAGCGACGGTCTCCTGTGTGAGATCCATCATTTCGGGTTTGTCCTTCGTGGACCACTCGAATGCCAAAAGAACGATTGCAAGCACTGCTACGAGACCAATTTCTCTGAAGAGAAGTTTCTTGTTTTCAAGGTCTGCCTTGGGTGATTTCTTTACTTCCATAGTATGTGATGTGTTTTATTTGTTTCTGTACATTACCACTAGTAATCGGTAAAGGTAGTAATTTTTTTTTGTTTTCAACATATTTTGCCGGCAAAAATATGTAGGGTTCCCATAACTATTTGAAAATCAATATATTTTTAATAAGTTTCAACTCTTGGTGAGTTTTGCTTATTTTTGTCATCCAAATTGTGTTTCAATGATAAGGTTCAATTCTGAAGATATAAACTTCTCACTCTCCCGGAGAAGATTGGTTTCAAAATGGCTGAAGGCCATAGCTGCTCGCGATTCAAAGAGGACAGGCGAACTCAACTATATATTTTGCAGCGACCCTTATCTCTTGACTATCAACAAACAATATTTGGGCCACGATTACTATACCGATATAATTACTTTCGATTTTTCACAGGATTACGAAGTCGAAGGTAAGGGCGACCTCATAAGCGGCGACATATACATCAGTATCGATACCGTGCGCCACAATGCCGAGGAATACGGCGAAGGATTCGACCGCGAACTCCACAGGGTGATAGCCCACGGACTGCTCCATCTTCTGGGGTACGACGACGTAACTCCCGAACTCCAGGAGGAGATGACGGCCAAGGAGAACGAGTCTCTCGATCTGCTCGAACAGATACGCAATGGCGCGGAGGTATGACATAATCGTCGTCGGTGCCGGTCACGCCGGATGCGAAGCCGCAGTGGCGGCGGCGCGCCTCGGATCGAAGGTGCTGCTGGTCACGATGGATATGGGCAAGACGGCCCAGATGTCGTGTAACCCGGCTATGGGCGGCATTGCCAAAGGCCAGATTGTCAGGGAGATAGATGCATTAGGAGGTTTCAGCGGCATAGTGACCGATGCCTCCACTATCCAGTTCAGGATGCTCAACCGGTCGAAAGGTCCGGCAATGTGGAGCCCCCGCGCACAGTGCGACAAGACCCGCTTCTCGATGAACTGGCGTCATATCCTCGAAAATACCTGTAACTTAGATATTTGGCAGGATTTTGTGACTGCGATAACCTTCCGAGAATCTAAAATTTCCGGCGTACGCGTATCGATGGGCGCCGAATTCGAGGCTCAGTCGGTGATCCTGACGGCCGGAACCTTCCTGAACGGGAAACTTTTCATAGGCCGCGAGAGTGCCGACGGAGGGCGCATCGGAGAGATGGCCTCATACGGCCTGACCTCCCAGCTCGTCTCGCTCGGAATCAAGAGCGGCAGGATGAAGACCGGAACCCCGCCCCGCATCGACATCCGTTCCCTCGATCTCTCCGCTTTCGAAATCCAGAAGGGGGATGAGAACCCTTCGCAATTCTCATATCTTCCGCTGCTCTCCTCGGTGCAGCGCAGCGGAGTCCAGAAGGAGTGCTATATCGCTCATACCAACAAAGAGGTTCATTCGATCCTCGAGAGCGGGTTCGACGAGTCGCCGCTCTTTACGGGCCGCATCAAAGGAATCGGGCCGCGTTACTGCCCTTCGATCGAGGACAAACTCCATACCTTCGCCGGCCGCGACGCCCATCAGCTCTTCATCGAGCCGGAGGGGTGGAACACAAACGAGTATTATCTTCAGGGTTTCTCCTCTTCGCTGCCTTTCAATGTGCAGATGGAGGCTCTCCGTGCCATAGAGGGATTCTCCGATGTCAAGGTATTCCGTCCGGCTTATGCCGTCGAGTATGACTATTTCGATCCCCTGCAGCTCGAGGCCACACTCGAGTCGAAAGTCGTAAAGGGGCTTTATCTCGCAGGCCAGGTCAACGGCACTACGGGCTATGAGGAAGCGGCCGCGCAGGGATTGATGGCGGGCATTAACGCCCATCTTGCCCTTGCCGGCAAGGAGCCTTTCATCCTGGGCCGCGACGAAGCTTATATCGGGGTACTCATCGACGATCTGATAACAAAAGGTGTGGACGAGCCTTACAGGATGTTCACTTCGAGGGCGGAGTACAGGATCCTGCTGAGGCAGGACGATTCCGACCAGAGGCTTACCGAAAAGGCCCATCAGATAGGTCTTGCCGATGATTTCAGGTACGATTATATGTGCCGCAAGCGGGAGATGGCACAGCAGAGCATCGATTTCGCCCGCCAGTCGGCCCTCAAGCCGGAGGATGTGAATCCTTATCTGGATTCTGTCGGTTCCGCGGAGATACCGGTCCCCAAAAGGATGGGAGAGCTGCTTACCCGTCCCGAGGTTTCGCTGGCCGGATTGCTGCGGAGTGTTCCACGGGGAACCGCGGAACAATTCGAAGAGGAACTGGGCGGGAAGGTGAAGGCTGCGGCGGATGTCGATCCGGAGGATTACGAGTCGATGGAGGCGGTGCTTTCGCTGCCGTGGATTCCCGGTTGCATGGACTTCCGTAGCCGTGACATTGAAAGGACGGAAGAGGATATCCGGGATTCCGTTCTCGAAGCGGCGGAGATAGCGGTGAAATATGCAGGATATATCGAGAGGGAGAGGAGGATAGCGGATAAGATAAAACGCCTGGAGGACCTGCGGATTCCCGATGGCTTCGATTATTCGAAACTCACGGCCCTGTCGATGGAGAGCCGCATCAAATTGGACCGCTACCGTCCTCGCACCATAGCGCAGGCCTCCCGCATCAGCGGAGTTTCTCCAGCCGACATCTCTGTCCTGCTTGTATATTTCGGAAGATAGAAGCCCTGTCGAAAACCGGCATCAAGCCTACAGAATGCCGAGTTCACCGGCCTTGCGGATCATTTCCGAGACGTTGCCTACGCCCATCTTGGCGTAAATACGCTGGCGGTGGGTGTTAATTGTGTGAACACTCAGGAATAACCGTTCGGCTATCTGGGCCGCGGTGAGACCTTCCGCGCTCAGGCGGATAATCTGTATTTCGCGCATTGAAAGCCCGATATCCGCTATTCTCTGGCTGCGCCTGATAAGTACGTCACCCACATAGGACGCCACGTCGGTATTGATTGACTCTGCGTTTTTGGCAAGTTGGTTGCACTTGCTCCGGATTTGCTCGGCTGAAAGGGTCGCGGCAGAAGCGGAAAGGTCGGCAATCTTGCCAGATATCGTTCCGATAGGGTTCTTGAGGTCTTTTGCAAGGAACTGGATCAGTTCCTCCTTGGCGTCGTTCACCCTTTGAAGTTCGACGTTCCGGCGGCGGATCTTGCGTATATTGCCGACAGCAAGGATGATGCTCGCCGTTGCAAGCAGCAGCGCCAGGATCAACACACCCGTCCGGTAGCGGCTCCGCTCCAGGGCGCGCTCCTTTTCCTGCACCTCGAACCTGGTTTGCATCTCCTGGAGGGTCTCATCCTGTTTCTGCAGGATGTACTTCTGCGTATGGAAGACGTAATCGTCGTGGGTGTCCAGGGCCTTTTGGTATTCCCCGGTGCGGGTGTAGAGGCGTACCAGACGGTCGTCCAGCGAAGAAATCGTCAGATGGTCGGTTTCTTTCAGGGAAGCCATCACTTCTTCGAAGTATTTTATTGCCTCCTCGTTGCGGTCTCCCTGCTGGAACCAGCGCGAACGGAACAGGATTCCGTAGCGTCGCAGCCGGGCATCGTCGCAGGAGTCTGCAAGGGCCTGGCCTCTTCCAAGCCATTCCCCGGCGGTTTGGTAGATATTCTGGTCTATGGGGTCGCTCCAGCGGTTCTTGTTTATATAGAGGGAGCCTATGGTGTAGCAGGCTTCGCATTGCTGTTCCAGAGCTCCAGCCTCTTCTGCCAGCGCCAGCGCTTCTGTAGCGTATTCCAGGCCTTCGTCGTTGCGTCCGGTTTCGGGTGAAATCTCAGCGTAGGAGCAAAGCTTCGCTTTGAAGACCAGGATTGCGGCCAGTTCTTTCTTAAATCCGTGCTCACGAGCGAGCGCTTCCGCCTCCATCGCCTTGTTCCAGGCATCCTCGTCGCGGCTTGCCATTATGTCCACACCTATTATGGATTCCAATGCCCGCACCTTCAGCAGCGGGTCGTCGCCGGCCAGATCAAGCGCGCGAAGCGCCTTCTCCATAGCGGCGTCATAATTCTGGGAGGATACATCTTTGGATGCTTGTTCTATCAGTGAAGTCACCTGAGTCTCATTCTCCGACGGGCTGATTTTTATGTCCGGAGAGCAGGCAGAAAGCCTGGCAAGAAGGGCGGCTGAAATAAAAAGCAGAAGAACTCTTTTCATACTAAAGTCGTTTATACAAAGGTGGCAAGAATCCCGTGATAATGCAAAAAAAGCCATTTCCAAGCATTCTAAAACCTCAAATTAATGAAAAATCATTACTCAAAAAAGGGTTAAAAGAGGTAAAATTGCAATCCATAGCAAAACACTAACACTATACACTACACATATGGACCAGGCAAAGAAACCCTATTTCGCTCCTGAAGCCAATATCAAGGTGCTGATTTTGGAGCCGTACTGCGCCAGCGGAAACAACTGGGATGGAAAGGAACTTCCCGGCTTTGAGTTTAACGATTAATAAAGCGAACAGAGATGAAAACGAATATATATATTCTTGCGCTGCTCATGGCAATGTCAGCAGCGTTTTCCTGCTCCAAAGCAGAAATTGACCCTGCAACGGAGGAAACGCCGGTTGTAGTGGATAACGGCTCACATATTCTCGTGCCCTTCTCCGCCAAGGCCGGAGCAACACAGACGAGGGTCGAAATGAAGGATGGCAGCACTACCAACATCGTATTCTCGGAGGGCGACCAGTTGATGGTTTACTTCTATCAATTGGTGGAACCTTCCATCCTCACGCTGAAGTCCGGTGCCGGCAATAAAACGGCAGTATTCGAGGGTGACCTGGTCCTCGCATCCGGCAAAACAGAAGCAGATCTTGCAGGCAAAAAACTCTTTGCCGTACTGATTCCCAAGGAGGGTGTCACGATGGGGATATTCCACTATAACGGCATATCCAGGCAGCTGACTGTCGATTATTCCAGGGGCGCAATCGATTCGAATCTCGAGGCCCTGGTAAGCCGTACGATCCTGTATCAGGGCGAGACCACGTATGAAGCCAGGCAGTTCTCCTTCAGAATGCTGAACAGCTATGTCAAGATGGACGTGACCGTCCCGTCGGAGGAGTCCGATATGGCGAGGTATTACACGGTGGATGTGGTCAACGACTGGCATATCTGTTCAAGGGCCTCCTGCAACAGATCCGGATGGAGCGCTTCCGGGGAAGCTTCTACGGTAAGCGGGGCTTTCATCGCATCAAGCGATACGAAAGGAACGCTGTATATGTCCGTATTGGCCGATAATATGGTCCGTATCACGGACGACGGTGCACAGTACGACCAGGTGGACTTCAGTATCGCGATGGACAATGTCTACAAGGAGTACGATCTCCAGGGCGGCACCATCAGCAAGGCGATCATCGAGCCAGGCAAGGGCTACACGAAAGCCGTCACCCTTACCGACAATTCCAACCAGGATGTCCTGCTGGGACAGCCGGAGTCCGTCAGGACCAAGATAATGAAGAAGTATTACGGTGCAGGCGGAGACCTTAATCTGAACGATCGTTTAAGTAAATACGAGGCGGCACAGATGACTCATTTTAATCTTGTTGATAACAGAGATATCACAGATGCTTCATTCTTTCAGTATTTTACCGGGATGACAGAGACATATAAAGCCTGTTTCGCATTGTGTAAAAATCTGACCAAAGTCATTTTACCCAAACACCTTTCCGTAATAGGGGATAGAGCGTTCAGTTATAGCGACAAAATAACCTCTATAATTATACCTTCCGAGGTGAAGGAAATCAAAAAAATGGCATTTATCGGTACGGGGCTCACAACGATAACTATTCCAACCAATGTCACATCAATGGCAGACAGCGTTTTTGCGAACTGCACAAACCTTGATGACGTAGTTTTTGACATGCCCAGTAGGGTTGATACAATAGGGAGCGCGACCTTTTTGGGTTGCACATCGTTGAGTTACATAACGATTCCTCCCTCCATCACGACGATACCGGATAGTCTTTTTGCTTTTTGTTCGTCCCTTGAGACCGTGAATATTTCCAACGGAATCAAAACGATAGGAGATAAATCTTTCTATAAATGCACATCCCTGCGTACGTTGACCATACCGGCAAGCGTCACGCGAATAAGGAACTTCGCGTTCAACTCTTGCGGAGAGAATCTGGTCAGGATAAACTGTAATCCGAAGAATCCTCCCGTTCTCGAAGGAGTCTTCGCCTTTATGAACGATCCGAACGTAAAAGTTTACGTCCCGGCCCTGTCGCTAGAGAGATACAAGACAGCCGAAAACTGGTCAAATACAGCGGACATTATCTTCGCGCAATAGCCGCGTACTGCTCGGCAGTAAGGAGGCTATCAAAGGATCGGTGTTAACCAGATCCGGAGCGCCGTCAAACCCTGAGAAAAGAAGTCAGACGCATACGATAGTGTTCGTAATAGCGCTGTTTTGTGGTGTCGGACATATAGGATTCCTGGATCATTGTTTCGATTAGCGGATAGTCGGCACAGAAGCGATCCAACTCTTTGTGCACGATATTTTTTGGGAGGCCGAGGCAAAGGCCGAACTCCAGGAAATCGCTATTTCCTATTCCCAAGGGGAAGGATCGGGCATCGGCAAATAAGCCTTTTTGAAGGGCGAAGATACTGTCCCCGGGCAGATGGATATGAGTATCGATGAGGTCGTAGGCCGGGGCGAGACGATAGTCTCCCTCCGGATTCATCAACACCGAAAAGTTCTTCAGGTGAGCATCTCCGTTTGAAAACAGAAAGTTAAACAGGATGAGGTCGAAGAACTTCACCATCTCAATTCTCCAAGCCGGAATGTATTTGATAATCAAGTGCCCGATATCTTCATAGCTCAGAGCAGAATATTTGTAATCCCTGCCATACTTATCTACAGAAATGCCTCCAAGAGAGGCGAAATCTTCTTGTTGGATTCTTGAGCCGTCCCCGGCGATATCGTATCGTCGGGTTATATATGCAGGGTCTCCGTTCTCGAAGAAGCACAACTGATTGGCAGCCGTCTCGATATGGAATACCTTTGCGGCAATCTGCATCGTGAGATGTTCGTTGGCCGGGCTGTCTTCGCGGCATTCAAAATCGGAGAGCATCGGTTTAAGAATAAAAGTCCCCGGTTCTCCCGGGCCCGTAAGTTCGAATTTTCCATTCTTTATACATACGGAATACTTACTCTGCGCACCAGAGAGCGAGATTCTTCCTCGGTTTTCATTAAATTTAGCTATGTCGGCTTCGTGACTGCGAAAGGGTAAGATGGGAGATACCGCAATCCCTCCTGTCAAGTGCCTAAGGATAGAATGGCTATATGATTCAAATGGAATCATTTTGAACGGGTTTAAGGGTTATGGCTCCAGGAGTGTCTGTCTGAGCCGTGGAAAGGAGAAGTCCGAAGTCATCATCCTCGTCCAGTTTATGCAGGCGGGCCTGAACCGTACGATTATGACCTTCGGACAGAATATTGCAAAAAAACGGAAACAAGTGTTCCGACTTGTACTCTTGCCTGGTTTTAGGCAGTGTAAGACTGATTGCAGGGGCCGAGGTGTCCTTAAAATACTCATCGTCATAACGAAAGAAATACTCGAACGGACTGATTTCCTGAAGTCTGCCGGCAACTCTGCCGCTATTGTAAACAATTGCTTCCCTCATCGTTCAAAGTCTTTACAGATACTGTAAGCTCCAGTCCCAAAGTGTCAAGAATGCGGTTCAGGACGGACAGGGTAGGGTTGGCCTCGCCCCTTTCGATTTTTGTCAGTGTGTTGATACCGACACCGGAAAGCTCGGCTAATTGCCGCTGCGAAATCTTAAGGTGCTTTCTACGATTCTTGATATGTGATCCTATTGTTGCCATAATATCACAACCTATTGTGATTTATGCACAAAAATAGAGAGAATAATCATAATAAACAAGAAAAATCACAATCTATTGTGATTATAGATTTCTTTGAGATCTTATATGGTATTCCCAGCACTGTGAAAGGCATAAATTCATTGGGGGAACAGCATAAAGGCCGCCTTAGCGGCCCGGCGGAGCTTGGCTTCCGGGCCAAGCGCCATCAGGCGCTAGCGGAGGCCGAGCAGGGAGGGCTGAGCAATGGCAAGGCCGGAGCGGTGGGGTTTGGGGCGGAGCCCCAGTAAAAGCGTTGCCGCGGGGTGTCTAAGGGGCAGCGCCCCTTCACAAATGCTTTTTTTGTGCAGCGCACAAAAAAAGCATAGGGGCTCACGCTTAGCCCCTATGCACACACCACATTTTGATTTATAAATCAGATTATTTCCTTGTACTGCTCGGCAGTAAGGAGGCTATCAAATTCCGAAGCGTCGGAAAATTTGATCTTGATCATCCATCCGTCTCCGTAAGGATCTGAGTTTACCAGATCCGGAGCGCCGTCAAGCGCTTCGTTTACTTCGAGGACTTCACCGGAAACCGGCATAAATGCATCTGCGACAGTCTTGACCGCCTCGATGGTACCGAAGGTCTCGCCCTTTGCAAGGGTTTCGCCAGCGGTCTGGACATCAACAAATACAACGTCACCAAGCTCGCCCTGAGCGAAATCGGTGATACCTACGACAGCTACGTCGCCGTCGACTTTAACCCATTCGTGATCCTCTGTGTATTTGAGGTTTGCGGGAACGTTCATAATAATATCGAACTAACAGGTTTTACAAAAAATTATACGAGGCAAATATAGCAAAAAAATCGAGACTCATAAAATTTTGAGAGCTTTTTTGATAAGGTCCTCCAATTTTGCAGCCGGATCCTCCTTCAGGACCGCTCCGAGGGCCTTTTCTGCCGCGGGTTTCGCAAAGCCGAGAAGCACCAGTGCGCTGAGAGCCTCGTCCCTTATCGATGAATCGCCCGGAGCGGAAACAACGGCGGCCGAGCCTCCGGTTGCCGGTCCGACCTTGTCCTTGAGCTCGAGGATGATGCGCTGCGCCGTCTTGAGGCCGATGCCCTTGATGCTCTTGATCCTGTTGGTGTCCTGCGCTATGATGGCGGTGCGGAGTTCGTCGGAGGTCATCGACGAGAGCATCATCCTTGCCGAGTTGGGGCCGATGCCGGAGACGGAGATAAGCTGGATGAAAAGTTCCCTTTCGTCCTTGTCGTAAAATCCGAAGAAGGCTTCCTCCTCTTCGCGCAAGTGGTGATACAGGTAGAGTTTGACGAATTCCTCGCCGTCTTTCTGAAGTCGGGTGAATGTGCTCAGCGAGATGAGGACGGAATATCCGAACCCTCCGTTTTCGACGACAGCCTCGGTCGGGAGCAGTTCCACGAGCCTTCCGGTTATATACTCATACATAATAATTGCATCTTTATCTCTACAAAATTAGGTATTTTTGTTAACTTCGCAAGATATATGATTTTGAATGGAAATAACATAAGGGAGGCCTTTCCGATACTGGAAAGGAGTGTGTACGGCAAACGTTTCGTCTATTTCGACAATGCCGCTACTTCGCAGAAACCCAGGGAGGTTCTCGAACTCCACGATACGATATACAGGAACTCCAACGCCAACATCCACCGTGCGGTCCACCGCCTGAGCGCCGAGGCGACCGACCTCTATGAGCAGGGGCGCGCCGCTGTCAAGAGATTCATTAACGCCGGCGAGGATGGTTGTGTAATCCTTACTTCGGGCGCGACCGCCTCTTTCAACCTGCTTGCCCACAGTTTTACGGCCCGTTTCGTCGGAAAGGGCGACAGGATCCTGGTCAGCGAGGCGGAGCATCACTCCAACCTGGTTCCCTGGCAGCTGGCTTGCGACAGGGTTGGCGCCGAGCTCGGATTCATCCCGGTCGACGACCGTGGCGAGATCATTCTCGACGAGTACGAGAGGATGCTGGACGGACGAGTTAAACTGGTCTCCGTAGCCCAGGTATCCAATGTGCTGGGTATTGTCAACCCGATCAGGGAGATGGTCTCGATGGCCCACGCGAAGGGGATTCCGGTGGCGGTGGACGGCGCTCAGGGCGTGGTCCACAGCGAGTCGGATGTAGCCGCGCTAGGGTGCGATTTCTATATCTTCTCGGGTCATAAGATCTATGCTCCCGCAGGGACCGGAGTCCTATACGGAAAGAAGGCGCTGCTCGAAAAGATGCCGCCTTTCTTCGGCGGCGGAGATATGGTCGGGACCGTGAGCTTCGAAGGGACGACGTACGCACCGCTGCCCCTCAAGTTCGAGGCGGGCACTCCGAATTATCCCGCGGCGGCCTGCTATGCCCCGGCGCTTAAGATGGCAGAGGCGATGCGCAGTGATGCGGATGTGTTCCACGAGGAACGCCGCATCGTTATGTTCCTCGTGGAACAGCTTCAGAAGATAAACGGCCTGCGGATAGCGGGACTTCCGAGGGATATGGGGAACAAGGTTCCGGTGATCTCCTTCTCGGTCGAGGGGGCGCACCCCGAAGATATGGCGCTCATTCTCGATAAGATGGGCATAGCCGTGCGGTCGGGCCTGATGTGCGCCGAGCCCCTGGTCCGGAAGTTCTCCGACAAGGGCCTGCTGAGGATCTCCCTGCTTCCGTACAACACTATGGAAGAAGCGGAATTTTTTATGGAGTGTCTCAAAAAGACGCTCGCAATGTTGAAAGCTATATGAATATGAATACACGCAAACCGGAAGAGATAGCCGAAGAGGTCGTGGCGGAGTTCTCCGTCTTTGACGAGTGGCTGGACAAGTATGAGTACCTAATTGAGCTCGGTTCGTCGCTTCCCATAATCGATGAAAAGGATAAGACCGACGACAAGCTTATCAGTGGCTGCCAGTCGAGGGTGTGGCTCGCCTGCGAGTACCGCGACGGCCGTATCTGGTTTACGGCCGACAGCGACGCCATCATAACCAAGGGTATCATTTCACTGTTGATAAGGGTCTATAACGGACAGAAGCCCGAGGATATCGCATCGTCCGATTTCGGGTTTATAGAGAAGATCGGGTTGAGGGAGAATCTCTCGCCCACGCGCGCCAACGGACTGGTGTCGATGATAGGACAAATCAAGGCTTACGCAAAGAAGTATGAGTGCTGAAACAGATAATAAGAAGGTTCCCAAGAGGGACGATGTGGTCCTGGCGCTCAAGACGGTGTTCGACCCGGAGATTCCGGTGGACATCTATGAGCTCGGACTTATTTACGAGATAAATATAGAGGACAACAAAGTCGGAGTCAAGATGACGCTGACGGCCCCCAACTGCCCCATTGCGGACGAGGTGGTGGCGCAGGTTTACAATGCGGTGATGATGGTTCCCGGGGTGGAAAGCGTCAATGTGGACCTTGTCTTCGAGCCCGAGTGGACTCCATCGCTGATGAGCGACGAGGCCAAACTTGCGTTGAATATGTTTGATTGATTAATTAATATGTCCGACGGGACGGTATACCCTCCTGAACCGTCTCGCTCCGCTCGACCCCTCCCACTTCGTGGGCCCCTCCCTCTTATGGTGCCGAGGGTGGCACAGGTTCAGGTGGGTATACCGTCCCGCCGGACAGACAACAGAAATAATAAATAACAACGATATATGACACAGGAAGAAGTTTTCAAGAATCTTGTCGCACACGCCAAGGAGTATGGTTTCGTATTCCCGTCGAGCGAGATTTACGACGGCCTGAGCGCCGTTTACGACTACGGTCAGATGGGCGTGGAGATGAAGAACAACATAAAGAAATACTGGTGGGAGGCGATGGTCCATCTCAACGACAATATCGTCGGAATCGACTCGGCCATCTTCATGCATCCCCGCATCTGGGAGGCATCCGGCCACGTGGGCGCCTTCAACGACCCGCTGATCGACAATAAGGACTCCAAGAAGCGCTACCGCGCCGACGTGCTCATCGAGGATTATCTGGCCAAGCTGGAAGAGAAGATGAACAAAGAGGTGGAGAAGGGCCGCCGCAAATTCGGCGATGCCTTCAACGAGGAGCAGTTCCGCGCCACCAATCCCAATGTCCTGCGCAGCAAGGTCAAGTATGACGAGGTTCACGCCAGGATGACGGAGGCGCTCAACAGGAACGACCTCAACGAACTCCGCCAGATCATCATCGACTGCGAGATTGCCTGCCCCATTTCGGGCACCAAGAACTGGACCGAGGTGCGCCAGTTCAACCTTATGTTCAGCACCCAGATGGGCAACGTGGACGGCGAGGCCGGCACCCTGTACCTGCGTCCCGAGACGGCACAGGGCATCTTCGTCAACTTCCTCAACGTGCAGAAGACCGGCCGAATGAAGATCCCCTTCGGCATCGCGCAGATCGGAAAGGCCTTCCGCAACGAGATCGTGGCGCGCCAGTTCATCTTCCGCATGAGGGAATTCGAGCAGATGGAGATGCAGTTCTTCGTCCGCCCCGGCACCGAACTCGAGTGGTTCAAAAAGTGGAAGGAGATAAGACTCTCGTGGCATAAGGCCCTCGGCCTGGGAGATGACAAATACCGCTTCCACGACCACGAGAAACTTGCCCACTATGCCAATGCCGCTACCGACATAGAATTTGAATTCCCCTTCGGATTCAAGGAGCTCGAAGGCATCCACAGCCGCACCGATTTCGACCTTTCGAGGCACCAGCAGTTCAGCGGCCGCAAGATCCAGTACTTCGACCCCGAGACCAACGAGAGTTACGTGCCTTATGTCATCGAGACCTCCATCGGACTCGACCGCACCTTCCTCGCCATCCTTTCGAACGCTTACTGCGAGGAGAAACTCGAAGGTGGAGAGGAACGCGTTGTGCTCCGCCTTCCCGCCTGCATCGCGCCGGTCAAGCTGGCCATCCTTCCCCTTGTCAAGAAGGACGGCCTTCCCGAGAAGGCGCGCGAGATCCTCGATACCCTCAGGTTCGAGTTCAACTGCCAGTATGACGAGAAGGACTCCATCGGCAAGCGTTACCGCCGCCAGGATGCCATCGGAACCCCGTACTGCATAACAATCGACCACGATACCCTCAACGACAACTGCGTGACACTGCGCGACCGCGACACCATGCAGCAGGAGAGGATTCCCGTTGAGAAGCTCCGTGAAATAGTTACGGGAAAAATCAGTATGAAACCGCTGTTTGAAAAGATAGTTCACGAATAGACCCCCGATCAAGTCGGGGGTGACGAACATCATTCCCGACCTGAACTCCCGTCATTCCCGGCTTGACCGGGAATCTAAAAACGCAATAAAAATGAAGAAAACAATCGCAGTTCTGTTTTTCGCCCTGCTCTGCACAGGGGCATTCGCCTGCACTTCGGTCATCATCACCGGAAAGGCGACAAAAGACGGAAGGCCGCTGATGTGGAAAAACACCGACGGCAGCGACCACTTCGTGTCGCAGAGATTCGCCTATCACGACGAGGGCAAGTACGCCTGGCTCGGACTTGCCGCTACTGCTCCCAACCCGGTGAGCGCCTGGTTCGGGGCCAACGAGAAGGGCTTCGCCATTATGAACACTGCTTCGCACAATCTGATTACGGACGAAGCGGAGAAAGCAAAGCGGAGCAACGGCTATCTTATGAAGGAGGCGCTCGACCAATGCGTCACCCTGGAGGATTTCCTGCATCTGCTGGATACCATCAACACTTCCCGCATCAAACTCAAGGACAGGAACGTCGCGTCGCATTACGGAGTGATCGACGCCCACGGCGGTGCGGCTTACGTGGAGACGAGGGTGCTCCACGACAGTGTCGAATACTGGGTGTTCGACGTCAACGATCCCAAGGTCGCCCCCGACGGGTGGCTGGTTTATGCCAACTGGTCTGTGATGGGCGAGAAGGACGCCGGTGGCGGATATATCCGCAAGGATAATGCCGACAAGATATTCTCGGAAGGCACAGAGTTCACTGCGCGCTATATTTTCGACAAGGGCGCCAGGAGTTTCTACAACAGCCTGATGGGGGTCGATTTCCGCGCGCTGGTGGACGAGGGCATCGAGTTCGGCGACGGCCACATTCCCGATTCGGATTTTATTCCCCGTATCACCACCTATGTCTCTTCGGTGGTGCAGGGGGTCAAGCCCGGCGAGAATCCGGAACTGGTGACGCTCTGGACGGCGATGGGCTATCCTCCCACCTCGGTTGCCATTCCGGCCTGGGTCAAGGGCGGCACCGAGCTGATCAACCCGCTGCTCAAGGGCGATCCTTCCAACCGCGACAACAGCTGGATGTGCGATATGTCGCTGAAGCTCAAGACGCAGATTTTCGACATCAAGCGCGGCAACGGGCCGAAATACCTCAATTTCAAGAAGCTTTACAATGTCGAAGGCACCGGTTATATCCAGCAGCTCTCGCCGGTTGAGGAGGCTGTTTTCAACTGGACCGACAGCTATATCGAGAAGTGGCGCAAGGAGGGCGGAGTGGATACCGACGACATTAAGAAGATAAATGCGGTCGTCGAGGGATTGATCCGCCGGACGCCGGCTTATCAGAATGTACCCTGGAAATATAAGTATGGTAAAATGACTTTATAGAAATGAAAAGGATTTTTATTTGTTTATCTCTGTGTCTGATGTTTGTCTGTGGAGCGGGTTATGCGCGCTCCGGCAAGACAATGAGCAACCGCCAGATTGAGAAGACCATTCTGGGTTATATGGATGAGTGCCGCACGGCAGGATTGTCGGTGGTGCTGGTTAAGGGTAACAAGATTGTCTATGAGAAGGCATTCGGCTACCGCGACGTAGAGACCAAGGAGCCCCTGGAAATCAATGACATCTTCCGCATCGCATCCATCTCCAAATCCTTCTCCGGAGTTTCGATAATGCAGCTCGTGGAGGCCGGGAAGATCAATCTGGAGGACGATGTCAACCAGTATCTGGGCTTCTCGCTGCGCAACCCGAAGTACCCTGACATCCCCATCACCGTCAAGATGCTGCTCTCGCATACTTCCAGCATGATCGACCGTCACGGCGCCACCTGGTACCGCGATGACAAATACGTGAATCCGGCCAAGATGTCGGCCGATACCATAGCGATGTGCTTTGCCGACTGGGCTCCCGGACAGGGCTACAAATATTGCAACAGGGCGCTCAATCTTATGGGAATAATTATCGAGAAGGTCTCGGGCGAGAGGTTCGACAATTATGTGCTCAACCATATCTTGCGCCCAATAGGCGCCGATAACGCCGGCTATAACCTCGACAGCCTCGACAAATCGAAATTCACTACCCTTTACACTTATGACAAGGAAAAGGATACCATCGTCCGGGCCAAGGGGTATGTTCCCGTAAATGAACCCAAGGTTGCGGAGGGCTCCTATCAGATAGGAATAGACGGCTGCTACTGGTCGCCGACCGGCGGAATGAAGATCTCCGCTCCGAATCTGGCCAAATGGATGAAGACCCTGCAGAACGGCGGCGTGGCTCCCAACGGCAACCGCATCCTCTCCGAGGCGGGAATCAAGAAACTTCTCACCCCCGTCACTCCGGCAGAACCGGGCAAGTATTACTGCCTTACCACCCGTACGGAGCCTTTCTTCATCGAAGGCAAGGTGCTCAAGGGGCACACCGGCAGCGCACAGGGACTCAAGAGCTGCATGTTCTTCGACCCCGAGTCCGACTGGGGCTTCGTCTGCCTCTGCTCCAGCACCAAACTCGATACCGTTGGAGAGGGAGCCGTTTACAAGATCTATTACAATACGATCAATCTGCTGTATCAGCAGTTCCGGGACGTCCTGGAGAAGTAATCAAGTACAGGAGTCCATCCTGTGAGAGGCCGGCCGTTTCCATAATCAGAAACAGCCGGCCCTCCTTACGTCTTGTTCCGGGGAGATGTTGAGCGTTGTGTATTAGTCGGATAGAAAGAAAAACAATAATAATTATACACTCTTTTTGGCAAAAGGATTAAAATACAACGCAAATATTTATTAACTTTGGGGCAACCGTAAATGATAATCCTACTTACTTAACAACAATACAGATGAAAAAACGACTGACAATCATTTTGTGCGCGATGCTCGTGTTCGCTACGGGCGCGTTCGCACAGGTCAAGGTGACCGGTGTCGTTACCGACGCCGCTGACGGGTCCCCTATTCCGTTCGCCAGCGTCGTAGTCAAGAATTCGACTACGGGAACAGCCGCAGATGCGGACGGAAAGTATGTTATTTCTGTACCGTCCGCAAAATCTGTCCTCGTTTTCTCCTCCATCGGTTATGTGACCCAGGAGGTAGAAGTGGGAGGACGCTCTTCAATCAACGTAATGCTGGCAACCGACGCCTCGGCTCTCGACGAGGTGATGGTCGTGGCTTACGGTACTGCAACGAAAGCCTCTTTTACCGGATCGGCAGGCAAGGTGAGCGGCGATAAGATCGAACTTGTCCCCGCCACGAACCCCCTGAACACCCTTAACGGTTCGACTCCCGGTATCCGCCTTACATCGGCTCTCGGACAGCCGGGTGCCGATGCTACCATCACGGTCCGCGGTGTCGGATCGATCAATGGTAATACAAGCCCTCTTATCGTTCTCGACGGAATGGTTTACAACGGAGTTCTCTCCAGTATTCCTGCCGGCGACATCGAGTCCATCACCGTCCTGAAGGATGCCGCTTCCACGGCCCTTTACGGTGCCCGCGCGGCAAACGGCGTCATCATGATCACCACCCGCCAGGGCAAGGGCGACAAACCCGTCATCTCCCTCAAGGTGGCTCACGGTTTCGTGACCCGCGAGCAGAAGGACTATCCCCGCATGAACGTGGCCCAGTATATGGAGTCCACATGGAGACAGCTCTACAACGACTATGTAATCGGCGGTGCCGATCCTGCTCTGGCTGCCCAGAACGCATCCAAGGTCGTAGTCGACCAGCACAACTATTCCGACGCATACAACCCCTGGACGGGAGTCAACAGCGTCTATGACGTGGTCAGCAACGAGGGTAAGTATAACCCCAATGCAAAGCTGAAATGGGAAGACGATATCGCTTGGGAACCCTCTGTCGAGCAGGTAGGACAGGTTCAGGACTACTCTCTCTCGGTAAGCGGAAGGAGCAAGTTCACCACCTATTTCGGATCCTTCGGATATGTGAATCAGGAAGGTTATATGATCGGTTCCGGTTTCGAGCGCTTCTCCGCTCGCGCAAACATCTCCTCGCAGAAGGACTGGTTCAAGGTCGGAGTCAACCTCTCCGCACAGGTGAGCGAGCGCTACGGTATCCAGAGCACTTCACAGGGTGATATGAGCAACCCGTTCCACACCACGAAGAAGATTCCGCCGATGTATCCTATCCACCTCCACTATTCAAACGGAGATTATGTGCTGGATGAATACGGCCAGAAGATATACAACTTCGGTGAAGGTTATGACAACTACGCCGAGCCGATACCCGCACAGGCCATCTACGCATCCTCCAATGCAGTCAAGTATTGCGAGGCGCGCGTAAACGGCCAGCACCGCAACATTCTGAACGCAAAGCCCTATGTCGAAATCAACTTCCTCAAGGACTTCAAGTTCACGACCAACGCATCCCTCTACAGCAACGATTATCAGGCATACTCGGCAACCCCGTACTATCCCGAAAAGATCTCCGGAACCACCAGTTCGTCCCTTACTTATGTAAAGACCCACACCTGGACTCTCAACCAGCTGCTCGACTGGAACCATTCCTATGGCGACCACCATCTCGACGCCCTGCTCGGACACGAGTGGAGTTCGTACTACTATCAGAATGTGTCCACCGGCATGAAGGAGCAGATCATCATAGGCGACAACTATGAGTTCAACAACTACACCGAACTCAACACAATGCCTTCCGGTTATGTCAACACTTATAAGAACGAAGGTTACTTCGGCCGAGTCAACTATGACTACCTGAGCAAGTATTTCATCTCCGCTTCCTTCCGCCGTGACGGCAGTTCCCGTTTCGAAAGGAATGTCCGCTGGGGTAACTTCTGGTCAATCGGAGGTTCGTGGATGATTTCCAATGAGGACTTCATGCGCGGCAGCGTGTTCGACATGCTGAAGCTCCGTGCTTCCGTAGGTACCGTAGGTAGCGATGACTTCGACAGCTATTATCCCTGGATGGCCCTTTATGCGAGGAACTCCAACATGACCGAGGCCGGTTATACCCAGAACGTGACCTCTCCCGGAAACCCCCTCCTCGAGTGGGAGGTTTCCACAAACTGGGATGCAGCAGTCGAATTCTCCGCATTCAAGCGCCGCTTGACAGGTAGCCTCGAGTATTTCCACCGTTCCACGACGAACCTGCTGATGGAGGTCACCCTGTCCCCTTCTACCGGTCTTACCTCTTACAATGACAATGACGGAGCCCTCCTCAACCACGGTCTCGAATTCGCCCTCGGATATGACATCATCCGCAACAAGAAGGTCACATGGAACGTGGGCGTAAACGGCTCCGCAGTCAAGAATGTCATCACCTATCTTCCTATTCCCGCATTTACCAGGAACTCATCCTACAACAAGGTGGAGCAGGGTCATTCTGTATATGAGTGGTGGCTCTACCAGTGGAAAGGCGTGGATCCCAAGACCGGTCTCAACTACTATGAACTCGGAGACAGTTATTTCGACAATGAAGGAAAGGTCATTAAAGACGCCAATATCATTGAAATCGACGGCAAACAGTACACGACTGCAATGGCAAAATCCAAGGAGGATTACAGCGGCTCGTCCCTGCCCAAGCTCTACGGCGGTATCACCTCCGACCTCCGGGTAGGAAGGTTCAGCTTCAACATCAACCTCTACTACCAGCTCGGCGGTTACACCTACGACCGTACATACGCCAACCTGATGCAGCCCGGTACCATCGCTACCTCCAAGATCAACATGCACGTTGACATGCTGAAGGCATGGGAAAAGGAGGGCGACGTCACCGATGTGGCAATGTTCACCAATACCGCTACAGCCCTCGGCTCTTCGACTTACGCCGAGAATGTCGCAGGTACCCGTTCCACCCGCTGGCTCACCTCTACCAACATGCTCGAAATCAACAGTATGACGCTGGCATATGACTTCTCCAAGAAGTTCTGCAACAAGATTCACCTGATGGGCCTCAAGGCTTATGTCTCCGCTGACCACCTCGCAGTGCTCAACACCCGCCAGGGTCTCTTCGCAAACTACTCCCTCAGCAACTACGACTCCGGCGGATCGCGCTACAACCCCGCAAGGACTATAACCGTAGGTCTCAATTTCACCCTTTAATTCAGGAGGAAACAGATTATGAAAAATATAATTAATACTTTCCTGTTGGTTTTTGCGGCGGCCGCATTGACGCTGACTTCCTGCGCAAAGGGCGCTCTCGATACGGAGCCGACCTCCCAGGTCGCCGAATCCACTATTTTCAGCAGCACCGACAATGCCTTAAGAGCAATCAACGGTATCCACCGTCTGATGCACGAGGGAGGTGCTTCGGGAACCACCACCGGTTATTACGGCCAGGGCGGTTACTCCACCTTCTGCCTCCATCTTGCATTTATGAGCGACGATGTGGTCTGGACCTATGAGAACGTGATGTACAAGTTCTCCGCTCAGTGGACCCATCACTGGAACCTCACCCACAACTACAACGACCTCAACTACTACTGGAAGTTCTTCTACCGTGTCATCAACAACGCCAACAAGATTCTCTACTACATCGACGACAAGGAGAACTGCCCTGGTGACGATAGTTCCCGCAACTTCGTCAAGGGCCAGGCGCTGGCATACAGGGCTTTCGCGCTGTTCCAGCTGACCCAGACCTGGGGCGAGCGTTACTATCCTGACAAGGCCGGCAACAACGCCCAGCTTGGAGCAATCATCCGTACCGAACCTTCGAAGGAAAGCACCAAGGCGCGCAGCACCGTGGAAGAGTGCTATACCCAGATGCTTACCGATATCAACGACGCAATCACCTGTCTCGAGAGCACAAAGGAGGTCAAGAAGAACAAGACCCATATCGACCAGTGGGTGGCAAAGGGCATGAAGGCCCGTATACTGCTTACCATGGGCAAATGGGCTGAGGCTGCCGCCGTGGCCGACGATGTCGTCAAGAATTCCGGCGCAAAGCTGCAGGCCGACACCTATACCTGCGGTCCTTTCAAGAACCAGATGTCGGATATGAGCAACACTGAATGGCTCTGGGCACAGGGACACTCGGATGATGCAACCCAGCACGGCACCCTCCGCTCTTGGCACAACTTCATCTCCAACAACTCCGCATCCTACAACCGCAACTCCCCGCGTGCCATCAACAGCCTGTTGTACAAGACTATTCCCGACACGGATGTCCGCAAGAACAACTGGGTTGAAAATCCTTTCACCCGCAAGAAGGGTAACGTTAAGAATAATACGGCGTACGACGGCATCACCCTATGGGTTCCCACAGGAAGTGCGCGTATATGCCCCTGGATGTCTCAGAAATGGCTCATCAACGATGACGGCGTCCAGAATACCTATTTTGACGTTCCCTACATGAGGCTTCCCGAAATGATGATGATTGCAGCCGAAGGATATGCGAAGAGCAATACCGATGTTAGCAGGGCCCAGCAACTTGTGTATGACCTCGGTCATTTCCGCGATCCTTCATATACGATGCCTACCGAAACCGGTGACGCACTCGTAGAGAAGATCATGTGGCAACGCCGCGTGGAGCTCTGGGCTGAGGCAGGCCTCCGCTGGTTCGACCTCAAACGCCTCAATGTGGCATGCGACCGCGGTCCGAAGCCCCGTGAGGGTTACAACCAGGGCGGTACCGCAAACGGCTGGAAAACTTCCATGACGAAGATGCCCACCAATCTCGACCCGGAAGCCTCCAACTACAATATGTACGGAGAGCAGTTCCCCGGCGAGGCGGCCCGTTACATTCCCGCTAACTCCCTCAAGTGGCAGTGGCTTCTTCCTTATAACGAGATAGATTCCAATCCGTTAGCTAAGCAGAATCCTACTGAATAGGCTATAGAAACTTTATGGAAAACGCCGTCGCAAATCTCTTGCGGCGGCGTTTTGTATGAAGCCAAAACAGGAAAAGAAATTTTTTCTTATTTTTGAACCAATTTGTATCGACACTTTTACTTACCAACAATACAAATCAAATGAAAAAACGTACTATCATTCTTTTGTGCGCATTTCTGGCCACGGTAACGTCGGCTTTCGCACAAATCAAGGTGACAGGAGTCATCACCGACGCCAAAAACGGAGAGCCGATCCCGTTCGCAAGCGTCGTGGTGAAGAACACCACCACAGGTACGGCGGCGGACGCGGATGGTAATTACGCCATTACGGTTCCTTCCGCCAACTCGGTCCTGATCTTCTCCTCCGTGGGTTATCTGACTCAGGAGGTCGAGAACGGCGGCCGCACAGTAATCAACGTAATGCTGGCAACCGATGCCCAGTCGATTGACGAAACCATCGTTGTCGCTTACGGTACCGTCAAGAAATCCTCGTACACCGGCTCGGCAAGCGTCGTGAGCGAAGAGGTGATGACGGAGCGTCCCTACGCTTCCTTCACTGACGCCCTTACCTCCAATATGCCTGGTCTGATGTCCTATGGCGGCGCACAGCCCGGTTCGATGCCGAATATCCGCGTCCGCGGTTTCGGTTCGATGAACGCATCGCTGGCACCTCTGTATGTCATTGACGGTATTGCAGTAGATATGTCCGACCTCGCGGAGCTGGGTAACCACTCGGTCAGCCCTATGACCAGTATCAACCCTTCCGACATCGAGTCCATCACCGTCCTGAAGGATGCCGCTTCCGCAGCTCTGTACGGCTCCCGTGCTGCAAACGGTGTGATCCTGATCACCACCAAGCAGGGTAAGGCAGGCAAGATGAAAGTTGACGTGAGCGTCGTTACCGGTGTCTCCGACTTCATGTATAAGCCCGACCTTGTAAATGCCGAGGAATATGCGGAAATATGGACCACCGCAAAGATGCACAACCTGATGTACAACGACGGTAAGAAGGCCAAGGAAGACCCTTACGGCTATGTTGTAAAGATGTATGCCGACCAGAGCAAGTACAACACATATCTGCAGTCCGCACGTGACGCATTCAACAAGAAATACGTCCAGGACGGAAAGGTTTATGACTTCTGGGGCGACACCAAGGACAAGTTCAGCGACAGCAACTGGCTTGACGCAGTCTCCCGCCTCGGAACCACCCAGAAATACAACATCTCCCTCTCGGGCGGAACCGACAAGATCACCTATTTCGTATCCGGTGAGTACTACGACCTCAAGAGCCCTATGCAGAATACCGGGCTGCAGCGTATCAGCGGCCGTACCAACATCGTTTCCAAGCAGAGCAAACTCTTCTGGTTCGGTGCCAACATGAACTTCTCCCACAATACTCTCGTGGGACCTCAGAGCGGCAATATGTATGCAAACCCCTGGCGTGTTGCAGTACAGTTGCCTCCGACCATCCCCATCAAGAACTCTGACGGTTCGTGGAACGTAAACTTCACTGAAATGTCGGGTTACAACGCCCCGATGATTCTCTCCAAGGCTGCCTACGATGATGAGATCCACCACGTTACCGTTAAGCCTTGGGCTCAGTTGAACCTCGCTCCCGGCCTCACCCTGAAGGAAACCTTCAGCTATGATGCCCGCATCGTGAACGAGATCCGCTGGTATCCTCCGGGAGTGGCGGCAGGTAAGAACAACAACGGTATCTACTATGAGTGGAACACCACAAGAAGCCGTACATCGTCCTCGACCGTATTGAACTACACCAAGAGCTTCGGCCTGCACAATCTCGGCGCCATGGTGGCCTGGGAGGCGGAAAACCAGAAGACCAATTATATGGGAGGTTCAATTTCCCAGTACCAGACCCCGTACACCCCTTCAATCAATGCCGGAACCCTGATTACCGCATTCAACGGTAACCATACCGACGAAGGTATGCTCTCGCTGATCAGCAAGGTCGATTACAACTTCGCTGAGAAGTACTTCCTTACCGCTTCGTATCGCCGCGACGGTTCGTCACGCTTCGCGGAGGGTCACCGCTGGGGCGGATTCTACTCCGTATCCGGTGCCTGGCGCTTCACCAGGGAGAACTTTATGCAAGGTGTCACTTCCTGGCTGACAGAAGGTAAGCTGCGTGCAAGTTACGGTACCAGCGGTACCCGCCCGAGCGGTCTGTACGACTACTCCGGCGGTTATTCCTTCGGAAACGATTACAACAACATCTCGGGTGCCATCATCGACAATGTCGAGAACTACAACCTGAGCTGGGAGAAGAACGCTATCCTTGACATCGGTCTCGACCTGACCTTCTTCAATGGCCGCATCACCTTGGAAGCCGACTGGTATGACCGCAAGTCCGACAGCCTCCTCATCGACCAGGAACTCTCCAGGACCACCGGTTTCTCCACCGCTACCGTCAACCTCGGTAAGCTCGGCAACAAGGGATTCGAGCTCGCTCTGGGCGGATATCTCGTAGAGGCCAAGAACTTCCAGTGGAATATGAAGCTCAACCTGGCATATCTCCAGAACAAGCTCCTCGAATATCCTAACGACGACGTAGGAACCTATACCATCACCCGCGTGGGTGAGGCTCTCCATACCTGGTATCTTCCCGAGTGGGCCGGTATAGATCCCAATACCGGTGAACCCCAGTGGTACAAGGTCAATGACGAGACAGGCGAAAAGACCATTGTGAAGAACTATGCTGACGCAACCCGCCAGACCTTCGGCAACTACAACCCCAAGTGGTCGGGCGGTCTGAGCACCTCCATCAACTTCTACAATTTTGAACTGAGCGCCCTCCTCGGCTTCGGTCTCGGCTTCAATGTATATGACTATGCAGGACCTACTTCCTGGGATGATGACGGAAACTCCGCAACCATTACCCACGAACGCAGGATGCTCGACTACTGGACCCCGAACAACACTTCCGGAACCCGTCCTCTGCTCCTGCAGTCCGTCAAGAACGGCTCGAACCACTCCTCCAGATACCTCTACAAGGGTGACTATGCAAAGCTCAAGAACGTCAAGCTTGCCTACAAGCTTCCCGCAGCTTTCTGCCACAACCTGAAGATGAGGGGTATTGACATCTATGTCCAGGGCGAGAACTTACTGCTCTGGAACGCACTCGGCTTTGACCCCGAAGTGACTACCGCCGGTGGCCGCTATGCTTACACCTGGCCTTCCCAGCGTACGTATATCATCGGCTTGAATCTTAACTTTTAATTGTAGGAAGATATGAAAAACAAATATATCATAGCACTTGTTGCTTTAGTAGCGGTTTCTGCGGCTTCCTGTACCGATTTCCTGGACAGAAGTTCTGCCATCCAGGTTACCTCGGAATCCCTTTTCGAGAACGAATCTTCCGCAAATGCAGCCCTGATGGGCGTATATGACGGCATTACTACCGGAAACTTCTGCGGTCGTAACACTATGATCCGCCAGGATATCAAGGGTCCCGACTATATGCTTTACAACAATGGCGGCGGCCAGTATCTGACAGTCGAGTACTCCTACAGGGAGAGCTCTTCAACCTACGGAGAGGCCGGCGAAATCTGGCTTCCCGGCTTCAGGGCCATCAAGGACGCAAACAATTTCATCGCAAATGCCGAAAAACTCGAGCAGACAGCTCTCGTGAAGGATATGATTGCCCAGGCAAAGGCCTGCAAGGCATATGCATATCTGGAACTCACCAAGACCTTCTGCTATCCTCCCGCATTCGCGAAATCCGACAGCAAGTTCGACCTCGGCCTTCCCCTTATGAAGACCAGGGATGACAACATCGAAGCTATTGTCAATCCTCCTCGCCGTGCTACCCTGATCGAAACCATGAATTATGTCAAGGAGCTCCTGACCGAAGCTCTTGCAGATATCGACAATTCCCGCAAGGATGTCGGCTACTGGACTACTTATGGCATCAAGGGTATGCTCGCACGCGTATGCCTCTATCAGGAAGACTGGACCAACGCACTGAAGTATGCCGAAGAGGCTGCAGCAGGCGGATCCTGCATCCCTTACAACCAGTATGTTGAAAAGGTGAACCAGAAGAACCAGTCCGAGTCGCTGTTCGAGATGCAGTTCAACATCAACGACCACAACTCCGACCGTATGCCCGGTTATGTCTTCAACCAGACAATGGGCGCAAACGGCCGCCGCAGCGGTACCGAGAGCAAGGGTTACGGTGACGGCGGTGTGAGCGACACCTTCCTCGCACTGCTCGACGAGAACCCCAAGGATGTGCGTCACGGACTCCTCCACGAGGATAAGTCTTCGACCGGCCCCGCCGACGTTCCCCTTTCCGAGTGCAAGCAGGGCGTAAACGGTTATTCCGCACGCTTCTACTATAAGTTCATCGGAGGCCTCGAGGGCAGCCCGTTCGTGCACAACATTCCCGCAGTCAGGGTTCCCGAGATGTATCTGATCGCAGCTGAGGCTTGCTCCGAGCTGGGCGGCAGGGACGCTGAAGCCCTGAACTGGCTCAACAAGGTTTATGAAGCCCGCACCACCGACAAGCTCAGCGGACTCAGCGGAGCGGCTCTCAAGACGGCTATCTTCAACGAGCGCCGCCGCGAGCTCATCATGGAAGGCTTCTGCATCTGGGATTTCCTGCGCAAGGGACGTTCATTCACCCGCGATGCTTCGCATCCCGCATACGTGTCGATCGACCCTGTAAACGGTCGCAACGACAAGGATTTCCACAAGGTGGTGGCTCCTATTCCTATCACCGAGATGGATGCCAACCCCAATATGAGGGATCAGCAGAATTACGGTTACGAGGCATATCATAACTAAAGAAAGGGCCGGCGGTTTATTAATCACCGGAAAAGCCATTCTTTTGTAACAAATCGTAATTACCGGCGGTAAGTCACTGATTTACCGCCGGTTTTTTTTCTGCCGCCATAGTATAAGGTAACGATTTTTAGTTTATCTTTGATTCCAAATAACCTTAAACACCCAAATTATTCTTACATGAAACGTACTATCATTTTCTTGTGCACGATGCTGCTTACCGTTTTCAGCGCGCATGCACAAATCAAAGTGACAGGAGTCGTGACTGACGCAAAAGACGGGGCTCCCATACCCTTCGCAAGCGTCGTGGTGAAGAATTCGACAACCGGTACGGCGGCAGATGCCGATGGTAAATATTCCATCAGCGTTCCCAATGCCAAGGCGGTTCTCGTTTTCTCATCCATCGGTTATACGACTCAGGAGGTCGAAAACGGCGGCCGTTCTGTCATCAACGTAATGTTGGCTACCGATGCCGAAGCCATTGACGAAGTCATGGTCGTGGCATATGGTTCCGCTACGAAAACCTCCTTCACCGGTTCTGCAGGAAAGGTGAGCGGTGACAAGATCGAGCTTGTCCCGGCTACCAACCCTCTGAACACCCTTAACGGTACCACCCCCGGTCTGCGTCTGACCTCAGCCGGAGGACAGCCCGGTGCTGACGCCACAATCACCATCCGCGGTATCGGCTCCATCAATGGTAATACCGACCCTCTTATCGTCATGGACGGTATGATCTATTCAGGAAACCTGGCAACCATCCCCACCGGCGATATCGACCAGATCACCGTCCTGAAGGATGCCGCTTCCACAGCCCTTTACGGTTCCCGTGCCGCCAACGGCGTCATTATGATCACCACCAAACAGGGAAAGGGAGAGACACCTCAGATCAATGTAAAGATATCCCACGGTTTCGTGACACGCGAACAGAAGGATTACAAGACGATGACCCTTCCCGATTATATGGAGAATTATTGGTCCCAGCTTTACAATACCGAAGTTCTCAACGATAAGGCAAGTACAGCGGCAGCGACGGCGTCTGAAAAGGTTGTCACCACCCTTGGCTACACGGAGGACTTCTATCCCTGGAAGGGAGTTGCTTACAACGAAGTTGTCGGAGCTGACGGAAAATACAACCCCAACGCGAAGTTCCTTTATGAGGATGACGTTGACTGGCTTGGCGCTACCGAAAGGGTCGGCCAGGTACAGGACTACGGCATTTCCGCTACAGGAAAGGGAAAGTATACAACCTATTTCGGTTCTATCAACTACACTAACACCCAGGGTTACATGGTAGGAACGGGCTTCGAGCGTTATTCGGCAAGAGCCAATGTCTCTTTCGAGAAGAAGTGGCTCAAGTTCGGAGTCAATGCTTCGGCATCGGTGAGCGATCAGTCAGGAAACCTTTCGACCTCTGCAAATGACCGCCAGAATGCATACCACGTGGTGCTCAAGATCGTCCCGACCTATCCTATCCACCTTCATTTTGCAGACGGATCGTATGTGACCGACGCTTCCGGCGACAGGATATATGACTTCGGCGAGGGCTATGATACCTTTGCAAACGCTTCCGGCGTCGTCGAATCAATACCGGCCCGCACCGACTTCTCCTTCAATGTCGTGGCATACCAGAACGCCCGCTACAGCCATTACAAAAGGAATATCCTCAATGTCAAGCCGTTCGTTGAGATTTCATTTCTCAAGGACTTCAAGCTGACAGCCAATGCCGCAGTTTACAACAGCGGTTATACCTCTCATTCCGCAACGCCGTACTTCGAATACTACAAGAACACTTCCACATCGGCCACGCTGACATTTTCAAACACCCAGACTTTTGCATTCAACCAGCTGCTGACCTGGAACCATGCCTTCGGCGATCATCATCTCGATGCCCTGATCGGCCACGAATCCAATGCATTTCTCTACGATTATGAGACTTCGGGCAAGACAAACCAGATCATCATAGGTGACAATTACCAGTTCAACAACTACTCTGATACGAGCTCGCAGCCTTCGGGATACAGCACAGCCTACAATACGGAGGGTTACTTCTCCCGCTTGAATTACGATTACAGCGGACGCTATTTCCTCTCGGCATCCTTCCGCCGCGACGGTTCTTCTGACTTCTACAGGAAGTCCCGCTGGGGTAACTTCTGGTCCGTCGGCGGCTCGTGGATTGTCTCCAACGAAGAGTTCATGCGCGGAATCGGCTGGCTCGACCAGCTCAAGCTGCGTGCTTCGTTCGGTACGGTCGGTAGCGACCAGCTGGGCGACCACTGGAAATATATGGCGCTCTACGATCTCAAGCAGAACAATACCGAGCCCGGTTATGCGCAGAGCATGACATCTCCCGGTAACCTCGATCTCCAGTGGGAGGTCAGCACCAACTGGGATGCTGCCGTCGAGTTTTCTGCATTCAAACGCCGCCTGACAGGATCCATCGAGTATTTCCACAGGGCAACCAGCAAGCTCCTTATGGACGTTTCCCTGGCTCCTTCTACCGGAAAGGCATCGTATCCTTCGAATGACGGCGGCCTTCTCAACTCAGGATGGGAGTTCCAGCTGGGTTACGACCTGATCAAGACCCGCAAGGTGACCTGGAATATCGGAGCCAATGCATCCCTGCTCCGGAACGTGGTGACTTTCCTCCCCATTCCGGCATATACTTTCAACGGCAACTACAACAAAATTGAAGAGGGACACTCGGTTTACGAGTGGTGGCTCTATCAGTGGCGCGGCGTCGATCCCGCTACCGGACTCAACTATTATGAGCTCGGCGACAGCTTCTACAATGAAGACGGAACCTATATCGACGGAATCGATAAAAACGCAGATGTCGTAACCGTAGACGGCAAATACTATACAACAGCAATCGTAAAGTCTAAAGAAGATTACAGCGGCACATCGATTCCCAAGGTTTATGGAGGTATAACATCAGATCTTAATATCGGACGTTTCTCCTTCGCCATCAACCTTTACTACCAGCTCGGAGGTGTCGGTTACGACCGTGCATATTCCAACATCCTGCAGCAGGGAATCATCGGCGACAACAAGCCGTATATCAACCGTTCCGTAGATGCTGCCAAGTCCTGGCGTCAGCCCGGTGACATCACCGATTTCGCCATCCTCACCACCAGCACCAAGGCGGTCGGATCCTCCACTTATGCAGAAAACACTACCGGTACCCGTTCAACACGCTGGTTGACCACGACCAACATGCTCGAAATCAACAACGTGACGATGTCGTATGCTTTCTCTAACAAGGTATGCAACGCGCTGAACCTGTCCGGCCTCAAACTGTTCGCATCCGCAGACCACCTTTATCTGTTAAATGCCCGCAGGGGTTACTACACCAACTACTCCCTGAGCAACTATACTTCGAACGGATCAGTCTCCAAGCCGGCCCGCACTATAACCGTCGGCCTCAACCTGTCATTATAAAAGAGGAGATAATACCATGAAACAAATCATAAGCAAAATTACCCTGGCCTTTATGGCCGTCGTACTGGTTTCCTCCTGCTCAAAGGATTTCCTGGAAACGAAACCCACCAGTGCAGTTGCGGAAGGTGACATCTTTGCAAGCACGGAGTCTGCCATAATGGCGATCAACGGAATGCACCGCAGAATGCACGAATGCAGCAATTCCGGCGCTACCCTGTCCGATTGGTACAGCCAGGGCGGATATCCCACATTCTGCCTGCACCTTGCAGCACTGTCGGATGACTTTATCTTCACATATACCAATGCGATGTTCCAGCAGACTCAGCAGTATGTCCACCATCGCGACCTGACCCATAAGTATATGGACTGCAATGTCTATTGGAAATTGTTCTACAGCGTAATTGCGAATGCGAACCACATCCTGTCGTATATCGACGATATCCCTGGATCGGATGACGCACGTTATTATGTAAAGGGCCAGGCTCTTGCATACCGTGCTTTCTGCCATTTCCAGCTTGTCCAGGCCTATGCAAAGCGCTATGATGCGGCAGGCAACAATACCCAGCCGGGTGTCATCCTCCGCATTGAGGACAGCAACGAGAATCTTCCCCGCAGTTCTGTCGAGGAGGTATATGCCCAGATTCTGAAGGACATCGATGCGGGCATAGAATGCCTCGGAAAGACCAACTACGTCAAGTTCAACAAATCGCACATCGACCAGTGGGTAGCAAAGGGCATCAAGGCCCGCGTACTGCTCACGATGGGACGTTGGGCTGATGCCGCAACCGTAGCTCAGGATATCATCGACCACTCCGGAGCGAAACTTGAGAAATCCACCTATACGGACGGAATGAATGAGAACCGCTTCGGTGAAATGACAAATAACGAATGGCTTTGGGGCTGCTCATCCTCGAGGACAGACCAGTCCCAGTTCGGCGGCAAGCTCCGCAGCTGGCACGATTTCATTTCAAACAACGCAGCTTCGTATAATGCCAATTCTCCCCGCGCAATCAACTGCCTGCTCTACTGGAGCATTCCCGACAGCGACGTGAGGAAGGCTATGTGGCTTCAGGATCCCTATACAAACACCTGCTACATCAATGCTGCCGGCAAGAAGGCTCCCTTCATGTCGCAGAAGTGGCTCGTGGATGACCCTGTGACCAAGTACGAAGAGAGAGATGTTCCCTACATGCGTATTCCCGAAATAATGATGATTGCTGCGGAAGGCTATGCAAAGAGCAACAACCCTGCAAAGGCACAGCAGCTCGTATATGAGCTTGGTTCTTTCCGCGATGCGAATTACCAGAAACCTACCGAAACCGGTGATGCACTCTGCGAGAAGATTATGTGGCAGCGCCGTGTGGAACTTTGGGCTGAAGCCGGCCTTCGCTGGTTCGACCTCAAGCGCTTGAACCTTCCCTGCGACCGCGGACCCGCTCCGCGCGCCGGATACAACCAGGGTCCCTGGACCAACAGCGCGAAGTCCGCTCCCACCAACCTGGATCCCCAGGCATCGAACTACGACATGTATGGCGCTTCTCTTGGAGAAGAAGCCCGCGTTATTCCCGCAGGCGATGTCAGATGGCAGTGGCTCATCCCTTCACAGGAGCTTTCTGCAAATCCTCTCTGCACCCAGAACGACTAATTCGTTCCTGTGATGAAAAACGAATCCCCTGCCGCGAGGCGGGGGATTTTTTTGCATCCGTACATAAAAAATTACTAACTTTGAAAGATGTAGTCTGAAACGAAAACCAACAATAAAAACGATATGAAAAAACTCTTCTGCCTGGCCCTCACGGCGCTTACCCTTGTCGCCGCGCAGGACATCTGCAACGCACAGTATTACAAGGATCTCTTCCAGGACAGCGGTATCAACCTGACCTCGCGCGAGGACCTTCCCGCAGCCCGTTTCCTCGGCCTCTCGTATGAGACCTACTATTCTGCAAAGCACAATCCCATGTCCATCACGGTCAAGGATACCATCGAGCAGACTGCGCTTATGGTCGGCTCCACCATCGACGAGAACGGCGTACTGCTCTATCCCGACGGTGCTCCCCGCTTCAAGATGATCTATGTCAACGGCGGCCGCGCCACCAAGCACGGCAATTCCCTCACCCAGAAGGGCGTCGAGAACATCCGCACATTCGTGGCCAACGGCGGCTCGTATGTGGGCAGCTGCGCCGGATCGTTCATCGCTTCCCGCGGAAATGAGTACCTGGAGGTGGAAAAGGGTACCAACGGCAAGAAGGGCAAGGTTTCCCACAAATACGAAGGTAAGGTTAAAACCGAATATTTCGGCGTCTATCCCGGCTATACCGTCAGCACCGACGATCTCAACCAGGAGTACACCGGAATGATTGTCGAGAAGAACAGCCCGCTGCTCAAATACTACGATTTCGGCGGCGATATGTATATCGACAGCGTCTATCATAACGGCGGCAGCTGGATCGCCGAGGAGCCCTACACCATGGTTCCCGGTACCGAAGTCCTCCTGCGCTATGACTATGTTCCCGAGAAGGAGCAGGCCCGCATCGACCGCGGTTCGTTCCCCATCACCGGCAAGGTGAGCAGCTGGGCCTACAAGAAGGACGGCAAGACCGGCCGCGTCGTGCTCATCGGTTCGCATCCCGAGGGTGTTACCAAGGGCGACCAGCTTGAGCTTACGGCAGCAATGTTCCAGTATGCGATCGACGGCGTCGGAAGGCCCGAAATCAAGGGTGAGCTCAAGAACGGCGAGCCCCGCAGGATGGTGAAGGCAACAGCCGAGAACGACCCGGCCTACACCCGTATCGGCGACAAGCAGTACCACCACTTCAATGTGGTCATCCCCAAGAACGCCAAGAATATCAAGGTAGTTCTCGAGAGCCCTTACAAGAACGATGACCTCTACCTGACCATGACCAAAAACGACTTCGCATTCCTTGCCAATGCCCGTTATCACGACATCTCCCTCGGCTGCGACAAGGAGATGAATTTCGACAAGCTCGAGGCCGGAATGTGGTTCATCGGCGTTCACTGCGCCACCACGGTCGATACCGTCAAGACAGACTACGGAGTGGCCTACACCGGCCATCTGGAGGTGCTCAACGGCGTTCCCTATACTTTGACCATTACCTGGGATGAGTAAGGCCCGGGCCATACTCGCATCCGCATTGGCTTTGCTCCTTGCGCAGGCGATGCTGCCTGCGCAAGAGGCGGCGCCGTCTTCTTCCGGCCGCACGCCCGGATATTACAAGGACCTCTATATGGACGGCGGCATCAATCTCACCTCCCGAAAGAGGCTCTATGCCGCAGAGGCGCTCGGCCTCTCGATGGAAGCCTATTATTCGGCGCCCCACGGGGAGAACGGCTCGCTTTCGGCCAAGGATACGGCCGAGCAGGCGGTGCGTTTCGCCGGCAGCGCGATAGACGATAACGGATTCCTGCTCTATCCCGACGGCTCGCCCCGCTTCCGCGCCATTTATATCAACGGGGGCCACGCAAAGCATCACGGCCTCTCGCTTACCAAGGCGGGCGTTGAGCATCTGCGCCAGTTCGTGGCCGCGGGCGGCAACTATATCGGCACCTGCGCAGGAGCCTTCATCAGCTCGCTGGGCAGCACCCAGGACGAGAAACCGATTCCCCATTATCTCCATATCTATCCCGGAGTGGTGCATAACACCTGGCTGGGCAACGCATATACGGGGATGACAGTGGAGAAGGATAGCCCCCTGTTGAAATACACCGACTTCGGAGGCGATATGCATATCGACAGCGTCCGCCACAACGGAGGCTGCTTCGCAAGCACCGCCAAAGGCGATATGCCCGCCGGAACGGAGGTCCTGCTGCGCTACGATTACGACGATTCGCAGCGCCCCGGCAAACAGCGCGTTAACGGCGAAATCTCTGCCTGGGCCTACAAGGAGGGCAGGAATTCGGGCCGCGTGGTAGTTACCGGCTCGCATCCCGAGATCAAAGCCGAAGGCGAGAATCTCGACCTTTTCAAGGCCATGATCCTCTATGCCCTCGACGGAAACGGGGGCCCCAGGGTCAAGGGTGAGCTCAAAAAAGGCGAGATCCGCTTTATGAATAAGCGCAGCGGCGACCACGACCAGGAGTATTCCTGCATCGGCGACCGGCAGTATCACCACTTCACCGTCAACATTCCCGGCAAGGCCCGCAACATAAAAGTCATCCTGCGCTGCAAGAAAGAGGGCATAGACCTCAATCTGACGATGCGGAAGGGGGATTTCGCCTTTGCCGACAATGCCGATTACAAGGATCTCGGCCCCGGTGCGGGGAAGACCCTCTCTTTCGATTCCCTGCCCGCCGGAGTCTGGTATGTGGGAGTCGAGTGCGCCACTACGGTCGAGACCGTGGAAACCGACTGCGGAGTCGAGTACACCGGCCATATCGAGGTTCTCAACGGCATTCCATATTCGATTCAAGTTACCTGGGATTGAGGAAGATGAGGAGATTGCTGACCCTTGCCGCCCTGCTTCTGGCCTGCCTGGCGCCCCTTATGGCCCAGGGACAGACCACCGAGGCATCCGAGCGCGATGCCATATATGACAACATAGATTCCTACGCCCGCAAGGTGCTCCGCCAGTGGAGCATCCCCGGCTTCGCCCTGGAGGTGGTGAAGAACGGGGAGGTGGTGCTGGCCAAGGGCTACGGCGTCCGCGACCGCATCGACAAGGTTCCGGTGGATGCCAATACCGTCTTCCAGATAGGTTCCGTTTCAAAGTCCTTTACAGCCGCCCTGATGGCGATGATGGTGGACGAGGGCAAGGTCCGCTGGGATGACAAGGTCAAGGACATCCTGCCCGAATTCACCCTCTATGACAAGGAGATGGAGGCAGAGGCGGAGGTGCGCGACCTTATGACCCACAAACTCGGCCTTCGCAGCCAGGTTGGAACCTATTTCCCGAACGTGGGTTATACCCGCGACGACGTGATGAAGATGATGGGACTCGTGGAGCCGGTTTACGGCCTGCGCGAAGCGGTGACCTACAATAATATGGCATTTCTCTGGGCTATGAAGATCATCGAGAATCTCTCTGGAATGTCGTGGGAGGAGAATCTCCGCATCCGCATTTTCGAGCCCCTTGGTATGACTTCGGCCTCCTGCAACGGGGAGGGCTTCCTCGCCTCGGAGAATGTGGCCGCGCAGTACGACTATTCGAGGGGGAGGGATTCGGCCCGCGTCTCGCTTATCCGCGGGGACGGGCGCGCCCTTCACTGGCTCGGAGTCGTAGGACCCGCGGGCGGCATCAACTGCAGCGTCTCGGACCTCGCCCGCTGGGCGGAATTCCACCGCAAGATGGGCATCGCCGACGGCGCCAGGATCATCTCTGACCGCCAGATGGAGTATCTCCACAGCGGCCGCTCGATAACCTCCCAGACCCCCGAAAAGATAACTCTCTACGGCCATTGCTGGTATATCGAGCAGAATAACAGATACAGGGTTTATTATCATACGGGCACCACCTGGGGCCATACCGCGCTCTGCGTCTTTATGCCTGAGCAGGGGCTGAGCATCGCGATTCTCTTCAATGCCGAGGTGCCCAACGGGCCGCGATTCGCGCTGATGCGCCGAATCATCGACCTCTACCGCGGCGAACCCGACCGCGATTACAGCACCGAGGAGTTCCGCAAGTGGATTAAGGGCAGCGGCGGAAGTTCCGCCCCCTCCGGCCTGACCATCCCGTATACCAAGACGGTTCCCGCCTCCTCGGCCCTGACGGGACGCTATACCAAGGAGGCGCCCTTCGGCGACGCCGTAGTATCGCTCGAGAAGGGGAATCTCTACATCAAGGTGGGTACGAAGGGGTGGAAGCACCGCCTGGTACACGCCGAAGGCAACCGTTACAGGTTCAATTCCGACGGGCACAATTATCCGGTGCAGTTCCGCATAGGCCCGGACGGCAAGGCATCCGAATTTGAAATCAACTGGGGCAACGGCGAGAAGCTCGGGCCCTGGAAAAAAGCACAATAGATATGAAGCGTTTACTGACTCTCGTTTTTACCGCGTTCGTGGCCTCGGCGGCGCTGCAGGCCCAGGTTTACAATCCGCATAATGCTACCGAAGGCGACATTCTGGCCGATATCGAGGCTTATATCGAGGACGGAATGAAACTGTGGAACATCCCCGGAACGGCCATCTCCATCGTCAAGGACAACCAGGTGGTATATGCCAAGGGATTCGGGGTCAAGGACCTTTCCGCTCCCTCGGGCAGGGTGGACGAGCATACCTGCTTCAAGATCGCGTCGGTTTCCAAGGCCTTCACTCCGGTAATCGTGGCCCAGCTGGTGGACGAGGGCAAACTCAAGTGGAACGACAAGGTCAAGGACCTGCTTCCCGGATTCAAGCTCAAGGATAAGTTCGCAACCGACAACTTCCGCGTCAAGGATCTCTTTTGCCACTGGTCGGGACTTCCCCGTCAGGCGGGAACCAACTTCATGAACCTCGGTTTTTCGACTCAGGATATGTTGAAGCTGACGGCGCAGATCGAACCCGCGTACTCCTTCCGCAGCGATTTCCGTTACAATACGATGTTCTATTCGATCTCTGCCCTGCTGGTGGAGAAACTCACCGGCCGCAGCTGGGAGGAGAACCTCCGCTCGCGCATTCTGGTCCCCCTCGGAATGACGGAGACCTCGACGGGCGGCGACGGGCTTATGCTGGCCGAGAACAAGGCTCAGTCGCATACGGCGCAGATGGAGCTCGGGCGCATCAATGTCGAGCCCATTCCCTACGAGCATCAGCCGATGCACCGCCTGACGGAGATCAGCGCCGCTGGCGGAATCGTCTCGAACGTCACCGACATGGCCCGCTGGCTTATGTTCCAGATGGGCGACGGCACGGTGGGGGGCAAGCGCCTGGTTTCCAAGAAGCAGATGGACGAGATCCACAAGGGCGTGAGTATCGCCAAGCAAAGCGAGGATGCCATAACCCTTTACGGCTACGGCTGGTATGTGGAGCAGTCGGTCAAGGGCAAGCTCTACTGGCATACCGGTTCGGGATATGGCCACACGGCCATTTGCGGGTGGCTTCCGGAGCTTAAACTGGGATTTATGGTGTCGTGTAACACCGACGGCGGCGCGGGCTTCAGAAGGGCTGTGATGCGCCGTATAATCGATCTCTATCTGGGCTATCCCGATACCGATTACTCCGCCGAGGAGTATGATCTCTTCGTAAAGGAGGAGCAGGAGCGCAGCTTCAAGTCGCTCGCCAATGCCGAAGCGGTTCAGTATCAGGCACCTATCGAGCCTCGTATGGTAGTCGGAACCTATGAGAATTCCGTAATGGGCAAGGCTGCGGTCACGCTCGAGGATGAGAATATGCTCTGCATCACGGTGGGCCCGCTCGGCTGGAAGCACGAACTCGAGAACGTAAACGGCAACGACTTCCTCTTCGAATCCGACGGCCACATCTTCAAAGCCTCGTTCAACCTCAACAAGAAGGGCGACAAGGTCGAATCAATGAGCATCGACCTGGGCCACGGCGAGGACTTCGGCCTCTGGAAGAAGAGGTAAGATTTAAATCTAAAAATACTTGGTTACGGAGGCTCCGCGGAAGGTCTCCATCTCGTTTATCATCCTGACGGCGGAGTCCAGGATAGGGTAGGCGCAGATGGCTCCGCTGCCCTCTCCGAGGCGGAGTCCGAGGTTGAGGAGCGGCTCGGCGCCGATGGCCTCCAGCATCTTCCTGTGGCCGGATTCGTCGCCGCAATGGCCGAATACCATATACTCTTTGACCGCTGGGCAGAGCCTGGCCGCTGCAAGGGCGCAGGCGGTCATAATGAAGCCGTCCACAAGAATTATCATCTTCAGTTCCGCCGCCTTGAGCATTCCTCCGATGGCTGCGACCATCTCGAAGCCGCCGAACCAGCGGATAATCTCCTCCGTATCGCCGGCAGAGGGGGACTTGACCTTGAAGTTCCTGACAGCGGCGTCGAGGACCTCGTATTTATGCCTTATCTGCTCCGAATTGAATCCGCTTCCTGCCCCCACGCACTCCACAAGCGGAATTCCGGTGAAAAGATGCATCCAGACGGACGAGGCGGATGTGTTGCCCATTCCGAGCTCGCCGAAACTAACCACATTGCTGCCCGCCCTGCGGCTCATCTCGGCCATCTCCATACCCACCAGGAGGCATTTCTTGAGTTCGGTGCCGCTCATAGCCGCTCCGTGGAGGAAATTGGACGTGTCTTTGCGCACCTTGCGGTCGTAGAAGACGACACCGGGCTCGGGTGCGCTCAATCCCCTGCGGAAATCCCAGTCCACTCCGACGTCCACCACCTTGAGGCTGAATCCGTGCTGGCGGCAGAGGAAGTTGACGCCACCGTGTCCCCGCAGGAAATTCTCCACCTGCTGGCGTGTGACCTCCTTGGGAGAGAGGCTCACCCCCTCTTCGATGATGCCGTGATCGGCGGCGAAGAGGATATTTACGGGGTTGTAAAGGCAGGGGGTCAGGCTCTGCTGGATAAGCCCGGCCTGCAGCGCCAGGGATTCGAGCCTTCCGAGCGAGCCTTTCGGCTTGGTAAGATTGTCTATCTTTTCGCGAAGGGCGGGCACGATGGCCCTGTCGGGCGCTACAATATTGAACTTTAGCATATCGAATAACCGAAATTGATGACAAATAAAAGGTACAAAAGCACAATTACTTCAGAAATCTGCTCGACAAATCCGAGGCAGTCCCCGGTATAGCCGCCGAGGCGCCTGTTGAAGAACCACCGGCAGCACAGAACGGGAATCATCATCACCGCGGGAATCGCCACGAACCAATAAACGGATGCCGTGAACCACCAGGCTGCGGCGGCAACCGGAGGTATGGTCCAGAGGATTATCCCCGCCGCTTCGCGCCAGCTCCAGCCGTTCTCGGCCGGGGTCAGTTTGCCGGAACCGTCGGTGCGGGCATAGCGCGAGGAGATGGCCACAAGGCCTGAGGAGTATCTTGCCATGGAGTGATACAACACGAACGTGATGATTGCCGCGTGGTTGCTCAGGAACGGTTTTGAGGAGAGGACCGTATAGAGCGCCGTCGCCTTGAGGGCGAAGAGTACTATGAGCCCCATTACGCCGTAGGTGCCGATATGGCTGTCCTTCATTATGTCGAGAATCCTCTGCCTGTCGCGTCTGCCTCCCCCGAATCCGTCCAGCGTATCCGCGAATCCGTCCTCGTGGAAGGCGCCGGTCGCAAGGATGCCGGAGGCCAGGGCCAGGATTACTCCTGTGGCGATTCCGAAAATCGGCTTGAGGTAGATATAGACGATGCCGCAGATCAGGCCCACCACCCAGCCAACAAAGACAAAGTGGCGCATCGCCTTGTTGGTGTCCTCCCTGTGAAACTCTTTAGGAGCCGGAACCGGGATCCTGGAGTAGAGCATAAATGCGTTGAGAAGATTCCTCATACGGAATATCGTTTTATGCAAAGATACGGCTTTATTCCCGAAAAAGCCCTATATTTACATATCAAATAACGAATAGAATGGAAATCTGGTTCATAAGGCATACATCTGTCGACGTTCCCCGTGGAACCTGCTACGGCAGGACCGACGTTCCGTTGCGGGATACTTTCGAGGAGGAGGCGGACGAAGTTCACAGGAATATAGGTGAAACCACATTCGACGCCGTTTACAGTAGCCCCCTGACCAGGGCGAGGCGCCTTGCGGCATACTGCGGCTATCCTGAGCCGATAGTGGAGCCGCGGGTCCTTGAGGTTGATTACGGAGAGTGGGAGATGGCCAATTTTATCGAGAACCCCACTCCCGGTATGCTGGCCTGGTACGAGGACTGGAAGAATGTGCGTCCCCCGGGCGGAGAGACCTTCAGGGAGGCTTTCCTCAGGGTATCCGGGTTTATTGAAGAATTGAAAGCCTCCGGAAAAGAGCGGGTCGCCGTCTTCTGCCACGGAGGCGTGCTGATCTGCGCAGCGATTTACGCCGGTTCCATCCCCTTTGACGACGCCCTTCCCGGTGCATTCCAATACGGCGAGATACTCAAAATAGAGGTTTAGGGGCGGAGGCGGAAGAGTATGAGATACGTAAAAATCTTTTTCAGCGCCCTGGCCGCCCTGCTGGCAGTCTCCTGTGCACAGGATCAATTGTTTGGTGAGCCTGCTTCAGAGGCAGCCCAGGTGACGTTTTTTGCCACTACGGAAGGGTCTTCCGATACCCGTACCGGACTTGACGACGGTACTAAGGTCGTCTGGACGAAGGGCGATGCCATAGCGCTTATGACAGCTTCGACCAAGGACCGCTTCGACCTCACCGCAGGGGCGAATACGGGAAACGCTTCCTTTACGGGTTCCACATCCGGTACTGCGCCCTTCTACGCCTTCTATCCCTACAGCGACGAGTGCCGTTTAAACTCCGGAGCGCTTGAATTCAAACTTCCGCAGGTCCAGCAATATGTCAACAAGAGTTTTGCCGCCGGAGTCTCCCCCGCCTTGGCGACTATGGCCGATCTGGCTTCCGGAGCCTCTTTCAAGAACCTCTGCGGCATCCTCCAGGTCAACCTCTGCGGTTCCGGGAAGATCCGCAAGGTTGAGGTAATCGACCTTTCCGGCGCGCCTCTATGGGGCGACTGCCGCGTAGTGCTCGACGGCAAACAGGGCACCTCGGAGCAGACGATGACCGTCACGGGCGGCAGCAACATACTCACTATGGACCTCGAAAAGGATATCACCCTGCTACTCTCCACGCCCAGGGTGCTCAACTTCGTGGTCCCCGCCGGTTCTTTCTCCAAGGGCTTTTCG
>JAFSXX010000015.1 GCA_017443845.1 Bacteroidales bacterium | reverse complement strand
TACGGGTATTGTCTTTTGAAGAAGCAAGGAGGGCATTCTTTTCGACGGTAATGCCACCCTCATCGACCATTGTACAGCCAACCGCCATTACGGCCGCTGCAAGAGAGATTAATAGTTTCTTCATAGAAAGGTTGTGTTAATATAGTTAAGTAAACAAATTACTCCGACATATCAAACAGAGCCTTAAAGTTAATAAAAACATCGCTGGAATCCAAACAAAAAAGAACCCGACCTCTGCGGGCCGGGTTCTTCCGTTATCGGATATACCGTATTATTCGGTAGGAGCTACGATCTGATCCAGGGTCGGAGCCGCGGAGAAATTAAAGTCGTCGGTGAAGGTCCAGGGCTTGGAAAATCCTGTCTTCTTGAATACGATCTTTCCGTTCTTGCACCAACTCCTGATGGCGTAACCGTAATTCATATACTGGCCTGTATTGTTGTAATTGCGGTTGAACATCAGCAGGCGGATAAGCAAAGCGTCGTCGGTGTAGATTACGCAAGGGCTGTTGGCGGTAGCGTTCTGGCCGAGGAGGGTGTTTGCCGTGTCGCTTCCGACGGAGAGGTTGTAGTCATTCACATAACGGTACTTCGAGATATCTCCGAAGACATCGAGATGGAGTTCCTTCATATTGACGCATCCTTCGAACATATGCTGGTAACCGGCCTTTTTATAAGCAAAATTCCTCAGATCAAGGGTTTCAAGGCTCTTGCAACCATAGAACATATAATTGAAGGCATTGCTGATATAGCCGTCGTTCGTTCCTTCGGGATTCACAGCATCGGTGGTGGCGTTGCTGAGGTCTATCGACTTCAGGGCGGAGCAGTCATAGAACATGCTGAGGAAGAGGGTAACCTTCGAAGTGTTGAAGTTCTTCAGATCAAGCGACTCGAGGCTCGAACAGCTGCGGAACATATTGTTCATATTCTGAACATTGGCAGTCCTGAAGGACGAGATGTTGAGATTCTTCAGCTTGGGATTGTTGCCGAACATATAAGCCATCGTGGTATCGTTCGCCGTATTGAAGTTCGAAAGATCAAGAGTCTCCAGTTCGTCGCAGTGATTGAACATATATGCCATGTTCTTGACACTCGCAGTGTTGAACGATCCGAGGTTTACGTTCTTGAGGTTGAAACAGTTGCGGAACATTGAGTTCATCGTCGTCACCTTCGCGGTATTGAAGCTGGAGAGGTCCAGTGTAGTGACCGTCACGCTGTCGAACATATAATTCATCGCGGTCGCATTCCCGGTATCCCAATTCGTAAAGTCGAATACCTCCTGGACAAGCGCAGGAGCGTCGCAGAACATCGAGGTCATATTGGTGATATTGCCTGTCTTCATCCGTGAAATGTTGATTCTCTCGAGTTTGAGCGCGCAGTAAACGAGGTTCCTGGCGTTGGTGACATCCCTCGTGTCGACGAGTTCCCATCCCTCGACTTCTGTCAGTTCGCGGAAATCGCAGAACATATAGGATATTTCCGCACCGGTGCGGATTATCGGGTAATTGGTGCTGACGGTAACCACTCCTCCGTCGAAGGCAGCGATGACGCTGCCGTCTCCGAGAGTGCTGATGTCAACTCCGCCGCTGAGGGAGGCGAGATCCTGCTCCACCTTGAAGACGATCTTCCTGACCGCGGCATCCTGATATGCGCGGCTGGTGACCGAAGAGCCGTTGGCGAGGCTCTTGATGGCGGTGTTGAACGCGGTACCGCTCTTCATCACCGTATAGTTCCTCTTGATCTCCCAGTTGTAGGTACGTCCGTTGAAGCTTTCGGAAGTTGAAATGGCCGCATTGTCCTCTTCGATCATCGCAGCATCCGGCTTGTTCTTGAAGAAACCGCTCGAAAGGGTGATGTCGCCGCTTCCGGCGACATCAGCCGATGCGCCGTAGAAATGGCCTTTGAGAACCTTGAGGGTTCCGCCGCTGACTCCAACGGCAGTGTTGGCCGATACGAAGGAGCCGCCGTTGACGTTCAGCGTGCCGGCAACCGAAACAGCAAGTCTCGCACTGGTCTCGATCTCGCCGTTTTCATCCTCGGAACTGTCGAGGATGGTAAGGTTCGAACCGTTGGGAACTTCGATGGCCGGTGTCACGGAAGAGTTGACCTTCCTGCCGTTGAGGTCGAGGGTCATCGCGTATGACTTGTTGCCGAAGGTTGCGGTCGAAGCGGCATCGATATCCTTCTGGAGGGTTACGGTGTTGGCTCCGAGGGTCAGGGTGGCGTTCAGTGCAGCTGCGTCGAAGGAAGCGTAGTCCCAGACATAGTTTCCGCGGACTCCGGTCGCAACGGGCTCGGTGATGGGAACCACCTTGAAGGGGAACTCTTCCGCTTCGCTGTCATCGTTGACCTCGTTGCCATAACGGTTTCCATCAGGGTCGAAGGTATAGATCGACTGGACTGCCTTGTTGTAGTATCCGCCGGTGACATATGCTATGCCGCTGCCGCTTGCTATGGGGTTAATGTTCCCGCTGGAGTAATATCCGCCCGAAACGTAGGCGCGGCCCGCGGAGCCTGTGATATAGAGGAGAGCTCCTGACGTGTTGTAGTAATGTCCTGCTGAGAGATAGGCTTCACCTCCCCAGAGATAGACTGAGTTGGACGCTCCGGTATTGACTTTGATGTCTCCGACCACTTCGAGCTTCTTGCCGCTGGAACCAAGTGCAAGGGCAATCTGGCCGGGCGAATTGAATTCTCCGTCGTGGAGGGTTGCTGTCGCGTCTGATGTGACATACAGGCAGCGGTAACCGTCTGCGCGCATATTACCCTTCTCCCAGTCGAGGTTTCCTCCGTTCTGTACATAGACGACATATCTCGAGGTGTTGCCCGAAGCGGAGGAGATTCCGCCCACATATGTGGGATCGCTTACATTGTCGGTCACGGTCAGATTGCGGCCGTCGACGACCACCGCATAAGTTGAGGAGGTAACCAGTGTCTTGCCGTTGAGGTCGAGGGTAACATCTCCGGAACCGGCGCTGCCGAGGGTAAGCATCTTCGCAGCGGCGCAGCTGCGGAGCAGTTTGATGGTCACATCCTCGTCGGAAGCGTTGGCAGCATCGAAGGCCTCGCCTACGGTCTCATAAATCGTCTCGCCTATCTGCGCTTCCTGGGTGGGCATCGCATAATCCGGCATCACCACCACGACGTTGCGCTCAAGCGTTGCGGTAGAGCTCGAGAGGACGATTTCAGGCTCGCCGTCGAAGTTGCCCTTGAGCACGAAGGTCAGGCCCTCGCTCAGTTCGATCGCAGGGAGGGGGATGAAGAGTTCGGTACCCACGACTGTCATTATCTTGTCGGGGAAGTTGACGGTGACCTTATTGGAAGGCACTTCGTTATTGTAGCTCTCAAGCAGGGTGAGTTCGGGAATTCCTTCCGGAGTCAGGTCCACGTGATAGGGGCCTGCGATTGCTTCGCCGCCGGGAGCGGTGATCTCAAGCGTCTTGAGGAAGCTTACCGACGGCGTGATGATGTTGAGGCGGATATAGCCGCACATGTTCTTCATGCTGACCTTCTTGCCGTCGATCGAGAGGCCGATCATAGCATCCTCGCCGGCGATGTTGCCGCCGGTATAATCAACTTCCGAGGGGAATACCCACGCGAAAGTGGACTTGATGGTGGCATCGGTGTAGATGTCCATGATGGTCTCCTTGTAAGGATAGTACACATAGTACGGGCCGGGGCCTACGGGAGCCTCTCCCGTGAAGACCTCGTCGGTGCTGCCGCCCTCGCCCTGGAGCTCATATTTGATGAACCTGGCTCCATCCATAAGGGCGAACGCATCGCCTTTGACCCAATTGTGGTAGAATGTCTTGCCGTCAGGAGTGGACATCTCCGTACGGGTGTTGTCTTTCGATGAAACCTGGATCTCGTTCAGCTTGACGGGAACGGATCCTTCATCGACCTTGGTACAGCCGACTGCTGCAACGGCCAAGGCAAGTATCAGAAAGAATCTTTTCATATAGGTATAATTGGAATAATTGGTTCAAAATCCTGTCAAATAAGCCTTTAAAGTTATAAAAAAATTTTTTCTCCACATTATTTCCATAAAAAACCCCGGCAGAGGGCCGGGGTTGGGATATAAAAGGTTTGAACGAAATGCTTTATTCGCTGTCCCTGGCGACTTTTTCCACTTGTTCCATCAGACGGAGCACATTCCCTCCCCAGAACTTGCGGAGTTCCTTTTTGGTCCAGCCGCGGCGGAGCAATTCCACGGTTACATCCTTCGCCTTGCTCTCGTCTTCCATTCCGGTGATGCCGCTTCCGCCGTCGAAATCGGAACCGTAACCAACGTGGTCGGCGCCGACGAGATTCTTGACGTGATCCACGTGGTCGCAGAAGACCTGGAGATTGGCATCTTCCTCTTTTGCTGCCAGGAATCCGTGGTAAGCAGCGATCTGTATGATTCCGCCCTTGGCTGCCACAGCCTTGATCTGCTCATCGGTAAGGTTGCGGGGATGGTCGCAGAGATCGCGGCAGCAGGAGTGGGATGCCATCACCGGAGCCTTGCTGATCCGAAGCACATCTTCGACTGTCTCGGCCGAAGTATGGGAAATATCCACGATGATGCCCAGGCGGTTCATCTCCATCACCACCTCTTCGCCGTAGGGCGAGAGACCGTGCCAGCGGGGCTCTTTTGTGAAGCCGTATTTCGGATTGTCCTCTGCCACTGCGGCATCGCAGATTTCGTTATGGTTGTTGTGCGACAGCGTGATATACCTTACTCCGAGGTCATAGAATTTCTTGACATTGGAGATATCCCTGCCGAGGGCGTAACCGTTCTCTATGGCCAAAATGCCGATGAGTTTGCCCTTCTTCTTGAGGTCGCGGACCTCTTTCGCGGTGGTGGCGAGGCCTATTTCGTCCGAATGCTGTGCTGCATATTCACGGAAATTGCGGATAGTGCCTTCCACTATGTCGTGGGCCGCCTGCGTAGAACTGTCGTCCCAGGCTTTCTGTCCTACATATGCCGCAAAAAAGACGGCATCCATTCGTCCCTGACGCATCTTGTCGAGGGTAACCTGGAGTTTTGCAGGGTCCGTTCCGCGGTACATCCTCAAGGCCGTATCGGTATGCGTATCCATCGAAATGATGGAGTTGTGGATTTTCTGGGCACGGGCCTCAAGATCCGCAGTGTCCTTTTTCATCGAAAAGGAGAGCGCCGCAAGAACTGAAACAGCGGCGAATAAACGGAAAAATGTTGATTTCATCTCTTTAAAAAAACTAATTCGAAGGCCACTCCACATTGATGGGGCTGCCTGTCTTGAAATCCTTGAAATAGACCGGAATGGGAGCGACGGGATCGTAGGATCCGTGATAGCCGCTGTTGATCCATCTCAGCGAAGTGGTGGTAAAGTAGTTGGCCACATCCTGGTTGCAGAAGATGGTCAGACTGCCGAATACGGAACCGGCGCGAAACTCCCAGCCATCGTAATTGTCGATGAATGCGTTGGTCTTTCCGATATTGAAAGTGTCTCCGGCATAAATCTCGCGGAGGCTCTTGTCGTGATAGAAGAACCAGCCGTTGTTCTTGGTCATATGCGAGCCGTCGAGCATGCTCACGTCGATGACCTGCAGCGATTCGCACTGGTCGAAGAAATGCCTGATATCCGTAGCGCTCTCGAAACTGAAGTTGGGAATCTTGATATCGGTAATCGACCTGCAGCGGTAGAAGAAGTTGTAGAAGACAGTGCAATTCTCCGTATGGAAACTCGAAAGATCCGCAGCCTCGAGGCTGTAGCAACTCGAGAAGAAATACTGCATATCGGTACAGTTCTCCGTATCGAAACTGCTCAGGTCCACGGTCCTGAGGTTGTCGCAGCCCGTGAAGATATTCCTCATCGTATAGACATTCTCCGTGTTGAAAGACGAAAGGTCTATATGCTCGAGGTTCTTGCAGTACTGGAACATATAGGATATGTCCTCGACATTCTCGGTATTGAAACTGGAGAGGTCTATATGCCTGAGGGCGCGGCAGCCGTTGAACATCGAAAGCATCGTAGTCACATTCGCTGTGTTGAAGTTGCTCAGGTCGATTTCTTCGAGGCTCCACACATTGTTGCTTATGAAGTAGAACATCCTGCTCATATCGACAGTAATATCCGTATCGACGCACTTGAGGTTGTCGATGGCCTTCAGGGAGCCGAAACGGGCGAACATATAGGACGCATCCTCCGCCATGAGGAACTTTTCGGCGGGCGAGTTGATATTCACAACGCCAGAAGTCTTGTCGTACACCAGATATATCGGCTTTTCGGAGGTAAGGTCCTGTATCTCGATGCCGTCGGTATCGGGGCAGAGGTTGTTGAATACTATCCGGGTCACCAAGGTATCATCGACGGTGGTTGCCACCGCTAATTCGTCGCCTGTGGCCACTTGCTTGATTATACTGTTGAAATCGGTCCCGCTTGGCAGTTGCGCTGTTCCGCCCAATCCATCGGGAGTGCTGAATCCGTTGAAGGGGAATTCGGCTTCATATACTTTGGAACGCTCTACTGTTATGCTGGAGGCTGCTTTCATCTTGACTGACGCCATCTTTCCGTCCGTCGAGAATACTTTGACGGACATCCCGGTATAGGTTCCGGCTGGGACGGTGACCAGGAACGGTATGGGGTCCGCACCGATGGCAACGCCCTCGCCGCAGTTGAGGATCACGCCTTCCGTTCCGGAAACTTTCGCTGCGTCACCTTCCATTTCGTATTCACCGCTAAGGGGCTGGTCGGCCTTGATGACGATTCTCTTGACGACAATGCCTGTCTCGCCTGTCTTGATATTGAGTTTGAGAAGGCCTACCATATTCTTGAATACCAGGCTCTCATTCTCGGAACGGGCTGTCATCGGTATGAACTCAACGTTGTTGGGAACATAATTCTGGACTCCGGGAAGGCCGCGTGAGACAGTTGTCGGATAGACTGCCGTATAGGGGCCTGTCGGCGGTTCATCGGGATTGGCACCGGTAGTATCCTGGACAAAAAACGTAGTAGTGACATCTCCCACGGTAGCGTCAAATGGGAGATTGTTGATCAGGATCCGGTCGCCCTCTTTCCAGGTCACGTGATAGATGTTGCCGTCGGATACCAGTGTGGCGCGGGTATCCTGTTCTGCGATAGTACCGGTAAAGGTCTTCAGTTCGCGCGAAACTTCCGGCAGGATTTCAGATAGCTGGCAGCCGGTCAGTATGGCCGCACAGGACGCAAACAATAAAAAACGCTTTTTCATAGTTCTATTAGTTTATTTATTTCTTCAGTCCCTGTCAGAATGCCGCCTTGATGATGTAGAACAGCATCATCCCGGAGGCTACAAGTTTTATGAATGTGCCGCAGAGAAAGCCGGCGAAGGAGCCCAGTGCCGGTTTCAGGGATGTCCGGAGTTCCTTACCGTTGATAAGGATCTCCGCCAGCAGGGCGCCGAGGAAGGCGCCGCCTATCATTCCCCACGGAGGAAAGAAAATCAGGCCGACGAAGAGGCCGACAAGGGAACCGCGTCCGGCGGCCTTGGAGCCGCCGGTGACGCGGGTAAAATACGACGGAACGACATAATCGATGACAGTCACCACGATCGTGACGACGAGCCAGATTATCAGAACCCGGGTGGTGAAGGGATCATCCTTGCCCCAGAGATACTGCAGCAGCATTCCGGCCCAGCTTATGGGCGGACCGGGTATCACCGGGAGGATGCATCCCACCAGGCCCACAAGGCCCAGGATTATCGCGATTATGCCTATCCAGTCCATTTAGTTCATATAATCCCAGAAGGGGAGCATCACGTGTTTACCGTTGAGAGCTTCGAGTGCCTTGGGGCTCAAATATTTGCGGTCGAGAGCCAGGCGGAAGATATAACCGTCGAACCACTCGTCGGTGAAGGTCAGGGTGGACTTTTCGCCCGTGTCGAACCAGCTGTTGAAGAACTTCCACTTGGTGGGCTTGTCGTTCTCATCGGTGTCGCAGGCAACTATGAGCATCGCATGGGCCGATGCGCTGTAGCGGGTCAGGATGCGGGCCTTCTTGTCCATACCGAACTCCATTCCGAAGAGGGAGTCGTAGTCGTAGCTGTCGCAGGTCATCGAGTTGGCGGGCTTGACCATCCCCTTGCGCCAGTCGCAGGAGGCATATACGG
>JAFSXX010000001.1 GCA_017443845.1 Bacteroidales bacterium | reverse complement strand
GCAAAATTGAATGAAATAATCCGATATTGCAGCAATCAAAGGAAACACTGTGATACTCGCCTAACGTGCTGATGCAAGTGATATTACATCGCCCACCTGACGTATCGTTTCCGATGGTTTTCCTCGCTACAAGAAATTTTCATATCTATGTCCTGTATTTGTCTGGCAAATGTAATCATTTTTAACCGTTTGCATCAAAACTCTGCCGCGAATAGATTATCTTTGCCCTCTCAAACAAAACCGCGATGATAAAGGGACACGGCGACGACGCATATCTCTACGGCAGGCCGATAAAGGCCAATTTCAGCTCGAATGTCTATGGAAAAGTGGACCTTTCGGGCCTCAAGGAGCATCTGGGGAGGCATCTCGACGCGGTCGGAAGCTATCCCGAGCCGGAGCCCTATACCCTCGAGGCGCGCCTTGCCGCCCTTAACGGCCTGGGCGACGCCGCTTCGGTCTGCGTCACAAACGGCGCAACGGAGGCCATCTATCTCATAGCCCTGGCATTCAGGGGAAGCCGCACGGCCATCCTGCAGCCCACTTTCAGCGAGTATGCCGATGCCTGCCGGCTCCACGGGCACCTGATAACGAATATTCAAGCCGCACAGGCGGGAACCCTGCCCGAAATCCCAGCGGACACCGATATGCTGTGGCTCTGCAATCCCAACAACCCAACCGGAGGAGTCGTTCCCCGAGAGGAATTGCTGGCGGCGATAGGGAGCCATCCGGAGACGGTATTCGTAATCGACCAGTCCTACGGATTCTTCACCCGCAGGGAGCTGCTCTCCGAGGCAGAAGCCGCCGCGATGCCGAATATAATCCAGTTGCACTCGATGACCAAGCGCTACGCTATGCCGGGTCTCAGGCTCGGATATATCACTGCCTCGCCGGAACTCCTTTCCCGCGTCAGGGCGGTACGGATGCCCTGGTCGGTAAACGCCATCGCCATCGAGGCCGGGCTTTATCTGAGTGAGCATCCCGACGAGGCCCCCATCGACCTCGACGCCCTCCTCGGGGAATCGGAGCGGCTCCGCGGATGCCTGGACGCCATCCCCGGCGTTTCGGCCTTCCGGAGCGAGACCCATTTTATGCTCTGCCGCCTCAAGGAAGGCAGCGCGGCGGAACTCAAGTCCCATCTGGCACACGAACGCGGCCTGCTTATCCGCGACGCGTCCAATTTCGAGGGGTTGGATGAGAGATACTTCCGCATCGCCGCACAGACCCCTCAGGAAAACGATATGCTCACGGAGGCCATAAGGGAATATATGGAGGGACGGCTATGATTTCAAGGGCAATCTCCCTCGCAGCGGGCTGGCTGCTCGATCTGACGCTCGGCGACCCCGCGTGGCTGCCGCATCCCGTCGTGGGTTTCGGAAAGCTTATCGCAAAGGGTGAGAAACGCTGGAACAACGGTGCCAACCGCGTCCGGAAGGGGGCTTTTATGGCTGTCGGCCTGGTAATCGGGGCTTTTATCCTGACCTGGTGCCTGCTCTGGATCGCACGGGCGCTGCCTTCGCTCATATGGGGCGGAAAGGCGCTGATGAGCGATGCGGCGGGTTCCGGTTCACTTCAGGGCGCGATGCGTCTTGGAACCTGGCTGGAGGGCATAATATCGGCCATTCTCATCTTCTTCTGCCTTGCCGGCACCACATTGATACGCGAAGTCCGCGAGGTCTTCAAGGCGGCTGACCGCTCCCTCGAAGAGGGCCGCAAACAGGTCGGACGCATAGTGGGCCGCGACACTTCGGAACTCTCCGTGCAGGAAATCCGTACCGCCGCGCTCGAAACCCTTGCAGAAAACCTCAACGACGGCGTCATAGCGCCGCTTTTCTGGCTCGCGGTACTCGGCGTGCCCGGAATGGTGGCCTACAAGATGATAAACACCCTCGACTCGATGATCGGATACCGCAATGAGCGTTACCTCGAGTTCGGCCGTTTCGCCGCCCGCCTCGATGATATCGCGGGCTGGATCCCCGCACGCCTGAGCGCGTTCCTGATGCTTCTCGTGGCAGGGCGCCTCAACCTCCTACCCTTCGTCCGGAAATACGGCAAGGCCCACCTGAGCCCCAATTCCGGCTATCCAGAATCGGCCCTTGCCGGAATCCTCGACTGCCGCTTCGGCGGGCCGCACAACTACTTCGGCGAGGAGGTCTGGAAACCCTATATCGGGGAAAACGACCGCCCCCTGACCACGGAGGATATGGAGCGTTCGGTCCGCATCAACCGGGGCGCCGAAATCGTGATGGTGGCGCTGGTGGCTGCGGTGTTCATCCTGTTGTGACTCGTTTTTCACCCAAAATCAGTTTGACCGCCGCGCTTTAAAGCAGATATCGATTATTTGAAGTAAAAACGGCCCGTTTCAGTTTCGATAACGAAGTCCTCCGGCCGACCGATCTGCACGCTCTTGCCCTTAGCCATCAGCCAGATGCGGTCGGTCACCCGCAGGACGAGTTCGAGGTCGTGGGTGGAGAGGAATATGGTCTTGTCGGCCTCGCGCGAGAGGCGGTGGAGCAGATGGAGGATCTCCACTTTGCTGGGATAGTCGAGGAAAGCGGTAGGCTCGTCGAGGAAGATTATCGGGGTCTCCTGCGCCAGGGCCTTGGCAATCATAACTTTCTGCCGCTCGCCGTCGCTGAGGGTCTGGACCAGGCGGCTGCGGAACTGAGAGATGCCCACCATCTCGAGCGAGGAATCGACTACCGCCCTGTCTTCGGGCCTGAGACGGCCCCAGAAGCCGGTGTAGGGGCTACGGCCCATTCCTACGAGCTCTTCGACAGTCATATTCTGGACGCTGCTCCGCTCCGTAAGGACCACTCCTATGACGGTCGCGAGCTGCTTCTCGCCATAATCTGCCAGATTGCGTCCGAGTATCGAGATATTCCCTTCCAGGGCGGGCTGGAATGCCGCCAGGGTACGCAGGAGGGTGGATTTTCCGGCTCCGTTCTCGCCCAGCAGGCAGGTGAGTTCGCCACTGTGGATGGTATCGGAGATGCCTTCGGCAACACGCTTGACTTCGTGCTTGCCGCGGTAGCCGATGGCCAGGTTTTCGACTTTTATGCTCACTTCTCCCCTCATTCTCCCGTCTCCTCCTTTCTGCGCCTGAAGAGCACCATCGCCACGACCGGGGCGCCTATGAGGGCCGTGACAGAGTTGACCGGCAGCGCCCCTTCGAATCCGGGCAGCCGGGCTATGAGATTACAGAGCAATGCCAGCGAGGAACCCGCAAGAAGGGAGGCCGGCATCAGGATGCGGTGGTCCGATGTGCGGAACATCGCGCGGCAGAGGTGCGGCACCGCGAGCCCCAGGAATGAGATCGGGCCGCAATAGGCTGTGACTATGGCCACCAGCACACCGGCGCAGATTATGACCCAGAGGCGCGCGCGGCGGATATTGAGGCCCAGGTTGCGGGCATATCCGTCGCCCAGCAAGAGCAGATTAAGTGTCTTGACCAGCAGCATCGAAAGAGGCAGCAGCACGGCCATTATCACAGCGAAAGTGGCCACCTGGCCGCCCGAGACGCGGGCGAAACTGCCCAGGCCCCAGACCACATAGGCGCGCACGTCCTCCTCGGCGCTGAAGAATTTCAGCACTCCGATGATGGCGGTGGCGACATAGCCTATCATCACGCCGATTATCAGCAGGGTGACATTGCCGCGGACCTTCTGCGCGACATATACTATCAGAGCCATTATCGCCAGCGCTCCTACAATCGCCGCCATAGTCATCGCGAACTCTCCCATATAGCCAAGACGGCTCAGCGCGACGCCTCCCAGACGGCCCGAGAGAAGCACTACGAAGGCTACTCCGAGGCTGGCGCCGGAACTAACTCCGAGCACCGAAGGGCCCGCCAGCGGGTTGCGGAAAACGGTCTGCATCTGCAGGCCGGCCACCGAAAGCCCGGCTCCCGCCACAAGCGCCGTCACGGCCTGGGGCAGGCGGGATTTAAGGACTATGTTGCGCCAGACTGTCTTATCGCCGTCGCCTCCCAGGAGGATATCCCACACCGAAGATGCCGGAATCGTGACAGACCCCAGCAGCAGGTTCAGGAAAAAGAATACCAGGATGGAGAGAACCAGTATCACCATCCAGAGGGCGACGGGACGTTTCATTTGAGCAGTTCGTAGAATACCGGCTTGTAATCGGCCGGAAGGAGTTCGGGATGGAAGATATGGATAAGGTCGGCGAGCACCACCTCGGGCATTACCGGCATACTCTCATAGAAGGGTTTCTCCCGCATGTTGCAGTAGATCACGCCCTTGTTTTTGAAGGCATAGAGGTCGGCGTAGCGGGCATCCTCGGCCTTGAGGGCGTCGTATGAGAAGGTGCCGTCGTAGCTGTTGACTATCCTCCAGTACTTGACCTCGTCGCTGCGGCTGTAAACGGTCTCGAAGTCGAGGTTCTTGCCGCCGGAGGTCTGGTCGTCGGGCAGGAAATATTCGCCTCCCGCATCGCGGAATATCTGGGCCAGGAAGCTGCGGCCACCACCCACATACCAGTTGCCGCCGTGCAATTCGCCGCTGAGCACCACGGGGCGCTCCTTCACTTTCGAAGCCTTCTCCTTCAGCTCATTGTAGCGCTGCTTGATGGCTTCGAATTCGGCGTTCGCCTTCTTCTCCTCACCCGTCAGCAGGCCTATGAATTTGATCCATTCCGCCTGTCCGAGCGGAGTCATCTCCTTGTAGCCCAGGTGGGGAATCAGGGGAATGCCGACGCCCTTGAGGGCCTCGTATCCGCCGCGTTTGAAGGGCGATATGAAGATGACCTCGGGGTCCATTGCGAGTATCACCTCGTTGTCGAAGTTGCCTTCGATGCCGATCTTGTGCGTGCGGCCGTCGGCCAGCCGCTGTTTCATTTCCGGATTGAAGAGATGGCGGGTGCTGGTGATTCCCACTACCCTGTCAAGTTCGCCCAGCTTGATGAAGTTGGAGAGCTGCAGGGAGGTCATGCATACCACGCTCTCGACGGGCACTTCGAGGATTTCATAGCCCTCCGGTACCTTTTCGGCCTCGGTCTCGGTCGGTATCAGCAGGTAACGGAAGACCTGGCCCTCCTCCCTCTCGGGGTCGCTGATTTCCAGCAGCGTGCCATAGTCGGTATAGGTTACGCTGAAGCCGGTGGCATATTCAACTTTGATTTCGCCGCTCACCGAAGGGACAGCCGGAGCGGGCTGAACGTTTTTCGCACCCTGTTTGCAGGAGGGGCAGGCAATCAGCATAAGGGCCGCAAGGGCCGCCATCATCGTTTGTTTCATTCCCATAGTTTCAAAATGTCGGCCTCGCCCCAGTAGAGGTGGGTGTAGCCGGCTATCGTATTCTTGTATCTGTAAAGCGGGGTGGGAACCTCCTCCCCCGCCGCATTGTATTGCCGCGCCACGGAAGGGAGGGCATCGGGGGCGGTAAGGTGCGAATAGTGGAATTCGTGTCCGCGCCAAGAACCGCCGGAGGTTTCGATGCGGCGGTATCCGAGATGGAGCCTGGCGCCCTCCATCGTAGCCTCAAACGGCAGCACCCCGCACATCGGAGCCTCCTCTATTCCTTTGCATAGGTAGATCATTCCGCCGCACTCCGCAAGAACCTTGCCTCCAGCTTCTGCGAACTCTCTGATCTGCAGATTGGTAGCGCTCCCGGAGAGTTCCTTCGCGAAGAGCTCGGGATAGCCTCCCGGCAGATAAAGGAGGTCGCATCCGGGAAGACTGTCGCCCGCAAGCGGGCTGAAATATGTTATCTCACCCAGCGAAGAGAGTCTGTCGAGATTCTCGCGGTAGGTGAAGTTGAAAGCGGCGTCGCGGGCTACCGCTATGCTGAGTTTTCCCGTGGTCTGGCCGGCCTCAAGTTGTCCTGAGGCCGGTTTTTCGGCGAAGGGAACGGTGCAGGCTCGCAGCAGACGGTCGATATCCACGTTCCGGGCTACCAGATCCGCCGCCTTCTCGCATAGGGCGTCCATCTCCTCCCGGGCCCCCATCGTAAGTCCGAGGTGGCGGGAGGGTATTTCGAGGCCCTGGGTCCTCGGCAGGAAGCCGAAGCATTCGAGACCTACATCCTCGCAGGCCTGGCGCATGAATTCCGAATGCCTGCCGCAGCCGACCTGGTTGAATACCACTCCGGCTATCGATATCCCGGGAATGAAGTTTTTCATTCCGTAGAGTTGGGCGGCTATGGTGTAGGCCGTGGAGCGGCCGTTGACCAGAAGCACCACCGGAACCTGCAGGAGGGTGGAGATCTCGGCGGCGCTGCCTTTGAGGCGGTCGTAGCCGTCGAAGAGGCCCATTACCCCTTCGGTGATGCAGATGTCGGAGTCTTTGCCGTAATGATGATAAATGTCCCTTACGTGCCCCGGGGTGGCCATCCAGGTGTCGAGGTTGACGGATCCGACGCCGGTGGCGACGGTATGGAAGCGGGTGTCGATGTAGTCGGGACCGCATTTGAAGGGCTGTACCACAAGCCCACGGCGCCGCAGGGCCCGCATCAATCCCATCGAAAAGGTGGTTTTGCCGCTTCCCGAAGCTATGGCTCCTATGAGTAACTGTGGCTTCATTAAAATACAAGCTTCCGGTTCCATTTCTGAAACCGGAAGCAAATATAGCAAACTTTACTTCGCTTCCATTGCCCGGATGATGTCGAAGCAGAAGCCCTTGGAGAGCTCCACGCCCTTTTCGACAGCTCCGGTCTTGCAGTCGTAGATGTAGATGGTCGGGTTGGTCGCCTCGTCAGCGCCCTCTACCTCGCCGCCTACTCCGATATATGCCTTACCGTTGACAACCGCGCTGCGCTGCGAGAAGCGGCCGCCGCAATACTGGAGGTCCTGGCCGTTGAACTTGACGCGGCTGCGGGTGCAGTCGGAGAGGTTGATGATGGAGTAGAAGTGGCTCTTGCTGTCGATCTTGGTACCGAGGGTCTCCTCGCGGGAGTAGCTGAGGACCTTTCCGTCGCCGAGATACTGGACAGTGAGGAGCTTGCCTTCGGGGTTGGGGAAGCCGTTCCAGGATGCATCGAAAGTGGTCTTGCCCACGGGGATGCGGCGGAGGATACCCATCTCCTGATCGTTAATGGTCTTAAGGCCGGCCACATACATATTGTCAGCCTCATCGTAGAAGATCATGCTCTGCATCAGTTCGCCGTATGCGCTGCCGGCGGTCTCTTCCATCACGTCGAAGGGAACTGCGGTATCAGATTCAACCGCCATTGTTTCGGGGTTGATGACTGCGATATGGGTCACTGAAGTGGCAGCGTCGGAAATGCCGGCAGCCAATTTGGTGAGATAGAAATAATAGAGTTTCTTGTCGCTCTTGCGGTAGGTCAGAAGGCCTGAGGTGGAGAAGGAACCATACTTCTCTGGCAGGGTGATATTGAACGTGCCTTCGCTCTGGACTGCGAGGTTCGACTCGGCCAGCTTGGTCCAGAAAATCTTGGTGTGCTTGGCATCCGTGCCGACGAGTACGAGGGTCGTGCTGTCACCGATCCAGGCGTGGGTATATTTGCGTGCGTCGAAGGTATTGTCCTTGAAAGGAACCTCGGCATCCTCTACGATGCTCTCCTCGCCTGCGGCGTTACGCTCGATGTGGAACTTTACGAAGCCGCCGGTAGCGCGCTGGGGAACCTGATAGTAGTATTTGCCGCGGGTGATGCTCTCGAGGGTGAAATCCTCGGTGATATCGATACCCTTGCCGGTGAATTCAACCATAGGCTGGTCAGCGGTCAGGGCGGAGACGCTGCGCACGTATGTGCCGTTCTTGTTCTTGGACATACCGCCGTGCTTTACAGCGCAGACGAAGAGGTCGAAATTGTAATCCTTGATTTCAGGCTTCGGTTCGGGTTCAGGCTGTTTTTCGCAGCTCGATGCCATTGACATCATCGAGACCATCGCTACGGTCAGGATGAGAAGAAGATGTTTCAATGCTTTCATTTCGATTTGTTTTTTGTCAGTTATCATTATTATAGGAACAATCTGAATTTGAGGAAGAATGCCCTGCCCGGCTTCTGCAGCATATAGTTGTCGAAGGAGAGGACGTTGAGCAGGTTCGTACACTCGAGCGAGACATTGTACCTGCCGCCCATCCAGGAGTAGAGCAGCGAGGCGTTTACCAGATGCTGCGCGGGGATGCGGGGCTTAGTGCGGGCCGAACCGTAGGCTTCCCAGGTCACGAAGAACCAGTGCACCCACTGGTAATCGGCGCCGATGCGCAGGCGGCTGTCGGGCAGGCCCACCTCGCGGAAGGTATAGGCGGCCTCGGCGTTACAGAAGGCCCACGGACGGTTGGGAGTGTGGTTGCGGTAGGTTATTGAGGGAGTGCCGTCCTGGTTGAACTCCCGCTGGTCGCGGCAGTCGTCATAGCTGGCATTGGCTCCCAGGTGCAGCTTCCCGGCCCAGTCGTAACGGATCTCGCCGTCCACTCCCTTGATATGGACCGCAGCCACGTTGACATACTGCATCATTCCTTCGGTCTCCGAAACCGTGGCCTGGATGTAATTGTCCACCAGGCGGACGAATCCGTTGGCCTCGTAGGAGATGACGTGTCCTCCGCCGAGATCCCAGGCTCCGAAGAGGCCCAGGTTGAAATTCTCGCTAATCTCGGGGCTGAGGGCGAGATTGGGATAGACCGTCGAGCCGTTGCCAAGCACCTCGCGCGATACGGGAAGGCGGACGCTGTGCTCGTAAGAGCCCTTGAGGGAGAAATGGGCGTCGATTTCAAATCGGCTGCCCAGGCCGTACCCTATGTAGTTGCGCGTACTGACCGGCTCCACGGTCGCGGCACCGGTGGTGGAGGGAAACTCGCTCTGCCCCACTTCCAGGTGGTTGACGTAATCCTTGGCGAAGAAGGCGTTGTCCATCCTCCCGCCGAAGAGCACCTGATTGTAGGCCAGGCCTATGATGTGCTTGGTCAGGACATCGTCAGTTGGAACATAATCGAGATCCCACTCGTCGTCCTGGCGGTTGCCTGTGCGGTTGAGCAGATAATTGAGGGTGAGCGAATGGTTATCGGCCAGATGCCAGTCGAAGTTGCCGCGGACGATTGTCATCGGGCGGTAATAGTTGCGCAGGGTCTTGCCGCGGTGGCGGATCTCACTGTATGAGCCCTCTATGTATGTGCCGTCCCAGTAGTAACGGCGGTATGTGGTGTCGATGGTCTGCGAATGGTCCCAGGTATGTGAGGCCATCGCCGAGAAGTCGAGATTCTCGGCCAGGAATCCCCGTTTGGAATAGCGGGCCGAAAGGTTGAGCGAACGGGTTTTGCGCTCCGCCATTCCCACGACATACGACTGCGTGGCGCCGGTCTGGACCTCCTTGTCGACCTTCGAGGCCGAAGCCGAGACGAAGAAGTCATCCGCCCATTTGCGGCCGGAGAAGCCGGCTTCGATCTGCCCGAAAAGGGAGAGATATCCGTCGTGAAAACGGGGCAGGTCGGTGATAATGAAGGCCGTACGCTCCTCGTTGCGGACCTTGACATCGCGCATCAGGTAGTCGTTCTTGGAATAGTGGGCGCTGACGACGGGCCTGATGATGAGTCCCGTCCTCTTCCCGGTGTACTGCGCGCGGAAATCGGCCTTGTGGGTATGGAACGAGCCCGCGCCGTATGAGAAATCTAGATAGTTGCGGCGGTGGCGGCTGGTGATTATATTGACCGCCCCGCCCAGGGCATCGCTGCCGAAGCTGGCGGGGATGACGCCCTTGTAAATCTCGACGCGCTCGATGAGGTTGACCGGCAGATTGGAGAGGGTGACGCCCGAGCCCTTGGCATCGAGCGGCATACCGTCGAGGAAATAGCGGATCGAGTTGCCGCCCATTCCGTTGATCGAGAGGTCGAAGTCGCTGCCGACACCGCCTTCCTCGCGGATGCGTATGCCGGAGGTGCGGTCGATAGCCTGGGTCAGCGACTGCAGGGTCGCCGCCTGCGTGTTGATATTGACCGCATTGACGGCATAGGCTCCCTCCCGGAGCGTCTGTTCCTTGCTCTTGGCTGTGACGGCCGAGGCCTCGAGGGTCACGGTATCCTTGAGCATTCCCCATACTCCGATCGTATCCTGCCCTCGCAGTGAAGCGCAGAAGCACAGGAGCGCAATCAAAAATGATAATCGCCGGTAAAAGTTCATCGTTCACTAAAGCTTTTATTACCCGAAAGCTTCAAAACACGCGGTCGCGGCAGGTCTTCTGGCTCGTCCCGTTTCCGACGCCTTCCCACGCCGGAGCGCAGTGGCAGTGAAAGTCGGAAACACAAATGGGACTCACAGCAGCGGTGTCTGCCCAGGTTTTGCACCTGATTCCCTTTTAACCTCCGCCCCGCAGTGGGGCTCGGGCACCGAAACCGGCCGCAAAGATAGCCATTATTTTCAAAAACGCTAACTTTGTGCGCGTATAATAAACATTGCGAAGATGAAAAGAATCCTTGCATTTGCCGCCATAGCGGTTTTGTGTCTTCTCAGTATCGACGCCATTGCCCAGGAACACGGAGGTTACCGCAAGAGCCCTCTGAAAGAGACTCTCCAAAGCGGTGACAGGGTCGCCCTGCTGATGGTCCACTTCGGAACCACTTACGACAAAACCCGGACCTGGACAATCGATGCTATCAACGAAAAGGCCCGTGAGGCTTTTCCTGAATTCGAGGTGCGCGAGGCCTACACCTCACGCATCGTGATACGCAAGCTCAAAGAGCGCGGAATCGAAAAACAGACCCCGCTCGACGCGCTTTTCCGCCTCAGGGCAGAAGGTTTCACCCATATCATAATGCAGCCCACCACCCTGCTGGACGGGGCCGAGATGGAGTCCCTGCGCCGCGACGCGGCTACGATGTCCCCCTTCTTCAAGGAGATCCGTATCGGCAAGCCGCTGCTCTATGATGTGGAGGATTCCCAAAAGGTAGCCCTGGTGCTTGCGGCAAGGCATCTCGAACTGTCCAATATCAAAAAGAATCATCACGTGGTGTTTGTGGGACACGGCACCTATACCCCTGCAACCGCGGTATACAGCCAGATGGACCATATTTTCAGGGTCTCTAACCTGGGCCTCTTCCACGTCACCACGCTTGAGGGATATCCCACCTACGACACCCTGCTAGCCGAACTCAAGGCCGCCAAGGCCCGCAAGGTCACGCTCGTGCCCTTCCTCTTCGTGGCCGGAGACCACGCCAGCAACGACATAGCCGTCGATTGGAAAAAGGCCCTCGAGGATGAGGGATTCGAGGTCGGATGCGTCCTTGAAGGACTCGGCCAGATTCCCGAAATCCAAGACATCTACATCTCCCATATCCGCTTTGCCACCGAGTACGCCGAGGTGGACATAATGAAGAAGAAAGCCGACTATGCAGCGGGCAGGTAGGAGGATCCTTACCGGCATCGTGGCAGCTGCCGGAGCCGTGTTGATTTGCATCGCGGCCTGGCATATATGGCTCGCCCCCACCAAGGTGCTGATCATCAACGCCAGGGAGGGACAGCAGGCCGATATGGCGCTCAACAACGACACCCGCGCCGTAAAACTCTCCTTCCTCAACGATTACACCCAGATCCCATCGCTCAAGGAGTACGATGCGGTGATAATGCTCCGCCGCGGGGCCTTTCTCGGCGAGAACGACATCGCCGAACTCGAAATGGCCGCCTCACGCGGGGCGACGGTCTTCATTAACAGCCCAGAGGGGCAGGAATTCGACATCAATAGCAGGCTTCCTAAGGAAGTCTTCGAGAATCTGTCGGGATACTTCGGCAATCCCTGCCGGGAGAATTACCGCAACGGATTCCGCTACCTCAGGAGAGTCGCCACCCCCAACCGGAAGGGAGGGCGCTCCTGCCAGCCCCCGACCGTATTCCCCTCGGACCTCTTTTTCCACCGCGAATACGGCAAGTATTTTACCGATAGTGAGGAGCTTACAGCCTACCTAAAGGAAAAGGGGCTATACAACGAAGGCGGGGCGAGGATAGTCTATATCCCGGGCAGGCTCTTCCCCGTGGAGGGCAACCGTCCGCATGTCGATACGCTTATCTCCATCCTGACCGGAAGGGGGTTCAATGTCTATCCCCTGACGGCGCTCGGCAAGAAGCGCGAGGCGATGGTCCGCGCCGTGCATCCCGATGCCGTGATCTATACCCCGATGGGGCGGCTCGGAGGCGACGGTTTCATCCAATGGCTCCACAGTCAGAATATCCTGATATTCAATCCATTTCCCCTCCTTCAGAGCCATTCCGAGTGGATGGATCCGACGGTTCCGGTAACAGGCGGAACCCTCACCGCGAGGGTGGTTATTCCCGAGATAGACGGAGGCCTGGCTCCAATGTGCATAGCGACGCAGAAGGAATCGGACGAGGGGTATTCATATTATACGGCCGAAGTCGGGAGAATCGACGCTCTGGCCGACCATATCTCATCCTGCCTCGCCCTGAGGAGCAAGCCGAATTCCGAGAAAAAGGTGGCCCTCTGCTACTTCAAATCGCCCGGAAAAGATGCTCTGCTGGCCAGCGGAATGGAGGTCGCCCCCTCGATTTACAACTTCCTGCTGCGGCTGCGCGACGAAGGATATGACGTAAGCGGGCTTCCTTCCGGCTCCGATGCATTCGCAAGGATGCTGCGGAGGGAGGGCAGCGTGATGGGTTCATACGCCGCCGGCGCCCAGGCCGAATTCCTGAAAAACGCCCATCCCGTCTGGATATCGAAACAACAATACGAAAAATGGGCCTCCGAAGCCCTTCTGCCGCAGAAATACGCCGAAATTACGGAACTCTACGGCGAGGCTCCCGGAGGGCTTCTGGCAAGGGGCGACAGCATCGCCGTGGCTTGCCTGAAGTTCGGCAACATACTGCTTTTCCCCCAGCCGAGACCGGCACTCGGGGAGGACTCGTTCAAGTTGGTGCACGGAGCCGCGGTGGCTCCCCCGCACAGTTATGTGGCGCCGTACCTCTATGTCAGGAAAGGCTTCAAAGCCGATGCGATAATCCATTTCGGCACCCACGGAAGCCTTGAATTCACCCCCGGCAAGAATGCGGGGCTCTCCCCGGCCGACTGGCCGGAAGCCCTGATCGGAAGCCTCCCCCACTTCTATTTCTACACTACCGGCAATGTGGGCGAGGCAGTCATAGCCAAGCGGCGGACCCACGCCGCGCTGGTGACCTATCTGACCCCTCCTTTCGTGGAGAACGGGCTCCGCAGCCGATACACGGCTCTGCTCGACGACATACACAAGGCACTTGGCGAAGAGGGCGGCAGCGCCCTGGGCACGCGCATCAAGGAGGAGACCCTGCGGCTCGGGCTGCACCGCGACCTCGGGCTGGATTCCACCGCGGGCAGGCCCTACAGCCGCCAGGATCTCGAAAAACTCGACAGTTTCATCGAAGAACTGGCCGACGAGAAGATCACGGGCGCATACTACACGATGGGCCGGCCCTACTCCCAAAGCGAACTGCTTGCCACAACCCTGGCCGTGGCGGCCGATCCGCTGGCATACGAGATGGCCCGGCGCGACCGCGATGCGGGGCGGATCTCAACCGGGCAGCTTCAGGACTTCGACTATCTGAGGCACCATTACCTGCCCTCCGCAAGGCGCAGGATTACGGCACTGCTGGCCGATCCGCCAAAGGATACGGCGCTCGTGGCGCCGGAACTGAGACCGGCCCTGGAGTGCTTCAACGGCCTTCTGGCCTCCACCCGCAACGAATTCGACGCGATGGTCAAGGCGCTTGAGGGCGGAACCATCGCACCCGCTCCCGGAGGCGATCCGGTTCTCAAGCCGAACGTGCTCCCCACAGGCCGCAATATGTATGGCGTCAATGCCGAGGCCACCCCTTCCGAAAGGGCCTGGGAAGATGGCGCGAGGCTGGCCGACAAGACCCTGGAGGAGTATCTCGCCCTGCACGGCGAGTATCCCCGCAAGGTGAGTTACACTTTCTGGGCCGGAGAGTTCATCTCCACCGAAGGGGCCACCATAGCGCAGGCGTTCCGGATGCTGGGAGTGGAACCGCTGCGCGACAAGCAGGGCCACGTGGTGGACCTCCGGCTGATTCCCGCAAGCGAACTCGGGCGCCCGAGGATAAACGTCGCGGTACAGGTCTCGGGCCAGCTGCGCGATATCGCCGCCAGCCGGCTGATGCTCCTCACGGAGGCCATAAAGATGGCATCGGAGGCCCCGGAAGAGGGATTCCCCAATTTCGTGGCCTCGGGTACACGGCTGCAGGAGAAGCTTCTGCTCGATGAGGGATTGTCCCCCCAGCGGGCCCGCAAACTCTCCGTGATGCGTATCTTCGGCCCCCTCAACAGCGGATACGGCTCAGGAATGCTCGATTTCGTGGAGAACAGCTGGAGCTGGGACGATGAAAACCAGATTGCGGAGGGATACCTCAACAATATGGGTGCCGCCTACGGCGACGAGGAAGAGTGGGCGGGATTCGAAAAGGGGCTCTTCGCGGCTGCCCTCTCCGAGACCGATGCAATCGTCCAGCCCCGCCAGAGCAATACCTGGGGGCCCGTCTCGCTCGACCACGTATATGAATTCACGGGAGGCCTCTCGAATGCCGTAAGGCACCTCACCGGAAAGGAGCCCGAAGCCTATATGGCCGATTACCGCAACCGCAACAACCGCAGGATGCAGAACCTCCGCGAGGCTGTGGCGGTCGAGACCCGCGCGACCCTCCTCAACCCCGTTTTCATCTCCGAAAGGATGAAGGGAGGCGAGGGCTCCGCCCAGATGTTCGGCGAGATGTTCCGCAATGTCTTCGGCTGGAACGCCACCCGTCCCTCTGCGCTCGACGGGCAGCTTTTCGACGATCTCTACAAGACATATATCCTGGATGAGAACGGCCTGGGCATCCGGGAATTCTTCGACCGCACCAATCCTGCGGCGTACCAGGCGATGACCGCCGTGATGCTCGAAAGCGCCCGCAAAGGGTATTGGAAGGCATCCCCGGAGCAGCTCGGGAAAGTTGCGGAGCTGCACGCCGCCGTCACCGCCGAAAACGGCCCCGCCTGCACCGAGTTCGTATGCGGCAACGCCAAACTCGAGCGCTTCATCTCGGAGCACCTCGAAGGCGGAAGCAGAACCCTGTACGACAAGGCTATGAACTCGATGCGGAACGCCTCCGGAAGCGATGCCCGGGAAGTGGTCCTGAAGGAGAAAGGCGGCAGGAGCCCGGAAAGCCGCAACGGCTTTGCTGCGTACGCCGGAATCGTCGGCGCAGCGCTGACCGCCCTGCTGGTAATCCTGCTGCTGATATTAAGACGGAAAAGGGAGGAATAACGGGATGCAGCTGCTTTTCACCCTCATAGCCATCCTGCTGATATTCAGCTTTGTGCTGAAAGGGGCCCTGATGCCCCGCAAAAGCTGGGTGGCCCTGGTGGCACTTGCGGCTCTCGCGCTCTGGTTCGCCTTCCCGTGGCTCACTTCCCAGCCCAGCAGCGCCGTCACCGGGGTGTTTTCGGACAGGAAAATCCTGGCGGACGTCTCGGCAGCGGTGGTAACCGAAGCCATCCTGATGATTCTCTTCTGCTTCCTGCGCGCCGGGGAGAGGTCGGCCTGGACCCTGTGGGTTCCCGAGATCCTGGCCATCCCTTCGCTCTGCCTCCTCCCGGTCCTGACCCTGTACGCCCTTCCGGGAGTCGATTTCACCCTTTTCAGAATCGGTGCGGCCATCGCCTCCATCATTGTGACAGCCGGTGGAATCCTGCTCGTAAAAGCCCTCTCCCGCAGCGAAAGCGAGCCTCTGGAAGCCCTATTCCTGGTGAATATTTTCATCCTGCTGCTGACCGTCGCCGCAGCGGGAGCCTTTACATTCTGACAATAAAACTATCGCAATATGGAAACTATCTCCAACGCACTGTTCTGGATTTCAAACGGACTTATGGTGCCCGTAGTGGTGATCCTGCTCCTTTTCCTCGTGCAGGCCACGGTACTGGTCTGCGGCTTTTTCGGCGAATTCCTGCGCCGGAGCGGCAGGCAGAAGAGGCTCAAGGCCATTCTGGACGGCGAACCCCAGGCGATCTCCGGGCAGCTCGTCTCTCTTACAAGCCCTTCGAAGGATCTTTTTCCCCGCGCCATAGCGGCCCTTCTCGCACATAAGGGCGACTCCGCTTACCGGGAACGCGTCCTTGCCCAGTATGAGGTCGATGCCACCAGGGAGCTCGGAGGTCCCCGCATCCTGGCCAAGGTCGGCCCGATGCTCGGCCTTATGGGAACCCTGATTCCCATGGGTCCCGCGCTTGTGGGGCTCGCATCCGGCGATCTGGCCTCGATGGCATACAATATGCAGGTTGCCTTCGCGACCACGGTAATAGGAATGCTGGTTGCGGCCGTAGGAGTTGTGACGCTGCAGGTGAAGCAGCGCTGGCTCTCCGGCGAGATGAACGACCTCGAATATATCAATTCCGTGATTGACAATGAGAAAGAGTAGGAACAGGCTTCTCAGGGAAGAGGGCGACGTCAATCCGATGTCGGCCGCCGCCAATCTTTTCGACGTGGCGATGGTCTTCGCCGTGGCGCTGATGGTGGCCCTGACTGCCCGCTACAATATGACCGAATTCCTCTCGGGAGAGGATTTCACTGTGGTCAAGAATCCCGGTAAGGCCGATATGGAGATAATCACCCGCGAGGCGGGGCAGTTGAAACGCTACTCGCCTGAAGATGAGTCCTCCAGGGAGGGCCGGCTCGGACGGCGCGTCGGCTCGGCCTACGAACTTGAAAACGGAGAGATAGTTTATATACCGGAGTAGATGAGATTCAGGCATATCATAATGCTGATGGCAGTTGCCTCCGCGGCTCTTTCGTGCGGCATCCAGAATCCCCGCAATATCGCGGGGCACGTCGCCGCTGCCCCTTCCTCACCGGGTTACGAGCCTCTCGGGAAGGTCGAGGAGGTGCGCTACCCCTGTTCCGTACCGGGCCCGACAAGCCGCAGGATGATAGTCTATCTGCCCGAGGGTTATTACGGATCGGACGCACGCTATCCGGTTGTCTATCTCATCCACGGAGCCCGCGGGGAAGAGACCTCCTGGATCCGCAAAGGGAGGATGCTCCAAATCACGGACAGCCTCTTCGCCGGCGGCCTCGCCGTCCCGGCGATAGTGGTCCTGCCCAACCTGAATCAGTACGACGACGATGCGGATTTCGCCGACTCCAGGCCCAAGGGAGCCTTCGAGTCGATCATGGAGACAGACGGGGCAGCGGAGTGGGCCTTTACCAAAGATGTGGTGAATCTGGTGGACAGCCTCTACCGGACCATTCCCGACCGGGAGCACAGGGCCATCGCCGGAATGTCGATAGGCGGACGGCAGAGCGTCGCGATAGCGGCATACGAGCCCGATACTTTCGGCTTTGTGGCCGCCTTCTCGCCGTATATGCCGGTTATGGGGAAAAACAGCCGCTACCGCGAGATTTACCGGGGGCTTAACCAGCGGCTCGACGCCCAGTTCCTGATGGAGCCGCCGGAAGGCTATTATCTGATGAACGGCAAGAACGACCCCTACAATATCGGGGCGGTGGCATTTCACCGCAAGCTGAAGCGCAGGGGCTATGAGCATCTCTGGATAATGACTCCCGGAGGGCACGACTGGCCCAATTGGAACGATTACTATGCGAGGGCCCTTCAATTATTCTTCAAATAGCTATGGATCACGGAATTAAAATAACCCTTCCCCTCATTTTGATTCTTCTTGAAGGCTTCTGCCTGCGGGCGCAGGAGGGGCCGCAGATCTACAATATGGATTTCGACCGCTGGTCGAAGGTTTCAGGAGCCTGGATGCCGAATCCCAAGGGGGCTTCCGCCGCGCAGAAGGTGTGGGACAGCGCCAACAAGGGGTTGAGTATCCTCGGGGTGAACGGCACCCAGCCCGAGTATAAGCATCTCGCCGTCGAGGGTGAGGGCAAGGCCGCCGCAAAGATCACCAGCACCAAGGTGCTCTGGGCCTTCGTGGCGGGGAATATCTACACCGGGGAATTCGTGCGGGTAGTGGACTTTTCCGGCGCCGAGATGAATATGGGAGTGCCTTTCAGGGCAAGGCCGAAGAGCCTCTCGGGTTACTACCATTACATTCCCAGGAAGATCAATTTTACCAAGCCGCCCTATGACGGGCTAAAGGGACAGATGGACAAGGGGCGCGTGGAGATCATACTGACGGACTGGGACAAGCCATATCACGTTGTGACCAACAATGAGGAGTTCATCGACGGCGCTACCGATCCGCACGTCATCGGAAGGGCCGAGCTGATCATAGAGAAGGGCACAGAAGGTTATGTGAGGTTCGAGATACCGCTGGAGTACCGAAGCTCGAAGACGCCTTCATACGCCGTCATCAATGCCGCTGCCAGCAGGCTCGGTGCCTATTTCACCGGAGCCAGCGGAAGCGTATTGTATCTGGATGAATTGAAGTTTAATTATTGATTTATGACGACATCTTTACGTCTCCGCGACATTACCTCCTGAAAAGGCCCTCCCACTTCGTGGGCCCCTCCCCGTGTGCCGGGGGCGCACACTTTTCAGGAGGTAATGTCGTCTCCGACTGCAAGATGTCTAAGTACAAAGTTTTTATGAAAGTTCTGTTCGTAGTTAATAATTTCTATGCACCGGGGAATGGACTTTCCGCTTCGGCAAGGCGAACCGTCAAATTCTTGAAGGAAGCGGGTGTGGATGTGAGGGTGCTTTCGGGCCGCAATCACGAGGCCGAGGAGCCGCAGCCCGATTATGTGCTGAAGGATTTCAGGGTTCCCGTTTTCGACGGGCTGATCCAGTCGCACGGGTATAAGTTCGCAAAGACCGATTTCAAGATAATCGAGGAGGCCGTCAAATGGGCCGACGTGGTACATCTGGAGGAGCCTTTCATCATCGAGATGGTGACGGCGCGCATCGCCAGGAGGCTCGGGGTCCCCTGCACCGGAACATATCACCTGCATCCGGAGAATCTCTTCTGCTCCATCAATCTCGGCGACTGGAAGTTCCTGAACTCGAACACCCTCCGTCTCTGGAGAGATACGGTTTTCAATTACTGCACCGATATCCAGTGCCCCACGGAGAATGTGATGGAAAGGCTCAAGTCTTTCGGATTCAAGGCGCGGCTGCACCTGATTTCCAACGGCATCATCCCGGATAAGGTTGTCCGCCCCAGGGAAGTTCCGGACGATCCCGAGAGGCCTTTCCTCATAGTCTGCATCGGCCGTCTGGCAGTTGAGAAGGACCAGCCTACCCTGCTTGAGGCTATGAAATACTCGAAATATGCCAAGCGGATACAGCTCTACTTCGCCGGGCGCGGCCCCGAGGCGGAGGCCATCAAGGCGAGGGCCAAGGCCATTTACGACGAAGGCATCGTGGCTTATGAACCGATCTTCAGGTTCCACGACCGCGACGGCCTGAGGGAACTGGCGGCGAAAGCCGATCTCTACATCCACTGCGCGACGGTCGAAGTGGAGGGTCTTTCGGCCCTCGAAGCGCTCCAGCAGGCCGTGGTGCCCATCATTGCCGAGGGCAACCTCACGGCCACCTCGCAATTCGCCCTGGACGAGCGCAGCCTCTTCCCCACCAAGGACGCGAAGGCTCTGGCCGAGTGTATCGACTACTGGCTCGACCACCCCGTGGAGCGTCAGGAAATGGGCTGGAAATATGCCGAATCCACCGAAGAATACGACATATCCAAATCGATCACGGCGCTGATCGGAATGTTCGAATCAGCGGCAGCAACAAAGCTCGGATAGAAGGGCCTGACTATTCGAGGCCCTTTTCGAGGAACGCCACATACTCATCGACATCCAGATTGTAACTGCGCGAGGGTACCTTGTGCTTTTCTGTCACGGGGTCGATGATGGCGTAGTAAGGCTGGGCGTTCACGTGATAGCGGTTCATCACGAAGTATGAATTGATCTTGCCAAGGCTCTTGAGGACCTTGCCCTCCGGAGTGGTCACCCAATCCTCCTTGTCGAGGACCTTCTTGTCGTCGCCGTAGAGCGAGCAGACCACATAGTCGTTCTTCATCAGCTTGAGCACGCGGGGATCGCTCCAGACACGGGACTCCATCTCGCGGCAGTTGACGCAGCCGTGGCCGGTGAAGTCGATGAGCATCGGCTTGCCTACCTTCGCCGCGTAAGCGCGGGCCTCCTCATAATCGAAGAAAGCGGGGATGTCATAGGGCAGATGGAGGAAATCGGCATATTTGCGGTCGGCAGGCAGGCCGTACTCATCCTCCTGAGCCTGACCCACTATATATGTCGGTCCGCCTGCTGAATGCTGCGCCTGATCGAGCACGAAATCCTGCGTCGTAATGGGCGGCAGATAGCCGGAGAGGGCTTTCAGCGGCGCGCCCCACATTCCCGGAATCATATAGACCACGAAAGTGAAATCGATGATGACCAGGATGAGGCGGAAGACGCTCAGGTGCTGGACGGGAGAATCCATCTCGAAGCGGATCTTGCCGAGCAGGTAGAGTCCCAGAAGGGTGAAGACTACGATCCAGATTGCCAGATATACCTCGCGGTCGAGCAGGCCCCAGTGATAGGTCTGGTCGGCGACGCTCAGGAATTTGAAGCCGAGAGCTACCTCGACGAAGCCCAGGACCACCTTGACGCTGTTGAGCCATCCGCCGGACTTGGGCAGCTTGTCAAGAAGCGACGGGGCGAATGCCAGGAGGGTGAACGGCAGGGCGAAGGCTATCGAGAAGGCGAGCATCGTAATGATGGGCTCCCAAAACTGGCCCTGCGTACTCTTGATAAGCACCGAACCCACTATGGGACCCGTACACGAGAACGATACCAGCACGAGGGTCAGGGCCACGAAGAAGACGCCTGCGAGGCCTCCCTTGTTGGAATTCTCGTCCGACTTGTTGAGCCACTTGCTGGGCAGGGTGATTTCGAAGGCGCCGAAGAACGATGCCGCGAAAATCATGAATATCAGGAAGAAGATGATATTGGGCAGCCAGTGGGTAGCCAGCCAGTTGAAAATGTCGGCCGTAATGGTCGCACCTCCGGCGAAATATGTAATCAGGATGATGACCGCGATGGGGATGGTATAGAGCGCCACTATCGAGAGGCCGAAGACGCTCGCGAGCCACTTGCCGCGGCCTTTCTTCTTCTCCTCACCCTCAGCTGCCTGGTTCTGCTTGAGGAAGAAGCTCACCGTCATCGGGATCATCGGGAAGACGCAGGGGGTCAGAAGGGCTACGAATCCCCAAGCTATAGCCTCCAGGATCAGGCCCCAGATGGACTTGCCCTCGCCGGGAGCGGTGGCATTAGGGTCATCGGCGGTATCGGCCTGCGATACCACGGGGAGTCCCTCGCCGGCGGGCAGGGTCACATCCATCGTAAAATCTTCCGGCGGAATGCAATTCTCATCGTTGCAGGCCTGCCATTCGACCGTAACGGGAACCGTCACTTCGTTTCCCTGAAGCAATTCCACTTTCTGGCAAATCACCACCGGGCTGTCGCAGGTGCCGATTTCCACCTCGAAGACTTCGTCGAAACCTTTATGGGTCTCCGACGCGATATAGGGATCGCCGACAAGATTGACCTTATCCGCCGCATCGACGGTCAGTATGGTGCCGTTGGGGCCGCTGTCGCCATAGTCGGTCAGGTCGTAGATATGCCAGTCGCCGGCAATGGTACCTGTCGCACGGATTTCGTAAACATTGCCTTCGACCTTTACGGCCTCGGCCTTCCAGGAGACCGGCTGACTCATCTGGCCGAAAGCAGGGACGGCCACCAGAAGGGACAGAAAGAGAAGTTTCAGGAATTTCATAAGGTATAAGTCTTTGTTATTAAATGATTGCCGACAAATATACAAATTAATCGGTTTTCCCCCTTTTTTTTCGATGCCACGAAATGAATATAAGGATCTCTGTTTTCATCTCGTGGCCTCAAAAAGGGCGGAAAGGCTGAAAACAAGGCCACGAAATGAAAGAAAAGCCTTGTTCTTTCATTTCGTGGCCAAAGTTGCAGGAAGGGTTCCGCAGATTACTCGTCCGGGACATACTCCAGGATATCTCCCGGCTGGCAGTCGAGGGCCTTGCACAGGTTCTCGAGGGTCGAGAGCCTGACGGCTTTCGCCTTGCCCGTCTTGAGGATCGAAAGATTGGCTTCCGAAATCCCCGTCTTGGCGGCGAGTTCGCGGGAGGTCATCCGGCGCAGGATCAGTTTATCTATATTGATTACTATAGACATGACTATTCCTCAACCTTTTCGGCCTTCACATCTTCCACAGGCTGGGCCGCATCCTCGGCCGGCTTGCCCTTGAGGTATGAAGGGAGTTCCATTCCGGCCATATTGAAGAGGTCCTGGAGCGGCGGGACGGAACCCATAAGGCCGGAGATGAAATTGGAAGTAGCGGTCTTTCCGTCCTTGGCGTTGCCGCCGTCCCAGACGGTAACCTTGTCGATCTTGATGCCCTTGACAGCCTCGACCTGAGTCTTGACCAGCTCGGGGAGCTTGTCGGAGATAAGCATCGTGATGGCATCCCTGGCGTCGCCGCCGGCCGCTGCGACCAGCTGGTTGAAACCTTGCGCCTGCTTCGAGAGGATCTCGAAGGCACCGCGCGCCTGGGCGTCCATCCTTGCGAAAATGGCGTCAGCCTCACCCTTCGCCTCGCGGCGGAGCTTCTCTGCCTCCGCCTCGGCTGCGATTATCATCTTTTCCTTTTCGATCTGGGCAGCGACCACGATATTCGCCTTCTGCGTAGCCTCCTCCCTCTCGGCACGGGCAAGCTCGGCGTCGCGCTCGCTCTTGTATGCCTCTTCGAGGGCCTTCGCAGCCTGGACCTTCTCGGCCGCTACTGCCAGGCGCTCGGCCTCTGCCTGCTTTTCGCGGCGGAGAGCGTCGGAGTTGGCGATTTCGATCTTGGCGTTGTTCTCACCCTTGACGGCGTCGGCATCGGCCGAAGCCACGTTGACACGGGTATCCTTGTCGGCCATAGCCTTTCCGGTCTCACCGTAACGGTTCTGCTCGGCGACGCTCTTCTTGGCGTCGTTGATAGCCTTTGCAGCAGCCTCCTTACCGAGAGCCTCGATATAACCGGACTCGTCGCGGATATCGGTGACATTGACGTTGATGAGCTTAAGACCTATCTTGCGGAGCTCGGCCTCCACATTGGTGGAGACATTGGCGAGGAACTTGTCGCGGTCGGCGTTGATCTCCTCGATATCCATCGTTGCGATGACCAGACGCAGCTGTCCGAAGAGGATATCGGTGGCGATGTTGCGGATGTCCTCGGTATTGAGGCCCAGGAGTCGCTCCGCGGCGTTGGTCATACTGTCGGTCTCGGTGCTGATACCCACGGTGAAGCGGCAGGGCACGTCCACGCGGATATTCTGCTTCGAAAGGGCATTGGTCAGATTGCACTCGATGCTGATGGGGGTCAGGTCGAGGTATGAGTAGCTCTGGAAGACGGGCCAGATGAAGGCCGCACCTCCGTGGATGCACTTCGCCGAGTTGTTCTTGCCGGTCTTTCCGTAGATCACAAGGATCTTGTCGGACGGGCACCTGCGGTAGCGTCTGAGGATCGCCGAGAAGGTGACGAACAGCACGACGACGATGATGAGAATGAGATAGAGTTGCATACTGTCTGATTTTATTGATTATTGTCTTTATACGATAAGGGATTCCTGTCCCTCCACCAGGAGGGTATGCGCATCGATGGCCTCGACCACGCGGATGCTGCTGCCGGTGGGAAGGGCCTCGCCGTCGGTCAGGGCATCGAACTCGCGAACAGAATTATTGATGGTAATCTGCACCTTGCCCTCGCCGCTTCGGGCGGCGGGGATGGTCAGATAAACCTTGCCGGTGCAGCCCGTGGCTGCGGTGAAAACGTTGATGGTACCCGTCTGCTGCATGCTGTTGAGCCATTTGAAGAGATACATCACGGCAAAGACAAGGGCTATGCCGACGACGATAGCGAGCAGCATCAGCAAAAACGTGGATTTGATCTGGTCCGCGAAGAGGACCGCGGTCCAGCCGAAGCCGAGGAAGAAATTGACGGCGTTGCGGAAGGTCAGCAGATTCAGGCCGCTACCCATCTCAGGGACATCGCCGGAGGTATCGGCATCGAGACCGCCGTCAACCCCGGCGTCAAAACCGCCGGCATCGGCTCCGCCGAAATCGGTATCGATGCCGCCGTCTCCCGCGTCAGCACCGATGAATGTCATCACGCTCTGGATGATGAAAATCAGCGAAGAGGCCAGCGTAATGGCCCAGAGGATTTTCATAAAGAGCGAAAGGGAAGTCCACCATTCTATCATAGCAATCGATTTTTTGAGGTTAGAGTTAACTTATTTGCTGATGCAAATATAATAAAGTTTTATCGAATTGCAATAATTTTTTGAAAAAATTCGGGAATTTTTCAGCCCAGAACGACGTCGAGCACCATCATCAGTGCGAAACCCAGGGCGAAGCCGACCGTACCTATGTTGGAATGGGCCCCCTCGGAGGTCTCCGGAATGAGTTCCTCTACCACCACATAGAGCATCGCCCCCGCCGCGAAAGAGAGCAGGTAGGGCATTATTCCCGTGACGGCCGAGGCCAGAAGGAGCACCAGGGCGCCGCCGACAGGCTCCACGGCTCCGCTGAGGGCGCCGATCCAGAAGGACTTGAGGCGGCTGTTGCCCTCGGCGCGCAGGGGCATCGAGATTATCGCCCCTTCGGGAATGTTCTGGATCGCGATTCCCAGCGAGAGGGCGATCGCACCGGCCATAGTGAATCCGGACGTAAGGGCTCCCGCAATAGCCACGCCCACCGCCATTCCCTCCGGGAAATTGTGGATCGTGACGGCAAGGGCCAGCTTGGCGGTGCGCGAGAGGCCGCTGCGGGGACCTTCGGCCTCACCCGAGGCGTGTATGTGCGGCGTGACGCGGTCTATCAGCAGAAGGAACGCGAAACCGGCCAGGAGCCCCACCGCAGCCGGGATTACGGCAGACGTGCCCTCCCCCATCTCCATCGAAGGAATCAGCAGCGACCAGACCGATGCCGCGACCATAACGCCTGAAGCAAAGCCCAGAAGGGCCTTTTTCAGCGGAAGCGGCATATCATTCTTCATAAAGAAGACGAAAGCCGAACCGAGGGCGGTTCCCAGGAATGGAATCATCAAGGCTGTGAATACAGGGCTCATCACGGCGGTTTTTGTTTATGCAAATATACTGAAAACCGGGCAAACACGAATCATCAGATGTGGGGATAGAGGCACCCGGACAGGTATTATTTGTGACAGAACCCGGAATCGCCGCCAGGAAGGCCTGCGGCATTTCTGCACGGCCCGGAATTTGAAAGAAACAGCCTGTCATCACTTAAGTATTCTCCCCGATGGAACAGAAAAAGAACTTTTGGAGCAGCCAGCTCGTCCGTGTCGCATTCATAGCGTTGGCTTCAATCGCAATGCTCATCCCTCTGGAAATGGTCCGGTCCCAAATAAAAGACAGGGAGCGCCACCACGACCAATCGGTCGGCGACATCACATACAGCTGGGGCACCAGCCAGGTTTTCACAGGCCCCTGGATATCATATAAATATCAGAAGGCCCTCGCACAGGGCAAGAGCTTCGAAACGGTATCGGAAACGCTCTATCCCGAAAATCTCTCATACCGGGTCAAATCCACGACCAAGACGCTGCACAGATCGATTTACGATGTCCCGGTTTATACGGCGGAGATTACCGTCCTGGGAAATTTCGTCCTCGAAGGGAAACTGCCAGGGACGGAGAACGCGGACCTGCTGTTCGGATTGTCGGGCCTCAAGGGAATCCAGGGCAACCCTGAAATCACTTTCGGAGGGACTTCGCTTAAGGTCAAATCCGAAGAAAGCAACCTCAAAGCCGAAATAAAGCTGCCCGCAGGAGCCGCAGAGGGCGATTCCGTTCCGTTCGAGATGACAATGAAGATAAACGGTTCCGAATCCCTCTTTTTCCGGCCTGCCGGCAACCTGACCACCGTCGATATGGACTCCGACTATCCGAATCCCTCCTTCACGGGAGATTTCCTCCCCGTTGAAAGGGAGGTCGGAGAGAATGGCTTCACCGCCAGGTGGGAAGTCTCGCAGATAACCCTTTCGAGCCCCGCTACGGGCGGCTTCGGAGTCCGGCTCATAGAGCCCGTGACCCAGTACCGCCAGAGCGAAAGGGCGCTCAAATACGGAATTTTGGTCATATTCCTCATCTTCTTCGCCGGATTCGCAGTGGAGATGATTTCCGGAAAGCCGATCAACTACATACAGTATCTCGTCATCGGAGCCTCGCTGGTGCTCTTCTACGCCCTGCTGCTGGCATTCTCCGACTTCCTCTCCTTCGGCCTCTCCTACCTCATAGCCGCCGCTATGACTACCATCGCCCTCGGCGCATACTTCATAGCCATAGTCAAGGGAAAGTGGGCGTACATCCTCACCGCCCTGGTCGCCCTAGCCTACCTGGTCATCTACATCCTGCTCCAGATGGAAACCTTCGCATTCCTGGCAGGCACCCTGCTGCTATTCGCAATACTGTGCCTGGTTATGTATCTGACACGCAACCTGCAGAAAGCCGAAGAGGCCGGTGTGCAGGAAAAGTAGCCTGCCAAAAACAAAAAGGGGCTGTCCACGTACCACAAGACAGCCCCTTACCCACTACTTACCTAACTACAATTCATTTGGTTCACAAAGCGGGTTCGCGTTGATTTCCTGCGTAGGGATGAGCCATTGCCACCGCTTGTCACCTGCGGGGATATAACGTGCCCCCTCGCCGAGTTCCGATCCATACATATCGTAATTTGACGACTGTGGATCGATATTGGACGGCGCAACTTTGTCGGAATTCTTCCAGGGCCCCTGATTATAACCTGCACGGGGAGCCGGACCGCGGTCACAGGGGAGATTCAGGCGCTTGAGGTCGAGCCAGCGGAGGCCCGCCTCTGCCCACAGTTCCACACGCCGCTGCCAAAGTATTTTCTCGCAGAGGGCATCTCCGGATTCGGTCGGTTTGGAATATGAAGGGTCGCGGAAATGACCCAGGTCATACACCAACTGCTGTGCCTTTGCCGGCTGATTGCTCCGGGCATAACCTTCAGCTGCGATAAGCATCATTTCCGGAAACCGCATATAGGGGACATCCCGTTCGGCATACTTCATAACGATATCGTCGACAAGCCACTTCTGGGACATATACATTGCTTTCTTTCCCGCAGCCGCGATATAAAGGTTGGGATTCGAATAGGGATCGGCGCTCCACATAGCCTTCCTCACGTCCGTATCGGGAATCGTATTGTAAAGCAAGCGGTTGATAGCCTTCGGCGAAGTATTGTTATCAGTCGTGGGATTATTCGAAATATGGTCGTGCCAGCACCTTCGGTTGCCGCCGAACTGTGAATAGTCGGTGCGCGAGGAGATACACGCCCACATCCATTCATCGTTCGACGCCTCTCCGAAGCGGTTCTGCTTGTCAGTATCGGCGTAAGTGGAAACGGCAAGACAGGCGCCAGAATTATCAACTACGTCCTGCGCCACGGCAGCCGCTTCAGCCCATTTACCCATATTGAGAAGTACCCTGGCCTTGATTCCCTTTGCAACCCACTGGTCGATATTCGATTTGTCATGCTTCTTGAAGGCGGCGGCTTGTTCAAGGCAGGAAATGCCTTCATTGATATCCGAAAGGATCTGGGCATAAACCTCCTCAACGGAAGAACGGGCTTTGGGCGTACCTTCGTTATCGGTTCTTATGACAATTCCAAGCTGAGTGTTGTTGCCGGATGCATCATAACGCTGAGCCCACGTCTGCACGAGCTGAAAATGGCAGAATGCACGATAGGAATAAGCCTGTCCCTTGATCCACTGACGCGTGAGCTCATCACCGGGAATCCGGTCGATATAAGAGATGATTTTATTGGCGTTGCTGATCACCCTGTAGAAGACCTTCCAGTAGTAATTGATGTCATAGTATTTGTGTGTCAGGTCGCGATGGCGCACCCAGTTCTGGGAATCCTTGAATTGAGTGTGGGTATATGTATAGATGACATCATCGGACATCATTGCAAGGTGCAGGCAGAATGTAGGATAACTGCCCTGGCTTACCCAGGACGTACTGCAGTCGTGCATTATTCGCGCGATGCCGTCGACTGCCATCAAGGCCGTCTCCGTGTTGCTGAAAATAGTTGATTCGGCAACGGAGCTTGTCGGTTCCGTATCGAGGAACGATTCTGAGCAGGATACGGAAAGGCAAAAGGCCGCCATTAAAAGTGCTAAAGAGTTTATCTTTTTCATAATGATCTCCTCCTTTCTTTAAAGTGTAACATCAAGACCGACCATAATGGTCCTCGCAGGCTTCGAGAATGAAGCGTTCGTGGTATGGTTGCTCAGAGAGTAGTTCGTGTAATAACCCCTGCGGGAATTGAAAAGCCAGAGGTGGTCAGCTGAGACGAAAAGTCTCAGGCCATCTATCTTTACAGCATCGCAAAGGCGTTTGGAAAACCGGTAGGATGCGGTAACATTGTTTACCTCGAGCATATTGGTACTGGTGAGCCATCTTGTGGACCTGGTACCGGTCGTATTCGCCGCATAGGTAGATGTGCCGAGTTTTGCCGTACTGGTTGTCCAGATTGCGAATTCGGTACTGGGATTTTCAGGAGTCCAGGATTTTGCAGCATCAACGTGACGGTTGATTACGGGGGTGTTGTCTCCAATGGTTCCCTGCTGCATTATATTGGAGTATCCACGGTCATAACCCTTTCCGCCCAACTGGTAGAAGAGATTCACGGCAAGTGAGAACCTGCCGATCGATAGATCGGAGGTAATGCCGCCGAAAACTTTCGGGATAGAAGACCCGCTGTAATCCTGTTTGGAGGTTACGATGGCTGTCGTGTAGTATTTGCCGTCAATAGTAATCACATCAACATTATCCTCTATTCCAGCGATATAAGTGCCGTCCTCGTTGAAATATGATTCTCCCAGTTCATAATAATTGACTCCGGTTGCGGGATCTACGCCCCTCCACTGGTAAAGCCACCACTCATACACGGAGTGTCCCTCTTCCATCTTGTTGAAATCCGTATTGAAGGTATACGGGTCTATAGGAAGATGGGTCACCTTGTTTTTCAGTATCGAAGCATTCGCCCCGATGTTCCAGGTGACGTTCTTGTTCCTGACTACATCGTAAGCGAGCTGGAGCTCCCATCCCCTGTTGACGAGTCCGCCGTCATTGGTAGGATAAGAAGTGTTTCCCGAAGAGGAAGGCAATGTAACCTGCATCAGCAATTCGGAAGAAGACCTGTTGAAGTACTCGATACTTCCGGTAAGCCTGCGTTTGAAGGCGGCAAATTCAATTGCCGCATCCCAGTTGGTAGAGACCTCCCAGTGCAGTTTCTCGTTACCGGGAGAGTCCATATCCTGGACATAACCGGGCTGGGTATCATTCTGCTTGATTGAATAGAGGCCCATCCACGGGTACTTGCTGTCGCCAAGGTCGTCATTTCCGACAGTGCCGACCGATGCCCTGAACTTGAGCAGGTTGATACTGGGATTATTCCGCAGGAATTCCTCATTGGAAATAATCCAGGAAGCTCCCAGCGACCAGAAATTACCCCAACGCGAAGATTTATGGAATTTAGAACTTCCATCACGCCGGAATGATCCTGAAAAGAAATACCTGCCGGAGTAGTCATAATTCGCACGGGCGAAAAAGCCTTCGGTATTATACGTGTTACGATAGCCTGAAGGGTCCGATGAGGGCAGGGAATAATTGTTGAACTGATAATTGTCGCCAATGATTATCTGATTCTTCTTGCTGGAAGTTTCATAATCGTACGACCACCTGTAGGTTTCGTGTCCAAGGAGCACATCGGCGTGGTGGTCTCCGAAAGAGTGGTTCCAGGTGAGGAGCTGATTTGCCGTCCAGGTCCTGGTATGGGACTCCGTCAAGGTCGCCGAAGTGGACGTTGATGTATATTCGGCAAAATAGGGGGTCGCCGAATGGCTCCTGTAATCGTTGTTGTACGCGGCAACGTTGAGCGACAGCTTGAAGTCTTTCAGGAAGGTTATCTCCATAAAAGGCTTTACATTGATGATATTTCTGTTGTAATGGCTGTAACGCTTCGCCTGATATGCAACGACGTTGTTGGCGAAACCTATTCTGGACGGAATTTCCTCTTTATACTGTTTCGTATAACCCTCGCCGAAATCATAGAGTATCTCCCCACTCCCGTTAGTAACGTATGAGCCATCCGAATAATGCAGGTGGATGGGATAGGTCGGTACTATCTTCAGAACCACGTGGTAAGGGTTGCTGACATTTCCGGTCGAAGTTGTAAGGTTTCCCGATTGGTCGCTGAACGAAGCGGAGGAATTGACTCCGAATTTAAGCCAGTTCTTTTCAAAAGTGACGTTGGCGCGTGCGGTATATCTCTCGAATGCGGTGCCCACCATATAGCCCGGGTTATTCAGATAATTGACAGAGCCGAAATAGGAGGTATATTTACCCTTTCCGGAGGCGGATACAGTGTAATCCTGTACCTGTCCTACACGCTCCGTAGCACCGAGCCAGTCGGTATCATCTTCCCAAAGCATTTTTGCCGAAGTATTGAACTTGCCGTCCTGACCGACGACTTCGTTTATGGCGACACTTCCTTTCCAGGGATAATAGTCCGCAGAGTAACCAAGGCTCGTTACCACGTTGTTCGAAGCGATCGCGGCTGCCTCAGCCTTGCTTTTGCCTTCAATGACATTATTGTTATACAACTGTTGCCAGTAGCTTTCCATATAGTTCTTGAGATCCATCACCTGATAGTCTTTCTGCTCGCGGGTCACAAAGCCGTGGGCGACCTTGACATTGATCTTGGGAACCTCGTCACGGCCCTGTTTTGTCGTAATCATTATTACTCCGTTAGCGGCACGGGAACCGTACAGCGCGGTCGAAGCCGCATCTTTCAAGACCGTAATCTGCTCGATATCGGTGGACGGTATCGTCGCGAGATTGCCGGAATATATCATTCCGTCGAGGACTATCAGAGGATCGTTGTTTCCGTTGATGGAGCCGATACCGCGGACCGTTATGGTAGCGTCGGTTCCCGGTTGTCCGTTCGCAGCGGTAAGACGCAGGCCCGGAGTCGTTCCGTTAAGCGTATTCAGAGGATTGGCAGAAGGGACAAGTTCTATCTTTTCTCCGTCAACCTTGCCTGCGGAGCCCGTAAACGATGATTTACTGGCCGTACCGTAAGCAACCACCATCACCTCGTCGAGGACAAGATTGGACTGCATTTCAATATTCCTGACGATATCCTTCTCTCCGGGTTCCAGAACCAGATATGAATCGTTCATACCGAGGTAGGTGATCTTCAGGGTCGTATTTTCCACCGGAATCGGGAAAGAATAGAAACCGTTGTTGTCGGTAATGGCAAGAACCCTCGCCTCACCGATGCTTACCGGAGCGCCCGGCAAAGGATCGCCGTTTTCATCGCGCACATAACCTTTGATATTGCGTGTGCGGCCGCTGAGCTGCTGGGGACTGATGCTGACGATATTGCCCTTTACAGTGTACTGGCACTCGATCAGGCTGACCAGATCGCCTATAACCTCTTCGGCAGAGTGCTTTCGGGCCTGGATTGTAACATTTGGCCATTTCCTGGCCAAATCAGAAGAATAGACGAAGTTCAGTCCTGTCTGTTCCTGTATCGAAGCCAGCACGGCCTCAACGGGAGCGGAACGGAATCCGACCGAAATCTTCGTGTCGAGATCAGGCGATGCAACCGCTGTTATAACCGTCAGCAGGATCAGGACAACGGAGAGGACCGCCTTGTTGAAACTATTGTTTTTCATATGGTTATATATTAAGATATGTTAAGGTCTGCTGATGCGGAGAGTATCTTCCATTAAATCGAAGTGCAATCCCGTAACGGTTGACAGCGATTCGATAGTGGTGGAAAGGTCCTCATAACGGTCGAAATTACCCGAGATATGGGGCTGGGACAGTGATTCGTCGTCATAAATGACATTTACACCATACCAGCGGCAGATAATATCCAGGACCTTCCCGAGCGGCCAGTCCTTGAATGAAAAGCGGCCGGTATTCCAGGCCACATAGCGCTCGACATCTACCGACTCGACCGTGATGCCCTCTCCGATGGTAGCCATCTGCCCCGGTTCAATGCGGCGCTCATCTCCGCAATTGGGAGTAACGCTCAAACTCCCTTCAACCAGGACGACCTCCGCCACGTCTCCGGGCTCGCGGGTCGAAACGTTGAATTCAGTGCCGTAAACTGTGATAAAGCCCTGTCTGGTGTGCACGACAAACGGCCGGCCCGGATTCTTGGCTATCACAAAATAGGCTTCTCCATCGAGGATTACTTCCCTGGTTTTGCTTCCGGTCCTCTCGGGATAAATAAGATAGGTGTCGTTGTTCAGATGGATTACAGATCCGTCATCGAGGGTCACCCAATACTCTTTTGTCTTTTCAGTCTCGATGCAGCGGGCCGATGCAAAATCCTCAGCTTTCGCTGCATTTGTTTTGACAGCCTCGGCGACGGCCTCTTCTGTCAGGACTTTCAAGCCCGCTTCCTGCTTTCCGCTACGGCCGCTCTGCTCCATCGCCATCTTCGCATCCTGAGAAAGCGAAGGCTTCTCGCTGCCTGGCTTGCGGAAAAGGATCAGAAGGGACGACAGCAACAACAATACTGCCGCCGAGGCGGCCGCATAACGGACCAGCTTTCCGCCCCTGAACGGCAATGGCTTTTTCTCGTCATCTGCAATCCGCCGTTTCAGCCCTTCAAGGGCTTTTTCCTCATCAGTCGCTGCAAAAGTCCGATATCTGCTGACAAGCTCGTCGCCGCCGATATCGCCGAGCAGCATCAGTTCTTTCAGTTTATTGAACAGTTCTTCCATTATTATTCCTTTTCACGTCTTAAGACGCAAAAAAGATAAAAAGGGGGACAGAAAAGAATGATAAACTATTTGATAACGAGCAATACCAGCAGCAGGAAGTCTTCGGGGCGGAGAAGTTCCCTCAGACGGGCAAAGCCCCTCTGGCGCTGTTTTCTGACCGATTCCGGCTTGATATGGAGTTCTTCCGATATTTCATTGGCGCTTTTGCCTTCGACCGAAAGGAGGAATATCTCACGCTGTCTGTCAGGAAGCTTGTCAATGGCATTCAGGAGATGGCGGAATATCTCTTCCCGTTGAAGGAGCGGCTCATTAAGAGTGTCAGCACCCATATCGGAGAATTCCGCCATAATTGATTGAATGCGGCGGCGATCCACCTTGCTGTGGCGCAGATGGGATATACTGCCGTTTCGTACGGAATTATAGAGGTATGCAGAGAGTGAATTCCGGCTTTGGAAAGAGATATGCTTCTGCCACATTTTCAGGAAGGTGTTCTGAACTATCTCTTCCGCAATGAAACGGTCATCTACGATACGGTCGGAAAAAGCTACCAGGGACTTGTAATAATGTCTGTAGAGCAACTTAAGCGACTCTTCGTTCCATAGAAGAATGACATCCAGCGGGAGACTATCGTATAAATCAGCAATTTCCATTTCCACAAAGATAATAAAGAAATAACAAAGATTCATTAGTGTCCACTAAAAATTTATATATAGGTCTTTGAAAATATTGATAGTTAGATAGTTAGGAGGTGTTTGCGGGGCGAACGGTTTTCAATCGTAACTTTGTCTGTAAATCAGACAGTTATGCATAATCAGTCGTTCGT
>JAFSXX010000014.1 GCA_017443845.1 Bacteroidales bacterium | reverse complement strand
CTTGCCTAATGGACTACTATGCTCAATTGCACAGAGTGTAAGGAACCGCCGTATGCCGAACGGCACGTACGGTGGTGTGAGAGGTCGGAAAACAAAAGTAGGAGGAAAACTCACTACTTTTGCTTTCCTCCTACTCTATTTCAGGGTAATCCTGTAGAGGCGTGGCCAGTACTTGCCGGTGACATAAATGCCGCCGTCTGCCGGATTGTAGGCGATGCCGTTGAAGACATCGGTCGAGGGCTTGCGGAGAGTGGAGGGGAGAATCCCCGAGCAGTCCACGGTGGCGGTCACCACTCCGTTGGCCGGATCGATAATGACGATGGCGTCCGTTCCATAGACATTGGCCCAGATCTTTCCGTCGATGTACTCAAGCTCGTTGAGGTACTCCAGTGGGCGGCCGTTTATCTTGACATTGATCTCGCGGGTAATCTGGAAAGTATTGGGGTCGCGGAAGAATATCTTGCTGCTTCCGTCGCTCATTATCAGGCTCTTGCCATCGGTCGTGAGGCCCCATCCCTCACCGTTGTAGCGGCACGAGCCGATCCTTTCGAGGGTCTTGGGATTGAATACGAAGCAGGTGCGCTCCATCCAGGAGAGGACATAAAGCCTGCCGCCCAGGATGCAGGAGCCTTCGGCAAAATAGCGCCTGTCAAACTGGTAGCGCTGAGTCACCTTTCCGCTGCGAAGGTCCACTTTCCGAAGGGTGGATTCGCCATACTGCCCGGCCGATTCGTAGAGCTGCCCCTCGTGGAAGAAGAGCCCCTGGGTATATGACCCGGCATCGTGCAGGAAGGTCTCTTCGACCTTGCAGGTGTAGCGCTTGGGTGCCTGCGCATCCGCAAAACCCTCTCCCAAAAGGAAGCAGAGAATAAATGCTATGAATAACCTTTTTATCATATTACTTTGATAAACAACAATAATCAGACCATTAACCCCCGTGGAGCCTATCTCTCTGTCAATCAGCTGAATCCTGAAAACAACCCCGACAAAAAGAGAAGGGTTGTTTTCAGCATTTAACTGACACTCGGTCATTTACCCTCCACGGCCAACCAGTCGGATTCCACGAAAAGTAGGTCCCAACCGGGAATCTTCTCAATCTTTCAGCTATTCTGCAGCAAAATTACCATATTTTTCTATCTTTGCGGGCGAATTCCACGGGGTGCTCAACTATTTGGGCTGAGATCATACCCTTATTATTAACCTGATCCGGGTAATACCGGCGTAGGAAAAGAGAATATGAAAAGAATTATCATTGCCGCAGCCATGATGCTGCTCGGCGCCTCGTTCGTGCAGGCGCAAACCCAGTCGCAAAACGAAAACAACGACAAATTCGACGTACTTGACAGCACTGTAGTCTCCGCATTCCGTGCGGGAACGGGCACCCCTGTCGCCTACACGGAAGTCTCCAAGGAGGCCCTGAACTCCAACAGCGTCCTCCAGTCCCTTCCGATGGCCCTCTCGCTCCAGCCCTCGGTAGTCGCCGTCAACGAAGGCGGTACCGGCCTGGGATACTCCAAGATGCGCCTTCGCGGCAGCGACCCGACCCGCATCAACGTGACCATCAACGGTATCACCCTCAATGACGCCGAATCCCAGGAAGTCTTCTGGGTCAACATTCCCGGTATCTCCGGAATGCTCAACTCCGTACAGCTCCAGCGCGGTATCGGAACCTCCGTCAACGGCCCCGGCGCCTTCGGCGGAAGCATCAACATGCAGACGATGCTCCCTCACGAGAACCCCTATACCACCGTCGAGCTCTCCGGCGGCTCGTGGCTCACGGGAGTCGGCACGGTGGCAACCGGAACCGGCCGCACCGACAACGGCTTCTCGGCCGATATCCGTTACTCCTTCAATACTACCGAAGGATATCTCGACAATGCGTGGGCAAGGCTCCATTCCCTCTTCGCATCGATCGATTACCTGCAGGGCGACCACTCCCTCAAATTCAACTACATCCTCGGCTCGCAGCACTCCGGCATAACTTGGGAAGGCTGCCCTCCCGAGATGCTCGAGACCAACCGCCGTTACAACCCCACGGTCTGCAAGGGGCAGGTCGAGGGCTTCCGTGGCGACTCCGACAACTATCTGCAGCAGCACATCCAGGGCATCTACAGCCATCAGATCACTCCCAACTTCATCTGGACCACCACCCTTCACTTCACCGACGGTACCGGTTACTATGAGAATCTGAAGGACAAGAACAAGGAGACAGGCGTAAAGGGGCAGTTCAAGCTCCGCCAGGCGATGGACAACAACTTCTATGCGGGCAACACCAACTTCAAATGGAAGAGCAACACCTTCTCCTCGGTCCTTAACTTCGCATACTCCTACTACACCGGTGACCATTTCGGCTACTATATGACCTTCCCCGATAACGTGAAGGACGAGAACTATTACAGCAACAACGGCAAGAAACGCGATTTCTCCACCTTCCTCCGCGCCGAGTGGAAACCCGTCAATCCGATCAACCTCTACGGCGATCTCCAGTTCCGCCGCATCAAGACCATAATAAGCGGTCCCGACAAGGACCACGCCTCCCTCGATTACGAGCAGACCAACAATTTCTTCAATCCCAAGGGCGGCCTCTCGCTCAACCTCACCAAGTCCTCGCAGCTCTACGGTTCGGTGGCATACGGCCACAAGGAACCTTCGCGCAGCGACATCAAGGAGGCCATCAAAGCGGGCCGCGCCGAGAGCATCAAGCCCGAAAAGATGCTTGACTTCGAATTCGGCTACCAGTTCAACAACGGCCGTTACGCATTCGCCGTCAACGGATATATGATGGAATACCGCGACCAGCTGCTCGAGACGGGCCTCCTCTCCGAGACGGGTTATGCCATCAAGCAGAATGTGGACCGCAGCTACCGTCGCGGCGTGGAGATCAGCGCTGCCGTCCAGCCCGTTAACTGGATCAAGCTCGAAGGCAATACCACCCTCAGCCGCAACAAGATCCTCGGATACCGCACCTATGTGGACCTCTACGACAATATCAACGACTGGCACTTCGTGGGCCAGAAAGAGGAATATTACGAGACTACCGATATGCTTCTCTCGCCTTCGGTGATCGGCGCTGCAGCCATCACCCTGACTCCCGTCAAGCCCCTCGAACTCAAGGTGGCCTGGAAATATGTCGGCAAGCAGTATTGGGACAACACCTCCTGCGACGAACGCAGCCTCAAGGCGTACGATGTCCTCTCGGCACAGGTACACTATACCCTGACCAAATGGCTCAAGCTCTCAGTCTTCGGCGACAACCTCCTCGGCCGTCTCTATGAGGCTGACGCGTGGGTTTACAGGGCAGTGTTCCAGGATGGCAACACCTATACCGAGGCGGGCCTCTTCCCTCAGGCTCCGATGAGCATCATAGGCAAGATCACCATCACAATCTGATACTATGCTGGACTACTTCTCATCCCTGGACCTGTTCGGCTGGATCGAAATCGCCGCAGTGATTATCGGCCTGGCCTATGTGATCCTCGAGGTGCTGAAGTCCGATGCGATGTGGGCCCTCTGCATCGTATCGTCCCTGATGAACATAGCGGTTTACCTGCACAACGCCTTTCCTGCGATGGCGTTGCTGCAGGTTTATTATATCGTGACCTCCATTTACGGAATCATCCAGTGGCGCCGTCTTGACGCCTTGGCCCAGCCCTCTGCCGACAAGCCGGAAGGGGAGGAGACACTCCGCATAGTGCGCCCCTCGAAAAAAGTTATCCTCATCTCCCTCGCCGCCGCCGTTGCCCTCACCGCGCTTTTGTGGCCCGTTTTCAACCAGATAGACCACGCGGCCGGTGCCGAACCCTACCGCGGCCAGGTGCTGCTCGACACCTCGATGGCGGTGCTCAGCATGGTCGCGATGTATTGGGTGAGCCGTTCGTATCCGGAAAATTGGTATCTTTGGATTTTGATAAATCTGGTTTCCGTGGCGATGTTCCTCTTCGGAGGGCTCTACTGGATGGCCGCCCTTTACGGATGCTATCTTGTGACAGCCTTCATCGGGCTGCGCCATTGGAAGCGCAACGGAGTGTATATTGACGAAAAAGAGATAAAATGATAGTGATAGCTGACGCCGGCTCCACCAAGGTTGACTGGAGGGCCGTCAATGAATTCGGATCGGTGAAGAGCCTTTCGACTCCCGGAATCAATCCGGTTTACCTCTCGGAAGACGAGATATATGCGAGTTTCAATGAAAAGCTTTCCGCCCTCCCGGCGGATGAGGTTTCAGAAGTGTGGTATTACGGCGCGGGGCTTATTTCCGACGATACCAAAGGCTCGGTCTGCGCCGCCCTGAAACGCATTTTCCCCTCAGCGGAGTGTCACGCAGATTCCGACCTTATGGCGGCGGCGCGCGCCCTTTGCGGACGCGAGGCGGGCATCGCCTGCATCCTCGGCACCGGCTCCAACAGCTGCTTCTACGACGGCCGCGAGGTGGTCTCCAATGTCCGCGCAGGCGGATTCATCCTTGGTGACGAGGCCAGCGGAGCCTGGTTCGGCAAACAGCTGCTCTCGGATTTCATCAAGGGACTTCTTCCCCAGAACCTCTCATCCGAACTTGTCCGCCGTTTCCATATAGACTATCCGACTGTCGTCCAGAAGGTCTATAGGGAGCCGCTCCCCAACCGCTATCTCGCATCATATCTCCCTTTCATCCGGGAGTATGCCAACCATCCTTACTGCCGCAACCTGCTGCGCAGGGGGTTCGACGAATTCCTGACCCGCAACGTGGCCCAGTATGATTACCGCCGCTATCCGGTCAACTTCACCGGCTCAGTGGCCTGGATTTTCCGCGACCATCTGGAGTACTGCCTCAAGGCTCTCGGAATGCGTCCGGGCACGATCGTGCAGCATCCTGCGGACCTCCTGGTAAAATACCACAAAGCCTAAGGGTATGAAGGTAACGGAACAGCCATCCCGTTACTCCAATCTGGAGCACACGCCGACCAAACTTCTTCTCGAGGAGATCAACCGGGAAGACCAGTCGGTGCCGCGTGTGGTGGCAGGCTGTATCCCCTCCATAGCGAGGCTTGTCGATGCCATCGTGGATCGTGTCCGCCGCGGGGGGCGCATCTTCTATGCCGGATCGGGCACCAGCGGCCGTCTGGGCGTGGTCGATGCCTCTGAGATCCCACCCACCTACGGGGCGGACGACGATCTTTTCAATGCCGTGATAGCTGGTGGCGACGGGGCCATCCGCAAAGCCGTCGAAGGGGCCGAGGACCGCACCGATGCCGGCTGGGACGACCTCAAGCCATTCGCTCCGGGGCCCGACGATACCCTTATCGGCCTCTCCGCTTCGGGCCATACGCCCTATGTGATCGGTGCGCTCAGGCGTGCCGGCGAGGAGGGACTTCTCACTGCCTGCATCACCTGCAATCCCGATACTCCCGTCGCCGAGGCTGCGGCGATCCCGATTGTCGCCGTAGTGGGGCCCGAATTCGTCACGGGCAGCACCCGTATGAAGGCCGGTACGGCGGAGAAACTTATCCTCAATATGATATCCACTTCCGTTATGATCCGCCTGGGCCACGTGAGGGGCAACCGTATGGTCGATATGCAGTTGACCAACGACAAACTCATCGAACGCGGCACCCGCTTCGTGATGGAAGAGACAGGCCTAAAGGACGAGGACGCTGCCCGCACCCTGCTGCTGGAGGCCGGCTCCGTCCGTGAGGCCGTACAACGCTATAAGACGCAGAAGAATGTCACTGAATAGATACAGTTCGCAGTTGCTCGACGAGGCGGTGGAGCAGTTCGCCAGCCTGCCCGGAGTGGGCCGCAAGACGGCGTTGAGGCTCGCGCTGCATATGCTCTCCCGCGATGAGGCGGGCGTGGAGCGTTTCTCAAACGCCTTCCTGAACCTCAAGGGCTCAATCCATTACTGCCCCGAGTGCAATATGATATCGGACGACGGCATCTGCCCGTTCTGCTCCGATCCGAGGCGCGACCATTCTGTCATCTGCGTGGTCGAGAGCCTGCGCGATGTCTTCAGCATCGAGAATACCGGGCAGTACAAGGGCCTCTACCACATCCTGGGCGGCATTATCTCCCCGATGGACGGCATCGGCCCCGGCGACCTGCCGATCGCGGAGCTGGTTGACAGGATCTCCGGAGGCACGGTCCGCGAGGTCGTGCTCGCCCTCAGTACCGGAATAGAAGGGGAGACCACCTCGTTCTATATCTACAAGCAGATTTCCTCCCTGCCGGTGACAGTTACGGCAATCGCCCGAGGCGTAGGCTTCGGCGACGACCTTGAATATACCGACGAACTGACTCTCGGCCGTTCGATGCAGAACCGCCAGCCTTTCAAACCTTGACGCTATGGAGAACGGATTTCCATTCCATTGGTTTCTGATAGCATTCGCCGCCTATACGGCGCTGCTGTTCGTCATCTCCTGGCTCACTGCGCGCAAGGCGGGGAGTTCCTCCTTCTTCTCCGGCGACCGCAAGGCCCCCTGGCCCGTTGTGGCATACGGAATGGTGGGGGCCTCGATTTCGGGCGTCACATTCATCTCCGTTCCTGGCAATGTCTGGGCCCAGAACTTCTTCTATATGCCGCTTGTGCTGGGCTTCGTGGGCGGATACGCGGTTGTGGCGGAGGTCCTGCTGCCGCTCTATTTCCGCAAGAACCTGACCTCCATCTATACCTATCTCGGTGAGCGGCTCGGCAGGCGCAGCCATCTCACCGGCACGACATTCTTTATGATTTCGCGCCTCCTGGGTGCGGCGGTACGCATCCTGGCAGTGATAGTGGTTTTCAATACCTTCATCCCGCGCGGCTTTATCGAGGCCACTTCCGGCACCTTCGCCTTCACGCTTGTGACTGTAGTCTTCCTTGTCCTCCTCTACCTTTACACCTATCGGGGCGGGGTCAAGACAATTATCTGGACCGACGTGCTCCAGACCACATTTATGCTGCTTGCAGTGGGACTGGCGATATGGCATATCTGCAGGGATATGGGGTGGAACTTCGGCGGAATGTGGGCGGCACTCTCCTCGGCCGAAAATCCGCTCACTCCGGGCCACGGCTATACCGACTGGTTCGACTGGAACTGGAGCAACGGCACCAATGCCCTCAAACAGTTCGTGGCGGGCATTTTCATCACCATAGCCATGACCGGCCTCGACCAGGCTATGATCCAGAAGAGCCTGGCCTGCAAGGACCTGAAGGCGGCGAAGAAGAATATGTACACAACAAGCCTCATCATTGTGGCTGTCAATCTCTTCTTCCTCCTGCTTGGCGCGCTGCTCTGCGTCTATGCCTCTTCGAAGGGCGGATTCGAGGCGCTGGGTATCTCCCGTACCGACGAACTATTCCCCGCGGTGGCGAGCCGCTGCCTCGGCTTCGGCGTCTGCCTCTTCTTCCTGATAGGCCTTATTTCGGCATCCTACCCCAGCGCAGGTGCTGCTATGACATCGCTTACGACCTCTTTCTGTTTCGATTTCCTGGGTTTCGGTAAGCGGGAAGACCTCTCCGAAGAGCGAAAAGAGCGTATCCGCAAGTGGGTCCACGCTTTCGTGGCGCTCGCTTTCCTGGCCATAATCCTGGCTCTCTACCTGTTGAGCAACGATTCTGTCATAAATCTGGTTTACAAACTGGCATCATACACTTACGGCCCGTTACTCGGTATTTTCTTCTTCGGAATCCTGACCAAGTGCCGCGCCCGAGATGCCGCAACCCCGTGGATCGCCGCCGCCTCGCCGCTCCTCTGCCTGGCATTCAATATCCTCGGCAAGCGCTACCTGGGCTTCGATCTCGGCTTCACTTTGCTTATAGTCAACGGACTTATTACCTTCGCCCTGATGTGGCTTTTCAGGAAACGCCAATGAGTTTAATAGAGATACTCCTTATAGCCATAGGCCTCTCCTTCGATACACTGGCAGTCTCGCTGGTGGGAGGGGCTTGTATGGGAAAGGTCAGCAATTCGAAGAAACTGACAGTCATTGCCTCGTTCGCATTGTTTCAGGGCGGTTTTACTTTCCTTGGCTGGGCGTTGGGCTCAACCTTCAGCCACTATATCGAGCGCTATGACCACTGGGTGGCCTTCGCCCTGCTGGCCTACATCGGCGGTGAGATGATAGTCAATGCCTTAAGAAACAAGGAAGATGCCCTGGATGTGGACTTGCTCAAGCCATCGCGGCTGATAATCTCCTCGATAGCTACAAGCATCGACGCCCTGGCGGTCGGTCTCTCGTTCGCCATGCTGCGTATGACTGTAGGCCGCATAGCCTTGGCATCGCTGGTGATAGCGGCTGTAACTGCAATCGCCGCCGCCCTCGGACTTGCCGGAGGCAAGAAAGCCGCGCGGATAGCCGGACGCTGGACCAGCCTCGCCGGAGGCCTCATCCTGCTGGCGATCGGAGTTAAAATTCTGGTGGAGCATCTTTGTTTTTAAGAAAAAATGCCTACTTTTGCGAATTGGTCGGAAAAGGGCTCCGGCTTGAATCACAGGCAAGTTGATGATCCGTTTTGATTACATAAAGAATTTCCTTGGCATAAGGAGGGCCAAGCCCCGAGCCAGATAGTTGTATCCCAGTCTAATCCACGGAATACAAACCTATTTGATGCTTGAGGGCTATGGTTCAGATTTTTTATAACTCAAACGGACAGATTCTTACAGCGGAATCCACAGATATACTGAAGCAGATCACGGCGCGGGATGCGCTGTGGGTTGATTTGTTTGACCCGGACGGAGACGAGAAGAGGGAGGTCGAAGATTTCCTCGGAGTCAATCTCCAGAGCCGCGCACAGGCGGAGGAGATCGAGAGTTCATCCCGTTATTTCGAGACTGCGAAATATATCTCCATCAATACCGACTTCCTTATCCCGGGTCCTGAGAATTATTCGATGGAGTCGGTTTCGTTCATGCTGACAGGCAATACCTTCACTTCGATAAGGCAGGTTCCCCTGCGCAGTTTTACCGACATCCAGCGCCGGATGGTGGCCAACAGCCGGCTCTATCCCACGGGATTCCACATTCTCTGCGGTATCCTCGAGAACAGGACAGACCTCGATGCGGATATGATCGAGCTGATGTCCAAGGAGATCGCGCAGTACAGCCGCAGGGTCAGCCTGGGCGAGGACGTGGGGGACGACTTCCTCATCGATATCAACCAGTTGCAGGAGAATACGATGATCGTCCGCGAGAATATCGTCGATAAGCAGCGTATGATGTCGAGCCTCCTCAAGAGCGAGAAGACCCCCAAGAGCGTGACGGCCAAGTTCAACATAATGCTCAAGGACGTCAACTCCCTTATCAACCACACCAACTTCAGCTTCGAGCGTCTCGAGTATCTTCAGAATACCGTTCTGGGTCTTATCAACCTGGAGCAGAACAAGATCATGAAGATATTCACCATAGTCTCGCTGCTGCTGATGCCTCCGACGCTCATCGCGAGCATCTACGGTATGAATATCAAGCTGCCTCTGGTCGGCGGCAACTGGGACATGCTCGTGGTGGGGGTGGTGATGGTCCTTACGGTCATCATCGCGGTTGTCATTTTCCGCAAGCGCAAAATGATGTAATCCCGGATTTCCGGCGGCGATATGACATCCGATTTTCTGCCAACTTCAGTCAAGGAAGTCGAGGCCCTCGGTTGGGACTCGCTGGATGTCATTCTCTTCAACGGCGACGCCTATGTCGATCACCCTTCCTTCGGAGGGGCGGTAATCGGCCGCATCCTGCAGCAGCAGGGCTACCGGGTGGCGATCGTGCCCCAGCCCAACTGGAGGGACGACCTGCGCGATTTCAGGAAACTGGGTGCGCCTCGG
>JAFSXX010000013.1 GCA_017443845.1 Bacteroidales bacterium | reverse complement strand
GAATATTCTTTTTTAAACACTCGCACAGTCCATGCGCCTAATTGTGACGAGTCTACGATAATGAACTGCATATACCTCTTTCTGTCGCCAGGGAGAGGTATCTCAAAAATATCCCCAATATGTGTTGCCGGAGCCCTCTTACCCTTCACTTCTGGTTGCGGGAACTTGCCTGGAAGGAAAAAGTCAATCTTCTCTTTATCGTCAACAAGGAAATACACCTGAAAATCAATATAATTGTAACTATCGGCTGGCTTGGCGAGCTCTTCATCCACCAAACACCACAAAGCGCGACGTCGTTTCAACCACCGGTCCTTGTCGGCCCATAACGATGAGGCACTTTCAAGAATATCAAGATATATGCGAAGGTCCCAGGATGTAAGGCGTGGTAGCGACTTGTGAATCAAAACCACCTGTGATTCTTTTAGCCACTGCAAATCATATAAGACATCATTAAACCCATCCCAATTATCTTTGTCATAGGGCGCATAGGGCGAGTCCAACGCTTGTTCAATTCTATCGATAACATCTCGTTGCAGAGAGTCATCTATCACGATGGTCCTGGATAACGGATACTCAGGTATTTCCTCGATACTATTGACAAAGTGAATCATCAGAAATCTTTTTTTCAAAGATACAAATAATTCATAGTACCATCCTTTTCCAATTTTCTAGTCTCTCCCTAACGTCCTTTGTCGGTCACTTTTGGTCACCTTTTTCGGGGATTATTTCGTCTCACGAATACTTGACTTAACTCACGGGAAATCAATTCCTTCGGTTAATTAAAACAACTCACGATAGCCACCGATATCTTAATCGCCACTGTTTCTTCCTGGCAGAAGAACCGGAAGACCGATAAATTGGAATTTACTTGTCCTTCTTCGGAATCTTGGAACCAAGGACATAAAAGAATCCAAACAACCCAAAGAGAAGAATGGTAATCCCGGCGAAAAGGAAGAAATCTCCCCAGGTCCAGTGCCTGCCAGCCACGAGCGTCGTCAACGGAATGAAGACGATGTTCATGCCCGTAAACAGAGCTACAGACTTGATGATACGTTTTTGATCAGCACTCAGTTTCATACCCATTGGGATTTAACGCTTTCTGAACCAATCAACGAGAAAGCAGACTATCATAACCAAGTCGAGAAGCAGAATAAAACAAGAAACAATGATAGTCAGCTTGCTATTATCCTCTAAACCGCTCATTAAAAGGCATATACCACCAATCGTACAAAACAAGGGGGCAAGCATCATCAGAGCAAGCCTCTTTTTTGTGTTTGATTGCTCGTTTTCCATACAAATTCGAATTGAACGTTTAATCCTTAAAATGGACATAATCATCGCCAATACGCAGCCTTAAGTATGCCCCATTCTCCTTACACCAGTTCATGCACTTATACAACAAATCCGTAATCAACACATCTGGCTTCTCTTGAAACTGAATGTCAATATATACCTTTGATTGAGGATAAGCTTTTCTAAAATCATTGGATTGAATATATTTGAGATATCCTTCCAATTTGTCTAATAAGTCTTTTTGGGTTTCTGGAGAACCGTCAATATATCCTACAGTTACCAATACCAATACAGCACAATCTTCATCAGGGCGTGCATAAATAATATCAACCACAGACAAATCCCCAAATTTCTCTGTTATTGTAGAATCCATACGGTTCTTCCACCCTTCTTCGTTACTTCCCGTTTCATAACTTAAAGGGGGCATATGGGAATACTCAGCAGAATCCGAACCGTGCTTTCTCCCCCATGCTTCTTCTGGCACATATAGAAGGCTTTCAAATTCCATATTCCACAATTCATCAGGAAAACCGTTCTCTAAACAACTCTGATAATAGTCTCTACCGTTTAATAATGCTACACATCTTGAGTATAAAAACAAGTCATCACTATCTTGTCCAGAAATCTCTTTGCATCTTTCGTAATTTACCTTTGTGTCCAGATTATACAAAAGTTCTGTCATCACATCCTCAAACAGAAAGATAAGATCATCATCTTGCTTTGAAAGATATAAAATAACAGGTTCCAATACTTTGTCGTCTTCACCCTCGTATTTCCAATCACATAAGTCCATCACATTCCAAAAGAAAGAATACTTATCTTGTTCTTTCTCTTTTTTGAATGAAAAGTTAAATAGTCCCATATTATACCGATTTATCTGATTCTCAAAGGTAGCCAATTATTTTGAAACACCTGGCATCCCGGGGGTATCCGAAGTATTGTTCAAACCATTGTTCTTAGCGTTAGGTGCGTGGAGGGTAACTGTCTCAGTGTTAGCTATTTATGGATTTCTATCCCCTCAAAATGAGGGATGGAAATCTGTATGTTGCTGATAATTAGCGCATTGGGCTCCACGCTGCCAAAGGGCCTGTCAGCCTCCACGCGTCCAAAGGGCATAAAGTTGACTATGAAGATGCAACCAGCGCGCGCCGGTCAGCTTAGTAGCGTTCCGCTTCGCGGCGCATGTCTTTTTCCTTGATGCTTTCGCGTTTGTCGAATTCGCGTTTTCCGCGGGCGAGGGCTATGTTGACTTTGGCGTAGCCGTTTTCGGAGATGAACATTCGGGTGGCCACGATGGTGAGACCTTTCTCCTTGACGGCCCTCTGGAGCTTGTTCAGCTCTTTGCGGGTCAGCAGCAGCTTGCGGTCGCGCTTGGGCTCCTGGCGGCTGAAGGCCGAACCCCACCAGTACTCGGCGATGTTCATATTGCGAACGAAGAGTTCGTTGCCGACAAAATAGCACCAACTGTCCACCAGCGACACCTTGCCTTCGCGCACACTCTTGATCTCAGTGCCGCTGAGGACGATGCCGGCCGTGAATGTCTCCAGGAACTCATAGTCGAAGGAGGCTTTCTTGTTGCGGATGTCTATTTTCGGTCTCTTTGTCTTTGCCATAGCGGCTGCAAAAATACGAAAATAATGCCTTATCTTTGTCTTCCTTTTGAAAATGCGCAAATTATGGGATGCATCTGTTACAGCCTCAAGTCGGTGACACCGTTCTACTGCCAGTATCTGGCCGAGACGCGGCCCGATTCCGCTTTGGAGATTCATCTCGACACCTGCGACTTCAGCGAGGAGGAGATAAAGGAGATATTCTCCACTCCGCGCGAATCCATAATGATAGCCACCGGCAAGATGACCGAAGCGTGGGACCGCGACGCCGCCGTACGCCAGCTCTCGGCCGCCATCCTCGGAGGGGCCGACTGCGTGGAGCTGCGCCTCGATATGCCCCGCGACATCCGCGAGTGGCTTACTACGCTGGCGTTCAACAAGGAGTGCCTGGTGATGCTCTCCTACTACAACAGCCACGAGACCCCATCCAAAGAGATACTTGAGCGCACCGCCGACTCGGCATTCACTTATGGCGCCGATGTGGTCAAGATAGTCACCGCCGGCCGTAGCAAGGAGGATTACGAGCGGATACTGTCGCTTTACGACAAGTATAAGCCCTCTACGCTGATGGCCTATGTGGCAGGAGAAAACTCCACCCGCTCGTTGCTGAAGGCCCAGGACAAGGGGGCTCCGTTCTTCTATCTCTCGCCCCGCCACGGTGGCGAGACCTTCACGGGCGAGCTCTGCTACAGCGACCTCTCCAAACCCGGACAGATTCTCCTGCGCGGGGAGGTGACGCTTCCCGGCTCAAGCTCGATGGCCCAGCGCTCCATACTGATGGCCTCACTTTGCGAGGGGCCTACCACCATATTCGGCGTTACCTACTCCCAGGGCATTCAGGACGCGCTCTCCGTGGCTCAGCAGCTGGGCGCCGAGGTCTCCGCAATGCCCGACAAAGTCACCGTTACCGGCCATCAGGATATTCCTGCCCGCGGCCTTGTGGTGAAAGACAATGTCATAAACGTGGGCGAATCGCGCCTGCTGGCCCGCTACTGCATCCCCATAGCCGGACTCTCGAGGCGTCCTGTGACCATAATCGGCGAGGGGGCCCTGCTCGGCGCCGAAGTCGATGAATACTCCGACGCGCTCGGAAAGACAGGCCTCAAGGTCGAATACACCGATGGCCGCTTCCTGCCCGTGAAAGTGTCGGGGGTGATGGACGGCACAGACCTGAGCCTTGACGGCAGCTACGGCCCCGAGATGATTTCAGGCCTCGTGGTGGCCCTCTCCCAGTGCGCCTCCCCGAGCGAGGTCTATGTCCACCACGAAGGGAGCCAGCTGAACCTCGACCTGGCCGCCACCATCGGTTCGTGGTTCGGGATGGAGGACGATATGTCGTTCTTCGATTACGACGAATTCAGCCGGACCATCCACGTGCGCGGCTCTCAGAGGCTCAAGCCCGTCGGCGGAATGGCGCTCGAGGGGGACTGGAGCTGCGCCGCCTATCTGATGGCAGCCGCGGCGATGGTCGGAAAACTGACTTTCAAGGGTCTCAAGCCCGATTCCGAGCAGGCCGAATCGCTGATGATGGATATGATGGACGACGGCGGCATAGATATCTTCCGGGAGGACAACGGTGACATTACCGTGCACCGCTCCATTATCTGCCCCTTCTCATTCGTGCTGGCCGATATGCCCGACCTTCTGGCACCCCTGATGGTCATGGCCCTGCGCGCTGGCGGGGAAAGCTGCCTGCAAGGATACGTCGATCTCCGGAAGACCGAAGCCGAAAGGGCCGAAACCCTCATCCGCGAGCTCCGCAAGCTGGGCGCCGATATCTGGTTCGAAGGGTCGGACATCATCATCCAGGGCGACGAGAAGTTTGAGCTCAAGGGCGGCCGTTGCTCCTGTCACGGCGACCCCTGGATAGCCCTCGCCCTGACGATAGCCAGCTTCATCTGCCGCAAGCCGATCAGGATAGAGGGAGTCGAGTGTGCGCAAAAGGTCTTCCCGGAATTCTTCAGGATTTTAGGGTCGCTTATGACGTAGCCATCCATAAAAAAGGCCTTATTTATGGACGGCAGCCCCATTTTGCGGCTTTCATCCATAAAATGCGACTTTTTTATGGACGGTGAAAGGAGATTCTCCGGAATTCGTAAACAATTATTGTTAACTTTGTAATATGTTGTACAGAAGCAAAGCTCCTTTCAGGCTGGGTATCGCGGGAGGCGGTACCGATGTCTCGCCATATTCGGACCTTTACGGCGGCGCAGTGCTGAACGTGACCATCGACCGGTTCGCGCACGCCACCATCAGGCCGACGGATGACGGAAAGATTACATTCATCCATATCAACGACAAGATAACCAGGACTTTCGACTCCGTGGCGGAAATCGCTCCCGCCGAGGGTCTCGAACTGCAGTGCGGTATCTATAATTCGATCGTGCGCAAATTCTGCGACGGCAAGCCGCTTTCGTTCGAGCTCACCACGCAGATGGACGTCCCCTCGGGAAGCGGCCTGGGCACCTCCTCCACCCTGGTCGTGGCCATAATCGGCGCCTTTACCGAGTGGCTTAATCTGCCGCTGGGAAAATATGACATCGCGCAGTACGCCTTCGAGATCGAGCGCATCGACCTTGGAATGGCTGGCGGAAAGCAGGACCAGTATGCCGCCACATTCGGAGGAGTGAATTTCATCGAGTTCCGCGAGGGCGACAGGGTGATAGTCAACCCCCTGAGCATCAAGGACAGCACCCTCTACGAATGGGCTATGAACACCGTGCTGATCTTCACCAACCAGAGGCGCAAATCGGCCAAGATCATCGAGCAGCAAATGTCCAACGTAAAGCATAAAAAGAGCGGTTCGGTGGAGGCTATGCATCAGGTCAAGGCGGAGGCGTTCCGCGTAAAGAAGGCGCTGCTTCAGGACGATCTGGCAACGCTGGGCGACGCCCTCAACACCAGTTGGATAAACAAGAAAAAGATGGCCGAAGGCATCTCCAACGAGTTCATCGACAATATATACGAGACGGCGATTGCCGCCGGAGCCACCGGAGGCAAGATTTCCGGTGCAGGCGGAGGAGGCTTCATGTTCTTCTACTGCCCCGGCAACACCCGCTATGCGGTGGAAGAGGCCCTCTCGAAACTCGAGATAGGCGAAATATACGATTTTGAATTCAGCAAGGAAGGACTTACGACATGGACGGTAAAATGACAATCGACGCGCGTCTGGACGCGCATTTGAAAATGATGGAACTCTTCGCAGGCGACGAAGGGTTGAAAAGTGCTGTGAAAGCGGCTGCGGATGCCATCGAGGCCTGCTTCCGCGCCGGCGGAAAGGTCTATTTCTGCGGCAACGGAGGCAGTGCGGCGGATGCCCAGCACCTGGCTGCCGAGTTCTCCGGCAAATTCTATATCGACCGCGAAGTGCTTCCTGCGGAGGCGCTCCACTGCAACACTTCCTATATGACGGCCGTGGCCAACGATTACTCCTACGACATCGTCTATTCGCGCCTCATCTCGGGCGTGGGCCGCAAGGGCGATATCCTGGTGGGAATCTCCACCTCCGGCAACTCCGGAAACATCCTCAAGGCATTCGAGGTGTGCAGGCAGAAGGGCATAAAGACCATCGGCCTGACCGGCGCTACGGGAGGCAAGATGAAGGAACTCAGCGACATCCTGGTCAACGTGCCTTCCACCGATACCCCGCGCATCCAGGAGGCCCACATTACGGCCGGACATATCATCTGCGAGCTGGTTGAGGCCGCTATTTTCGGAGGCCGCTAGAGAATGGAATGCATAGTCCTGGCCGGAGGGATGGGTACTCGTCTGCGCAGCGTCGTGAGCGAGTTGCCCAAATGTATGGCGCCTGTGGCAGGAAAGCCCTTCCTCGAATATGTGGTGACTTCGCTTGAAGCCGCCGGATTCGGCCATATAATCCTCTCGCTCGGATACAAACACGAATATATCGAAGAGTGGGCGGCTGCCAGGCAAAGCCGCGCACGCATCTCCTGCGTGGTGGAAAATGAACCCCTTGGCACCGGCGGAGGCGTCCGCTACGCCCTCTCCAAGGCCACGGAGGAGAATGTGTTCGTCCTCAACGGCGACACCTATCTCGATGTCAGTTTCCGCAGGATGCTGGCCCTTCACGAATCTTCAGGAGCCGTGGCGACGCTGGCCCTCAAGCCGATGCGGGATTTCGACCGCTACGGCGAGGTGGCCCTCGAAGGGGAGCGCATCACCGCCTTCCGCGAGAAACGCCACTGCGATGAAGGGCTCATCAACGCCGGGGTATATGTCATACGCCGCAACGCGCTCGACGCCCTTCCGGAGAAGTTCTCAATCGAAAAGGATTTCTTCGAGAAAGAGGTTTCACGTGGAACATTGGCCGGCTTCGTCAATGACGGCTATTTCATCGATATCGGCATTCCGGAGGATTTCGAAAGGGCGCAGGAAGAGTTCGCCGGAGGCGTTTATAAACGTTTAGACACGCTTTTCCTCGACCGCGACGGAGTCATAAATGTCCAGATAGTGGGCGACTATGTGCGCCGCCCGGAGCAGATGGAATTTATCCCGGGAGCGCTCGAGGCCCTGGCCCTGATGCGCCCGCTTTTCAGGCGGATGATGGTCATAACCAACCAGCGCGGAGTGGGCCGCGGACTGATGAGCGAAGAGGACCTGAAAGCCGTCCACGACTATATGTGCGGCGAGGTGGAACGCGCCGGAGGGCATCTGGATGCCATATATTACTGCACCGTGCCGGACGATTCCCACCCGCGCCGAAAGCCCAATCCGGGAATGATGGAGGATGTCCTCCGGGAGTGGCCCGACACTGACCTGAGCCGCAGCATAATGGTGGGCGACAAACCCTCCGATATGCTCTTCGCCGAGCGCGCCGGAGTCCGTGGGATAATGGTCGACGGCTCATTCACCCTGCGCCGCCTCGCCGACAAACTGACTGAAGAATTATGAGAATAGCATATCTGTCCACTTTCTACCCCTTCCGCGGGGGCATAGCCCAGTTCAACGCCGACCTTTACGAGGCCCTCGCAGCACAAGGCCACGAGGTCAAGGCATTCACATTCACGGTGCAATATCCCTCTTTCCTCTTCCCGGGAAAGACCCAGTACGTGACGGAGCAGGACAAGGCGAAAGTGATCGACAGCCAGGCCGTCCTCAATACCGCCAATCCCTTTTCGTACCTCTCGGCGGCCCGCAAGATTGCCGCCTGGAAGCCCGACATCCTGGTGATGAAATACTGGATGAGCTATCTGGCTCCCTCTCTCGGAACGGTGGCCCGCATCCTCCGGAAGAGAGGCGTGAAGGTCATAACGATCCTGGACAATGTCATCCCGCACGAGCAGAAGTTCTTCGACAAACCCTTCTCCAGGTGGTTCCTGAATCAGAACAGCGGCTGCATCGCGATGAGCGACTCGGTGCTCGCGGATATGCTTTCCCTCACTCCCGACAAGCCTCATCTTCTGGTCAACCATCCGCTTTACGACCACTTCGGAGAGCGCATCGGGCGCGCTGAAGCGGCTGCGAAGCTGGGCATCGACCCTGACCGCCGCACCCTGCTCTTCTTCGGCCTGATACGCGACTACAAGGGCCTCGATCTGCTGATCGATGCGATGCCGCTGCTTCCGGAGGATTGCCAGCTGGTAATTGCCGGCGAAAGTTACGGCAGCTTCGAGAAATATGAGGCTCAGATTGCCGACTCGCCCTCCCGCGAAAGGATAAAGGTATTCAACCGCTACATTGGCGACGAGGAGGTCCCGGCCTTCTTCTCCGCAGCGGACCTCTGCGTCCTCCCCTACAAGAGCGCCACCCAGAGCGGCATAACCGCCATCTCCACCCATTTCGGGGTGCCCGTGGTGGCCACTCCCGTCGGCGGACTGCCCCAGAGCGTGGGCGAAACCGGAATCGGGGTTATGACAGAAGGCGTCTCTGCCGAAGCCATCGCCAAGGCTGTATCTGGCTTCGACAGCGCACGGGAGACCTCCTGCAAGGCAGCCATCGCCTCCTTCAAGGCCGACAACACCTGGGACCGTTTCGCAGCCAGGCTTATGGATTTTTCAGCCTCCCTGCATTGAGAACCGTCCATGTTTTGGCGGCTTTTTATGGACGGGAGCCATCGAAGAAGGCTGCCGTCCATATACAGGGCCGAAATTATGGATGGCAAATTCCAACTAATTAGTAAATTTGCAGATTAATAAAGCCTGAACAATATGAAACTCGATGATATCCTGCAGATTTTCGTAGTAAAGGATAAAAAATTCCATCCGCTCTTTGTGCAGTCGGCGGAGAATATCAAGAAAGCGGCCGAGCATCTGGTCGCACTTACCAAGGAAGAGGATTTCGACCACAGGGACAGCCTCTCTAAGCGTATCAAGGAGTATGAGAATACCGAGGACGAGGTGACCAACAGCATTATCGAGGAGCTGCTCAACTCCTATGTGACGCCCTTCGACCGCGACGATGTCCACGACCTGGCCCTTGCCCTGGATACCGTGATGGACCTTATCCGCGACTCGGCCAAGAAGATAGCCATCTATCAGCCCAAGGGCGTGGAACCCAAACTCATAGAGATGGCGGAGCTGCTGGTCAAGGCCGGCGATAAATTCGTCGAGATGACCGGATTGTTCGACAACATGCGCAAGAACGCCGCGGCCATCGATGTCCTCTGCAACGATGTGCGCGAGATCGAGCACGACGCTGACGATGTCTATGCCTCATTTATGAGCCATCTCTTCAAAGAGGAGAAGGATACCGTAGAACTTATCAAGAAGAAAAATATCATTCAGGCCCTCGAAGATACCTGCGACTCCGCAAAAGTGGTTTCCGACCTGGTCAGGAGCATACTCGTAAAGATGAGTTGAGACGATGGTAGCCATAGTCATCATAGCCGCAATCATCGCCCTCGCGTTCAGTTATATGAACGGGATGAACGATGCGGCCAACGCCATCGCCACGGTGGTCGCCACCAAGGCCCTTTCTCCGAAAAAGGCTGTCTGGTGGGCGGGAATTTGGATTTTCCTCTCCTGCCTGGTCTTTTTTGTGATTCCGCCGTATGTAGCGGAAACGATGGGGCGCGGCATAGTGGAGGAGTGCAAGATCGACCACTTCGTGATTCTCTCGGCCCTGCTGGGCGCAGTGCTATGGACTTGGATCTGTACCCGTTACGGCCTTCCCATATCCGCTTCCCACGCCCTTATCGGCGGCCTTATCGGTCCGGTGTGGTTCGTTTACGGTTCGCAGTACCTGGTGGGCAGCGGAATCGGACAGATCCTGCTCTTCATAGTGCTCTCGCCGCTTATCGGAATGGTGCTGGGGTTCATCCTGCACTGCATTTCGCTCTTCTTCCTGCGGAACTCCCGCCCGAAAGTGACCGACCGTGTTTTCCGCCGCCTGCAGCTCTTCTCATCGGCCCTCTTCTCCTTCAGTTTCGGCCTCAACGACGGCCAGAAGACTATGGGAATCGTGGCGGTGCTACTTTCGGCCGCTCTGGCGCAGAATCCCGACAACGCCATCCTGCAGGTGCTATATAACGTGGCTCCGGGTCAGTTCGTACCTTATTGGCTGATGATTCTCTCGTACGCGCTTATCTCCCTTGGTACCATCATCGGAGGCTGGAAGGTGATCAAGACCCTCGGCAGCGGCCTTACCAAAGTCACTCCGCTGACAGGTTTCTGCTCCGAGATATCAGGCTCCGCCACCCTTATAATCACCGCGATATTGGGTATCCCCGTCTCGACAACCCACACCGTCACGGGCGCCATCATCGGCACCGGCCTCACACGCGGCGTAAAGAGCGTCAAGTGGCTTACAGCCAAGAATATAGTCTCGGCCTGGGTGCTGACGATCCCGGCTACGATAATAATCTCCGGACTTATTTACAAACTAATGGTGCTCTGCGGAGCTCCGCTTATTCCCTGATAAAGCAAGATGACAAAGTACTATACCGTAGCAGGCCACAGTTTCAGTTTTACGATGCCGGACGACTGCCCCCTCTGGGGAGGACTTTCGAATTACGCTCCCTTTGAGGTGGAAAAACCCGCCGGGGAACTCGTGTTCTCCCTCGAGTTCGTCTATTCGATGGAGAGGATGCAGAAGGTTCCCGTCTATGTCGAAAAGGCGGAGGATGCAGACCAACCCCGCATCGAGATATTCCACCGCACACCCTGCGAGGCCGATCCCGAGGGACGCCAGTGGATCATAGAGATGGCTCCCGTGCAGGGAATGGATATCTGCGCGCGCCTGGTGGCGTCTCCCGACTTCAGCAGCGCCCGCCTGGCGGTGGCCCACTCCAAGGTGGGCGAGTTCGCCATCAACAATGCCATGATGATTCTCTACGCCTTTACGACAGCTTCCAAGGGCACCCTGGAGATGCACTCCTCGGTCATCAAGCGCGGAGGATACGGCTATATGTTCCTGGGCAAGAGCGGCACCGGAAAGAGCACCCACAGCAGCCTCTGGCTCAAATATCTCGAGGGCAGCGAGCTGCTCAACGACGACAATCCGATCCTTCGCATAGGCGAGGACGGCGTAGCGCGGGTTTACGGCTCGCCCTGGAGCGGCAAGACCCCCTGCTACAAGAATGACAGCGCCCCGGTGGGCGCCATCGTGCGGCTCAACCAGTATCCCGAAAACCGCATCGCACGCAACTCCATAGTCGAGGCGTATGCGGCCGTCTATCCCTCCTGCTCGGGTTTCCGCGCCGTAAAGGAGATGGCCGACGGAATGCATTCCACCATAGAGAAAGTGGTGCTCAGCGTGCCTTGTTACACACTCGACTGCCTGCCTGACGAGGCAGCGGCCCGTCTCAGCAGCGAAACCATATCCCGATGAGCGAGAAGCGCACCATACCCAACGAGATCCTTCTTGGAGAGGTCACCTCCCTTCTTGCCGGAGGGCAGGAGGTGGTGATTATGACCAAGGGGTCGAGTATGCTGCCGTTTTTGCGGAGCGAGAGGGACAGTGTGGCGCTGCGCAAGAAGGCCGATGTGGAGGTGGGCGACATAGTGTTGGCGCATCTGGGCGGAGGGCGTTATGTACTTCACCGGATAATCGCCCTCGACGGCGACAGGGTGACATTGATGGGCGACGGCAACGTCCGAGGCACGGAAGAGTGCCTCAAGGGCGATATTTCAGGTACTGTGGTGAGGGTGATCAAGGCCTCGGGCCGCGAGTACGCTCCCGGAAAAGGGCGATTCTGGAGGACCATAAAGCCTTTCCGCAGATATATACTCGCTATTTACAGAAGATTATTAAAGTTAACGAAATGAAGATAAAAGAAGGTTTCAGGATGCGCAACCTCGGCAATGAGCATATCATTGTCGGCGAGGGTCTCGCGCAGGTCAATTTCAACAAGATGGTTGCCCTCAACGATACTGCCGCATATCTGTGGGAGTCTGTCCAGGGCAAAGAGTTTACTTCGGCGGACCTTGTCAAACTGCTGCTCGACAAGTATGAGGTCACCGAAGAGGTTGCCGCAGCCGATGTGGACAACCTCGTCAAGAAGTGGATCGAGGCCGAGTTGGTCGAGGAATAACAGTTTCCGCCTGAGGATATGAAGGACTTCCGGAGTTGTATGCGCGGCCTGCGGGCTATGTTCCGCGGCGTGAGATGGCAGGTGCTCGTACGCATCCTGATAGGACTCGTGCGCATCTCCGCTTCGCTGGCCTTCGTATGGATCTGCAAGGTGCTGGTGGATATAGCCACCGGCAATCTGGATGCCGATATCCATACCTATGTCTGGGTCTTTGTCGGCATAATGCTGCTCCAGCTGGTTTCCAATGTGTCGGCTTCCTACTGGGAGTCACTTATCACCGTCAAGGCGCAGAACAAGATGCGCTACGAGACTTTCGGACACGTTATCCGGAGCCGCTGGAACGGGCGCGAGACCTTCCACAGCGGCGATACCGTGAACCGTCTGGAGGAGGATATCAGGGTGGTCACGGACCTGCTCTGCAGCCGGATCCCCGACGTGGTGGTGACTCTCTGCCAGCTTCTGGCGGCATCGGTTTTCCTCACCACGATGGCGCCCAACCTGACCTGGCTGCTGCTGGTCCTGATGCTGGTGGCGGTGCTGGGCAGCCGTATGTTTTTCAAGACATTCCGCCGTCTGACGGCCCTCATCCGCGCGCGCGACAGCGAGATCCAGGGGTATATGCAGGAGAATCTGCAGAACCGAATCCTGGTCCTGACCCTGACCGGCGCCGAGAGGGTGATGACGCGCCTGGGATGGCTGCAGGAGGATGTGCTCGACAATACGGTCAAGCGCTTGAATTATAACGCCGTGGCCCGTTCGTTCATGAGCCTCGGATTCATGGCAGGTTACGGTTCGGCTTTCCTCTGGGGAGTCTTCGGCATCCGCGACGGGGTGGTGACCTACGGTATGATGACGGCCTTCCTGCAGTTGGTGGGCCAGATACAGCGACCCATCGCGGAGATTGCGCGCCATATTCCGGCATTCATCCACGCCCTGACCTCGGTGGAGCGCATTATGGAGCTCGATGAACTGCCGCTTGAGGAGCAGGTGGAGCCTGTCGTGGTTCCCGGGGCGCCCACAATCGAAATCCGCGATGTTACCTTCGCTTACGAGCCTTCGGAGCCGCCGGTCTTCAAGGATTTCTCATATACCTTCAAGGGCGGCGCGATGACTGCCATCGCCGGTCTTACCGGTGCCGGAAAGAGTACTCTCACCAAGCTTGTGCTGGCGCTTCTGAAGCCGCAGTCCGGCGAGATCCTTCTGGACGGAGTGCCGGTCTGTGCCGGAACCCGCTGCAATTTTATGTATGTGCCGCAGGGTAACAGCCTGATGAGCGGCACCATCCGGGAGAATCTGCTCCTTGCAGACGCTTCCGCCTCCGAGGATCAGATGCGTGAGGCGCTGCGCTGTGCGGCGGCCGAGTTCGTCTTCGACCTTCCCGCCGGGCTGGATACCGTCTGCAGCGAGAAGGGAGCCGGCCTCAGCGAGGGGCAGGCCCAGCGCATAGCCATCGCCCGCGGCCTGCTTCAGAAGGGCGGCGTGCTGATCCTCGACGAGGCCACTTCGGCCGTGGATGCCGTCACCGAGGCCCGTATCCTCGAGAATCTCGCCTCTGGGTTCAAGGGCCGCAAAACCATTCTCTTCATCAGCCACCGCGAAGCTGTCACCACCTTCGCCGACGAAGTTCTCAAGATTTAACGCTCCTTTTTTCGACCCTCCGCAATAGCCCTCACTTGGCAACCGCTCCGCATTGCGAATGGCCGTGGAGGCTAAAGGGCTGAGTATCAGACGATAGATAAAAACAACCCCTCGAATTTTCGGGGGGTTGTTTTCAATATTTAGCTGTAAATCAGAGTGCTATGCTCCACGCGCCTAGAAGCCGAATTCAGTAAAGTAGAACTCGGCCAGGTCGGCGTCGGCTTCTCTGGCCTCTTCCATTATTAGAATCGCCAATAAAGCGAAAAAAACGCAGAATTCCGGATGTTTTTCGTCATTTTTGTAAAAGTCGGCAATTATATATTGAACAGAGGATGAAAGAAGAGGAACTGGTTTCGCTGTGCAGAAAGGGCGACAGAGTGGCGTTTGCGACTCTGTTTAGGGAGTATGCGCCGATTTTGATGGGAGTTTGCCGGCGGTTTACAGCTCAGGATGAGGATTCCAGGGAGGTTCTTCAGGAGGGATTTGAAAAGATCATTGAAGGATTCGGCAAGTTCGAGTATCGTGGTGAGGGCTCTTTAAGAGCCTGGATGTCAAGGGTGATGATGAACCGCTCTCTGGCGTATATGAAGAAAAAGCGTCGAACGGAATTTTTGAGTGAGCCGCTATATGAGAACCTTGTCGAAGTTTCGACGACGGATGATACTGACGATGTGGAGACCGGACATATTCCCGAAGAGGTGATGATGGGGTTCATTATGGATTTGCCGGAAGGATGTAGGACCGTTCTGAATATGTATCTGTTCGAGGAAATCGATCATGGAGAGATAGCACAAACGCTGAACATATCGAAAGAGGCTTCGGCAGCCAGGCTTTATAGGGCGCGTATGCTATTGAAAAAGAGGATTAGAAGCTATTTAAGAAAAGGAAGATGATGTCAGACAAATTCTTGGAGTCTGTTAAAGAAAAAGTAAAGGACATCCGGTGTGAGGTCCCGGAGGAAATGTTCGATACCGTATGGGATAATGTCGGCAAAAGGTGCGGTTGGCGCAGGCGATTCGGCGTCATTATCGCTGCGGTAGCGGCTTCTGCCGCAGTTCTTGCAATAGTCTTGACGGTTTCGCCGAAAGAGAGTTTGATTCCGGAGCCGTATGTAGATACGATTGTGGCAACATACGATCCTGAATCTGTTTCGGATGATGCGGAAATTGTTGTCGAGACTGTGAACGTTCGGCCTGTTCCTGTTAAGCAACGGGCTATAAATCAGTCGAATTTGGCATCCGTACAACCTTCTTCGACAAATGAGGGTAATGCTGTCGCGCCAGAAAAGAGAACCACTCAGCCGGAAGAGGCCAAATCGGATGTCGTGAGCGGCAAACCCCATGAGAAAGAATCATTTGCGCAGATTATTGAACCAGAAAGGAGCTTGACCAGACAGAGAAAGCTACATTTTTCAGTTTCAGGATCGACTCTTGGAACCGGAAATGTCTTGAATAGAAATGTTCCTTTCCAATCCGCCGTCGCAATTATTCATCCATACAAACCAGAGGAGCCGGCTATAATTGGTAATATTGCGTATGTCGGTAATGATAAAGTCAATAATATCAGCTATAACCACCGGATGCCTATCAGTCTGCGACTTATGTTTTCCTACGATATTTCAGACAGATTATCTGCAGAGGCAGGTGTTTCATATTCTTATCATAACTCTTCCGCCGTCTTTTATCGGCCAGAATCTCTTCGCCAGCAGCTTCATTTCATCGGCGTTCCGATCGGCCTTAGATATGATTTTTTGACATTCAAGCACTCTTCTTTCTATGCAAAAATTGGAGGAGAAGTTGAAAAATGCATATCTGGCACTCTTTTTAATCTTACGAATAATAACGTAGACAAACTTGAGATTGAGCCTTTGTTCTGGTCGGCGGAGGCCTCTTTCGGCGCGCAGGTCGAAATCGTAGGCCCACTCTTTTTGTTCGCCGAGGTTGGCGGCTCATATCACTTCGATAACGGCATCGGCAATATCACCTACTATGGTGCACATCCTTTGATGTTCTCACTACAGGGCGGTCTCAGGATTGAGCTATAAATTACTCCTCAAACAAGAAATCATTAACAAATAGAAACATGAGATCATATTATTGTACGTTAGTATTTATCTTGATGTTTATTGTCACATCATGTAACGACGACTGGATGCCGAGCGAAAACAGGCAGATTAATCCCAATGCCTGCATTGAGTTGACACGAGCTGAGAAAAAAATTGCTGCGAAGGATTTGGATTTCGGTATCGATATGTTCAAGAATCTTGCAAACGAAAATGGTAAAAATGAGAGTTTTCTATTTTCTCCATTCAGCACATCTCTGGCCTATGCTATGCTTTCTGCCGGAGCGGAAGGCAGGACCAGAAAAGAAATAATAGATGGACTGGGGTTCAGCGGATTCGAGTATGCCGATATGGCTTCATACTTCAAGAAACTCACAGAAGGAATGTTAAGCTCCGATAAGAAAGTAGATTTATCCTTTGCTAATGCAGTATGGGCAGGAGGGAATCTGAAGCCCGACTATGTAGACGAAGTACGTAACAGTTATAATGCGGAGATCCACAAAGTGGATTTTTCCAATGCAAAAGAGACCTCTGATATAATCAATGAATGGACATCGGAGAAAACGCATGGTTTGATCCCAACGATAGTCAACGAACAGAGTCTGAAAGGCGCTTTGATGATGATTGAAAACGCTCTTTATTTTAAGAGTCCCTGGTATGAAGATGTCTATTATACCAAAGAAATGTCATTTACCAACTCTTCTGGTAAGTCTTCACGATGCAGTTCGTTTACCAATATAAAGCCCATGAACTATTATTCGTTTTTTGATGACGAAGTTTCCGTGTTGAAGATACCATATTCACCATCGTTTAATATGATGTTCGTTTTACCTCGAAAAGATGTGGATATTAGTAAATTTGTTTATTCCCTGACAGGGCAGAAATGGGATAAATGGAGTGCTTCTTGTACAAACCATAAAGTTTATTTCGAAATACCTTGTTTTGAAGGACGCAGCTCTATGGATCTTAAAAGTGCTCTGAACAAACGCGGAATAAAAACTCCATTTACCCCTGCCGCTGATTTCAGCAATATGACAGACCTCGATTTGTTTGTTACAAATTCAGCACAGAAAACTTATATAAAGGTATCTGAAAATGGTACAGAGGCGGCGGCGGCAACTACAATAACAATGGGTTTTACTATGGGGCCAGAGAAAAATATGGATTATTATAGCTTCATCGCCGACCGCCCCTTCGTCTATGCCATCGAAGAGGCTTCCACCGGAACACTGCTATTCATAGGATCTCATGTGAAATAGCCCCGTGGAGAGATTAAGTACCTGATAGTAAAATAGTACTGCGTAGCCATGAAAAAGATTGTTGTTTTATTATTGCTGATACTTCCATTCTGTTTATTCTCTTGCGGGGAGATAGAAATAGAGGAAGAACCCACTAGCGTGGATTTAGACTGTCTGCCGGGAAAGTGGGTGAAGTATAAAGAGCACGTTAAAGGAATGCTTATTGATAGCGAGGGCCATCCGCGTAGTGTTGATACTACGTATGAGTATAGTTCCAAGCAATATAAGAGACTTTTTGAAGGTGTTTATTTTCAGATAAATGCAGACGGAACAGCCGCAAATGTATCGGGTTCTGCAAGGGCGGAATGGGTTTGGACACTGGAAGAAGGGAATACCCTGTCGCTTGTGAGGACCTTTCCTCAAGACAAACCAGGTTATGAGATGAAAGACAGGTATATAATCAGATTCCTTACAGAAAAAAAGATGTGCCTGTTTGATATCGGTCTGGCTTATTCCTGCGGAGGCGTCAACGTTACCAGCTACTACAAGAAAATGAAGCAATAAATAGCCGTGGAGGCTAAATAGTTGAGTATCAGACGATAGATGAAAACAACCCCTCGAATTTTCGGGGGGGGTGTTTTTAATAATTAGCTGTAAATCAGAGCGTTATGCTCCATGCGCCTAGAAGCCGAATTCAGTAAAGTAGAATTCGGCCAGGTCGGCGTCGACAACTTTGTTGAGTTTTTCGAGTTCGGCTACATCGACCGAATTGTCCTTGCGCCAGCCGTCCAGAAGCCTCTTGTACTTGGGCAGGATCTCAGCCTCCTTGGCCACGACTTTCTGCATAATGCCGTCGCCCTTGAGGTTGTAGAGGAGTTCCCAGTTGAAGTACTTGTTGTGATTCTTCTTTTCGGTGTCCAGGTCGAAGGTATAGACGCTCTTGCGGAGGGTCTCAGCATAGCCGCTCATCTGGCACTTGCGGTCAGCGTCGGCGGCGAGCATCGCGGGGATGCCAGCCTCGCCGCCCTTGACCCATACGGGAACGCATACGGCAGCCGCAGGGTAGCCGATGATGGTCCACATAGTGGTGAGTTCGGGGCTTTCACCTTCCTTGATGCCCTGGAAAATAAGGCTGCTCACGGAAAGGTAATTGGTGATGAAGTCCTGGTCGGAGTACCAGCCGTTGGTGTAGGGCTTGTTGTACTTGCCGCTCTTGAGGTCAACGCCCAGCATCGGGTTGGAGAAGGAGCGGGCGAGATTCTCAAGGATGAAGTCCACATTGACGCGCTTGTCGGCAATGGCGTGACGCACCTGGCGCTCGGCCTCCATATAGCGGATCTGGCCGACTCCTTCGGCCGCGGGACGGGTCGAGATGGAGTAATTGCTGCGGACCAGATAGCCGTCGGGAGCCACCTTGGGGTCGTTCACGTCATATTTCTTGTAGCCGTAGCTGTGGCACTCGAAATAGGCTCCGTTGCCCTTGGCGTCGATCACGCCCAGGTTGGTGGTCAGTCCGGTGGGCACCTGCAGGTCCTCGGGGGTGAGGATTCCGTAGATGGAGTCGAGATAGGATTCGACCTCGCCCATATCGCGGCAGTTGGAGAGCAGGCGGAACTGGATGCCTCCGTTGCCGGTGATGGTCTTGTCATCGTCCACGGGCTTGATGTCGATGTTGTACGACATCGTGTTCATCACGCAGAGGCCCTCGGAGTTGACTCCTCCCCATACGCTCCTGGGGTTCTTGACCCCGGGATTGATGACGCCCAGGAAGTCGTACTTCGCACCCTTTATATATACGGTCATGTTCTGGCCGTACGGGGCGTCGCGGTTCTTCCACATCAGGGGACGTCCGTCCTCGGTCAATTTTCCGGAGATTATGACGCTCGTGCAGGCCTCCGAGACAAAGATGTCAGCGAAGAGGAAGAGCAGCAGGGCAAGCGCTATTTTGGAAAACCTTGACATGTCGCAGATGGATTAAAGGTCGAATTCCTCTTTGTAGAACGCTGCGAGTTCCTCGTCGACGATGGCGTTGAGTTCGACGATCTGCTTGACATCGACCTTGTTCTTCTTGCGCCATCCGTCGAGGAGAGCCTTGTACCTGGGAAGGACGGTTGCCTCCTTGGCGAGCACCTTCTGCATGATTCCGTTGCCCTGGAGGTTATAGAGCATCTCCCAGTTGAAATACTTCCTCTGGTTTGCGACAGAGGTGTCGAGATCGAATGTATAGACTCTCTTGAGGAGGGCGTTTGCATTGCGGCTCATCGGGGAGTGATGGGTCTCGTCGGGAGCGAGCATCTTGGGAAGTCCCTTCTCGCCGCCCTTTACCCATACGGGCACGCAGACCGAAGCTGCGGGGTAGCCGATGAGGGTCCACATAGTTGTCAGTTCGGGCTTCTCATTGTCCTTGACACCCTGGAATACCATGCTGCTGAGGGATGTGTAGCGGGAGATGAAGTCTTCGTCGGCATACCATCCGTTGGTCTTGGGCTTGTTGAAGTTGCCGCTCTTGAGGTCCACACCCATCATGGGGTTGGAATAGGAACGGGCGAGGTTGTTGAGGATGAAGTCCACGTTGACGGTCTTGTCTGCGAGAGCGCGACGGATCTGGCGCTCAGCCTCCATATAGCGGATCTGGCCCTTTCCTTCGGAAGCGGGTTTGTTGGAGATGGAGAAGTTGCTGCGTACGATGAAACCTTCGGGAGCGACTGCGGGGTCGTTCACGTCATATTTCTTGTAGCCGAAATTGTGGCACTCGAAGTATGCGCAGTTGCCATTGGCGTCGATCACGCCGAGATTGGTGGAAAGTCCGGTAGGCTGGGGAAGGGCTGCGAGGAATTTCTCGAATTCGGCCATATCCTTGCAGTTGGCGAGGGCGTCGTACTGGATATTTCCGTTGCCAGAACTTGTCTTGCCGCCTGCAGGGCGGATATTGACATTGTAGGACATAGTGTTCATGATGCAGAGGCCCTGCGAGTTGACACCGCCCCAGATGCTCTTGGGCTTGGTCACGCCGGGAGCTACGACACCCACGAAATCGTATTTCTTTCCCTTGATGTACATCATCATATTCTGTCCGCCGCCGGAGTCGCGGTTTTTCCACATAAGGGGACGTCCGTCTTCGGTATATTTGCCGGAGACGATGACGCTCGTGCAAGCATCGGATACATAAAGATCCGCAAACAGGAAGAGGAGGAGCGCAAGCGCTACTTTAGTGAATCTTGACATAATGTTACGATTTATTAGAGTTTTGTACAATTCTCAAAAGCGGGTCCGTTACCGGATAATCCTCGTAAAATTAAACATTTTTTGATTGATACGCATTTTGTTTATTTTTACCCCCGTAAATTTAGCAGGATGCTTGAGGCAGACACCATAAGGAAATTCATAGAAGGGGACCTTGCGGCCTTTGAGGCCATATATTGCGCCTATTCCCCCAAGGCGACCTGGTTCGCCGTCAAGTATGTCTGCAGCGAGGAGGTGGCCAAGGATATAGTGCACGACGTCTTCCTGTCGATATGGGATTCCCGCAAGAACCTCAATCCCGATTATCCGGTGGAACCTTACATAATGACATCGGTCCGCAACCGCTGCCTGAATTACCTGCGCGACAACATCTCCAAGAACAAAGCCAGCGATACCCTGCAGAAACGCATCTTCAGGCTCAATTACGAATCCCTCCAGCACACCGACGGACCCGCTTTCGACGCCGTCCTGGCCACCAATCTGAGGGACAAGATGTACAAGTCGCTTGAGAATATGCCCGAGAAAACCCGCGAGGCCTTCGTTCTAAACCGCTTCAACAATATGTCATACAAACAGATAGCCGAGCTGCACGGCGTCAGCGAGAAAAATATAGAATACCGTATCAAACGGGCGCTCAGGCAGTTGAGGCTGGATTTGAGCGAATTTTTCAAAAACAAGTAATGATTTTTAAAACGCACGTGTATAATAGATAGATGGACAAAGGTTTGATCATACGTTTCATTGACGGCGACTGCACCGATCAGGAGAAAGAGCAGGTCCTCTCCTGGATAGGTGCGGACACCCGCAACAAGGCATATTTCGAAGACCTCCGGAATCTCATAATAAAGACCAAGCTGGCCTCTTACGATACCGCGATAGCGGAGTCGTCGGCAAAAGCCCCGAAGGAAAAGAAATCGCGCCTTGGACGCATTGCGCGCCTTGCCCTGGCATCGGCCGCCGCCCTGGCCCTGATAGTCTCGGTCCTCTCGAACCTCTATCTGGCCGGAAAGGTCCGCGATGCGAGGGAGAACCCCCTCGAGGTGCTCAAAGTCCTCGACGGGGAGAGCCTCAGGGATATGCGGAGCATCGTATATCATACCGAAAAGGGAGTCAGGAGCCGCGTGGTGCTTCCCGACGGCTCGGTGGTGGTGCTGAACTCCGACAGCCGCCTGACGGTTCCCGAGAGCTTCAGCGGCAACTACAGGGAGTGTGATTTCTCCGGCGAGGCCTATTTCGACGTGGTCCCGAATAAGGATTTCCCGATGATAGTCTCTACCGCCAACGGCGTCATAGAGGTCCTCGGCACCAAATTCAACCTGCGCTCCTATGCCTCCGACGGCGCCACCTCCGCCACCCTGATCAGCGGCAAGATCAAGATCAAGGCGGCAGGGGACAAATATTCCGACAGATACCTGATGGAGCTCAAGCCGAAGGAGACCGCAATCCTGCGCGACGGCCGCGCCATCAAGCACATAGTCAATGCCGATACGGTCAGGGCCACCGCCTGGAAGGACGGCCTCCTGATTTTCGACGCAACCCCGATGTCGCAGGTCATCAGCGAGCTCGAGCGCTGGCACGGGTGCAATTTCGTAGTCCGCGACAGCAGCGTCCTGAATTACAATATCACCGCCAAATTCGACTCCAAGTCGGTCCTCGAGATTATGGATATGATCCGCTTCTGTTCCCCGGTCGACTTCAGGATGGCAAACGACACGGTTTATCTGAAAATATCTCGAAAATAGTTTATGGTCTTTCGATTCCGGTGGGTATAGTTAATGAGTATCTTTAAACTATAACCTATGAAATCAAAGATCATTGTTTTAACACTCCTCTTGGGAATGTTGTTCAGCCCCGCTTTCATGCAGGCCCAGAACCTTTCCTTCTCTTACAAGGGGACACCGCTCAAGACAATTATCAATGACATCGAGAAACAGTACAATTATAGTTTTGTTTACTCGAACACCCTCGATGTCAACAAGCCCGTAACCGTAACGGTTTCCAACAAGGGCCTCAACGAGGCGCTCGACGCCCTCTGCAAGGCCGGAAACCTGGCTTACAAGGTCAACGGCAGGCAAATCGTCCTGAGCCCCGTCTCAACACCGTTATCGTCCGTTACCCCCGCAGCAGGCACGGTTTCAGGCGTTGTCGTTGACAATGCCGGCGAGCCCCTTGCAGGCGTGGCTATCCTCGTAAAGGGCAAGAACACCAACGCCGTGACCTCTTCGAACGGCTCCTTCTCCGTCAAGGCAGGTCCCAACGACGTGCTCCAGTTCCTCTTCCTCGGAATGAAGGACAAGGAGGTTCCCGTCAACGGCCAGATATGGCTCAATGTCGCGATGGATCCCGACATCGACGTCCTTGACGAAGTGGTAGTCACCGGTTACGGTACTTTCAGGAAATCGACCTATACAGGTTCGGCTTCGGTGGTCAATACCGAGAAGATCAAAGACCTTCCGGTCGTCTCCCTCACCCAGCTGATGGAAGGTAACACCACCGGTGTCCAGATCTTCACCACCTCCGGCCAGCCCGGTTCCGGTACATCGATGATGATCCGCGGCCGCGGTTCCATCAACGCTTCCACGGCTCCGCTCTACGTGCTTGACGGAATCCCCGTGAGCTCCGACAACCTGAGCTCCGACAGCAACAACGCCGGCGGTCTCGACATCCTCGCCACCATCAACCCCGCCGATATCGAGAGCATCACGGTGCTCAAGGATGCGGCTTCCGCTTCCCTCTACGGAGCGCGCGGTGCGAACGGTGTCGTCCTCATCAAGACCAAGGCTGCGCAGAAGGGCAAGACCGTATATAATTTCAAGGCTTCCGGCGGTGTCTCCGACTTCGCAATGCCTTACCGTCCGATGATGGGAGGCCAGGAGCGCCGCGAACTGATCTATGAGGGATATGTCAACTATCAGCTCGACAAGGGTCTCTCGCAGGCAGACGCCCAGGCTTGGGCCGACGGCCAGATCGATGCCGCCGCAGCCATTCCCGCAGGCGGATTCGCCGACTGGGAAAAGGCTATGTTCCACAAGGGATACCAGCAGAACTACGACTTCTCGGCTATGGGAGGCAACGAGAACACCCGCTTTACCGCCAGCCTGAACTACACCAAGCAGGACGGTATGTCGTTCGACTCCTATCTGAGACGTTACAGTGGCCGTTTCGGCCTGGAGAATGTCCACAACAAGCTCGACTTCGGAATGAACATCCTCCTCTCCCTGACCCAGAACAAGGCTACCCCGGAGAGCGACTACTATGCGAGCCCGCTGTTCGCTACCAAGTATTCCATCACCCCTTCGGATCCCATCTACCTCGAGGACGGAAGCTATAACCACGCATTCTCCAACAACGGCAACTACAACCCTATCGAGGAGAACGAGGTCAACGACTTCTCGACCCAGGCGGCCCGCGCTTTCGCATCGGCCCACGTGGGATACACCTTCATCCCCGGCCTCAAGCTGCAGACCACTTTCAATACCGATATGGCCTATACCAAGGAGTTCCGCTTCTGGGCTCCCGAGTCGGGCGACGGCCGTTCTACCAACGGTAACGCCTATGCGGCCATCTACCAGAACTTCAGCTGGGATTCCAGCACGCTGCTGAGCTATGTCAAGAGCTTCGGCAACCACAATGTGGACGCTGCCCTGGCTTATGAGGCCCTGGCCAAGAATTATGATTATGTCTATGCGAGGGCTGTGGAGTTCGGAAGCACCGCATTCCACGACCTGAACAACGCATCGACCCCCCGTGCAGCGAACCAGGTTGTCACCCGCGAGACGATGCAGTCCATAGTCGCCCGTCTGAATTACGACTATGCTTCCAAATATCTTCTCGGACTCAGTTTCCGCCGCGACGGTTCCTCGAGACTCGCGCCCGGCCACAAGTGGGACAACTTCTGGGCAGTCTCCGGATCGTGGAGGATTATCAACGAGAGCTTTATGGACGGCGTCAAAGACGTCCTTTCGGACCTCAAACTGAGAGCTTCTTACGGTGTCAACGGTAACCTGCCCAACGGTTTCTACGGCTTCTACGGCACCTATTCCACCGCCGGCGCATACAACAACCTGCCGACCCTCATCGAGAACTCCATCGAGAATCCCGAACTCTCCTGGGAGCGCAACTACGCCCTCAACCTCGGTCTCGACTTCGGCCTCTTCAAGAGGGTCAACGTGGCATTCGATGTCTATAACAGGCATACCACCGGCCTTCTGATGAGCAAGAAGGTGAACGATATCTCCGGCTTCGGTTCCATCACCGGCAACATCGGCGAGATGCAGAATAGGGGATGGGAGCTGGAACTCACCTCGAGGAACATCGACAAGAAGAACTTCTACTGGACCACGACGCTGAATCTCTCTCACAACAAGAACAAGATTCTCGCCCTCAACGGTGTCGATGAGATCAACGACGGCCGTTACATCCGTCGCATCGGCGAGTCCTTCGGCTCCATCTTCCTCCGCGAGTACGCAGGCGTCAATCCCGACAACGGACTTCCCGAGTACTACGACAATATCCTCCAGGAGGACGGCACATATTCGAAGAACAGGGTCGATGACCCCAACAACGCTTCGCGCATCATTGTCGCCGACATCTTCCCCTGGCTGACCGGTTCGTTCGGCAATACCCTCGGATACAAGGGCCTGAGCCTCTCCTTCAACTTTACATTCTCGCTCGGCGGACACTCCTACGACAACCTTATGTACGGTATCGAGGATGACGGCTACAACGCTTTCATCAACAAGAGTATCGCTCTCCGCGACAGGTGGCAGAAGCCCGGCGACGTGACCGATATCCCCCGCTATGTATTCGGACAGGAGTACGGCGGCTGGTGGAACTCCTCCAGGGGTGTCCACAGCACCGACCATATCCGTCTCAAGAGCCTGATTCTCGGTTACAACCTGCCTCAGAAGTGGATGGATGCGGCACATATGCACTCCACCAAGATCTATATCTCCGGCACCAACCTGCTGACCTTCTCCAAGTACAAACTCTATGACCCTGAAATCCAGGGCGTGCACTATCTCAACATCCCGCCGTTGAAGACTATTGCTATCGGCCTTGAAATCGGATTATAATACGGGAGGACAAAGTCATGAAGAAATTACTTTTACTTATTTCGATAGTTTTCGTAACGGCATCCTGCGCGGATTTCCTCGTGGAGTACCCGCACACGTCCATAACCTCTGACAAGGCCATCTCGACCGTCAAGGATGTGAACTATGCCGTCAACGGTATGTACGACCTGATGGCGATCGCCGGCTACTACAGCGGCGCCATCTTCTACTACGGCGACGTCAAGGGCGATGATGTCCAGAGCCTCTACCAGTCCGGCCGCGACGTCTATTACTGCTATATGTTCGCGCACGTGGCCAACGGTCTCCGCGCCGGTTCCCTCTGGGGCCGCCCGTGGTATGTGATCCGCCAGGCCAGCAATATCATAGCTGCCATAGAGGGAGGCAAGGTAACCGGAACCAAGGAGGAGCTGAACGATTATCTCGGTCAGGCCTACGCGGTCCGCGCACTCGCCCATTTCGATCTGCTCAAGTGCTTCGGATATCCCTATGCGAAGGATAACGGTGCAAGCTGGGGCGTTCCCACCGTGGACCACGTCCTGGCTCTCGACGAGTATCCCTTGAGGAAGACCGTCGCCGAAAGTTACGACTTTATCATCGGCCAGATGAACAAGGCGATTCCCCTGCTCTCCAAGGACAAGAACAACGGCCATATCAACCAGTATGCCGCACGTGCCCTCCTGGCAAGGATTTATCTCTATTGCGAGAAGAACAAGGAGGCTTATGACACCGCGAGCGCTCTGATCGAGGAGCTGAAGGGCACTTCATACCAGCTCGCAAGCCACGACGGCTATATCGCCCAGTTCGCACTCAACAACACCTTCCGCGCAGAGTCCCTCTTCGAGATAGCCCATTCGCAGAGCGACAACCCCAGCTGGGATGCCCTCTCGTATCTCTACCACTGGTGGGGCTATGCCGATATGATCGTCACCCTCGACTTCATCAACCTCCTCAGGGAGGATCCCAACGATGTCCGCTGGGGCCTCGTCTCCAACGAGCGCGGCCAGCAGTGGTGGCTGATGAAGTATCCCGGCCCGAGGCATAACACGGCTGCGGTTTACAACAACTATCCCGTTGTACGCGTATCCGAGGTTTACCTCATCGCGGCTGAGGCTGCAGTAAAGGGCGGCGGCGACAAGACCAAGGGTCTCGAGTATCTCAATGCGATTGTCAACAGGGCCAACCCCGCCAAGACCGTCGCAGCGGCTGACTACGATCTCGACCGCGTCCTCAAGGAGCGCCGTCTGGAACTCGTGGGCGAAGGCCACAGGTACTTCGACGCACTGCGCAACCACAAAGTCATCAAGCGTGTCGGCGGCGTCCACCTGACGGGTGCTCCCACCGATATCGACTGGGATTACGAGAAGTGCATCCTGCCTATCCCCGTAAGCCAGTTCGAGCTCAATCCTGACTTCCAGCAGAACCCCGGTTATTCCAAGGAGTAAGCTGTATCGAATCAAAATGGGGCCGCAGCTCATATGCGGCCCCATTGTTTTTTATATCTTTGCAACACTATGAAAAAGATTTTCCCCATACTGCTGGCCGCCTTCTTCGTTCTGGCCGCCTGTGAAAAAGAACCGGAACCGAAGCCCAGTCCCTATGAAATAGGGGGCAAAACGGAAGAACCGTCTGCTGCGACTTCCGGTATAAAAGTGGATCAGACCGCTTTCAACCGTTATTCTACCGCCGGTGAGGTTGCAGTGTATGTTACTGTCGAGGGCGATGCCAAGTATGCTGTAAGCATTCCCGAAACTGCAAAGGACTGGATAAGCGTAGCTTCCTTCTCGGGTTCCGAATCTGGCTTCGTCCACTTCAAGATTACCCGGAATACAACAGGGGCGAACAGAAACGCCATGGTTGCCATCACTTACGGCGAAGGCCTCTCCAAGAGCATCCAGATAAGCCAGGATGCGAAGGAGAAGAAGGATTACTTCGCAGAGTGGGGTCTGGACGGCACGCTTGTCTCCACGCTCAGCAACGATCGTCCCTATTATTGGTATGTCGATCAAGGCAATACCGGCACATGCTCGGGTGTCAACTGTGGACCGGCATCGACCACTATGGCTGCCAATTGGTTCAATGGCTCTTTCAGAGGTGTCACAGAAAATGCGCGTAAGGAGTTCTATAATGACGGAGGCTGGTGGTATACCAACGACATCAACGCCTTTTTCCGCAGCCACGGCATCAAGAGTTCGCAGAAACCTTTCTCCAATACTTCAGATCTGATCAACGAGCTGAAGAAGGGCAATGTCGTGATTCTCTGCCTGGATATGTACTACATCACCTACGGAGACGAATCCGGCAAGAAGGTGAACAAGTTCTACAGGACAAACGCTCCCGAATGGGGCCACTTCCTGGTGGTCAAGGGCTACGTCGAAACAAGTACGACGCTCTACTGCGAGGTTTATGACCCCTACACGATGGGCCGCAACTATTCCGACGGCACTCCCAAGGGACTGGACCGTTACTATCTGGCCGACGACCTCCTGCGCTCCGCAGGTATTTGGTGGAAAAATATGATAGTAGTCGGTGGTAATTAGCCCGATCTAATCTGCGTTCGCCGCGTTTATGATGCTCCAGTAAAGCAGCTGTGCAGCATCTTCGAGCACCGAGGGGTCCTGGATTTCCCAGGTATCCCTCGGTTCGTGATAATAGCTCTCACCTCCGAATCCGAAGATGTCAACCGTGGGATATCCGTACTTCATAAAGACCACTCCGTCGGTGCGGGGCCTGGTCACATACTTCTTCGGAGAGTCGAAAACAGGCCTGTGAATATACTTCTCGTTGGCATCCAGGAGATATTTCGCGATCTCCCTGGAGTCGTACTTTGTGCCGGTCGAGAAGCCGTCGCCGATGCCTATCTGCTCGAGGTTGAGGATATACTTCACCTTCTCTGCGGGCACCACGGGATGGCCGCAGTAGTAGATGCTGCCCGTGAGGCCGGCTTCCTCGCCGTCGAGCGTGAGGAAAATGACGCTTCGTTTGGGCTTCACCTTGCTCTTCGAGAGCGCCTCTGCGACAGCCAGCAGGCAGGCCGTGGAGGAGTTGTTGTCATTGGCTCCGGCGATATGGTGGGGAACCATTCCCAGGTGGTCCAGATGGGCCGAGAGCACCACATATTCGTTGCAGAGGACGGGGTCGCTGCCCTTGATGAAGCCCAGCAGGTTGTGGCCCTGCGCGTTCGGGTTGTGGCGCATCGTCATCTTCAGCTTGGCCTTTTTGCCGGTTGCGAACGAGGCGGGCTTCTTCTCGGAGCGGATCTGGCGCATGGTCTCGCTCATATTCTTGCCGCGTCCCTCGAAGAATTTGTCGGCGAGGGAGTAATTGACATAGGCATAGACGAACGAGGGGTCATATCCGTTGTTGGGGCCCGGAACCCACCGGTAGAGCATTCCGATGGCGCCGTGCTTCACGGCGTTCTCCACCTTGTGCTGATGGAGGGTGTAGGGATACCACATCCTGAGGGTGTCGTCGTTGCGGCTGGTGTTTGGGGTCTCGCCCTCTATGAGGACGATTTTACCCTTGACGTCGATGCCCTCATAGTCGTCGTAACCGAGGTCGGGAGCCGTTACTCCGTATCCTGCGAAGACCACCTCCGCCTCGATCGTCCCGTTGGCCGAGGTGCCGCCCGAGTACCAGTCCCTGGCCCATACGGCCTTCTTGCCGTCAACCTTGACATAGCATTTCCCGACGACCTCGTCGCAAACCGTGGGGTAGTCCTGGCGGTATCCGTTGAGGCCCTCGAAGGTCTCCAGGCCGAATTCGGAATACTTGTTCTCCACCCATTCGACGGCCCTGAGCATTCCGGCCGAACCCGAGAGGCGGCCCTGGTAGAGCGTGGAATCGGAGAGATGTCTGACGGTTTCAAAGATCTTCTGTCCCTTGATATTGTCGAACATCGAGTTGAGGTAGGCGCGCTCCTCGCTTACGGGCTTCTGCTGCGGCCTTTGGGCGTAGAGGGAGGCGGAAATCAGCGACAGGGCGGCGATGAGGACAACCCGTGCGGTTCTGGCTTTGCTCAGTATCATAAGAGTCGTTTTTAAACGTTTATAAACGGATAATTATTTGTTGCCCAGCTGGCTGAGAACCTCCTTGATGGCAGCGTCAAGCTGCGGGTCCTCGTGGCTGATGCGGTCCTTGAAGGTGGTCTTGACATAGATGTCGGGCTTCACGCCGATATTCTCCAGGTCGAGGCCTTCATTATTGTAGCAGCCCCAGGCCGGCATGCGGCAGGATGAGCCGTCTATCAGGCCGACGCTGGAGGTGAAGATGATCCAGCGGTAGGTCTCCGTACCGATGAGTTTGGCTATGCCCAGGGACTTGATGCCGTTGGAGGTGACCTCCGCATCGCTGAGGCTGTGCTCGTTGACTAGGACCACTATGGGTTTGTCTGCAGGGGTCACGTTGGGGTGCGGCGTGGTGGGGAAATCGCGGTAGCTCCAGCGGAAATGCTGCTGCTGGCGCAGGAAGTCGATCACCTCCTTGTGGACGTTTCCACCGTTGTTGTAACGCAGGTCGAGGATGAGCGCGTCCCTGTTCACCGCGTAGGTGTGCATCTGCCTGTAGAAGTCTTCGAGGTCGCCGCCGCCCATCGCCCTCATATGGAGATATGCGATGCGGCCCTTGCCGTCCTTTTCGACCTTAGCCTTGCATTCATCCTCCCACTGGCGGTACATAAGGCTCTTTATCTCGCCGAACGACGTGGTGTGGACCTTGACGTCCTTTTCCTTGCCGTCGCGCCTGAAGGTGAGGCGCACCTCATCCTTGGCGACGGGGGTGGAGAAATACTTCTCGCGGTTCTCCTTCGGATCGACCTTCACGCCGTTCACGGCCACAAGCACGTCTCCTTTCTTGATGTCCACCTCGACCTTGTCGGCGGGCGACCAGGGGATGATGCCGCTGACCTTGTAGGGCGATTCCTTTTCGAACTGGATACCGGTTATGATGGAGCGGGTGCGGGTTTCGGTCTTCTCCTCGGCTCCCATCGAGTTGAATCCCAGGTGCGAGGAGTTAAGCTCTCCGAGCATATCGGCGAGCAGGGTGCGAAGCTGGTCGCGGCTCTTGACGTAGGGCAGGAGCGAGGAGTAGTGGTCGCGGACCGCCTTCCAGTCGGCGCCGTGGAGCTTCACGTCGTAGAAGTTCTGCTCCAGCACGGCCCAGACTTCGTAGAACATCTGGCTGAATTCGTCCGAGAGCACCTTGTCGACATTTATCGAAGTTTCAATGGGAGTTGCGTTGAGGGAGTTGGGATCAACCTTGCTGATGGTTCCGTTGGAGAGATGGTAGAGGTCGGTCTTGGATGCGAAGAAGGCTCCGGGAGTAAGCCCCTTGACGGTCTTGGGCCTTGCCTCGGGGTCGTTCAGGTCGAGGGCCTTGACCTCGCGTCCGCCGTCGCCGCTGCTGTTGTACAGGAGCAGGGTCTTTCCCTTGGCGTCGAAAACGAAGAGCCCGCTCTGGGTGCCGCGGCGCTCGACCTTCTGCATCCTGTCGAAGACATTGTCGTAATCTATGACGACAGTGGAGTCCTTCTTGGGCTTATCCTTGCTGAAGAGGTTATCGTAATTCTCCGATTTGAATTTGGAATCGTACTTCCTGAGCGGCAGCTTGTAGAGCGAATTGTTGAAGCCGCGGGGGAAGGTGGCGGTAGTTGTGACCGCTGAGAGGAAGAGGTTCTTTCCGTCGGGCGAGAAGACAACCTCGTCTTCGGTGGACGCTGAATTGGTGAGGTTGGTCACCTTTCCGGCCTTCAGGTCGCAGATGAAGATATCGGGCTCGAAGCGGCTCATAGCCTCGAAGGCCAGCATACTGTCGTCGAACGAGAATGCCAGCGAGTATCTCCAGAACGACCAGAACTCGGCGTCGGCTACCTTCTCGACCGAATTGTCGGCGGTGGTGCAGAGCATAAGGTTGCGCTGTCCGTCCACGAAAGCGATCTTGTCGCCCTTGTGCGAGAGAGTCAGGCTCTTGACGTTGCGCTCGGGGATGAAAACCACCGTCTCGTCGCCGGAATTGTCGGCAGGGAGGCAGTAGAGTCCGACATAACCCTTGTGGGTACGGGTGTAATATATGGTCTTGCTGTCACCTTTCCAGCACACCTCGTGGACCCTCTCGTCGCTCGGGGTGTCAAGTTTCTGGAAATATTTGCACTTGGTGTCGGAGATATAGAGCTGGCCGCGGATGACGAGGGCGAACTTCTTTCCGTCGGGGGAGATGTCGGCCGCGGTGGGTTTCTGCTTCTCGAACGAGCGGCGCACGTCGTTGTCGCCGGTGGCGAGTGTTATCTGCGGAACCTTGTCCTTGCCCGTGGCGGGGTTGAGGAGGTGGATCTGGTAATCGAGCAGATATACTATCGCGGAGCCGTCCTTCGAGATTTTGGGATACTGTACGGATTTGTCGAAACGGGTCAGCTGCTGAGGCTTGCCGCCCTTGATGTACTTGACTATGTTCGACTCCTTGTTGGCCTCGTCGGTGACATAGTAAAGGTTGCCCTTGGCATCGACCATCGGCCAGGCGTCCTTGCCCTCATAATCAGTGAGTTCGCTGTATTTTTTGTTTTTCGGATTCCACGACTTGATGTTGGGGTTGTGGTCGCCCACATATCTCTTGCGAGTGGGGAAATTGATGCTCTCCGCGGACTCGTTGAAGAGATATTCGCCCGTAGCGGGGTTCTCGACGAGGTTGACTATGGTGGTGAAATAACCGTCGAAGAGTTCCTGCGGGGTGCCCCCGTTTACCGCCACCTTGAATGTGGTGCGGGTGGCGCTCGCACGGCGCGATTCAAAGAATATATATTTCGAATCGGCCGACCAGGATACGGGGAAGTCGGCTGCCTCGTGGAAGGTCAGCTGTTTCGCGGTGCCGCCGCCGACGGGAATCACATATACATCCTGGTTGCCGTTGATGTCGGAGGAGAATGCCAGATATTTGCCGTCTGGCGAGGGTACCGGATGGTTCTCATTGCCGCGCATCGCCAGGAAACTCATAGCGCGGCCGCCTTCTGCGGGAACGGTGAAGAGGTCTCCGTCATAAGAGAAATAGATGGTGCCGCCGTCAGGAGAGAGGGAGGGACGGGAAGCGAATCGGAGATTGTCGCCGAAAAGGGAGGTGCCGGCAAAAAGAAGCGCGGCCATCAGCAGGATGCGGTTTTTCATATCGAATATAGTTTTAGTATATATTATACACGCGCAAACAGGTTTTCAATAAGGATAAAGGTAGGAAAAATATACAACCAAGCCATAAAATCCGTAAATTTGATGCACTTGTAACTTATTACTCAAATAAATCTATATGGATAAAAAGATGTCTTATCTGAATCCGCTTGCAGAAATATCTACGGTCAGGACTGAATCCGTAGTCTGCGCGAGCAACGGCGGTTCGACCGAGGATTTCGGCAATGGTACCGGATTCTCGTTCGATCTGTTCGAAAATGTAAAACCGTTCTAGGGAGGGAATCATTATGAAGAAGACCTTATTTGCAATCGCGGCTGCCGCATCACTGCTTGCAGGCTGCCAGATGGCAGAAGTGACCCCTGTCGCTTCGAAGGATTCCAAGACATTCGAGGGCGTCATCGTCGATGGCACCCGCGCATCGCTGACCGCCGACGCGGACGTATGGCACGTGACCTGGAAGTTCGGCGAGAAGATCAAAATCAACGACATCGTCTATATCGCGACAGTCGGCGAGGTGGCTTCCACATACTTTATCAAGAGTGTCAACGAGGAGTTAGACGCCGAGGCCCCCTATACCGCATATTCCCCGGCGGATATCGCCAAGGGCCTTCCCGCAGTGCAGAACTATGTGGCAGGTAACGTAGAGTACGTACCGATGATGGCGACCTCGGCGAACGAGACGCTGGCATTCAAGAACCTGACCTCGATGCTGAGGCTCAACATCACCACCGGTGAAGCGGGCGCTGCCGTCAAGCGTATCGTGCTGAAGGCCGACCAGGGCCTCAGCGGAGAGTTCACCGTCGAAAACGACGCTGCCGTTGTGAGCGGCACCTCCGGCCTGACGCTGAACTGCGGCGATGGCGTAGCCATCGGAGCCGATCCCGTGCCCTTCTTCGTGACGGTTCCCGCTGGCACCTACACCGGCCTGAGCGTTACCGTGGTGCTTATGGACGGCCGCAGCCAGAGCCTGACGATGAAGTCCGGCTCGAACCTGGTCGCCGAGCGTTCGAAGGTCCACGACGTGGCGCTGGCATTCAACAACTTCACCGCATCCGCCGCCGTTGAGGGCAAGGCCGTCCTGCTTCCCGGTCCCGAGTTCAACGCCGCCATCAAGGGTATCACCGCTCCCGGCGCATTTACTACTGATTACGATTACAGTATCACCCGCATCGTCTTCTCGACCTGCGATCCCTCGACCGAAGGTATCCTCGTGAGTGCGGCCGACTCTCCCGTTGCGGCCTACGCATACCTCGAGCCCACCTCCGGCGTGCTTACCCTCTCCACCGCGGCCAAGGGCTTCGCAACCTGCGAAGATGCAAGTTCGATGTTCTTCCGCCTGATGCTGGTCCAGGGTTTCGACAACCTCAGGTCCCTCGACACCGAAGCTGCAGTCACAATGAATTCGATGTTCAGCCAGCATACCCCCGAGGATACCACCCTCTATGCGCTCAAGAGCCTGGATGTCAGCGGCTTCAATACTTCGAACTGCGTCGACATGGGCTCGATGTTCAATAGCCTCCGCGCCCTCGAGCACCTCGATGTCAGCAACTTCAACACCTCCAAGGTGGAGAATATGCGCTTTATGTTCGGCAACTGCCGTCACCTCGAAGAACTCGACCTCAGCAACTTCGACTTCTCGATGGATACCTCGATGGCCAATATGTTCTACTATGACGAGCACCTCAAGAGCCTCACCTTCCCTGCCGACATCAACACCGAGAACGTCGTCAACTTCCGCAACATATTCTACAACAACGCGAGCCTGAAGGAGCTGGACGTCACAAAATTCAACACCTCGGCAGCCACCGACATGGGTATGATGTTCGAATATTGCGGTATGCTCGAGAGGCTTGACATCAGCAATTTCAAATTCGCTCTGGACTCCACTTGCTACCTGATGTTCGCATACGATTCCTCCCTCGTGGAACTCAAGCTGCCCGAGGTCATCGAGTGCGACGAGATGACGAACATCAACAGCATGTTCCGCAAGAACTACTGGATAACCGAGTTCGATATGGATATCTTCAAGGATGCCGACAACGTCACCGGCCTGAGGTATATCTTCGCATACGACAAGAACCTCAAGAAGGTCAAATCCACCACCAACACCTGGGAAAACGTCACCAGCAGCGCATATATGTTCGCATACAACTGCGCCGAGGACTCCGGAAAACTCGACCTCTCCGAATTTGACGTAACCTACCTCTCCAAGTTCTCATATATGTTCTATAAGAACCAGGCGCGCGAGATCGACCTCACCAACTGGGATACAGGATCTTCCACCACGATGACCTATATGTTCCAGCTCTGCAAGAACCTTGCGGTCCTCAGGCTCGGAGAGAAATTCATCAATCCGTCCGGACAGTCGCCGACCAACTTCATGGCCGGCACCAAGGAAGTGGAGATGACCGACCGTACCGGCTCAGTCCCCGGAGCGATGACCATCTACTGCGTCCAGGAGACCGCCGACTGGCTGGCAACCACCACATTGCGCTACGTCAACTCCGGCTACAAAACCGACATTCCCATCCCCGTAACCCTCCTCGACCTCCACACCGGAGCCCCCCTGACGGTTACTTGGAAGGCTAATAACTGAGGTAAACGAGGGCTGATTAAGGCTGATTCGGCCAGATTGGACAGAATCAGAATCCCGGCGGAACGCCTCCGCCGGGATTCTTTATGCCTTGAGCCTAGGCACCGTTCGCCAGAGAGGGGGAAGGGCTCATGGACTTGCCCGAAGTGTCGTCGTCGTCCCAAAAAATGGGACGACGACAGCGGAAACCGCTCGAAAGTGTCGCCGTCGTCCCAAAAAATGGGACGACAGCAGCGAAAACCGTCCGAAAGTGTCGCTGTCGTCCCAAAAAATGGGACGACGACAGCGGCAACGGCCCAAAAGTGTCGCCGTCGTCCCAAAAAGTGGGACGACGACAGCGGAAACCGCTCGAAAGTGTCGCCGTCGTCCCAAAAACTGGGACGACGACAGCGGAAACCGTCCGAAAGTGTCGCCGTCGTCCCAAAAAGTGGGACGACGACAGCGGCAACCGTCCAAAAGTGTCGCCGTCGTCCCAAAAACTGGGACGACGACAGCGACAACCGTCCAAAAGTGTCGCCGTCGTCCCAAAAACTGGGACGACGACAGCGACAGCGGCAGCGGCGACACTCCAGGTCAGATTCAAAAAGCGTTGATCAAGTCGGCGATCTCTGATTCGGTCCAGCCGGTAACTCTGGACAATTGTCCGGTATCTGAACTGAATCGGAATTTTAATTGTTTGATGAAGAGGATTTTTTGATTGATGCTGAGAGAGCTTTCAGTCTCTTTGGAAAAGCCAGGGTACTTTTCTGAAAAAAGCGATCTATATAGATCTGGAATTGCGGCCAGAACAGCCTGATCACTGAAAGAGGGAATGGAGCAGTTGTGATCTTTGATCTGATGCTTGATTTTCGATGAGTTCTCGAGAAAATAGTTGAATCGTTTGGCGGTGTGGAAAATGCTCTCAACCAATTGAATATCAACGTAAGATTCAGGTGCTGCGAACAATTTGTCCGTAATAATCAATTTCGGGGGTAGCAGGATATTGCTCCTGAGAATCCTGGATTGCTCCCTTATTGAGAAATCTTTCAGTTGTCGTCCGTCAGGTTTCTCGGGATTGAAAAAGGATGCTCCTGTGCCCCAAGGATACATTACGGGGGATGAGCAGATATTCGCTGCAACAGGATTCATCTGCACATAAGCTATTGCCCGCTCCGGGGACTCGTTCTCATTTTTTATTTCCCTGATGTCACATATCGATCTGCGCAGGAATTCTTTTTTGCCATATTTTATCCTCAGATAGTAGCTGTACCTTTTCTTGAAGGCATCTGCAAATGCCTTAGCCTTTTCCTGGTCTTCACAACAAATAATAATATGAATGTGATTGGACATCAGGACGAAGGCCAAGACCTTTACCCTGCAAGTAAAGGCAATGATCGCGATGCAATTCATACCCACCCGGAAGTCTTCATCATTCCGGAACCAGACCTCACCGAGATGCCTCCCGGTGGTCACAAGAAACATTTTCATCGGAAATCTCCGCCAGATCAGCTTTTATCGGCCGAGGGAGGAGGCACTCCGGGACCGAAAATGACAATGTTTCCTCCTTGGTTTGAGACATCCCTGATTGACCGTTTAAATGCTAAGGCCAGGTGTTTCGACGCCTCGTCCAGCTCGGAAATCATCTCTTCCCTGTTTACTGAAAGCGCCAGATCAGCGATTGCGAGGACCCGGATCATTGCGAGAACGGCCGGTTCATTTCCGCCCCACAGGGTAGTGGCCATGGCCATAAGGATTTCCGGTGGCAGGGTTTGTACCGCTTGGGGCAACTTTTGCAGAGGGATATCCGTATTGAACCGGATATCGGTATCTCCAAATCGGAGAACTTCAAGAATCTTTTTCATTTCTCTTTCACGTATCGTTCAACGGTACAAATATAGACAATTGTAGATGGGTTTCAAAATAATTTCTACTTTTTTGCGAGAATTGTAGATATGTGCTATTTTTGTGTTGGCGATGCTTAAACACGACAGGACGATAATACATGTTGAGTTGAAAGAGACTCATACGCACATCTATTTCGGAAGTGTGGCGGCTATGTTTGAGGACAGCAGGATGCGTGAGCTGCTTAAAATCAAATATCAAACATTCAGGACGAAAGGCCTGTCCGAGACCAATCCTTATGAAAATGAGAATCTTATTGTCAGAAAGGGAGCCTTGGGAACGATAGACCACTCAAAATAAACCACGGATGGGGCGCGTCGGATCAGGCCGTTCCGCTTGCGGTTATTTTAGTGAGATGGCAAAAAAAAGAAAAAAAAGATAATAATTACCTTTTTTTATTACCTTTGCAGTCCCAAACGGAAAAAGGCGGTTTGTCCGCCACCGTGAAAACGGGTTTTTCTGGATGTGGCGCAGTTGGTAGCGCACCTGGTTAGGGACCAGGAGGTCGCTGGTTCAAGTCCAGTCATCCAGACAGTTACGGAGGGTATGATGCTTTGGAATCATACCCTCCGAAAGTAAAAGGTGAGTTGTCCGAGTGGTTGAAGGAGCCTGCCTCGAAAACAGGTGTGCGGGTGACCGTACCGGGGGTTCGAATCCCTCACTCACCGCCAAAGGGAGAATAAAATATGGGCGCAAGCAAGCTTGTGCCCATATTTTATTCTCCCTTTGGCAAAGCCCCGCCGCAGGCGGGGCAGGGATGTGACCGGCTTCGCCGGGCAAATCCCTGGTGAGTGAGGGATATCTTTGTTCGATTTCCGCCGCAGGCGGGGCAGGGATGTGACCGGCTCCGCCGGGCAAATCCCTGGTGAGTGAGGGAACCAGGCACGCGCATTGGATTGAGCGCTAAAGAGAAGGCCTCATCTCCCCGAAGGACCGCTCATCGGATAAACAAGGCCAGCCAGGGCAGCCGCATCAGCCTATTTTTTTAGAAGCCAGTTGGTAAAGTCTATATATAAACTGAAGTTGAGCGTCCAGGCTGCAGGCAGATACTTGAAGTCTGTATGTGCGACAAAAAGCCTCGAGCGGAGTGAGAATTCGCCAAGGGACGGCGGACTCAGCAAGCGGTAGAATTTGTAGTCGACGTTTAATCCGGCCTGGAAGCGGAACCCCGAAATCTCATCCGTTTTCTTGTCCGGATTCACCGGGTTTGACGGATTTTCGGGGTAATCGGTGAAACCGACTCCGATGCCGGCGAAGGGCACCAGTTTCCACCACAGGGATTCATGTGCGGTATATCCCAACGACAATTCAAGATTGCCGCCGGTCTGCTTTTTTCCGGCATACCACATGTAATCGTCCAATTCGATGTCTTTCTTGTAACGCCCGCCCCTTCCCAGCATTCCAGTTGTATAAACGTTGATTTTGCTGAAGACGAAATCGAATCCAAAGCCCAGTCCGACAATCGGTGTAAGGTAGGTACTCACCGGGCCGGTGTAAAACTCGCTGGAGATACCGACGTGCATTCCCAATCCGAAACCAGCAGGCTTGATTCTAAGATCGACCGGCTCCTTGTCGTCAGCTTCGGATAACTCTTTGGCAACCCTGTCCGAATAGTAGCGGAGGGCTACGGTATCCCGCCCCTGATCGGTCTCATCGTTTAATATGGAGATGAAGTTGTCGGCGATACCCATATGGAACCTGACGATGTTGCGAGGTACATCTGCAAAATATGGCTGTCCGATTAGAAGGACATCCATAGAGAATACCTGGTCGTTTATTTTCCTGTCGATCTCGGCCTTCGCCCTCCGGCTGCAGATTTCCACATAATCGAAGGCTGTTTGCATATAGCGGAGCGTAACGTCGTTCCTGTAGTCCGGATGAATCCAGGAGGAGTATGGATCCATATAACATCTCAAAACGGGGGCGACGAAAACGGTATTCTTTATTTTAAATCTGTCGTTATCCCACATGATGCCATATTTGAATTCCAGGATTTTGGGAAACTCGTTTCTCCTTGATGAAAAATCATCGAGAGACAGAGCCCCGTCACTCCAATACTTTATCGATGACTCCATAGTCGTATTCCGATTCAGATCGAAGATGTCGCCGCTCCTCTGGAGGGAATTGTCCTGCGCCTTCGCCATAAACGGGAGGATTATCGCAAAGAGAAAAAGCAATGTCTTTCTTTTCATGGAATAGGATATTTTCAACAAATATAGAATCATTACGCCGAATCGTCAAGATAATCGCCAAAACAAAAAAGAGTTCATCAGAAGCTATAACCGTAAAATAACTATCTTTGTTTTGTGAAAAGTCTCAAAATACTCTTTCTGACATTGGCGCTTCTGGCCGGAGCTCTCCTCGAGGCCAAGCCCAGGGTGCACATTATCGCTACAGGAGGCACCATCGCAGGAGTCGCGGCATCTGCCTCTTCGTCGGCTTACGTCGCCGGGCAGGTCGGCATCCAGACCCTTATCGATGCGGTTCCGCAGATTCTGGACCTGGCCGAGATCAGCGGGGAACAGCTGGTCAACATCGGCTCCCAGGATATGAACGACGAGGTCTGGCTCCGCCTGGCCAAACGCATCAATGAAATCCTCGCTTCGGATCGGTACGATGCGGTAATCGTCACCCACGGCACCGACACGATGGAGGAGACGGCATATTTCCTGAACCTGACCGTCAAAAGCGCCAAGCCCGTGATCCTGGTAGGCGCGATGCGCCCCTCCAACGCCATCAGCGCCGACGGCCCCGTCAACCTCTACAACGCCGTGGCCGCCGCCGTCACTCCGCAGTCCCAGGGAAAGGGAGTGATCGTCTGTATGAACAACCAGCTTCTGGATGCCAAAACAGTCATAAAGACCCACACCATAAACAGCGACTCCTTCGAGGGCGGTCCCTTCGGCATAATCGGCTATGTCCACGACGGAAGGGCCCATTATCTGCAGGCGCCGCTCAACAGACACACCGTAAACTCAGAATTCGACGTCTCGAACCTCACGGAGTTCCCGAAGGTGGGGATAGTCTATGGCTATGCGAACGCCTCGCCGCTCCCGATGAAGGCCTTTGTGGAGGCCGGATTCGACGGAGTGGTCCTGGCCGGAGTGGGGGACGGGAACTTTTACAAAGATGTCTTCGACGCCGCGGTGGAGGCGCAGAAGCAGGGAGTCCAGATAGTCCGTTCGTCCCGCTGCCCTACCGGTCCCACCTGCCTGAACGGCGAAGTTGACGACAGCCGGTATCATTTCGCAGCCTCTCTCGACCTGAATCCCCAGAAGGCCCGCATCCTGCTGATGCTGGCCCTGACCCGGACGCGGGACTGGAGGCAGATCCAGAAATATTTCGAAGAGTATTAAGATGCGTATCCTCTCCCTCATACTGACTATCCTGTTTGCCGCCGCCCCGGTGGAAATGTGCGTCTCTTTCGAGCGCGGGGAGATAGAGGAAAGCGAGGTAGTGAGTATCGAGGAGCTGGTCGATGACGATTTCGCCCCGGCGAGGGATATCCGTCAGTTGGTCCGCAGGGAGAGTATTTCCAGGCAGGGTGCGAAGATGCCGGAGGATAGCTTCTCCGCACCGGTTCCGAAACCATCCGAAAAGTCTCCGGTATCCTGTGGATCAGGGAAATATCTACATATGATGTGCCGCCTCCGGCTCTGACGGCGGCGCCCCTCGCGTTTAGATACGCAGTGATCCGCAAAACATCATATATTCATATTTTCCAAAACCAAATTCCAATCATGGATCTCAATACACTTTTAATAGCAATTCTGACACTTCTCTCCGGTATAGGTATTTTCCTGATAGCCTGCCAGATGATGAGTTCCAACCTCGAGGCCGCGAGTTCTGACCGCCTCAAGAAACTCTTCGGCAAGGCATCCTCCAGCAAGATGCTCGGAGTGGGTGTGGGAGCGGTCTCGACAGCCCTGATCCAGAGCTCCGGCGCCACCACGGTGATGACCATCGGTTTCGTCAATGCCGGAATCATTTCGCTCTATCAGGCCGCAACGCTGATTTTCGGCGCAAACATCGGAACGACCGTCACCGCGCAGATCGTGGCGCTCGGTATGTTTGGAGGCAACTCTATATCGACCACAGTCATCTTCTCGGCATTCGCCGGCATCGGCGCCTTTATGGCGATGTTTGCCAAAAAACAGGCCCTCAAGACAACGGGCGGCATAATCACCGGCTTCGGTATGCTGTTCGTCGGCCTCTCGCTGATGAGCGGCTCGATGGAGGCCTTCGCGGCGCAGGATTCCGTAAAATCTTTCCTCGCGTCGATCAGAAACCCTCTGCTTCTGGTCCTCATCGGCGCCATCCTGACCGCCATCATACAGAGCTCTTCGGTGATGACCTCCATCGCACTGGCGATGGTCGTGACCAACCTGATCTCGCTCGACCAGGGCATAATGCTGACGATGGGTTCCAACATCGGTTCCTGCGTCGTAGCCATCCTGGCCGGAATCACCAGCGGCATCAACGCCCGCCGCACGGCGCTCATCCACCTGCTCTTCAACTGCTTCGGCGTAGCCCTCTTTATGCTGGTGGGAGCCCTCGTAGGCATATTCACCGATGGCATCAGCTACGGATCGATCTTCGCGAAATTCTTCCCCAACGCTCCGCAGACCCAGCTGGCGATGTTCCACACTTTCTTCAATACCGTGACCGTGGCGGTGATGCTCCCCCTGACCCGCCCGCTGGTGGATACGGTATGCCGCCTGCTTCCCGAAAAGAAGAGCGCCCCGGCCGGAGACGAGCCCTTCCATCTCCATTATGTCAATGAGAATATGCTCTCTACGCCGGCCGTCGCAGCAGGTCAGGTCCGCCTCGAGATTCTCCGTATGGCCGATATGGCTATGGACAACGTCGACCGTTCGCTCGACATCATAACGACGCTCGATTTCGACAGTCTCGACAAGTTCAGGAAGACGGAGGAGGAACTCGACTATATGAACCGCGCCCTTGTGGATTACGTGGTGCGCCTGTCCGGCCGCCGCGGACTCAGCGCCGCCGACCGCATCTATCTCTCGACGACCTACCGTTCGGTGCGCGACCTCGAGCGTATCGGCGACTATGCGGAGAATATTGTTGAGTATGCCACCGCCCTTGAGTCGATGTCGCAGAAGTTCTCGGAAGATGCGCAGAAAGAGATAGGTACGCTTCGCTCGACCATCCACGCCCTCTTCGACCAGACGATCAAGGCTTACACCGACGGCGATTTCGCCGCCCTCGAGCAGGCCAATATCATAGAGGAGAAGACCGACGACCTGACAGAGATGATGGAGGAGAGCCATATCCGCCGCCTGAGCGAAGGGGTCTGCACCCCGGCCGTGGGCGCGCAGTATCTCTCGCTCTCGTCCGACCTCGAGCGTATCGCCGACCACCTTATCAACGTCGCCAAATCCATCCGCCGCACCGAAGAAACCGACGAGGATTAAAGGAAAGGAGGCGGCTTAGCCGCCGACGGCTCCGGGCACGAAAAAAGGCTGCTTCTGCAGCCCGGCCAGAGGCCGCGGGGGTTTCGGGGGTGTCCCCCGTAAACAAAGGAGGCGGCATAGCCGCCGACTGGTACAAGAAAAGGCTCCTTTCTGGAGCCTTTTCTTGTACCCGGAGCCGGGGTCGAACCGGCACAGCCATTACAGCCACTGGTGTTTGAGACCAGCGCGTCTACCGATTCCGCCATCCGGGCGTCGATAGCGGGGGCAAAGGTATATAATCTTTCCTTTTTTTGCAAAAAGCCCCGTTGCAGAGGCACTTGGCCCCAAATGTTAATAACTTGTGAAATACTCCCTGAAAGGGCCTATCTATTTTCGCCCGTTCGGGTTTAATTTTGTCAACACGTCGTCCGATTCCG
>JAFSXX010000012.1 GCA_017443845.1 Bacteroidales bacterium | reverse complement strand
TGTTAAGTTTTGTGTTAACTTTCATTTCGACAGGATGCGATAGAATGCGCTAAAATGAGGATGGGCGCCATTCGTCAAAATGGCACCCATCCGCGTTAAATTGCTTATTATCAGGTAGTTAAACCCCTAATACTCCTCCTCGTTGAACAGAAAGTCGTCCTTGGTAGGATAGTCGGGCCAAATGTCCTCTATGGAGTCATAAACATCGCCGTCATCGTCGAGGTCTTCGAGATTCTCGATCACTTCGAGCGGCGCCCCTGAACGGGTTGCGTAATCTATCAGTTCGTCCTTGGTTGCGGGCCAGGGAGCATCTTCGAGTTTAGATGCAAGCTCAAGTGTCCAATACATAGCAAATATGTTTATATCAATACTTTAGTATCCATACAAAAGGGCTGCAAAGATACAAATAATTCGGATATTCCAAATAAATCTTCAAAAATCCCGAAAATCAGCGATTTAAGGGATCCAGAAATCTTCGCTTCCGCCTGCTGCGATGCACAAATACCTCGCCAATGTGAAGAGATAATCCGACAATCTGTTGAGATATCTCCTTCCGGGTTCATCCTCGGCAGGGAGGTCTTCGATCAGGAATGCGCTGCGTTCGGCCCTGCGGCATACGGTACGGGCGATATGGCACTCCGAAGCGGCTACCGGCGAGGCGGGGAGGACGAAGGAATTCAATGGCGGAAGGAGGGCTGTCAATCTGTCAATCTCCTGCTCGAGTCCCGAATCCATATCGCCGGCAAGGCTCTTGAGTTTGGCCTGCCTGGTATCGGCCGCGAAGTGGGCGGAAATCTGCATCAGGTCCTCCTGGATGCGGCGGAGGAAGCCTTCTGTGCGCATCAGCTCGCCGCCGTTCTCCGGAGCGCCCTCCGCCATCTCCCTGCACCGCCCGCGGAGCACTCCGAGATGCGAAATCAGTTCGTCGAGGTCGCCGTAGGCCATTACTCTCGGATGGGTCTTGCTCACCCTTGTCCCTCCTACCAGCGAGGTGGTTCCGGAATCGCCCGTTTTGGTGTAAATCTTCATCTTTTTTCAAATTTGGACCCTAAGATAGCAAATCTATCCGAATCCGTGAAACCGTCCGGCTCCGGGCGGGCGGTTATTGCTCCTGAGAGGCCTTTTTTCGGCCCGAAGGAGCAAAAACCGGAGCCCGGGTAAGACCGGATATCACTCTCGATGCGGCCGTCGCGAAGGCGTATGATGCGCCTTGCGTGCCTCGCTACGTCCTCTTCGTGGGTTACGAGGATCACGGTATTGCCCTTGCCGTAAATATCGCCGAAAAGGGCCATTATCTCTTCTGAAGTGGCCGAGTCGAGATTTCCGGTGGGCTCGTCGGCCAGGATTATGGCGGGCTCGGTCACAAGTGCGCGGGCCACTGCGACCCTCTGCCGCTGCCCGCCCGACATCTCGCCGGGAAGGTGCGAGATCCGCTGCGAGAGCCCGACCGCATCGAGCGCCGCGCGGGCCCTCTCGAGCCGCTCCGATCGCCGGACTCCGCTGTAGATGAGAGGAAAGGCCACGTTCTCGAGGGCGTCGTAGCGGGGAAGGAGGTTGAACGACTGGAATACGAAACCTATCTTGCGGTTGCGTACCCTTGCAAGCTGGGAGTCAGACATATGGCTGACATCGGTCCCGTCCAGGAAGTATCTGCCACCCGTCGGGGTGTCCAGGCACCCGAGGATGTTCATCATAGTGGATTTGCCGCTTCCGGAGGGCCCCATTATCGCAACGTATTCGTGTTCCTCTACGGACAGGTCTATCCCGTCCAGGGCGCGCACCGGTTCGGCTCCGGAGCAGTAGATTTTTTCGATTTTCTCGGTTCGGATAATCTCTCTCATATTCTCGTTTCCTTATCCGACCAAAGCCTTCGCAGCGCTAAATTACGGAAAAATGGGTAACTTTGAAAGATTATTGCTATAATTGCACAAATGCCTTCAATCCCCATCGGCGGGGATGACTTAAAAACAAGAGATATGAAGATAGTTATCGCAGGCGCAGGAGAGGTAGGATGCCATCTTGCAAAGATGCTAAGCGAGGGTTACCACGACATTACAATCATAGATTCCGACGAGTCGAGGCTTGCCACGGTCAGCGAGACTATGGATGTCCTTACCATTCTCGGAAGCCCCACTTCGGTGGAGGTGCTGCGCGGAGCGGCCGTCGACAAGGCCGACCTTTTCGTGGCCGTATGTCCGGCCAAGGAGCAGGATGTCAATCTCGTTTCCGCGGCCATCGCCAAGAAGCTGGGCGCGAGGAAAGTGACTGCCCGAATCAACAACGAGGAGTATCTCTCCAACGACAACCGCCTTATCTTCAAGGATCTCGGTATCGACCTGCTCTTCTGTCCCGAAAGAATCGCCGCCAGTGAGATTACCGGCCTCCTTCACCAGTCGGAGATGTCCGAGTTCATGGATTTCGCCCGCGGCAGGCTGCAGCTGATTTCCTTCAAGCTGAGCGAGAACTCCCCCCTGGTGGACAAGAGCATGAAGGATATGTACGATTATCCTCTCGAGAGCCCCTCGTTCCGAATTGTGGCCATCGCACGGGGTGACGAGACCATAATCCCGAAGAAAAGCACCCTCTTCAAGGCATTCGACCTTATCTTCATAATAGCCCGTCAGGATGCCGTAGGCAAGATAACGGCCTTCTCCGGTAGGCAGGATATCGATATCCGCAGGCTGGTCATTCTCGGCGGAGGCCGCATCGGCGAGATCGTAGCCAGGGAGTTCTCCAAGGAGGCGGAGTTTATCAAGATCATCGAGCTCAACAAGGCGCGCTGCGCCGTCCTGGCCGAGCGTCTGGGCGACAAGGTGCTGGTTGTCAATGGCGACGGCCGCAATTCAGACTTCCTCTACGAGGAAGATGTCCGCACCTGCGACGCCTTCGTAGCCGTAACATCAAGTTCGGAGACCAATATAATGGCCTGCGTCGCCGCCAGGAAGATGGGCGTCCCCAAGACCATCGCCGAGGTGGAGAACCTCGAATACATATCCCTCGCCGAGGAGATGGGTATCGATTCGGTGATAAACAAGAAGCTCACCACCGCGGGCCGAATATTCCGTTTCACATTGAGCGACAAGGTGCGCACCATCAAATGCCTGAACGGTTCCGATGCCGATGTCATCGAGTACATCGTCAACCCCGACAGCCCCATTACCAAGGCTCCTATCCGCGACCTGAATTTCCCCGACGGGGCCGTCATCGGCGGTATAGTCCGAGGCAGCGAGACAATTATCGCAGTCGGCGACACTCTCATAAAGCCTTACGACCGCGTGGCGGTTTTCGCCCTGCCGGATGCGGTAAAGAAGGTCGAGAAATTCTTTACTTAGAGGTTCCCTTTCCGGCCCGGAAGGTCGAAAGGTAGAACGCAAGGCCGAGCACGGTCCAGATAACGAGGCAGATATAACCCTCCTTGCCCAGGCAGCAGTCGAGTCCCTTTATCGGGACAAGCAGTATCACGCAGAAGAAAACCGACAGCAGGAGCCCTATGGCGCCGCAAACCGTCATTGCCTTATTCTTCTCCTTATGCGCGTGAATCATCGCTGCTGCGGAGGTGTAGCCGTAGCCGATAGCCGCTCCGATGGAGGACATATCCACTATCCAGTTGAGTGCGGTACGCCCGAAGAAAGGCGCTATCAGCGAGAATATCATCACGAAGAGGATGGCGTTTGCGGGAGTATTGTATTTTGGGTGGAGCTTACCGAACCACTTTGGGAGGAATCTGTCCCGGGCCATTGCATAGAGGAGGCGGCTGGTGGCCATATAAAATCCCACTATACCGGAGAGAATTGCGGCCAGCACCGCCAGCCCCAGGAAAAACAATCCTGTATTGCCCAGCAACTGCTTGGCTGCGTGGAAGGTGGGGAGGGAGACAAGCCCGCTGAGGTTCGGCAGGTCGGCGATGTATTCCGACCAGTTGGCATATCCGGCGGGAACCACGCAGACCGACAGGGTGTTGAGCAGGATATAGACCAGCGCTCCGAAGAGAATGGATATAACCATTATCGCCTTTGTCTTGCGGGGCTTGAAGTTGAATTCCTCCGCCGCCTGGGGCACGGTGTCGAATCCCAGGAAGGTCCAAGGAGCGATTGCGATGATGGCGAGTATTCCGGCCATGGGTGATCGGGCGGGCGAGAACCCCGGAGAGAGATTCGAGAAGTGGGCCTTCGGACTTACAACCGCAGCCAGGGAGATTATCAGCACTCCGGCCACCAGCATGAATACGAGGGTGCTCTGGAATATGCCCGAGAATTTGATTCCCCGGATGCTGACCCATGCGAACAGCAGGATGGCGGCCACTGCCAGGAACAGTTCTCCCGCATAGAGGTCATAGCCCGCTACCGTGTAGTGGAATCCGAACTGGAATACGTTGCCGAGCAGGTTCCTGCCCAGCAGGGCGAGGGCGGACGCGTTGAGGGCTACTATCGTGAGGTAGGATAGCCCGAGATACCACGAGCAAAGGAAGGCGTTATTCCGCCCGAAGGTGTTCCTGGCAAAGACGAACGCCCCTCCGGTCTCGGGGTATTTGTTGATCATATAATTGTAGTTGAAGGCGATCAGGGTCATGATCACCCCTGATATCAACATCGCTATGGCCGTTCCAAGAGGCCCGGCGGTGGCCAGGAATTTGTTGCCCGGCATTACGAAGGCGCCCCAGCCGATGATGCATCCGAGCGCCAGGGCCCATACATTTACCGGAGAGAGACTGCGCTTGAGCTTTATCTCAGGGTTTGCGGAATTATGTTTTTCTTTGTTCATAGCCAGATTTTCATTCGTGGAGGCCCATTTCTGCGGCTTTCTCCTCCATAAGCCTGTAGGCGGCCCCGTACTCGTTCGGAATCCTGCCGTCGAGAATGGCCTCCTTTACATATTCTTTTATCTCGCCGATCTCCTTGCAGGGCGGGATGTGGTACTTGTTCATTATCAGTTCGCCGGTGATGGGGTTCTTGAAGTTGCGGACCGCATCCTTGGCCTCCACCTCCACCAGTTTCTCCTTGACGTGCTCGTACTGCCTCCTGAAGCGTTCCACCTTCATCTCGTTCTTGGAGGTTATGTCGGCCTTGCAGAGGATCATCAAATCGTCGATATCGTCGCCCGCGTCGAACAGAAGCCTGCGGACGGCGGAGTCGGTGACCTCGTCGGTGACCAGCGCGATGGGCCGCAGGTGGAGCGCCACCAGTTTCTGGACATACTTCATGTCGTCGTTCTGCGACATCTTGAGCCGTGCGAAGATGCCCTTGACCATCTTGCTGCCCACATATTCGTGGTTGTGGAAGGTCCAGCCGAGCTGCGGGTCCCAGCGCTTGGTGCGCGCCTTGCCCACATCGTGCAGGAGGGCGGCCCAGCGGAGCCATATCTTGTCGCTGGCTGCGGCCACATTGTCGAGAACCTGGAGGGAGTGGAGGAAGTTGTCCTTGTGGCCGCGTCCTTCCACCGTCTCGACCCCCTTGAGGTCCGCCAGGGAGGGGAGGCTGTAGGGCAGCAGGCCGCATTCGTCCATCAGCAAGAAGCCTGTCGAGGGCTTCGGAGTGGCCATTATCTTCATCAGCTCGTCGGCGATGCGCTCCTGCGAGAGGATTTCCAGCCTCTGCCGGTTGCGCATCATCGAATCTTTGGATTCCTGTACGATACTGAATCCCAGCTGGGTCGCGAAGCGGACCGCGCGGAGCATGCGTAGCGGGTCGTCGCTGTATGTGGTGTCGGGGTCGAGCGGGGTGCGGATGATGCCCTCGTTGAGGTCACGGATGCCTCCGAAGGGGTCCACCAGCGCGCCGTAGTCCTCTTTCTGGAGGCTGAATGCCATCGCGTTGATGGTGAAATCGCGCCGCTCCTGGTCTTCCTGAAGGGTGCCGTCCTCCACGATGGGTTTGCGCGACCCGCGGTTGTAGGACTCCTTCCTGGCTCCGACGAATTCCACCTCCCAGCCTTTATAGTGAAGCATTGCGGTGCCGAAATTGCGGAAGACTGTGACTTTCGTGTGCACTCTGGCCGCCACGGCCTCGGCCACGGCGATGCCGCTGCCCTCGACCACTATGTCGATGTCGTTGCAGGGCCTCTGGAGGAAGAAATCGCGGACGAATCCCCCGATGACGAATGCGCGCACGCCCAGCGCCGCGGCCTCGCCGGCCACGATGTCGAAGATGGGGTTCTTGAGGGCTTCCGTCATAGCTGCAGCATCTCTTCGTATGTGGGGACCTCCGCAGTGAATGTGAACTCCCCGCTTTCGGGATTGCGCCGGCAAAGATAGGATGTTTTTCCGTTGGTAACGAGAATAAATTTCACGCGGAGCACCCGGTTGTACCTGACGGCCTGCTCTATGACGCTCCCGTCGATGGTCACGTCGGGCGCCTTGCATTCCACCAGCAGGAGGGGGGCGAGGTCGCGTCCGAAGACCACGATGTCGGCCCTGTACTTCCTGCGGTTATAGGTGAAGCCGTATTCGCTGGCCATAAGTCCCATCGGACATCCGACCTGCCCGTTCAGCCACCGGATAGTCCCCTGCCTCACCTCCTCCTCCGGAGTGAGCTTCACCTGTTTCTTCCGTAAAGGATCGTATATTTCCATAAATAAATCAACTGCTAAGATAAGAAAAAACAGCCATCGAGAATACCATCTTGCAGCTGGAACGATGTCCGTCCTGAAAAGTGTGCGTCCCCGGCACACGGGGAGGGGCCCGCAGCACCATCAGGTGCTAGCGAAGGCCGAGCGGGTTGGCTAGCGTAATAGCTGGCCGTAGCGGCGGGGTTTGGGGCAGAGCCCCAGTAAAGCCCGGAGGGTCTTTTCAGGATGGACATCGTGGAAGCGTAAAGATGGTTCTTTCGATAATTATTGTTAAATTTGTGCCCTATGGCAAAACAGACCGCCGATACCACCGCCCAGTTCAACGCGCTGATGAGCGACATCAACGCCGGGAAACTCGCGCCCTTCTACCTGCTCTTCGGCAAAGAACACTACTTCATCGACGCCCTCTGCAACGCCATAATGGACAAAGCCCTCCCTCCCGAAGAACGCGACTTCGGCCAGGTGGTCTATTACGGCGCAGACGTCACCGCCAACCAGGTCGTCAGCGCCGCCCGCCAGTTCCCGATGATGGTCTCCCGCCAGGTAGTCGTCCTCAAAGAGGCCCAGATGATGCGCCGCCTGGAGGATATCGCCGTCTATTTCGAGGCGATGATGCCCACCACCATCCTGGTCATCTGCTACAAGACCCCCAACGATCCAACCAAGTCCTCCAAATCGATAGACAAACGCACCTCCTTCTACAAACAGGCCGGCAAGGCAGGCGTCGTCTTCGAGTCGAACCAGATCGCCGACTACAAGATGGCGCGATGGATAGAGGGATATTTCGCGTCGCGCGGCCTCAGGATATCCCCCAACGCCTCCGCGCTGCTGGCCGAATACGTGGGCGTGGATATCCAGAAAGTGGTCCTGGAAACCGACAAACTCCTCAAGGTGATTCCCGAGGGAACCACCACAGTATCCGAATCGGACATAGCCGACAATGTCGGGATGAGCCGCGACTACTCCTCGTTCGAACTTACCAAGGCCCTGTCGGTAAAGGATGTGGGCAAATGCTACAGGATAGCGGCCTTCTTCAACGGCAACGAGAAGCGCTTCCCGATGCCGATGATAATGGCGGCCCTCTCAAGCCATTTCATCAAATTGCTCCGCTTCCACGCCCTTCTGCAGGCGGGTGTCGAGAGAGGGGAAATCCTCTCCCAACTGGGCATCAATCCATATTTCGCCGGAGAATACGACCAGGCGCTGAGGAACTATCCGATGCGCAAGACAATGAAAATCATCTCCATCCTGCGCGAATACGACTGGCGCAGCAAGAGCAACGGCCGCGGCAGCGCCACCGACGCCGACCTGATGACCGAACTTATCTCCAAAATCCTGGCTTAAGCCCCTTTCCGTCAGAACGACGGCATAATCACTCCGAGCTCCTGCAGCTCATTCCAGAGCCACATCCTTTCGTCCTGGATCATCACCACCTTGAACTTTACTATGACGACAGTCTCGCCCTTGGTGTCCGTGCGGTATGTCACCTTGGCGACCGCCTCGTCCCCGTTTTTCTGGGGAAGCCTGTCGGTGAAGGCCAGATTGAGGTAACTGCTCTGGTCGTCGGCCTGGATCCTGAAGTTCTTGCGGTTGTGGTTGAAAGCCTGCTGGAACCCGGCCTCGTCGTAAGTGATGCTCGTCTTGTCGTTGAAATAGATGCCGGTGGCCGTGCGGGACTCGAAGGTGACTCTCGACTCCGACTTGGTCACCCCTCCGGGATCGGGAGGAGTGGGGATCTCCTTCTCGGGCTGGGGACAGGCCACAGCCATCGTGGTCGCCACCACGAAGAGCGCGAGTGCGAAGCGCAGTGCGAAGGCGCACCTCTCCAGTATGCTTTTCCTATTCATCTGCCACGACATTTATGATTTTAACAAGACTCTCCTGCGAACCGTCGGGATACGAAATCACCGCCTTGATCGTGCAGTTGCCCTCCCTGTCGGGGGTATACACCGCACCTGCGACCTTGACTCCGTTGACGCTCCAGGTCACGTCGGTCACCTCCTCGACCAGGTTGTGGAGCCTCAGACGGATCTCCTGCCCGATGCGGTGCGGCCCCTCCATCGCGGCGATGAGGGGGAATGCCGACAGCATCTGGGTTGTCTGGAAGTCGATGTGATATGTCTTTCCGATGATTCCCTTATATATATAATTGATGTCGCACCAGTAGCTCCGGCCCGGAGTCAGGTCTTCGAATATGAATGCCGAGGATTGGGTCGAGACAGTGTCGGCCTCGACGCTCGATACCGCTCCCCAGACGAGCCGCCACTCGCCGCCGAGACCCTTGTCGGAGACCCAGCTGAGACTTGCCGAAGTCTGTTCGGGGCGGATGGTGTGCTCTACTATAGAAGGCAGGTTCCAGGCGTTGTCCTCCACGATTTCAATGCTCATACCCTCGGCTCTCCGGCCGATGTTCCTGATGCCGTATCCCGTGCCTCGGAGGCTCCAGTCCAGCAGGGGGAAGGTCTCCGATGCGAGGATGGTGGTGGTGTTCGACCTGCCGGGGAAGAAGACGTCGGCCACCTCGAGGGCCTCGCTTCCCGTGGCCGATACCGGCTTGAGGCACTCGTGGGCCGCACAGGAGTTGATAGTGTTGAATTTCCAGCGCTGGGCCGCCGTCATCGATCCGGCCCCGTTGCCGCTGCGGTCCACGTGGTAGATCACCAGGCCGCTTCCGCCGATATAGGCATCCCATTTCTCGCCGTCCCGGTATTCCAGATAGAAGTTCTCGTCGGCGTATGAGGTCCTGAACCTGAAAGCCTCCGATGCCTCCCTCACGGGCGGAACGATCACGGTCGCGGAGTCGGTCAGGTTGGAGTTCGTAGCGATGCCGAGCATCTCGCGCTCGACTATGTTGAGGTAGGGCGGGGTCTTGCAGTCGTTGTTGTAGCCTCCCATATCCATGACGGAAAGGGAACCGAAGAGCCCGCGCGCCTCGCCTTCCTCTTCTGCGTTGATGTCGTAGAGGTCGGGCAGGCCGAGCAGGTGGCATAGTTCGTGGCAGATTATGCCGATACCGGCGAATGAACCTCCACCGGCGGGGCCGCTGTATTCCGAATAACAGCAGAAATTGGAGATTTTGACGCCGTCGAGGTAGAGCTGGCTCTCGCTGATGTTCCAGCACTGCGGCCAGATGCAGTTGTCTCCGCCTCCTTCCGCCTCGTTGTGCCCGGCGAAGATTATGAAGACATTGTCCACCATTCCGTCGCGGTCGTCGTCGAAGGCCGAGAAATCGGCTCCGGCCTCATCGGCCCCGCGGCAGGCCTGGATTACCAGCTGGCGGATGTTGAGGTCCGAGGTTCCGGCCATATTCTCGCCGTAGAATGCGGCGATATTGGGCAGTGTGACAGGTTCGCATACCTCGAAGGAGAGGTCGCTGCGAGCTCCGAGATTGTCGCGGAAGTAGTCCCTGACGCTTCCCGTGGCCCCGTCGTAGGAATAGTTGATCTGATTGAAGAGGTTGTAGATGCGGTTCCTCGGCGAGGCGGTCGTGAATTTGATATCCTGGAACTGGACCGGTATGACGATGGTCCTGATGGAAGAGACCGAACCCCTGGTCTGGCCGGCTATTTCGAATGTCTTGGACAGTTTCCTCTCCGTAACCGTCTGAAGGGCGCGGCCCATGCCGTAGGGTATGGTCCTGGAGATGCCCGGGACCCCGTTCGCGGCCCGCCTGGATGATATCCTCAGGAACCCCGCATCGTAATCGGCGAAGTAGTAGAATCCGTCCTTTCCCTGGGCGATTATGTATCCCTCGGCAGTGGTTTTGCAGGAGAAATTCTCGTCCCCGAGGATGCGGATCGACAAGGTGTTTCCGTCCGGCTGGAGGACGGTTACAGGCGCCGAAGGCCCCCTGACTCCCCAAACGGGCAGGGAGAGGAGCATCAATATGGCTATGAGGGCCTTTCCGCGCATAATACGACTAATATAATAATCTGCATATTTAGCAATAAATAATGAGATTAGCAAAACAAATTCCTAACTTTGCGGTAATGAACGCTACATCGGCATACAGATTCACCATCCTGGTTCCGTACTATAATGAACGGGAGAATGTCCCTCAACTGGAGCGCCGCCTGGCCGCATTCCTGCCGGAGTGCTCGGCGCAGCCCTGCTGCGTGCTCTTTGTCAACGACGGCTCCACCGACGGGGGCGACGCCCTTGTGCGCGAGGCGTGCTCCCGCCACAAGGATTTCTTTTATGCCGACCTGGAGCGCAACAACGGCCTTAGCGGTGCCCTCAAGGCTGGAATCGCCCTTTGCGAATCGCCCCTTGTGGGCTATGTGGACGCCGACCTGCAGACCGATCCGGAGGATTTCAATCTGCTTCTGCCTTATTCGGACGAGTATCCGCTTGTGCTGGGTATCCGCACCGAGAGGAAGGACGGCTTCGTCAAGCGCGCCTCCTCCCGCATCGCCAATGCCTGGCGCAGGATGATGACGGGCGACGGCATCTCCGATACCGGATGTCCCCTGAAGGTGCTTCAACTCCCCTATGCGAAGGAACTGCCCCTTTTCAAGGGGATGCACCGCTTCATTCCGGCCCTTGTCCAGATGCAGGGCGGGGCGTGCAGGGAGGTTCCCGTGCATCACCATCCCCGCACCGCCGGGAAGGCCAAGTATAATCTTGCGAACCGCCTCTGGGGACCCTTCGTGGACTGCTTCGCATTCCGATGGATGCGCAGCCGCTATACCCCGGCGAAAACGGGGCGGACCAATCTCTGATGGACAGCAGCCCTTTCGTATATGTGCTCGGATTCATTGCCCAGGGCCTCTTCTCGGCCCGCATCCTGGTGCAGTGGATAATGTCGGAGAAGGCCGGCAGGGTCGTCTCGCCCACCATCTTCTGGGTCCTGAGCCTGATAGCATCATACCTGTTCTTTATCTACGGATGGCTCCGCGACGATTTCTCGATTATGCTCGGGCAGGTCATCGGCTACTGCGTCTATATCTGGAATCTCAAGGCCAAGGGGGTCTGGGCTTCGATGACGCGGGTGCCCAGGAGGTTGCTGGGATTCGTCCTCATAGCCACGCCCGTCACCCTTCTGGCCCTTATGCTGAGGGACCCGCAGGCCGCCGCCGCGTCGCTCTTCAGCAATGAGAAGATTCCCGTCTGGCTGCTGTTGCTCGGCTCCCTGGGGCAGGTCATATTCTCCCTCCGGTTCCTCTATCAGGCCCTCTATTCGGCCCGTCAGGGCGAGTCGATGCTGCCTGCGGGATTCTGGATCATATCCCTGGCAGGCTCCGCAATCATCATAGCCTACGGCATCATCCGCCTCGATCCGGTCATCATCCTCGGGCAGGCCTGCGGCTTTGTCTCCTATACCAGAAATCTGATGATATGGAAGAAAAGCCACGCCTCATAGATTCCTTCCTCTTCAGGGCGGCGCTGGTGTTCGCCCTCCTGCTGCCGGTGCTGCTGCGCCGCGATCTCACGCCGACCAACGAGATGAAGTATCTCGAAATCGCCGACGAGGCCCTGCGCGACGGCCACTTCTGGTGCCTCTTCCATAACGGGGAGATGTATGCCGACAAACCGCCGCTCTATATCTGGATCGTAATGCTCTCCAAGCTGGTGTTTGGCCGGCACTGCGTTTTCCTGCTCGAAATGCTCTCGCTTATTCCGGCCTTTATCACCCTGTGGGTCCTGGAACGCTGGTGCGGCGGTGAGCTCCCGGGCCGTTACCGCCTCGCCGCCTTCTACTCCCTGATGGGAGCGGCCTGGTTCCTGGGCAGCGCCATCGTACTGCGGATGGATATGATGATGACGATGTTCATCACCCTTTCGCTCCGGACTTTCTGGAAAATGTACACCGGGGACGGCCGCCCGGCCGACAGGTGGCTCTTTCCGCTATATGTCTTCCTGGCCATATTCTCCAAGGGGCCTGTCGGGATAATGATACCCCTGCTCTGCATTCCGGTGTTCCTCCTTTTCCGGAAGGATATCCGTTTTATGGGGAGGGTGTGGGGATGGCGCTCCTGGCTTCTCCTGGCCGTTCTCTGCGGTATCTGGTGGTTCTGCGTCTGGAAGGAGGGAGGGGCGGAGTACCTGAACAACCTGCTCTTCCACCAGACTGCGGGCCGCGCCGTCAATGCGTTCCATCACAAGGAGCCCCTCTGGTACTATTGCTATACGATCTGGTATGCCCTGGCGCCTGCCTCACTCATAGTGCTGCCCGTCATATTCCTGGCGCTTTTCAGGAAGATGCGGTTCCCCTCTCTCGTGCAGTTCTTCCTGATTGTCTCCGCGACCTTCTTTGTCATAATGTCGGCCGTCAGCGGCAAGATCGCCGTCTATCTGCTGCCGATATTCGGCCCGCTCTGCTATGCCGCCTCGATGCTGCTCCGGCAGATGGAGGAAGAAGGGGCCGCACGGCCCGCGCGGACGCTCTCCTGCGCCCTGGCGGTGGCGGGAGGAGCGGTCCTCGCAGTTGCCTTCGTCATCGGGATTTTCTTCCCCGGGTGGATGAATTCGCTGCTGTAGCAAAGCGTTGTTTGCTTTTTTGGCAGAATTTATTTATATTTGTGCATTGCTGTCCACTAAAAGTTGTGGACGTAGTTAAAAGTTAAAAATCAAACAACGTGGGTTCATAGAACCCGTCAAGTTCTTTGTCAATATTGAGGTTAGATTTGTTGAAGAGGTCTTCAAGAGGCGTTGTATCTGTGAGC
>JAFSXX010000011.1 GCA_017443845.1 Bacteroidales bacterium | reverse complement strand
CCTTCCACGACCGCTTCGTCCTTGGCGAAAGCGACGTGGCTGATCGCCTCGTCCACCTTCTCCACGACCAGTACGACGCTGTTCATAGCGAGCACGCCCAAGGTCTCGGCCTTCGAGGCATCCGCATACACCGTCACATCGCCATCGGCGGCTACGGCGTAGAACATTGCGACAGGCTCCTCCTCCTGAACCGCGGGCTCCTCACCGTTGACCACGAGATCTCCCAGTTCGGACAGGAAAATGGTTCCGTCCTCGCTGAGGTCCACATCCGGCAATTCAGCATCGATGACGAATTCGTCCCCCGCGAGAGAAGGCGCCTCGTCGAAAACGATGGCTTCCACCCCGTCATTCGGCGTAACCACCGCCAGATCGTCCTCCGCGTGTACGACAGTCATCGACAAGAGCATCGCGATGATCATCAGTAGAGAAATAACTCTGTTCTTCATGACTCTCAATCCCTCCATAAATGTTCTCATCCTGATACGCTATCTTAAAGAGTGATGATTATCACTCAGATTGCCCACTGGATCGGTGGAAACAAAATGCCCTGGACATCCCCGTACAACCGGCCTTTCTGACTTATAAAAGTTTCAAGCTAACACAGTCTTATTATACTGACTCTTCTATGGATTGTCAATGCCTTTATGCTAAATTTACCCAAGATAATTTACATATTTGTATCAAACAATTTCTCAGAATATACAAATGCGCTTCGATGGTGGCGCCTCGCCAAAGCCCCGCTTCTATATATATAGCGTCGCCCCAATAGGGTAGAGGGAGGGCAATAGCCCTCGCCCCTCCCATTGCACCGTACGTACCGGTCAGGTATACGGCGCTACATCATAACATGGATTCAAGTATTACCCAGGTAGTAAGCGAGAGGATCGACCAAACCAGGCCGGTTCTCTTTCTTATTGGGCAAGGCAAGCACCTTCGGACTCAGCAGGAAGTTCACTACATTGCGTTCTGCCCTTCGGAATGGCCCCAGGCGGGAATTAGCCACCTTGAAGATGTCCTCGTGGGTCATGTTACAATGCATTTTTGTGTTCAGCCGCATCAGATTTCTGTAAATCGTCTTCGGTCTCTTCCACTGTTTGAGTATCACTACTCTCACCTTGTGCCTCATCCACGGGCCAAAGTCGTCTTTCAGCCACCTCTTCATGCTGCCGATTCGGAAGTAGTTTATCCAGCCTCGCAGTATCTGGTTCAGCTTTTCGAAGACAACTCCCAGCGGCATTGCCGCCGCCCTTTTCCTGCACAGGACTGCCTTCACCTTCTCGCACAGCCTGGCCTTTCGGTCCTTTGCCGGCCTCGGTTTCCATCCCTTTGTTGATTTCCAGAAGTTGAATCCCAGAAAGGTGCTCTTCGTCGGCCTGACCACCTTGGTCTTGCTCGCGCTCACCTTCAGCCTCAGCTTTCGCTCCAGCCAACTGCTCACACTCGCCATCACCCGGTCCGCCGCCTTTTCGCTTCGCACGAATATGTCGCAGTCATCTGCGTATCGCACAAAGCTCAGTCTCCTGCATTCCAGTTCCTTGTCGAGCTTGTCAAGGTATATGTTGCTCAGCACCGGCGACAGCGGCCCGCCTTGCGGCACGCCTTCCTCTGTCGGACTGACCAGCCCGTTCTCCATCACTCCCGCCCGGAGAAAGCTCCGTATCAGGTGGAGAACCTT
>JAFSXX010000010.1 GCA_017443845.1 Bacteroidales bacterium | reverse complement strand
TTCAGCAGGAATGCGTAGAGCACAAGGGAAACCAGCGCCGCAAGGATGATCGCGGCGAGCCTCAGGAGGCGCGTTTTGACGGGAATTCCCTTAGGGGCATCTGCAGACTGGGACATCATATCTATCCTGCAAAGTTAATATTTCTTGAATAAATTAGTTATTTTTGCCCCCAAATAACTTTACGATAACAAATATGACATCCAAAGAGATTAGAAAGACTTTCCTGGATTTCTTCGCATCGAAGGGCCATACCATCGTCCCTTCGGCCCCCGTCGTGGTCAAGAACGACCCCACCCTGATGTTCACCAATGCCGGAATGAACCAGTTCAAGGATATTTTCCTCGGTAACCGGCCCATAACCGCGAGCCGCGTGGCGGACTCGCAGAAGTGCCTCAGGGTCAGCGGCAAGCACAACGACCTCGAAGAAGTCGGACACGATACATACCATCATACCCTGTTCGAGATGCTCGGCAACTGGAGCTTCGGCGACTATTTCAAGGAGGAGGCCATCTCCTGGGCCTGGGAACTCCTGACCGGGGTTTACGGACTCGACAAGGGACGCCTCTACGCCACCGTATTCGAGGGTTCCGAGTCCGACGGTGTGCCCGTTGACAGCGAGGCCCGCGACATCTGGAAGCGCTTCCTGCCCGAGGACCACATCATCCTGGGCAACAAGCACGACAACTTCTGGGAAATGGGCGAGACAGGCCCCTGCGGCCCCTGCAGCGAGATCCACATCGACCTGCGCGACGACGCCGAGAGGGCCAAGGTCCCCGGCCGCGAGCTGGTCAACAAGGACCATCACCTGGTCATTGAGATCTGGAACCTCGTCTTCATGCAGTTCAACCGCAAGGCGGGCGGCGAACTCGAGCGCCTGCCCAAGCAGCACGTCGATACCGGAATGGGTTTCGAGCGCCTCTGTATGGCACTCCAGGGCAAGCAGAGCAACTACGACACGGATGTCTTCACGAATATGATCAACGCCATCTCGGCGCTCTGCGGCAAGCCTTACGACCCCGACAGCGACGAGGGAGTGGCGATGAGGGTCATCGCCGACCATATCCGCGCCATCAGCTTCTCCATCACCGACGGACAGCTCCCCTCGAACGTCAAGGCGGGATATGTCATCCGCCGCATCCTGCGCCGCGCGGTCCGCTACGGCTACACGTTCCTCGACCTCAAGCGTCCCTTCCTCTGCCGCCTGGTGCCGCAGTTGGTTGACGATATGGGCGAGGCGTTCCCCGAGATCAAGGCGCAGCAGACCCTGGTCGAGAAGGTAATCCACGAGGAGGAGGAGGCGTTCCTCCGCACCCTCGACAAGGGTATCAGGCTGATGGACGACATCCTCGAGAAATCGGCCTCCACCAAGGTGGTCTCCGGCAAGGATGCCTTCCTGCTCTACGACACCTACGGATTCCCCATCGATCTGAGCGAACTCATAGCGCGCGAGAAGGGCTACACAATCGATATGGCCGGATTCGAGGAGGAACTCGGCAAACAGAAGGAGCGCGCCCGCAACGCTACGGCCAACTCCTTCGGCGACTGGACGGTCTATCACGAGGGCGATACCGTCGAATTCACCGGCTATGACACCACCGAGACCGCCGGCGCCCGCCTTATGAAGCAGCGCACCGTCGTCCAGAAGAACAAGGAGATGCTCCAGCTGGTATTCGACCGCACACCGTTCTACGGCGAGATGGGCGGCGAGATCGGCGATACGGGCACCATCACCTCCGCCGGCGGGGATACCGTCAGAATCCTCAACACCGTCAAGGAGAACGACCTCACCATACACATCGCCGAGCGCCTGCCTCAGGATCCAGAAGGAGAATTCACCCTCACGGTGGATGCCGCACGCAGGCAGCGCATCGCCAACAACCACACCTGCACGCACCTGATGCACAGGGCTCTGCGCGAGATACTCGGCACCCACGTCGAACAGAAGGGCTCGTATGTCTCCGACAAGGGATTCCGCTTCGACTTCTCCCACTTCGAGAAGCTTACCGACGAGCAGATAAATGCCGTCGAGAAGCGTGTCAACGAACTCATCCGAAGCAATTTCCCGCTTCAGGAGAAGCGCGACGCCACAATGGATGAGGCCCGCAGCCAGGGAGCGATGGCCCTCTTCGGAGAGAAGTACGGCGACAAGGTCCGCGTGGTCCGTTTCGGCCCCAGCGTCGAGCTCTGCGGCGGATGCCACACCTCGGCTACGGGCAACATCGGAATCTTCAAGATTATGAACGAATCGGCCATAGCGGCCGGCGTGCGCCGTATCGAGGCCATCACCGGCGAAGCCGTCGAGGAGTATGTTTACGGCCTCCAGGGGGCCATCCGCAATGCCCGCGCCTTCTTCAACAATGCGCCCGACCTCGTAGGAGCCATCGGCAAGATGGTCGATGAGAACGCCGCATTCAAGAAGCAGGCTGAGGAGTTCGCAAAGGCCAAGGCGGCCGAATTCGCAGAGACGCTGAAGAAGATGGGCACCGAAGCCGGAGGCATCAACCTCGTCGTGGCCAAGCCCTCCGCATTCCGCGATTTCAATCCCGAGATGCTCCGCAACGCAGCCCTGCTGCTCCAGAAAGAGATCAAAAATACCGCGATTGTCGCCGCCTATGAGGCCGGCGGCAAGCCCCAGCTGTTGCTGATGTACTCCGCCGACCTGGTTGCTGCGGGCAAGCACGCAGGCAAGCATATCGGCGAAGCCGCCAAGCTCATCCAGGGCGGAGGCGGCGGACAGCCGGGACTCGCTACCGCAGGTGGCAAGAATGTTGCAGGTCTTGACGCAGCCGAAAAGAAACTCATAGAGCTCGCAACCGCATAGCATAAGCATTCCCTCGCCGCATCGCAGATGAAAAGGCTGGACCGTTATCTCGTCACTTCGTTCATAGGGCCATTCGTAATGACCTTCTTCATCGTCATCTTCGTGTTGTCGATGCAGTTCCTGTGGCTCTATATCGACGAATTGGTGGGAAAGGGTCTGGGAATAGGCGTCATCTTCGAATTCATGGGATGGGCCGCCTGTACCCTGATTCCGATGGCCCTGCCGCTGGCGACCCTGCTGGCCTCGATCATGACCCTCGGAGGAATGGGCGAGCGCAACGAACTGCTGGCAATGAAGGCGGCGGGAATCCCGCTGCGGCGCATCCTGGTGCCCCTCATCTTTGTTTCGGCCCTCATCAGTGTGGGCGCGTTTTTCGCCTCCAACAACCTGATTCCGGTAGCCTACAACAAGATCTACACCCTGCGTCAGGATATCGCCAACACCAAGGAGGAGATCAAAATCCCCACCGGAACCTTCTATGACGGCATCGAGGGCTATATCCTGAGGATCGAGGACCGCGACGACGAGACCCAGCTGATGCACAAGCTCCTGATCTACGACCACACCTCCCACGCCGGCAATACCGGAGTGACCCTGGCCGAGACCGGCAAGATGCGCATCACCCCCGACAAGCGCCACCTGATTTTCGACCTCTACGACGGTGTCTCCTACCAGGAAAACAACAAGATGGCCTTCCGCGACACCACTCTGGAGCTCAACAAACTCAGGTTCAAGGAGCAGCAGCTGATAGTCAATCTCGACAACTACACCTTCTCCCGCTCGGAGGAGGAGAGCTTCGGCGACGAGGTGATGTCCAAGGGGCTCAGGGCCCTCGAGCACGATGTCGATTCGCTCAGTCACAAGATCGACTCGGTCCGGACCCTCCAGCAGAGCCGTTTCCTCAAGAACGGCGCATTCATCTATATGCATCAGCTCGATACGGCTGAATCCGCCAGGATCGTAGATTTCATCGACATCGACAGCCTCTTCAACGGCAAGACCATCGACGACCAGTACAACGCCTTCACCAATGCCGAAGAGCGCTCGCAGGCCATAATGGACAATCTGATGACCTACGAATCGGAGCAGGAGCGCTACGACTGGACCCTCCGCCGCACCGACACCGAGCGCTACCGCAAGTTCACCCTGAGCCTCGCCTGCCTGATATTCTTCTTCATCGGGGCCCCGCTGGGCGCCATCATCCGCAAGGGCGGATTCGGCACCCCCGTCATCATCTCGATATTCTTCTTCCTCATCTACTATATCATCGACATCACGGGCAAGAAACTGGCCCGCGAGGGGTCGATGACTCCCTTCTGGGGCGCATTCATCTCCACGATGGTGCTCCTGCCAATCGGCATCTTCCTGACCCGCAAGTCCACACAGGATTCGGCCCTCTTCAACTTCGATGTTTACAAGACGTTCTTCAGGGAGATCGGCCGCTTCTTCTCAAAGCTATATTACAAAGTGAGAAACTTCTTCCGCAAGAACCACGGCCGCGTGCGCATCGTCTATATGGGTACGCCTGAATTCGCCGTGGAGCCGCTCAGGGCACTGCTCGACGGCGGATATGACGTGGCGGCCGTTGTCACCGTGCCCGACAAGCAGAGCGGACGGGGAATGAAAGTCAACGAAAGCGCCGTAAAGAAATTCGCCCTCGAACGCGGCCTGCCGGTGCTCCAGCCCGAGAAGCTCAAAGATCCGGCATTCCTGGAGCAGCTGAAGTCCTATAAAGCCAACCTCTTCGTAGTGGTAGCCTTCAGGATGCTGCCAAAGGAGGTCTGGAGCATGCCTTATCTGGGCACCTTCAACCTGCACGCCTCCCTGCTGCCGCAATACCGCGGCGCCGCGCCTATCAACTGGGCTATAATCAACGGCGAACGCATTACGGGTGTCACCACCTTTATGATCGACGAGCAGATCGACACGGGCCGCATCCTCTTCCAGGAGAACTGTCCCATCGAGGAGTACGACAATCTCGGTTCGCTGCACGATAAACTGATGACGATGGGCTCCGCCCTCGTGGTCAAGACCGTCGATGCCATACGCGACCACCGCACAAAGCCCGTGGAACAGGATGTCTCCCATATCACCCTCAGGCCCGCGCCCAAGATCACCAAGGAGACCTGCCGCATCGACTGGAGCCGCAGCGCCCGCGGCATCCACAATCTGGTGCGCGGACTCAGTCCCTATCCCTGCGCGTTCGCATCGCTCCAGGCGGAAGACGGCGAGCCGCAGAGCATCAAGATATTCGAGACCGCCTTCATACGCGACTGCGACGAGAGCGTTCCCGCAGGCACCGTCACCTCGGACGGCAAGAGTTATATCGAGGTCAAGTGCGGCAAGGGCGCCATCCGCATCATCGACCTCCAGCTCTCCGGCAAGAAGCGTATGGGAGTCCGCGATTTCCTGCTCGGATTCAGAGGCATCGAAAACTGCCGGATGGTATGATTTCGAATCTCGTAATTCTCTCGAAGGGGGATTTTCCCTCCGCCGCAGCGACGCTCGCGGCCCTCGACGGGGCAGATTTCATAATCTGCTGCGACGGAGCGGCTGAACGGCTTCTGGCCCACGGACGCACTCCGGACCTGATTACCGGCGATATGGACTCCCTTCCGGCCGCCCTGCGCGAACGATTCCGCGATATTGTCCGCCATAATCCCGACCAGGAAACCAACGACCTCACCAAGGCTTTCCGCCTCGCCCTTACACTCTCGCCGGAGCGCATCACGATCCTGGGAGCGACAGGAGCGCGCGAGGACCACACAATGGGCAACGTCTCGCTGCTTATCGACTATGTCCGCGAAGCCTCCTGCCCGGTCTCGATCCTGACCGATTACGGCCGCTTCGAGGCCATCCTCGACAGTGCCGTCCTCCCCTGCCGCCAAGGTCAGGAGATCTCCATTTTCGCCTTCGACAACACCCTTAAAATAAAATCGGCGGGACTGGAATATCCCACCGATAATGTTGTTTTCGATTCTCTCTGGAAAGCCACCCTCAACGTGGCCGCCGCCGACTCATTCACCCTCACCCTCTCGCATCCTGCCGGCGTACTGGTATATTTTGAGGCGATGGAAGGCTGAAGACTTCAACAGGCAGAGATCCCCTCTTCGTGGATGGGAGCCCGGAACTCCATTAACCTTTCCTTAATCCACTCCACAGCTTCGGCAGTGGGGTGGGTTTTACTTTCGGGGGAGTACGACTTACGGCAATACTCCAGCTGAAATCCGCCAAAGTGACGTCGGGCGATATGGCGCAGAGGACCTTCCGGGGCAGATTGGCCGACGTGATGGGCCGATATCGGCATATGACGTCGGCCCACCACCTGTCAGAACCGCCTCCAGGGGCTATTGCCCGACGTCACTTTGGCGGAAGGGGCCGGTCCTTAGACAGCCTCGGGGATCAACCTTACGAAAACTCTGTGGCATCCGGAAAATCTCTATAAAAAAAGACCCTGACAGCTTTTTGCTGTTCAGGGCCTTTGTGGAAGCCTGCTAGAGATTCCCGCTTTCGCGGGAATGACGGTTTTCGGGATGAGATTCCCGCTTTCGCGGGAATGACGTGATCGCGCGGGAATGACGTGATCGCACGGGAATCTCTCTATAACCCGTCATGCCCGAGAAGGCGGGCATCTAGCTATAACCCGTCATGCCCGCGGAGGCGAGCATCTAGAAGCTGAGGCTGGCGCGGACGTAGAAGTTGCGGCCAGGCTCGCAGTTGATGGCGTTACGGTTGGTGGAGAGGAAGTTGCGGTACTTGTTGTCCGTAAGGTTGTCGATGCCTCCGAAGAGCTGGAGCGAGCAGGGACCGAGGCTGAACGGTCTGGTGTTCACAGAAAGGTCGATGCGGTACCAGCCTTCGGTGGGAGTGTCGCTCGCTGCGATGTTGCCCTCCTTCTTGGCTCCCGCGAAGAACGAAGAGAGGTTTATGCCACCCACCTTCGGATGCCTGTAGGAGATACCCACCGTGCCGTTCATTGGAGGAATCAGTGGCAGCCAGGCATTCTCCCTGGAGGTTTCAAGTCCTACCGTATAGGCACCCGAAGCGTAGATGTCAAGTCCGCGGATGATAGTGTACGAAGCGCTGAACTCGCCTCCGTAGAGGAGGGCCTTGCTGGCGTTATCGAGAATCAGGGTATCGTTGACGCCGGTGGTGTTGGCCTTGCGCTCGACTATCATATTGTTGATCTTGTTGATGAATCCGGATATGTCGAAATTGAACTTTTCGGTGTGGACGCGGAGTCCCAGGTCGGCGGAGAGACCGTCCTCAGGCTTGAGGTTGACATTGCCGAAGCGTACCTTGTTGCCCGCCAGGTCGATGAACTTGAAGTACTCCTCGAGCGAGGGGGAACGGTACGAACGGGCGGCGTTGAGGACGATGTCGACAGCCGGAGTGAGTTCGTAAATCATACCGAGGTTGCCGCTCCACGAGAATTCGCGCTTGTTGCCTGCCTCGAAGGTGACGATCTTTCCCGGAGGGTTGTCGTTGACCACGCCTGTAGTCAGGTTATTGATGTATTCCACGTTGTGACCCTCCTCATTCGTGACGAAATTGCCGTCCAGACGGGCTCCGAGGCGGACGGTGAGACGTTCGTCGAAGAACTTGCTCTCATCCTGCGCGAAGAAACCTGCGGAGGTGTAGGATGCTGCGGGGAAGGGCTTCTCGTTGCGGATCAGATGGGCCTTTTCCTCGCCGGCTGCGAACTGGGTGATATATTTGTTGCGGTCGCTGGAGATATTGCGCCTCCAGGCCTCGACTCCGGCCACGAGGGTGTGGTTGTCGTCGAATTCCCAGGTGCCCTGGATATTGCCGCCGAAAGTCTTGTGGAGACCCAGCGGGGTGACCTTTTCGGGCCATGCTCCGGCTGCGGGCTTGGGAGTGTTGGGGATCATCTCCACGTCGCGGACGATGTTCTGGCTGAAGCCGGTGAACTTGAGGGAGGTCCAGACGTCGTTGAGGTTGAGGATCTCGTAGCTGCCGTTGAAGAGCGTGCGGCCGATGTTCTTGTAAGTAGCTGTAGCGGTGGCTGCGAATGCGGCGCCTCCGGGGATACCTACATCCTTCGACCAGTTGCGCTGGAACTGGAACTTGAGGATATGGTTCTCGGCCGGCTTGAAGCCCGCGCGCGCGCCGATGTTGGTGGTGGTATAGCCGCTGTTGGGCAGTATTCCGTCGGGGGTCCTGATGTCAAGCGCCTTGCCGTAGGTACCGTTGAGTTTCAGATACCAGCGGCTGCCGCCCGCATTGACCGAGAAGTACTCGGAGTGTCCCTTGTTGACACTCGAGAAGCTGCCGGTGAGGGCTCCGTGTACATAAGCCCTGTCGGCGAAATAACCGTCCTTGGTGATGATGTTGATGATACCGCCCATAGCGCCGCTGCCATAGAGCGACGACTGGGCGCCTTTGATGACCTCCACCCTCTGGATGTCGTTGACGTCGATCATCGAGAGCGAGGCGGTAAGGTCGGTCGCGGTTTCGATACGGTTGCCGTCCACGAGGGTGACGAGGCGGTTCTCGCTCAAGCCGCGGACATTGATGTTGGTAGCCCAGACGCCGTCGCCGCCAATGGCGAGGCCGGGCTGGAACTTGAGTACGTCGGCCACGGTGAAGGAGGAGCGCTGCTTGACGTCGAGCGAAGTTACGATGTTGAGGTTGGCAGGGGTCTCCTCAATCAATCTTTCAATCTTAAGGCTGGTGACCACGGCCTCTTTCAGCGAGAGGGTGTCACCCGTGGATTCGATGTCCTGTCCGAATGAGATTCCCGGGGACAGTAGAGCCAGGAGCGCCGCAGCTGCGGCGAGTGTTTTTTTATGCATATTCCCTTGATTTGAGGAGCGCCGATTTCACTTCGATTCCTTCGAGGCGGCCAAGCTGGCCGGTGAGGGATCCAATCTCGTCGGTGGTTCCTTCAAGGACAAGGGAGATGATACTTCTGGAGTTGCGGGGAAGTCCCTGACGGCACAGGATGATGTCTGCGTGCCGTGAAAGGACCGCATTGACGGCGGGAGCTGACTCCCGGTTCTCAATGTCGATGATTACTGTACCTATTCTCTTTTCCATCAGTCAATCCTCCGGATTGGATTTGTGACCCCGTCCTGACCTTGATTTCAGCTCTGTGCCTCCGTCTCAGTTTCGATGCGGCGCCCGGTTGTTAATGATATGGCAAAGATGGAATATTTTTTTGAATAAAACCACTATTTTTGCGTAATGATTATCCGGATTATGAAAATGTCTTTAAGATTAGTCGCCGGGCTCTTCCTGGCGCTGATGCTCTGCTGCTGCAGCGGCGGCGGCCGGGGCGATTCCCCGGTGGTGAGGGTGGCTTCGCTCCGCGGTCCCTCTTCGGTGGCTATGATACGCCTTATCGACAGCCTTTCGCAGGCAAAGGAGCCCGGAATCAGGGTCGAGATTTTCAGCGAGCCGCTCCAGGTGCGAAAGCTGATGCTTACCGACAGCGTCGATATGGCCGTCCTGCCCACCACGATGGCGGCGCTGCTCTACAACAAGGGACTGGATTACCGCGCCTCGGCCGTCCCGATGTGGGGGACCCTCTATCTCTGCGGCAACGACACCACTGTCCGGAGTATCTCCGACCTTCGCGGCCGCAAGGTTTACCTGATGGCAAAGGGGATGACTCCCGACGTGCTGTTCCGCCACCTGCTCTCCTCCAACGGCCTGGAGCCGTATAAGGATGTCGATCTGGATTATCGCTTCCCGACCCATATAGACCTAGCCAACGCCACGATGGCCGGCCGCGCCGAAATGAGCGTAATATCGGAGCCCTATCTCTCGCAGGCGCTCAACGAGAACCCTTCGCTTCACATCCTGATGGACCTCAACGACGAGTGGGCCAAAGTGGAGAGTGTCCCGGTGGCCGAGACGGCGCTGGTCTGCCGCGGAGCCTTCACCGAGGCGCATCCCGAGGCGGTGGAGGCCTTCACCGAGGCATACCGCGCTTCGGCTGAATGGGTCAACGCGTACCCCGACAGCGCCGCGCGGCTCGCGGTGCGCTACGGCATCAACCCCGATACCCTCGCCCTCGTAAACTCGATCCCCCGCAGCAATATGAGGGTCGAGAAGGCTTCTGAGGTGCGCGACGCTATAATTGACTATCTTCGCGTGTTCTACACAATGGAACCCGAAGTGATAGGAGGCAGAATGCCCGATGAAAAGTTCTTCGTCAAATAAGAATATCACCATTGTCGTCATTTCGGTGACGGTCCTTCTCGCCCTCTGGGCCCTGGCGGCCTGGAAGGTGGGCTCGGAGCATATCCTGCCCGGACCGTGGAAGACCCTGACGGCTACCGTCCGCCTGCTGGGCGAGGCTTCGTTCCTGGCAGTGGTGGGCCATACGCTGCTTCGCGGCCTGCTGGGCTTCGCCATAGCTGCGGTGGCCGGCCTGAGCCTGGGCATAGCCGGAGGCCTGAGCGACGGCGTGAACGCCTTTATGCGCCCCTGGGTGGTGATTATGCGCTCCACTCCGGTGGTGGCCTTCATCCTTTTGGCGCTCATCTGGTTCAGGAACGATTCGGTGCCGGTGTTCATCGGTGTCCTGACTATGTTCCCGATGATCTATATCAACATAGTGGACGGCATCCGCAGCGTCGATGAAAAGACTGTGGAGATGGCGCGGTTTTACGGCATTCCGCGCGCGAGGATGGTCCGCGAGGTCTATCTGCCCGCCATCGCCCCGTTTGTGGTCAGCGGTATTTCGAGCGCCGTGGGAATAGGCTGGAGGGCGATCGTGGTGGGTGAGGTACTCAGCCAGCCCCAGTACGGCATCGGAACCGTTATGCATTCGGCGCAGACCTTCCTGCAGGTGGATATCCTCATCGCCTGGACCGTTGTGGCCATTGTCCTGGGGGCCATTTTCGAATGGCTGATCAGGCTTGCCGAAAGGTTATTGATAAAGTGGAAATGATATGGCTGTAACTGTTGACAATATCTCTATGCGATATGACTCCGCCGAGGTTTTCAGCGGGTTCTCGGCCTCTTTCCGGGACGGCGCCGTCAGCTGTCTGATAGGCCCCTCGGGATGCGGAAAGTCCACTTTGCTCAATATCCTGGCGGGGCTCGCGCAACCCTCGGAGGGAAGCGTCTCGGGGCTTTCGGGCCGCAGCGTCTCGTACGCCTTCCAGGAGCCCAGGCTATTGCCGTGGAAGAGCGTGGCGGGAAATGTGGATTTCGTGCTCGACCGCTCCCTGCCGGCGTCGGAACGCTCCGCAAGGGTGGCCAGGTGGCTCGACGCGGTTTATCTGGGCGATGCCGCTTCGCTGTGGCCCTCGCAACTCAGCGGCGGCATGGCGCGGAGGGCGTCCCTTGCCCGCACCTTTGCAGTAGAGGCCGATGTGCTGCTGCTTGACGAGCCTTTCTCCGGCATCGATATGGCCGTCAAGCGCCGTATGATGGAGAGTCTCAAAAACCTTTGGACGGCATCCGGGACTACTGTGATTATGGTTACCCACGATGTTGACGAGGCCCTGGCGGTGGGCGATGAGGTGTTTGTCTTAAGCCGCCATCCGGTTCAGCTGCTCCTTCAAAAAGACCTCACCGGCGATCCCACTCCGCTGCGCTCCGAAATCCTCGCCCTGCTCTGAGACCTACTTATCTTACGGTCGTCTTCCGTCCATGAAATTGGCTCTTTTTATGGATGGAAGCTTCGGTTATGGCTTTCCGTCCATGAAACAGCCCCTTTTTATGGATGGGAGCTTCGGTTATAGCTTTCCGTCCATGAATCAGCCTCTTTTTATGGATGGGAGCTTCGTTTATGGCCTTCCGTCCATGAAATTGGCTATATTTATGGATGGGAGCTTCGTTTATAGCCTTCCGTCCATGAATCAGCCTCTTTTTATGGATGGGAGCTTCGTTTATGGCTTTCCGTCCATGAATCAGCCTCTTTTTATGGATGAGAGCTTCGTTTATGGCTTTCCGTCCATGATATTGGCCCTTTTTATGGACGGGAGACTCGTTTATCGCCTTTCGTCCATATAATAGCCCTTGTTTATGGACGGAGTTTAAACCTTTTGAGGATTATCTCATTTGTTTTGGCGGCGAAGTGGGTTTTGTTTTCGGGTAATTACGACTTGCGCCAATACTCCACTGAAATCCGCCAAAGTGACGTCGGGCGATATGGCGCAGAAGGCCTTCCGGGGCAGGTCGGCCGACGTGATGGGCCGATATCGGCATGTGACGTCGGCCCACCCCTGTCAAAACCGCCTCCAGGGGCTATTGCCCGACGTCATTTTGGCGATAAGGACTGCCCCCTCGACAAGATCAGGGAGCACCTGGACGAAAACTCGGGTGAGTGGACAAGACGACAATCATAGGGAGGGCCCGACGAATGGCGGGCGGTTTTTGCTCCTGAGAGGCCTTTCTCTGGCCCGAAGGAGCAAAACCGGAGCCCGGAGGCGGGCCGAGATGCCCGCCTTCGCGGGCATGACGGGCAACTTTCGCAGGAATGACCGGCAACCTTCGCAGGAATGATCGGCCAAAATCGCGGGCATAACGTCCTTTGACTGGCTCAGGGAGCACCTGGACGAAAACTCGGGTGAGTGGACAAGACGACAATCATAGGGAGGGCCCGACGAATGGCGGGCGGTTTTTGCTCCTGAGAGGCCTTTCTCTGGCCCGAAGGAGCAAAACCGGAGCCCGGAGGAGGGCCGGGATGCCCGCCTTCGCGGGCATGACGACGGGCAAATACCGCGGGCATGACGGGCCAAAATCGCGGGAATAACCGGCAACCTTCGCGGGAATGACGGGCCAAAATCGCTGGCATGACGGGCCCCGCGGTAAGCGCAGGAACGGGACCTTCGGCGGAGGCATAAGCCTGGGGCGCAAAAAAGGCCGTCAGAGAGAAACTGGCGGCCTTAACTTGAAAGGGTGCTTCAGTTAATTATTCCATACCGGCCTTGCGACGGCAGGCGGCGAGCATATCGTCGATAACGGCGTCCATGCCCCACTTCGGGCACCAGTCCCACTCCTCGCGGGCGCAGCTGTCGTCCATCATATTGGGCCAGCTGTCGGCGATGGCCGCCTTCACGGGATCCACGTTATAATCGAAAGTCGCATCGGGAATACGCTTCTTTATGGCGTCGAAGAGGATTTCCGGAGTGAAGCTCATACTTGCGATATTGAAGCTGTTGCGGTGCTTCAGACGGGAAGGGTCGGCTTCCATAAGCTGCGTAACGGCATTGAGGGCGTCAGGCATATACATCATATCCATATAGCTGTCGTGAGGCACCTCGCAGGTGTAGTGGTGGCCGGGCTTGATAATCTCATAGAAGACCTCCACAGCATAGTCGGTGGTGCCGCCACCGGGGAGCTGTCCGTTGGAGATGATGCCGGGGAAGCGGACGCTGCGGGTATCCACTCCGAAACGGGTGAAATAGTAGTCGCTCAGCAGTTCGCCTGTAACCTTGCATACGCCGTAAATGGTGCTGGGGCGCATAATGGTATCCTGCGGAGTCATATCGTGGGGAGTGGAGTTGCCGAAGGCACCGATGGAGCTGGGAGTGAACACAGCGCATCCGAACTCCTTGGCGATATTGAGCGAGTTGAGCAGCGCGCCCATATTGATATTCCACGCCAGCTGGGGATTCTTCTCACCTGTTGCGCTGAGGAGGGCGACGAGGTTGAAGATGGCGTCGGCCTTGTACTTCTTCACCAGGTCGGCAACAGCCTGGGCATCAGTGGCATCCACCTTCTCGCCGATTCCGTTTTCGCGAAGTTTCTCAACGAGGGCATCTTTGAGATCCGCACCGATGACATTATCCTTTCCGTAGAGATTCTGGAGATGGGGTACCAGTTCGGTTCCGATCTGTCCACCCGCTCCGAGCACTAATATTCTTTTCATTGTATAGTAATAGTTATATTCATTTTTGAACGCGCCAAAGGTAATAAAAAAAGTGCACCGTTATTCGGCTTGGGGGCTTCGATAAAAAACGTTAACTTCGCAGGATATGAAAAGAATCTTTTTACTGCTTCTTTCGGCGATGCTTCTCGCCGGGGGCTGCGCGCGTGAGGGAAAGACCGTGCGCCTGCTTTACTGGAACATCCAGAACGGAATGTGGGACGGCCAGAACGACAACTACGACCGTTTCGTGAACTTCGTAAAGGAAAAGGATCCCGTCATCTGCGTCTGGGCAGAGGCCCAGAGTATCTACTACACCGACACCGAAGATTATATGAAGCCCGAGGAGCGTTACCTTACCGACAACTGGGAAGAACTCGCCGCCCGCTACGGACACAAATATGTCTATGTCGGCGGACACCGCGACAGCTACCCGCAGGCCATCACCGCGAAATACCCCATCGAAAACGTGGACCGCATCATCGGCAATGAGGCCGACAGCATCGTCCTTCACGGCTGCGGCTGGGCGAAGGTCAATATCGCCGGCAAGGATATCAATATCGTAACTCTCCACCTCGCCCCGCACCAGTGGGCTCCGGACCTCCCTTCCGACGAAGCCCGCAAGGAGAGCGCGAAGCGCAACGAAGGTGACAAATTCCGCCGCAAGGAGATCCAGTACATCTGCGAGCATACCATCGCCACACATCCCGATGCCAAGGATGAATTCTGGATGATGATGGGCGACTTCAACTCCCGTTCCCGTGCGGACAACGAGTTTTACAAATACCCCGACGACGACACAAAACTCTATGTCCACGACTACATCGCATCCGAGACGCCCTACATCGACGCCCTGATTGCCAAACATCCCGGCGTGATGCACGTGACGATGCACTATCCCGCAAGGCTTGACTATGTCTATATGACAAAGCCCCTGCTCGACAGGACCGTGGATATCAATGTCTGCAGGGATTTCTATACCGAGCCGGTACGCGACCCGCAGCAGCTCTCGAACTTCTGGCGCCCTTCGGACCACCGGCCCATAATCGCCGACTTCAAACTCTGACACGCCGCCCCGAATGGACCTGAGAGGCTCCCATACCCTGATGACGGGCTCCTGCTTCGCCACCGAGATCGGCAGGCGGCTGCAGGATGAGGGGTGCGATATCTGCCTCAACCCTTTCGGAGTGCTCTACAATCCCGCATCGATCGCCGCAGCTCTCGAAAGGCTGGAAACGGGAGAACCATTTACGGCAAAGGATGTCATCCGCCGTGTGGACGATGCCTCGAAGGGGCTCGTGCGCTATGTCTCGTACCATCACCACGGCTCCTTCGCCCGCGAGACGCCCGAGGCTTTCCTGGAGAATGCGAACAGGGCACTGGCGGGGGCCTGCACGGCTTTTCGGAGGGCCGATACCTGCATCATCACCTTCGGCACGGGGTGGGTATTCCGCCTGGTCTCAACCGGAGAGGTGGTGGCCAATTGCCACAAGGTCCCGGCAAGGGAGTTCCGCCGCGAACTGATGGGCGTTTCCGAAGCGCAGGAGTGCCTGGCGCCTCTCATCGGCAGGCATCCCGACAAACGCTGGATATTCACCGTGAGCCCCATCCGCCATCTGGCCGACACCGCCCACGGCAACCAGATAAGCAAATCGACTCTGCTGCTGGCCATCGACGCACTCCAGCGGCGATTTCCCCCGGATCGGGCCTCCGGACGCCAGGTCGTCCTCTACTTCCCAGCCTACGAAATAATGATCGACGAGCTCAGGGATTACCGCTGGTACTCCCCCGAAAACAAAACCCACCCCACCGCCGAGGCCGTGGATATAATCTTCGAAAAGTTCAAACAGTTTTAAGTCCCGTCCATAAATAAGGGCTGTTTAATGGACGGAAGGCCATAACCGAAGCTCTCATCCATAAAAAGGGCCAATATCATGGACGGAAAGCCATAAACGAAGCTCCCATCCATAAAAAGGGGCTGTTTTATGGACGGAAGGCCGCCGGGGGCAGCTTCTAGATGCCCGCCTTCGCGGGCATGACGGGTTATAGAGAGATTCCCGTGCGATCACGTCATTCCCGCGGAAGCGGGAATCTCATCCCGAAAATCGTCATTCCCGCGAAAGCGGGAATCTCATCCCCAAAACCGTCATTCCCGCGAAAGCGGGAATCTCATCCCCAAAACCGTCATTCCCGCGAAAGCGGGAATCTCTAGCAGGCTTCCACAAAGGCCCTGAACAGCGAAAGGCTGTCAGGGTCTTTTTTATAGAGGAATTCCGGATGCCACTGGACGGCCCAGACAAAGCGCTTGCCGGGCATATAGACGGCCTCAGTCAATCCGTCGGGAGTGACGGCCATAGCCTCAAGCGACGGCGCCAGGTTGCGGATTGCCTGATGATGGAGACTGTTGACACGGATAGTATCCCTGCCCAGCAATTCGCGGATCGGACCGGACAAACTCACGGAGTGTACCGGCGAATCATAAGGCTTACCCTGCCTGTGGGCGATCTCCGAGGGATGCTCCGAGGGAAGGTCCTGCCACAGCGTACCGCCAAGGGCCGCGTTGATGAACTGGAGTCCCCGGCAAATGCCGAAGACGGGCTTCCCGGACTCGAGCACAAGTGGGAAAAGCGCCGATTCGAGGGCATCGCGCCGCTCTACCGGCTTCACGGTGCCTCCGGTCATATCTTCCATCCCATAGACCGAAGGGGCCACATCCTGGCCGCCCGTAAAAAGAAAGCCGTCGCACAGCTCCACCATCTTTGAAACCTCCCCGGCAGAGGGGGCAAAGGGAAGGACCACCGGCAGTCCGCCGGCGGCCCTTATGCCTTCCATATATTCCGTCAGCATCCAGGTGCTCTCGAGATTCACATCCCACAGAGGCAGGAGGCCGATTACGGGTATTTTACTCATTTCTTGGAGGTCTCAGGAGTATGCTTGTACTTGAAGATTATCGCAAACACTATGGCGATGACCAGGGCATAAGCCGCGAAGATATACCAGCAGGTATCCCAGCCGGCCATACGGGCCACGATATCGGTCCTGGGCGAGTGGCTGTTGACGAAGTGGTTGACGATGGCCTGCGCGCCAAGGGTACCAACCGCGGCGCCGAGGCCGTTGGTCATCAGCATAAAGAGGCCCTGCGCGCTGGAACGCATCGCGACGTCGGTATTCTGGTCAACGAAGAGCGAACCGCTGATGTTGAAGAAGTCGAATGCCACTCCATAGACAATCATCGACAGGACGAAGAGCCATACTCCGCTGCCAGGGTCGCCGAGCCCGAAGAAGGCGAAACGCAGTACCCAGGCGAACATCGAGATGAGCATCACCTTCTTGATACCGAACTTCTTGAGGAAGAAAGGAATCAGAAGGATGCAGAGGGTCTCGGAAACCTGCGAGAGCGAGATCAGCATACCGGAGTGCTTCACGCCGAAGGTCTCGGCGAACTCGGGAATATGGCGGAAGTCGCCCATAAAGGGATTTGCGAAGCTGTTGGTTATCTGGAGCGCCACACCAAGGAGCATCGAGAATATAAAGAATATCGCCATGCGGCTGTCCTTGAAGAGGGTGAAGGCGCGAAGGCCCATCGCATCCACGAGCGATTTCTTTTCGGTGCTCTTGTTGATGGGGCACTTGGGCAGGGTGAAGGCATATACGCCGAGAACCAGGCCGAGCATACCCGAAATAGCGTACTGCACGGGAGAATCCATATAGCCGAGCAGGTCCACGACCCACATCGAGATGATGAATCCGATGGTGCCGAAGACTCGGATAGGCGGGAAGTCCTTGACGGTATCCATCCCCTCCTTCTCCAGAGCATTATACGAAACCGAATTGGTCAGGGCGATGGTAGGCATAAAGAACGCGATACTCAGCGCATAGAGCGTGAAGAGCGGGCCGAATTCGGCGTTGCTGCCGTTCTGGATGCCATATACACCGGCCATGATCATAAACGCGCCGGCCAGCAGGTGGCAGAGACCGAGCAGTTTCTGGGCCGGAATCCACTTGTCGGCGATGATACCCATCAGGGCGGGCATAAAGATGGAGACGATTCCCTGGATGGAGAAGAACCAGCCGATCTGCGGGCCGAGACCGATTGAACCGAGGTAGCGGCCCTGCGAGGTCAGATAGGCACCCCACACCGCGAACTCGAGGAAATTCATCAGGATAAGCCTGATCTTCGTATTTGTCTTGCTATTCATTTGGATAAGTTTTGGTTGCTATTTGGGCGCGATCCTGTAGAGGACATACGCGATTACGGCATAAATGATATTCGGAACCCACATCGCCAGCCCCGGCGGCATCACCCCGGTATGGACGAACATCTGTGAGAAGCGCTGGAACAATATATACGAGAAGCTCAGCGCCAGGCCTATACCGATGTTGATTCCCGTTCCTCCCCTCCTCTTGCGCGAGGAGAGGGCCACGGCCATCACGGTCAGGACGAAGGCCGAGAAGGGCATCGCTATACGGTTGTGCTTTTCGATGAGGGAGTATTTGACCGTGGCGTCGCCGCGCATCTTCTGCACCCGGATCATCTCGTTGAGATCCTTCTGGGTGAGCGATTCGACGATATTCTTGCGGCGGTAGAAGTCCTTGACAGTAAGGTCTATGACGGTATCCTTGATGCGCCCGGCGGTCACCACCTCCGACTCGCCGTAGAAGTTCCGCTCGTAGTAGTTGTGGAGCTTCCAGCCGCTGAAAGTGGAGTCCCAGACGGCCGATTCGGCCGACACCTTGGACTTGAGCTCGCCGCTCTCCACGTCGATGGTCTCGAGGGTGAAGCGGTACGCCGTATTGGCCCACGGGCTGAACTGTTCCACATAGACGAACTGGCCCGGGGCTATCTGGTAGTGGATGTTCCGCGTCTCGTTTATCAGACGCTGCGGCTTGATATACTTGTTCTCGAAGTCCAGACGGTGCTGGTTCGCCGGAGGGATTATGTAGAGTCCCATCAGCATCGAAAAGGCGAAAATCACCGCAGCAGAAGCCAGATATGGCACCATAAGCCTCTTGAAGCTCACTCCGCTGGTGAGCATCGCGATGATCTCGCTGTGCGAAGCCAGCTGCGATGTGAAGAATATGGCCGCGATGAAGACGAACAGCGGACTGAAACTATTGAGGATCCACGGGATGAAACCGCCGTAATACTGGAATACGATCTCCTTTAGAGGCACGTTCTGCTCGGCGAACTTGTCGATCTTCTCGCTGAGGTCGAAAATGATGACAATGAGGATCACTATCAGCAGCGTGAAGATGTAGGTGCCGATGAATTTCTTGATTATATACCAGTCAAGCTTCTTTATACCCGGGATTTTCATCAGAGTCTCGTATCTAGTTTTTTGACCGTTTCGGCCTTCCACGCCGCGAAATCCCCCGCGAGGATATGCTCCCTCGCCCGGGTGACAAGTTCCAGGTAGAAGGCGAGATTGTGCTCGCTCGCGATTTCGGCGGCGAGCATCTCCCCGGCAACGAAAAGGTGCCGCACATAGGCCTTGGTGTAGGTCCTGTCAACAAAAGACGTTCCGTTCTCGTCGAGCGGCGAGAAATCGTCCTCCCACTTCTTGTTACGCATATTCATCGTGCCGTTCCAGGTGAAGAGCATACCGTTGCGCCCGTTGCGGGTGGGCATCACGCAGTCGAACATATCGACTCCGCGGGAAATGGCCTCGAGTATATTGGAGGGGGTTCCGACTCCCATCAGGTAGCGGGCCTTCTCCTGCGGTATGACGGGATCGAGCACCTCGAGCATCTCGTACATCTTCTCGGTGGGCTCCCCTACCGCCAGGCCTCCGATGGCGATGCCGCTGCGGGAGTACCGCAGCGCGTGTTCCGCCGCCTCGCGCCTCAGGTCGGGATAGATGCATCCCTGGATTATGGGGAAGAACTCCTGGTCATAGCCATAGAGGGGCTCTGTCTCGGCAAAGCGGCGCGCATAGCGCTCGAGCCATCCCTGGGTGAGACGGAGCGACTTTTCGGCATATTTGTAATCGGCATCGCCCGGGCAGCACTCGTCGAGGGCCATCATGATGTCGGCGCCGATGATACGCTGGGTATCGACATTGTTCTCGGGCGTGAAGGTGTGCCTCGAGCCGTCGATATGGCTCTGGAAGGTGCACCCTTCGGGGGTTATCTTGCGTATCTGCGTAAGCGAGAAGACCTGGAATCCGCCGCTGTCGGTAAGGATCGGGCGGTCCCAGGAGGAAAAGCCGTGGAGTCCCCCCGCGCGGCGCAGGATATCGAGCCCGGGACGCAGGTAGAGATGGTATGTGTTGCCCAGGATGATCTGCGCCTTGATATCCTCGCGAAGGTCGCGGTGATATACTCCCTTGACGCTTCCCACCGTGCCTACGGGCATGAAAATGGGGGTCTCCACCCTGCCGTGGCCGGTGGTGAGGACTCCCGCCCTTGCGGCGGAGCCGGAATCGCGCGTTGTGACTTCGAACCTCATCCCGCTAAAGCTCGGTGACGCCCATCAGGCGGCGTATCTCTTTCTTGACCTCTTTCCATCGGGGGATGTCGATCTTGGTGCCGATGACCTCGACCACCTTGGCGGCCAGGGCGCTGCCCACCTCTCCGCAGGTCTTCAGGGGCATATCGTGCGCCAGGGCGAAGAGGAATCCAGCCGCATAGGTATCGCCCGCTCCGGTGGCATCGACAGCCTCTCCCGGCCAGGGATCTATGAAGTAGTATTCGTTCTTGCTGCGCACCATCGAACCGTCCTTGCCTACCTTGACTACGGCGATGTCGCACATCCGCGCCATCTCGTCCACGGCCTCGCGCGGCTCCAGGCCGGTGAAGGCCTTGGCCTCGGTCTCGTTGGCGAAGACTATGTCCACATAGTTGCGGATTATGTCGTGCAGGAAGGCGTTGTTGGACTCCACCACATTGTAGGAGGCCATATCCACCGAGATGGTCATATTGTGGGCCTTGCCCATCTCCACCGCGCGGCGGAAGAGCCTCTGGTTCTGGACCAGATATCCCTCAATGTGGAGGTAGTCGTACTCGTATCCCTTGAAATACTCGGGCTTGAGGTCCTCCGGCTCGAGTTCGAGGGCGGCGCCCAGATAGGTGGCGAAGGTGCGGTCCGCGTTGGGAGCGGTGATGAAGACCATCGCGCGGCCCGATGCGGCCTGTCCCTTGAGGATTATGCTGCGGATGCCGTTCTGCTTCTGGTCGGAGTGGAACAGCGAGCCGAGCTCGTCGTCTCCCACCTTGCCGATGAAGGTCGAGGGCATTCCGAGGATAGCCGTCGTGGAGATGGTGTTGGCGGCGCTTCCGCCCGCCACGTACTGCACGCCGATCTGCTTGAGGTCGGCCCATATCTTGTTGCCGGTCGGCGCATCCACGTGCTGCATGCTGCCCGGAGGCAGGTTGTATTTCTTGAGCAAAGTGTCGTCGGGAAGGACGGCCAGGATATCTGTCAGCGCGTTGCCGATGCCGAGTATCGATTTCATTTTATTCTGTTGATGTTGTTGATTCAGTTGATGTTTCCGCAGCTTTTGCGGCAGCCTTGCGGCGACTCCGGGCGATACCCCAGCTCACCAGCGAGATGAGGCCGATGACGAGCATCTGCACCACCTGCGCCTCGTGGGAGACGGCGGCGAAGGCGAGGCTGCTGGTCTGGGAGAAGCCGTAGATGGTCATCAGGGTGACGGAGAGGATGCCGTGATATGCCCCGAATCCGCCGGGGACGGGGATTATCCAGCCGAGGGAGCCCACCACCATCAGGAAGAGGGCGTCCCATCCGCCGATGCCGTCGGCCGCGGGGATGGCGTAAATCGTCCAGAGGCTGCAGAGCCAGTAGGAGACCCAGATAAGTATCGTATAGGCGAAGAAGGCCCATTTGCGCTCCATCGTGAAGGTGGCCTTGATTCCGCTCCACATCTTGCGGAAGAAGCCCAGGATGGCCGATCCGGCCTTGGAGCGGGAAATGCGTTCTTTGTTTGCCCTGATCAGGAAATATATGCCCGCGATCACGGCCACCGCCGCCAGCGCCGTCCAGAGCCATCCCAGGTGCATCGAAGAGGCCATCGGGGCGAAAAGTTTCTCGTTGAGATAGTCCCTGAAGCGGCCGAAGAAGAGCAGAGGGATGCAGCACAGGAAGGTGCAGATTATATCCCAGGTACGCTCTATGACCACGCTGCCGAGGGCTCCCTCGAAGTGGGTCTTGCGGGTCTCAGCGATCAGGCCGCAGCGAACGACCTCCCCGCTGCGCGGGAAGGCGAGATTGGCCAGGTAGCAGATGGCGTAGGCGTCGTATGTCTCGCGGACGGTGAGATCTTTGGTCAGGGGGCGCATCATAAGGCGCCAGCGCTCGCCCCTCATCAGGGTTATGAGGCACTGGAGCAGCATCATCGCCACAACCCATTCCCAGCGGCAGGTCTTGAGGTCGGTCCAAAACTCGCTCCAGTTGACGCTGCGGAACGCAAGCCACAGGAGCACGGCCGAGAGACCGAGCAGCAGCACATATTCGACTACCTTGCCTGCCTTGACCTTCATCTCGCTAGATATTCCAGAGGTTCGCGGGATAGACGCCGGCGTCCACGAGGCTCTGCAGCTTTGCTATCACGAAGGGACGGTCCTCCTTGTAGGTGACTCCGAACCACTTGGCGTCGCAGTGGAGCACCTTGAAGGTGGAGATGCCCTTCTTTATGAGTTCGTCCACCACATAGGGGATGAAGAATTCGGCCTTGAGGTTGGTCTTGGCCGCGTCGCTGTCGAGGAACTCCCTGAAGATGCGGCTGCTGTGGTCGAAATAGTCGGGTGTGAAGCCCCAGAAATTCATCGAGACAGGGCAGCCGTGGGGCAGCTCGTACTCCTGGCCGTCCACCACGTGGATGACCTTGTCGCCCTTGCGGCAGATGCCGAAGCGCTCGGTAATGGTCTGCAGGTTGCCGTTTTCGTCGGTGGCGCATACGCCGCGGGAGACTCCGCCGAAGTCCGAGAGGGTGTTGTCGAGCATATAGCCGACCATCGAGTATTCGTTGGTCCTGCCCTCCACGCTGCGGAGGAAATCGCCCATCGACTGGAAGCCGGCTGCTCCGTAGAAGTCGTCGCCGTTGATGACGGCGAATGGCTCCTTGACCACCGGGGCGGCCATCATCAGGGCGTGGTTGGTGCCCCAGGGCTTTTCGCGGCCTTCGGGGACCTTATAGCCTTCGGGCAGGTAGTCGAGTTCCTGGAATACATATTCCACCTCGACCTTGCCGCCGAACTTCTCCGGGTTGTACATCTTCTTGAAGGGCTCCTCGAAGGAGTGGCGGATGACAAATACTATCTTGCCGAATCCGGCCCTTATGGCATCATATATAGAGTAGTCGATTATCGCTTCGCCGCTGGGGCCGAGGCCGTCCATCTGTTTGAGGGATCCATACCTGGAGCCCATTCCGGCCGCTAGTACTATGAGAGTAGGTTTCATTTGCACACATTAATTCATATTATGCAAATTTACGCCTTATTTCCTAAAATCCCTTATTTATTTTATCTTTGCTGAACGGACTGAAACAAACTCAATTCTTCACGATATGAAAAGATTTTTCCTGATTGCCGTTGCGTTGATTGCATCCGCATCGCTTTTTGCCAAGGTCCCCGTGATCGGAGTCTCCGGTTATGTGGACGGTTCCAAGAATATGGTCAATTTGACCTACACCAACGCCGTACGCAATGCGGGCGGCGCTCCCGTGGTTATTCCCGTGACTTCCGACGAGACAGTCATCGAGACCATCGTAGCTTCGCTCGACGGGCTCGTAATGACCGGCGGAGCCGACTTCGACCCGCTGCGTTTCTATGGCGAGGAGCCCCTCCGCGAGCTTGGCGACGTGGAGCCGGCACGCGATGATTTCGACGTGAAGCTGGTCCGTGCGGCCGTCAAGCGCGGTATTCCCGTGCTGGGCATCTGCCGCGGCGAACAGCTGATGGCAGTGGCATTCGGCGGAAGCCTCTGGCAGGATATCCCCTCGCAGATTCCCGAGAGCTATGTGAAGCACCGTCAGGGCGGCACCACCGGCAGCTACGGCACCCACTCCATCACCATCGAGAAGGGCTCGTTCCTGGAGAAAGCTCTCGGAACCCGCTCCACCGAGGTCAACTCCTTCCATCACCAGGCCATCAAGGATGTTCCCCAGGGCTTCAAGGTCATCGCCCGCAGCGCTGACGGCATCATCGAGGGCGTGGAGCGCGTGGAACCCCTCAAGAACTATCCCGACGGCGGTGGAATGATCATCGCCACCCAGTTCCATCCCGAAGCCCTTGTCACCGGCCAGAACAAGATCTTCAAAGGCATCTTCGAGATGCTGGTAAAAGAGGCTGCGAAGGCCAAATAGTCTCCGTGGAGACTAACTCGCCGGCTATCAGCCAGATAATAAAAGCTATCCCCTTCAAACGGAGGGGATAGCTTTTATTAAAACGCTGAGTATAAACTACTTAGCCTCCATGGTTGTTGATCTTATGTTCAATGATGATTATTTGTATATTTGTATGATTGAATTATTGTTTAATCATTGAACAAACCGAATGAAAAAGAGTATCTTCGTTTTTTTGATCATCTTAACTATTTCTGGATGTCAGAAACGGTATCCTAACATTCTGTGCGATGGCCACTTCCTAATCTACATGTTAAGAGTTGATAGTTTATCTGTTTCAAATAGCGGTACAAGTATTATTTTATCTCATCATCTACGAGAGTGTTCAGATAAAGAAAAACAGGAGGCTTGGTCTTTTTACAAAGACACCGGATATTTTGGTCATCCTATGATGGAAGATATTGGGGACAAAGTACTGAATCCTGTTTACTATATTGATTGCAGATTTGCATCGATTAATATTTGGGCTTTGACAAAATTTGATTCTTCACATGATGAGGGGGCACTGTTAAATGATTGTTTTTCTATGAAAGCTACGATGACGTCTGTGCCCGAATGGATTCAATCCGGCTATAAAAAAGGCACCGGATCATGGTATAATTATTATTATATCGATGATTTGGTTTGTAATATCGATTTTAATCAATGTCTTATCAGCGAAACCACGGATTATTCCTTTTACCTTGTTTTAGAATGTCAGAATAAGCCTGACCAATCATCAATAATTAGAATAGATCTCATTGATAATTTCGGACAAACCTTTACGGCTACCACGACAGTTTATCCTTAATCATTCTCTTTTTTACCCCATAGAGACCAACTCTCTGCTTGTCAGCCAAATAATAAAAGCCATCCCCTTTTCTGGGAGGGGATGGCTTTTATTATTAAGCTAAGTATCAGCTACTTATCCTCCACGCGCTCACTCACAAAGGCCGCTACTCTCCGACGTGGGCATCGACGATCTTGTCGAGCAGGCGGAAGTAGGCAGAGGTTTTGCCAATACTATCTTATTATTAATTAATGATTTATAGCAACAACACCCATAATAATAGAAAATAATCATAATTATTTTGATATTTTAA
>JAFSXX010000009.1 GCA_017443845.1 Bacteroidales bacterium | reverse complement strand
TTCACAATAAGGTTCGGTCCTTCCCTGCCGTGCCGATATTAAGCAGGTACTATGACCTCGGCTGACTTCTCGCAGTTCGTTGTTACTGCTCGGCTCCTTTTTTTTGAAGCCTCGCCTGCGAGACCTCCCCAGTTATGGACGTACTCTTTCCGGTTTATACCCGCTTGGTTTACTGTCGGCAGTTCGGATAGTTATCGGGCTTTTGCTTCTTATGTAGCATTACCCCTGCCTTCCAGCCTTCTACCAAGTTCTTGTTCATCGGGCCAACCGTTTGCCGCCGGCTTCCTTCAGATTCCACCTCACGATGGACACCCTTGCCTTTGGCTGTAACCTTCCCACTATCAGGGCGGTTTGGGGACTTGCACCCGTTAGAGTACGTTCGTGCTGGGCGAACACAAACAACCCCTGGCGGTCAGCCAGGGGTTGTTTCATATAACGGATCGATGTTCTGTCTGTTGTTTGCCAGCGGTTATTTCGCTTCCTTGCGGATATTGGGCAGTTCGAGGCCGTATCCCTTGGCGCGGTCCTCCTTCTTGAGCAGCAGGCTGAAGAAGAAGGCCAGGACTCCGAAGCTGGAGAATACGATCATGGGGACTAGATAGCTGCCTGTACTCTGGCGGAGGGAGCCGATGATCATCGGGACGAAGCAGAGGCCGATATTCTGGACCCAGAAGATAAGGCAGTATGCGCTTCCGAGAATCTTCTCGTCGATGATCTTGGGAACTGAGGGCCAGAGGGCCGCGGGAACGAGCGAGAAGCTGACTCCGAGGGTGACTATAAGGGTGAGCGCCAGCCATTTGTAAGGGAAAAGAGGCAGTATGAAGGCGAAGCTCAGGTGGCAGACTATCATTATGATAGCGCCCACCATCAGCATAGTGGCTCCCTTGCCCTTGTAGTCCAGGAAGATGCCGAGGAATGGCGTGAGCACCATTGCCAGGATCGGGAAGCAGCTGAAGAGCTTGGCCGCGGATGCGGCCTCGATCGCCAGGGTCTCCTCAAGGAAGTTGGTGGCATATCTCTGGAACGGGAAGATGGCGCTGTAATAAAGGACGCACAGCAGGGCTACGATCCAGAACATCTTGCTCTTGAAGATGGCGCCGAGGTCGCTGACGTGGAATTCGTCTTCGGGGGACTTCTCCTCGGTTGCCAGGCCGGCCGCCACCAGCTGGTTGTCGAACTTCTTGTCCATAATGCCGAAGATTATGAAGTTGATGAGGCCGATGCAGAGCAGCGCACCGCAGAAGCCGAGGGGAGCGATGACGCTTCCGCCCGCCTTTGCCGAGATGATGGGCGCAATCCACATGACGGCGAAGACGCCCAGGCGGGCGATTGCCATCTCAAGGCCCATCGCGAGGGCCATCTCCTTGCCTTTGAACCACTTGGCCAGGATCTTGGAGACGTTGGTACCCTCCATCTCGCAGCCGCAGCCGAAGATCATGAATCCGAGGGACGCCATCTTGGCGCTGCCGGGCATCGCGGTCCACCAGGTGCCGAGCCACTCGCAGAAGGCGGTGGTCTGGAACCAGTCGGAGATACCTATGAATTTAATGGCTGCGCCGAGCACCATCAATCCTGCGGAGAGGACTCCTGAAAAGCGCACACCGAGTTTGTCGAGGATGATGCCCGCGATCAGCAGGAAGCCGACGACATTGAGGATGTACTCAGATGCGGCATAAGTGCCGAAAACGCTGCTGTTCCAGCCGAGGCTCGACTCGACGAGCGATTTGAGGGGCGACATGACATCTACGAACATGTAGGCGAAGAACATCATCGACGCCACCAGGATAAGGACAGTCCAACGCGCGACGGGGCTGTCGTTCATCAGTTTTTGGATTTTTTCTGACATTGTTATGGTTGTTTGATTATTTGCCGAAAGGTTTCAGAGTGCTAATTTAACGTTTTTTTATAAATCCGTAAATATATCGTACTTTTGCCACTCGGTTATGGCGATACTGGAAAACATAAATTCACCCGCCGACCTCAAGGGTCTCGGCAATGAGGAGCTCCGCACCCTGTGCGCGGAGCTGCGCTCCTATATTATAGAATGCTGCTCCAGGAATCCCGGCCATCTGGGCGCGAGCCTCGGTGCCGTCGAGATAGCGGTGGCCATCCACAAGGTGTTCGACACCCCGCAGGACAAGGTCGTCTGGGATGTGGGCCATCAGGCTTACGCCCACAAGATCATTACCGGCAGGCGCGAGGCCTTTCTCCGCAACAGGTGTCTGGACGGCATCAGCGGCTTCCCGAAGATGAGTGAGAGCCCCTACGACTCGTTCGGGGCGGGGCACTCTTCGGTCTCGGTCTCGGCAGCGCTGGGCATCGCCGCGGCCGAGAAACTCTCCGGCAAGGGGGAGCACGTCGTGGCCGTCATCGGTGACGGCGCGATGACGGGCGGCCTCGCATTCGAAGGCCTCAACAACGCCGGCGCCTCGAACGCCGACCTGCTGGTCATCTTCAACGACAACCAGATCTCCATCGACGACAATACCGGCGGCCTCCACAATTACCTTGTCAGGCTCACCACCAGCGCGGGATACAACCGCATCAAGAAGAGTGTCTGGGACCGCCTCGGCCAGGGCAGGGTGCGCAAGGCGCTTCAGCGTCTGGTCAAGGGGATGAAACGCGCCATAGTTCCCGAAAAGGACAGGGTGAATTTCTTCGATTCACTGGGATTCAGATATTTCGGCCCGATCGACGGCAACAATATCGAGACTATGGTGGAGACCCTCTCCCGCCTCAAGAACATTCCGGGCCCCAAACTGCTCCACGTTGTCACCCTCAAGGGCAAGGGATACGCCCCGGCCGAAGCCGACCCCACGGTATGGCACGCTCCGGGCAGGTTCGACCCTGCCACGGGAGAACGCATCCTCTCCAAGGGAGGCGCCGCGAAGTACCAGACCGTCTTCGGCACCACCCTGCTCGAACTCGCGCGCGCAGACAGCCGCATAGTCGGCGTCACTCCCGCCATGGCCACCGGATGCGGAATGGACATAATGATGAGGGAACTCCCCGGACGGGTCTTCGACGTGGGAATCGCCGAGCAGCACGCCGTGACCTTCTCGGCGGGCCTGGCCGCAGGCGGACTCCTCCCCTTCTGCAACATCTACTCCTCCTTCTCGCAGAGGGCTTTCGACAATTTAATCCACGACGTGGCGCTCCAGAATCTCAAGGTGGTCATCTGCCTCGACAGGGCCGGCATCGTCGGAGAGGACGGCGCGACCCACCACGGCGCATTCGATATGGCCTGCTACCGTCCCATCCCCAATCTGACAATCGCCGCCCCGCTCAACGAAACGGAGCTCCGCGACATGATGTACTCCGCCACCCTGCCGGAATACGACGGCCCTATTATAATAAGGTATCCGCGCGGGGCCGGTGCGGGCGCCCCCTGGAAGGACGAACCTTTCCACAGAATCGCAAGGGGCAAGGCGGTCAAGCTCTCGGAAGGATCCTCGGTGGCGGTCCTCAGCATAGGCACTGTCGGCAACAAGGCGGCCGGGGCCGTCAGGCAGGCTGCCGACCAGGGGATCAACGCCCTCCACTTCGATATGCGCTTCCTCAAGCCCCTGGACGAAGAGGCACTCGCCGAGGCCTGCGCCAAGGCATCCCGCATAATAACCGTAGAGGACGGCGTCACCGCGGGTGGTCTTTTCGGAGCCGTCTCGGAATATGTCGCCTCGCACTGCGGCGGCCAAAAACCGGCCGTAACCGGCCTGGGAATAGGCGATCGATTTGTGGAGCAGGGGAAACCGGAAGAGTTGTACAGGGAATGCGGCTACTCGGAATCCGACATATTGAGGGCAATTTTGGGAGATTCTTAAAGATTTTGAGAAAAAATTTTGCCAATTCGCATAAACTGTCTATATTTGCGAACTCAAAAAAGAAGCCGACGTAGCTCAGCTGGTCAGAGCAGCTGATTTGTAATCAGCAGGTCGTGGGTTCGAATCCCTCCATCGGCTCCAGACACAAACTGGGGAGATACCAAAGTGGCCAACTGGGGCAGACTGTAAATCTGCTGGCGCACGCCTTCGTAAGTTCGAATCTTGCTCTCCCCACTTTTTTTTTGCTTTGCGGAAGTAGCTCAGTTGGTAGAGCATCAGCCTTCCAAGCTGAGGGTCGCGGGTTCGAACCTCGTCTTCCGCTCCAGAAATATCGGCCAGAGTAGCTCAGGGGTAGAGCGCTTCCTTGGTAAGGAAGAGGTCGTGAGTTCAATTCTCACCACCAGCTCAAATAAAGAAATTTTATATTTTACATATTAAAGCTTTAAATTATGGCAAAAG
>JAFSXX010000008.1 GCA_017443845.1 Bacteroidales bacterium | reverse complement strand
GAGCAGAATGGTGCCATATCTGGTGCTGTGGTACAGGGAATCACGTGTTATGAGCCCGCTATCGTCGAAACTCTCGATACTGGTCAACAGCAATGAGTTGTGGACCGGCTTCGTAGCAAAATGGCTGTATCTGTTGTAATCGTTACGGGATTGATAGTGGAACTTCAGGGAAGCGGAACTGTCAGTGCCATAGATAACTTCGTCGATATAAAACAAGCTGCTGTCCGGTTCGTGATACTTGAACTTGATGATGTTACCGTCCGCATCCGTTATCCTTGTCAAAGGATAGAAAGGCTTGGGCTCAAGTTCCGGTTCCGGAGTATTTTCATTCTCTTCCTCATCTTCATTCTCGGTCAGGCCGTAAATAGCTTTTCCTCCGTTGGGCAGCAAGGCGTCAAACCATAGTACCCGTCCGGACGCGTCCGTATGCTTCTTGACCAAGATGTGGCCAGTAGGCGTGGACCAGTCATAGCCAAGTTCCATGGCGAGGGAATCCTGTAGCAGGGGCTGTCCGTCAAGGACATAGCTGCAGTTGGTGTGCTGGTAATTGGCCGGAGCCGTCAATCCGTCATAGTAGTGATTCTTATTCCTTACTGTAATGCACGACAAACCGCTTATGCTCCATCCGAATCCGGCGACTCCATCCCCGCTCTGACTGTTGTATGTGAGGCTCAATTGCGGCGTGAAGTTATATCCGGCAGCGGTGACCAGAGGAATGGAATAAATCCTTCCTCCCGACGGCGATATTGATGAATTCATCGGTATCTTGCCTACGTCGCAGGAAGTATCTATATTGTAAATCGACGAATATATAGGAATCGTCCTGGCAACGGCCTCTCCGGAAGAAAGTGTCGTCTGTTGTTTGATAATCGTTGAAGTATCTGAGAAGGAAAAGATTCGCGTAGAATCTCCACTACCGCTTTTCTGCTGGTCGCCCAACTTGTAAACTCTGTCGCCGGAAGAGTTGTAACCATAAGTATAGGTGCGTTGGGCGGGGAGAATAAAAGTATTAAGTAAAAGAATAATGATAAATGACAAGTGGTGATGGTATAGACGATTCATATTACTTGATTATTTAAGCGTAAAGATAAGATAAAAAACAATCATTTTCATCATTTTCAACGTGAGTATCTGTGGCCGGGAACAGAAGGAGGTCGTGGATGCAACAATAATCAAAATCATTCTGGAAATAAATACTATCTTTGCAGGATATATGAACCAATAATCAGTTTGTAATGATTAACATCACTTTTCCTGACGGCAGCGTCAGACAATACGAACAGGGCACTACGGCTTACCAGATAGCCGAAAGCATCAGCCCGCGCCTCGCATCCGATGTTTTGTCTGCATCGGTCGATGGCGAAATCTATGACCTGGACCGTCCGATTGAGAGCGACGCTTCGATTAAACTCCACAAATGGGAGGACAAAGAGGCGAAGGAGACTTTCTGGCACTCCTCGTCCCATCTTATGGCCGAAGCTATCCAGAGCCTCTATCCGAAAGTCAAATTCGGTATCGGACCTGCGATTGAAAACGGATTCTACTACGATATAGACCTCGGCGACAAGCAACTTGTCGAGGCTGACCTGGCCGCAATCGAGCAGAAGATGATCGAACTCGCCCGTACCAAGGAGAAGTTCGTCCGCACGTCTGTCTCTAAGGCCGATGCGCTCGCGCGTTTCTCCCACAAGGATGAATGGTACAAGTGTGAGCTGATCGAGGGTCTCGAGGACGGCCACATAACCTTCTATACCAACGGCTCATTCACTGACCTGTGCCGAGGCCCGCATCTCCGTGACACCTCCGTCATCAAGGCGGTCAAACTCACCAGCATCGCGGCTGCATATTGGCGTGGCGACGAGCACAACAAGATGCTCACCCGCGTCTATGGCATCACCTTCCCCAAGAAATCGATGCTCGACGAGTATCTCCAGATGCTCGAGGAGGCCAAGAAACGCGACCACCGCAAGCTCGGCAAGGAGATGGAACTCTTCACCTTCTCGCAGAAGGTGGGAATGGGTCTTCCCCTCTGGCTTCCCAAGGGTGCCGAACTGCGTATGAGGCTTGAGAACTTCCTGCGTAAGGTGCAGAAGCAGTACGGCTATCTGCCCGTCGTCACTCCTCATATCGGCAACAAGGAACTCTATGTTACCTCCGGCCACTGGGCTAAGTACGGCAAGGATTCATTCCGTCCCATAACCACCCCGCAGGAGGGCGAGGAGTACCTGCTCAAGCCTATGAACTGCCCCCATCACTGCGAGATTTACAAGTCGAAACCCCACTCGTACAAGGATCTGCCCGTCCGCCTCGCGGAATTCGGCACCGTCTATCGTTACGAGCAGAGCGGCGAGCTCCACGGCCTGACCCGTGTCCGCAGCTTCACCCAGGACGACGCGCACCTCTTCTGCCGTCCCGACCAGATCAAGGAGGAGTTCTGCAAGGTCATCGACATCGTGCTCTATATCTTCCGTACCCTGAAGTTCGACAAATATACCGCACAGATATCCCTGCGCCATAAGACCGATCACAGCAAGTACATCGGCAGCGAGGAGAACTGGGAGAAGGCCGAGAGAGCTATCGTCGAGGCTGCCGCTGAGAAGGGGCTGCCTACCGTTGTCGAATATGACGAGGCCGCATTCTACGGCCCTAAACTCGACTTTATGGTCAAAGATGCCCTCGGACGCAGCTGGCAGCTGGGTACCATCCAGGTGGACTACAACCTGCCCGAGCGCTTCGAACTCGAATATACCGGCGCCGATGACAAGAAGCACCGCCCGGTTATGATCCACCGCGCGCCCTTCGGTTCGCTCGAGAGATTCGTCGCCGTGCTGCTCGAACACACCGGCGGAAAGTTGCCCCTGTGGCTCTCGACCGACCAGGCTATGATCCTGCCCATCAGCGAAAAATACAACGATTTTGCAAAAAAAGTTTGCGAATTACTTAATAATTACGAACTTCGCACCTCCGTTGACGACCGCAACGAGACCATCGGAAAGAAGATCCGCGAGAACGAGATCAAGCGCATCCCGTACTTGCTGATAGTAGGTGAGAAGGAGGCCGCAAGCAACACTGTATCAGTCAGGAAGCAAGGCGGCGAGGATATGGGCTCGATGGCCGTCGGCGATTTTGTGGAATATATTAAACAGGAGATAGAAAACGAACTTAAATAATTACACCGATAATTAACTTAACTGGAGGACACAGCCATAGCTAACAACAAATACCGCCCGCCCAAGCCGAAGCCGGCATCCGCACCGCGACTGCCGGATCAGCGCCTGCCCCAGAACCGCAAAAAGGAAGAGGGCTTGAGGATCAACGAGGAAATTACCGCCCCGAAGGTCCGAGTAGTAGGGGAGAATGTCCCTGAACAGGGTATTTATTCCATTGGCGAAGCCTTGCGGATGGCATCGGAGCAGGAGCTCGACCTCGTCGAGATCGCTCCCAATTCCGATCCGCCCGTATGCAAGATTATCGACTATCAGAAGTACGTCTATCAGCAGAAGAAAAAGGCGAAGGAACTTAAGGCCAACGCCTCGAAGGTGGTCATCAAGGAGATCCGCTTCGGCCCCCAGACCGATGAGCACGACTATCAGTTCAAGCTCAACCACGCGAAGAGCTTCCTGCAGGAGGGCTCGAAGGTCAAGGCCTATGTCTTCTTCCGCGGCCGTTCGATCCTCTTCTCCGAGCAGGGCGAGAAACTGCTTCTCCGCTTTGCGGTGGACCTCGAGGATTACGGAAAGGCCGAGCAGATGCCCAAGCTGGAAGGAAAGAGGATGATAATGATGATCGCCCCGGTTAAGAAAAAGTGACACAATTGCTTTACTTATTATAAATTAACTATTATGCCAAAATTGAAGACCAACTCCGGTTCAAAGAAGCGTTTCACGCTCACCGGTTCTGGAAAGGTGAAAAGAAAACACGCCTACAAGAGTCACATCCTGACTAAAAAGACCAAGAAGCAGAAGAGGAACCTTACCCATGTCGCTATGCTTACCAGCGCTGACGAGAAGAGGGTAAAAGCTTTGTTGGTAAAGTAATTTCAATTAATGTTTAACCCGGATGCACAGCCGGCAAGTTCCCGCGAGTCGGGACGCTGACATCCCAAATCAATCAAATTTATGCCTAGATCGGTTAACTCGGTGGCATCAAGAGCCCGCCGCAAGAAAATTTTAAAGGAAACCCGCGGTAACTTCCTCGCCAGGAAGAACGTCTGGACCGTAGCCAAGAATACCTACGAAAAAGGTCTGACCTACGCATACCGCGACCGCAAAGCTAAGAAGCGCGCATTCCGCTCGCTCTGGATCACCCGTATCAACGCGGCTGCACGCCAGCACGGAATGAACTACTCCCAGTTTATGGGCAAGCTCGCAAAGCAGAATATCGGACTCAACCGCAAGGTCCTCGCTGACCTGGCGATGAACAATCCCCAGGCTTTCGAGGCTATCGTAAACTCTGTCAAATAGTTTGCTGCATTGACTCTGAAAGGAATATACAGGAACAAATGGGTACGGTTCAGTTTCTGGGCCGTACTTTATATCCTTTGGGTCCTATGGATCGGGAATTACTGGTGGTTCTTCGGACTGGCGGTGATTTTTGATATCTTCATCACCCGGAAGGTCAAGTGGGCTTTCTGGAAGAAGGAGTATAAGGAAGGGGAGAAGCACAATGTGTGGCTGGACTGGCTCGACGCCATAATCTTCGCCGTCATCGTGGTCACCTTCATCAATATCTTCTTCATCCAGGCCTTCAAGATTCCCTCCTCGTCGATGGAGAGTTCCCTTCTCACGGGAGACCATCTCTTCGTGAGCAAGACGGCATACGGGCCCAGGCTTCCCCAGACTCCTGTTTCGATGCCTTTCATACACAACGTATTCCCCATTTCCGGCAGGGAGAGCTACTCCAAGGCGATCCAGTTCAAATATCGCAGGATCGCCGGCCTGGGCAACGTGAAGCGCGACGATTACGTCGTCTTCTCCTTCCCCCACGGAGATACCGTCCTCAAACGTGTCCCGGCTGAAGATTACTATATGCACGTCCGCACCAGCGGCCGTGAATATACAATCAACAACTACGGCCCCATAGTGGTCCGTCCTGTGGACAAGAAAGACCATTATGTCAAGCGTTGCGTGGCCGTGGCCGGCGATACCCTCCAGGTGATCGACGGACGCGTCTATGTCAACGGCGAGCCGCAGCCGGCCTACAAGGGTATCCAGAATACCTTCCGCGTGGAGACTGACGGACCGATAAACATCAAGATCATCGAGAGCCTCGGCCTCAACGCCTCGGAGTTGTGGTACAGCCAGTCGATGCCGGGCTATCCCGAGATGCCCCTTACCGAAGAGCGCCTCGAAAAGGTCAAGGCCCTTCCCAATGTGGTATCTGTGACGCCCAATGTCGATGTCTATCCTCCGGATTTCCCCGACTCCCCGCTTCTGCTCTTCCCCTTTACCGGGACTGGCTGGACGAGGGACAACTACGGGCCCCTCTGGATCCCCGCCAAGGGCGCGACCGTCGAACTGACTCCCGCCAATATCGACCTTTACAAGAGGACGATAGAGGTTTACGAGCAGAACGATTTCAAGGTCGAGGACGGCAAGGTCTTCATCAACGGTGTGGAGACTTCGGAATATACTTTCAAGATGGATTATTACTTCATGATGGGCGACAACCGTCACAACTCCCTGGACTCCCGTTACTGGGGCTTCGTCCCCGAGGACCACATAGTCGGAAAGCCGCTCTTTATATGGCTCTCGACGGATGCTTCGAGGCGTTTCCCCGCCAACATCCGCTGGAACAGATTCTTGAAAGTGTGCAAGTAGGCAGAAAAATTTGTTTTTTTAAATAAAAAACAGGATATTTGCAGCCCCTTTTGAAAATAATAAAAAATAGATACAACAATGGCACGAGTTTGTCAAGTCACTGGAAAGAAGAGGATGATCGGAAACAATGTTTCCCACTCCAAGCGCCGTACCAAGCGCGAATTCGCTCCTAACCTCAAGACCAAGAAGTTCTGGTCCGAGGAAGAGCAGAGATTCATTACCCTCAAGGTTTCTTGCCGCGGTATGAAGACTATCTACAAGAACGGCCTCGCAGATACCGTAAAGGCTGCACAGGCTAAAGGTTTGATCAACATTGTTTAATTTGTACGGCTATGGCAAAGAAAGGCAACAGAGTACAGGTTATCCTGGAGTGCACCGAGCAGCGCGAGAGCGGCGTTCCCGGCATCTCCCGCTACATCACCACCAAGAACAAGAAGAACACCCCCGAAAGGATGGAGATGAAGAAGTACAACCCTTATCTCCACAAGGTGACTGTTCACAAGGAAATCAAGTAATTAACGCTTAAACTTATCATACAATGGCAAAGAAAGCGGTCGCAACCTTCAGCGGCGACAAATCAGAGAAGAGAAACGTAGTAAAGTGCATCCGTATGGTCAAGAGCGAGCGTACAGGTGCCTATATGTTCCAGGAAGAGTTCGTTCCTACGGACAAGGTAAAGGATTATTTCGCAAAATAATCTGCTTGAAAGATTCATTTAACGGCCGGTTGTTACAACCGGCCGTTTTTTGTATATTCGTACCAAATATTCTGATACAATGGATTACGATAAGTTTATAGCCCTGATTCATCAGGAGGTCAAGCCGGCGCTGGGATGTACGGAGCCTATCGCTGTTGCTTTGGCCGCCGCCCGTGCCGCAGAAGAACTCCGCTCCTGCGGCTGTGCCTGTGAAAACGTAGAGATCAAAGTCAGCCCCAACATCCTCAAAAACGGGATGGGAGTCGGAATCCCCGGGACCGGAATGGTGGGCCTTCAGGTGGCCGCCGCCCTTGGCGTGGTCTGCGGATGCTCGAAATATGGCCTTGAGGTCCTGCACGACCTCTGCCCGGATTCGGTCTCGAAAGCCAGTCAGATGACAGCCTCGGGAAAGGTGAGTGTCGCCCTTGCCGATACTTCTGAAATGTTATTCGTGGAGGCTTCCGTCTCCGGCGGAGGGCATCGCGCCGTGGCTGAGATTACCGGCAGCCACGACAATATAGTCCGCGTGACGCTCGACGGGTCCGACCGCCTGGCTGCTCCCGGCAAGTCCGATAAGTCGGGCCGGAAGGGGGATGAACCGGCTGTCGATCCCGATATGGCACGCGATATTACTGTCAGGGAGATATATGAATTCGCTACCACCGTCCCTCTGGAAAAGATAGAGTTCATGCAGGATTCCGTAGCGATGAACAGCCGCCTCTCGAAGGAGGGGCTTACGCATAAATACGGCCTCCAGGTGGGCAGGACGCTTCTGGAAAAAGACAATGCCGCCGTGTATGGAGATACTCTCCTCACCTATGCGATGGCCCGCACTGCAGCGGCCTCCGATGCGCGTATGGCCGGCTGTACCCTTCCCGCGATGAGCAATTCCGGCAGCGGCAACCAGGGCGTAACGGTGACGATGCCCGTCATTGCGATTGCCGAAAAGACTGGCGCAAGCCACGAACAGTTGATGCGCGCACTGGCTTTGGCCCATCTCGTGGCAATCCACATCAAGGGCTATCTTGGGCGACTGTCAGCCCTTTGCGGATGTGTGATCGCCTCTACCGGAGCCTCCTGCGGCATAGTTTACCTGCGGGGAGGGGGTTATGAAGAGGTGTGCTCCTCCATCAAGAATATGGTCGGCAACATCACCGGAATGGTTTGCGACGGTGCCAAGGTGGGATGCGCCCTCAAGGTGGCATCGGGAGTGGCCTGCTCCCTTCAGTCAGCTGTCCTGGCCCTTGAGCAGAAGTGCATCTCTTCCAACGATGGCATCATCGAGGAGGATATCGAGAAGACCATATCCAACCTCGGCCTCATCGGCCGCGAAGGAATGCGCTCTACCGACAAGATGATTCTCGATATAATGACCTGCAAGTAGCTTTTTTATTATCTTTGCAGGATTGTAAAGCGAAGATATGAAAAGCAACGGTCTGGTTCTCGGAGTGCTTGGCGGGATGGGTCCTGCCGCATCTGCCGAATTTATGCGCCTCCTTGCGGAGAAGGCCCCCGCAGAAAGGGATCAGGAACATCCGCGCGTAATTCTGTATTCCGATTCGATGATTCCCAACAGGACTGCGTTCCTGGAGGGAAAAGGGGAGGACCCTTCACCTTATCTTCTCGACGGTATCCAGTCGCTACTCAGCTGGGGAGCCGACCTGGTCTGCGTCACCTGCAATACCGCTCACGTCTTCATCGACTCGTTTCCCGCTGAATTGCTTGCAAGACTTGTCCACATAGTAGAGGAGACCATCTACCAGTGCCGTATCCGCAGCCCCAAGGGGGCCTGGCTTACCGCGACCCTGGGCACTATGAATTCGGGCCTGTACCAGGTTCACGCTTCCAGGAGCGGGTATGATTTCAGGATACCGGATGCCGGAACGCAGCGGGAAATCCACGATGTGACGGATATGGTCAAGGAGGGGAAGGTAGAGGAGGCGGCCTTGAAATACAAGGAGATAATCGAACGGCTGTGGGCTATTGACCGTCTCCCGGTCGTTGGGGCCTGCACCGAACTTCCGATAGCTTACGACGCCACAGGGCTTCCGCCCGAGATGGGTATATCGTCACTCGACGCCCTTGCTGAGGGGTGCATCAGGGAATTGTATAAACCTGTAATAAAGAAATAATTATGGCATTCTGGGGTATTTTCGGTTCCAGGAAGAAAGAGGGCGAGGCCCTCTCCGAGGAGGATATCAGGCAGGAAAAGGAGTCGCGCGAGAAACTCGACGCCGGGTTGCAGAAGACCCGCAGCTCGATATTCGACAAACTGGCCCACGCGGTGGCCGGCAAGGACATCGTGGACGACGACGTGCTCGATTCTATAGAGGAGGCCCTCATTACCTCCGACGTGGGAGTTGAGACTACGCAGAATATAATCGAGAGGCTCGAGGAACGCGTGGCCAGGGACAAATATCTCAATGCCGCCGAACTCAATGATATCCTCTGCGAGGAGATCGAGGCCCTGCTCGATGCCAATGGCTGCGCTGATGCGGAGCCTTTCGACTTTTCGAAGAAACCCTATGTGATAATGGTGGTCGGCGTCAACGGCGTCGGCAAGACCACGACCATCGGCAAGCTCGCGGCCCAGCTGAAGGGAGCGGGAAAAAAGGTGATTCTCGGAGCCGCCGACACTTTCCGTGCCGCAGCCGTCGATCAGCTTGTCATCTGGGCCGAGAGGGCGGGAGTGGATATCGTCAAGCAGGAGATGGGTTCCGATCCCGCTTCCGTGGCCTACGATACCGTCAGCAGCGCCGTGGCCAAGGGTGCGGACGTGGTTATAATCGACACTGCGGGCCGCCTCCACAACAAGGTCGGCCTGATGAACGAGCTTACCAAGATCCGCAACGTGATGCGCAAGGTGGTGCCCGACGCACCGCACGAGGTGCTGCTGGTCATCGACGGCTCTACCGGCCAGAACGGATTCCTGCAGGCCCGGGAATTCGTCAAGGCTACCGATGTGACGGCCCTCGCCGTTACAAAGCTCGATGGCTCGGCCAAGGGCGGCGTCGTGATCGGCATCAGCGACCAGTTCAAGATTCCGGTCAAGTTTATCGGGGTGGGAGAGAAGATCGAGGACCTGCGCTACTTCGACCGCCACGAATTCGTCCGTTCGCTCTTCAAGTAGAGCATTTTTCCTATATTTGCAAGATACAGATAAAGTTATATACCGATGACAATTTCTTACAGCTGGTTGAAAGATTACCTCAAGTTCGACCTGACTCCCGAACAGGTGGGCGTGATTCTGACAGATACGGGACTCGAAGTTGAACATATCGAGACTGCCGAGCAGATTCCCGGCGGCCTTGCCGGCGTCATTGTCGCCGAAGTCGTGGAGTGCACCGAGCATCCCGATTCCGACCACCTGCACGTTACCAAACTCAATACCGGTGAAGCAGAACTCCTTCAGGTTGTCTGCGGTGCGCCCAATGTCGCTGCCGGCCAGAAGGTCCTGCTCGCTACGATCGGCACAAAGCTGCCTGACGGCGAGGGCGGGGAGTTCAAGATAAAGAAATCGAAGATCCGCGGCGTCGAGAGCAACGGAATGATATGCGCTGAGGATGAGCTCGGAATAGGCGAGGACCACTCCGGCATTATGGTGCTCGATCCCTCGGCGGTGCCCGGCACCGCGGCGAAGGATTACCTTCACCTGAAGACCGACACTGTATATGAGATCGGCCTCACACCGAACCGCGTTGACGGAGCGTCGCACATCGGTTGCGCCCGCGACCTCTATGCATACTGCAAGACCCACGGCATTCCGTGCGAATATACATTACCCGACGTAAGCTCCTTCACGGAAGGGGCGGGCGAGTCGATTCCCGTTGAGGTTGAGGCTCCCGAACTGGCGCCCCGCTATATCGGTGTCACGATCAGGGGTATCAAGGTCGGCCCTTCGCCCGACTGGCTCAAGGAGCGTCTTGTCTCCATCGGACAGCGTCCCATCAACAACGTGGTGGATGTGACCAACTTCGTGCTCAACGAGATGGGACATCCGCTCCACGCTTTCGATGCGGCCAAGATCAAAGGCGGCAAAGTTGTCGTCCGCCGCAGCGTTGAGGGATGCAAGTTCGTCACCCTCGACGGTGTCGAGAGGACACTCAGCCACGACGACCTGGTTATCTGCAACGCCGAGGAGCCAATGTGCATCGCCGGCGTATTCGGAGGCGCAGAGAGCGGCGTCACCGAGTCCACTACCGATGTCTTCCTCGAGGCGGCATATTTCAACCCTGTGAGCATCCGCAAGACCAGCAAGCGCCATACTCTCAAGACCGACGCGTCGTTCCGCTATGAGCGCGGCATCGATCCGCTGGCAACAATGCAGGCCGCCAAGCGTGCGGCCCTCCTCATTCAGGAGGTGGCAGGCGGAAAGATCGTCGGCAAGGTCCGCGAATTCTGCGCCGCTCCTTTCGAGAAGGTCCGCGTAGAGCTGGATTATGCGCGTATGGAATCGCTTATCGGCAAGAAACTGGGCGGAGAGACCATCCGCGGCATTCTCGAGGCGATGGATTTCGAATTCGAGAAGGCCGATGAGAAGGGCGCTGTTGTTCGCGTCCCTGCGTACAGGGTGGATGTCACCCGCGAGTGCGACGTAGTCGAGGAGGTGCTCCGCATCTACGGCTACAACAATATCGAGCTTCCCGAGGGAATGAAGATCTCCGTCAACCACGGCGAGCATCCCGACCCGGAGGTGGTCCGTTCGACCGTCTCGAATCTGTTCGCGGGATGGGGCTTCGTGGAGACTATGAACAACTCCCTTACCAAGGGCGAGTATTACGACGGCCTTGAAACCTTCCCGGCTTCCGCTTTGGTCCATATCGTGAATCCCTTGAGCTCCGACCTCAATACGATGCGCCAGACATTGATTCTAAACGCGCTCGAGGTCGTCTCGTACAATATCAACCGCCAGATGCCCGGTATGAAGATTTTCGAGCTGGGCAATGTCTATTCCTTCGTGCCCAAGGAGGGTGACGGCAATCCGGTGGCAAATCTCAAGTCCTACAAGGAGGAGATGAGGCTCTGCTTCGCCATCACCGGTCCTGCGGTGAAGAGCTGGAGGAACGAGATCGGTGCCGGCGATTATTTCCAGATGAAGGGCTATCTGGAGACTTTGCTGAAGCGTTTCGGCGCCGATATCTACAGCCTCGAAGCCGATGCGGCTCCTTCGGATATTTTCTCCGAAGGTCTTGAGTACAAGCTCGGCGGCAAGCGTCTGGCCGTGGCCGGAACCATCGCTCCCTCACTCGCGCGCAAGTTCGACATCAAGCAGCCCGTCTTCGTGGCCGAGGTCAGCTGGCCTGTCTTCTATCAGTTGGTCAAGCGCGACAAGGTGCTCTACAAGGAGATGCCCAAATATCCCGAGGTGCGCCGCGACCTGGCTATCCTGCTCGACGAGAGCGTCAAGTTCGCGGATCTCCGCAAGGCGGCTTTCCAGGCCGAGAAGAATCTCCTCAAGCAGGTTACCCTCTTCGATGTTTACCGCGGAGTCCACATCGGAACCGGCCGTAAGCAGTATGCAATGAGCTTCGTCTTCCAGGATCCTGAGAGGACCCTTACGGACGATGTGACCGAGAAGATTATGGCCAAGCTGCTCAAGACCTTCGAGAGCAGGTTCTCGGCGGTCCTCAGATAAGTTTTGAATGCCGGCAGCTTCATAGCGCGCCGACTCGGCGACAAGGGCAACCGTATCTCCTGGATATCGGTTGCCCTGAGCATTGCCGTGATGGTGGTCGCCATTGCCGTCGTCGGCGGTTTCAAGTCGGAGATAAGGGCCAAGGCTACCGGGTTTATGGGCTCGGTGACACTTGTACCGCCAGGGCAGTCGCCCCTGAATGAGGGCTTCCCTTTCGCGGATTCCCTCTCTTATGCCGCGGCTCTCGACAGCCTGCGCTGCGTGGAAAGCCTCTCTCCGGTGGCGTACCGGTCGGGTCTCATCAAGACTTCCGACGCCATCGCAGGCGTCTATTTCAAGGGAGTCGATTCGCTTTACGATTTCTCGTTCTTCGCCTCCTGTCTTTCTGAGGGTTCCCTTCCCGATTTCAGCGGCGGAGTCAGCAACGACGTGATGATTTCGCGCGCCCTGGCCGATGATCTCGCTATCTCGGTGGGGGACAAGATGACCTGTTATTTCATAGGCGAGGATATAAAGGTCCGCCGCTTCGATGTCTGCGGCCTCTTCGACGCTCAGTTGGACGAGATTGACAAGACCTTCGCCCTTGTGGATATCCGTCAGGTGAGGCGCCTCAATGGCTGGAGCAAGGCCGGGACCTCTTCGATGGAGGTCCGCATACCCCGCCGGGCCGATATCGATGCGGCTGCGGCGTCGGTGGAGAATCTCGTTTCGGACAGGATGACTGATGATGATCCGTCGCTCTTCACGATCTCTGTCAAGCGCATCTACGCCCATCTTTTCGACTGGCTCGCGCTGCTCGATTTGAATGTGGTTATGATCCTGGCCCTGATGATGGCCGTGGCCGGGTTCAATATGATTTCCTGCCTGCTGATCATTCTCTTCCGGAATATCTCGACCATCGGTATCCTGAAGTCCCTGGGAATGACGAACCGCGCCGTCTCAGGCGTCTTCCTGCGCAAGGCCGCGGCCCTTGTGGGCAAGGGTATGCTGGTGGGAAATGCCCTGGCGCTGGCCCTGTGCCTGATCCAGAAATATACCCATCTCATTAAACTCGATCCGGCGAATTACTTCGTAAGCTACGTGCCGATCGATTTCAACTGGCTGCAGATAGTTGCCGTCAATGTCATCTCATTCATAGTCATAATGCTCATCCTGAGCCTGACTTCGATATTCGTATCCCGGGTCAGCCCCGCGGTGACTATGAAGGTTGACTAGATGGCCTGAAGAAAAACCTTATTGGATAGTCTCTGAAACTCAATGCCTTCTCGTCGGCCCGGTCAGATAGATATCGGTGGCTACGGGAGTGCCGCTCTTGCACTCGTCGGGAACGGTCAGATCTACGGAAAGATTGCCTCCGAGGGCTTTGAAACCAAGGTGGAGAGGCCCGGCGAGGCCCAGGGCGAGAGCGGCTGAAATAGCCGAGGCGACGACACCGGTGCCGCATGCAAGGGTTTCGGCCTCAACTCCGCGCTCAAAGGTGCGGATAGCGAATGAATCATTCGCCAGAGGTGCGATAAAGTCCACGTTCACCCCATAAGGGAATACTTTATGATGACGCAGAGGCAGGGCCGCAGGCGCGATGTCAAGAGTCTCCAGAGCTTCGGCATCTTTCAGGAAAGAGACGAAATGGGGGCATCCGGTATCGAGATACCATCCCGCAGGATCCGGCAGATTCTCAGCATCTTCAACATCGGGAAGGCTGAGTCTCACCACTTTAGTCGCACCGGAATCCTCCAGGATCTCGGCCGAATAGGGCTTACCGGCAGCAATGAATCTATATATTCCATCTTCCGAGGCTGGCCTGATGCCAAGGTCGCGCGCAAAAGCTGCGATGCAGCGTCCGCCGTTACCGCACATCGAGCCGCCGCTGCCGTCCCTGTTGAAATAGTGCATCGAGAAATCGCAACCCTCCGCTGCAGGGTCGAGGAGTACGATCAGGCCGTCAGGAACGGTGTCCGGTAAAGCCGAACACAGGGAAACCACCCGCTCCGAGGGAAATTCAACTTCCAGATTGCTTATACCGCGTCCGTCGAACATCAGGAAAAGATTTCCCGCGCCGTCATATAATACTCCTTCCATAAAAAAATTTTCTCTGTTCAACGCAAAGATATAAATTTGTAGGATTTTGTGCGCAAAAGGGCGCACGTTCCGAATAAGAATGTACGATTTTGACGAAGTAATTGACCGAAGGGGCACAGGGACCGAGAAGTATGCCGAACTGGAACTGATGTTCGGCACCAATGACGAAGAGATTTTACCGCTTTGGGTGGCGGATATGGATTTCCGCACTCCGGACTTTGTCCGAGACGCCATCCGCAAGCGCCTCGAACACCCCATACTCAGCTATACCGTTATTCCCGACAACTATTTCCCGACCATTTCAGCCTGGCTTGAAAGGCTTCACGGCTGGAAGGTCGATCCTGCGAATATCCGCTATATGCCCGGTCTTGTCAAGGCGCAGGCCTTCGTAATCAATTACTTCCTCAAGCCTGGCGACAAGATCATCATCCAGCCGCCGGTGTATCACCGTTTCGCTCAGATTCCCCGCACCAACGGCTTCGAGACGGTGAGCAACCCTCTCATCCGCGTGGAGGACGAGGACGGCTTCCTGGACCGTTACGAGATGGATTTCGACCACCTCGAGAGCATCATCGACGACAAGTGCAAGATGCTGATCCTCTGCAACCCTCACAATCCTTCGGGGCGCGCGTGGGACCGTGCGACGCTGGAGCGCCTTGCGGAAATCACACTGAAACACGGCATCCTCGTCCTTTCCGACGAAATCAATGCCGAAACTGTCTTCTACGGCAGAAAGCACTTGCCGTTCGCCTCCATTTCTCCCGAGGCGGCCGCCAACTGCATCACCCTGATGGCTCCGTCCAAGACTTTCAACATCGCCGGAATCGTCTCCTCCTATATCATCATCTCCAACCCCGCTTTGCGCGACAAGTTCTTCCAGTGGCTCGACGAGAATTCTTTCGATCTTCCGACAATTTTCGCCATCGAGGCTACGCTGGCCTGCTATACCAAGGGCTGGGAGTGGCGTCAGGAGATGATGCGCTATATCGAAGGCAATATAGATTTCGCTGACCGTTGGGTTCGCGAGAATCTGCCCAGGGTACGTTGCACAAGGCCTCAGGCAGCAGCGACCATCTGGCTCGACTGCACCAAGCTGGGCTACACCCAGCCGGAACTGATGCACAATCTGCTTCACGTGGCCAAGGTCGCCTTCAATGACGGCACCCAGTTCGGCCCCGAAGGCGCCGGTTACCTCCGCATCAACATCGCCGGGCCTCAGAAGGTCCTCGGAGAAGCGCTCCAGCGCCTCAAAGATTCCGGAAAATTCTAGAGAGTAATAGCCAGCAGCTCATTTCCGAGACGGTGCATGGCGCTTTCGATTTTGGCGACCTGCGCAGGGCGAGGGGTGGATTTGCCGTTGGCGTAGTGCCAGAGTTGTTTCTGGTTGATGCCTGTCAGCCTTTCAAGCCCGGCTTTGGTGAAGATACCTGTGTAGAATGAGAGCAGACTCTTCACATCCATCGTGAATTCAAAGTCGTACCTGCCTTTCAACTGTTCAGGGATCTCGCATCCCATTTCGGTGCAAGTCTCCTTATAGTCCGCTATCGCCTCACGCATATTTTCCTTGATTTCGTTCAAGGTGCTTCCGGTCGCCACTACTCCGTCCAACCCGTCCACATATGCGGAGTAGTTGTTCTCAGTACTCTCAATGATTACTTTCAATGATTTCATAAGCACTATTTTAATCTTGAATAAAGGTAACTATAATTCTATTATATCCCAATAATAATAGAAAAAAGTTACTCTGTGGGCCAGAGGCTACTAATTGCTCACCGCTGGTAGCTTTAGAGTTCCATGGTGAGTAAAGTGCTCTGATTTGCTCACCGAAGGTGGTAATTGAAGCTCGCAGTGAGTGATCGGCATTGCTCTGCTCACGAAACTCTCTTCTAACGATAAATAGGCGCCCCTCAGGGCGCTAGCGGAGCAAGGGTTTAGCCCGCAGCGGAGCGAGGGGTCCGGGGTTTCCCCGGTAGATACAAGGAGGCACGCAGTGCCGACGCCTCCACAAAAAAAGCTCGCGACTGCGAGCTTTTTTTGTGGAGGTGGGCAGAGTCGAACTGCCGTCCAAACAGAGCGCCAGGTGGCTTTCTACATACTTATCCTGCCTTTGATTGTCGGGAACATCCTGCCGGAAGGCGGGCCAGATGCTCCTTATCCTCTGAATCTTGGCGCGCGGTAGAGGAGTCGGCGCGTGCAGCTCCCTTGGATGATATCCCTGATGCAGGCCATAGGAAGCTTAAAGTCCTGCGGGATACTCGTCGCTACGGCCCTGGGCCGCGCGATTAAGGAGTCTGACTTAGTCTAGACTACGCAGCGAGTGCAATGTTGTTGTTGCCAGTTATGGCTTGAGCTCTGAGATTAACGAGCCGGGGCACGAGGCTCGGTATGCTTACCATCCGACATCATCCGCTGTCAAAACCAGAACACCCCCGATATCGAATTCGATGCAAAGATATGCAAAAATTGTACTATCTTTGAAAATTGAACCTTAAAAACATCAGCTATGTACAAAGACGGACAGCTTTATATCGCCCATTGTGAAAACGGACCCATCAACCTTGTCGGCAAAATGGCCAACCGACACGGCCTCATCGCCGGAGCCACCGGAACCGGAAAGACAGTCTCACTGCAGGTAATGGCGGAGACCTTCTCCCAGTGCGGAGTCCCCTGCTTCATGGCCGATATGAAAGGCGACCTCTCCGGCATCAGCCAGAGCGGCAAAATGTCATCCTTCATCGAAAAGCGCTGTCCCGAATTCGGCATAGAGAATCCCCAGTTCGCCGGCTGCCCTACCCGTTTCTTCGATGTTTACGGAGAGCAGGGCTACCCGATGCGCACCACCGTCTCCGCGATGGGACCCCAGCTGCTGGCCCGTCTGATGGAGCTCAACGAGACCCAGACAGGTGTCCTGAACATAGTCTTCCGTATAGCCGACGACCAGAACCTCCTGCTCATCGACCTCAAGGACCTCCGCCTGATGCTCGACTTCGTGGGCAAGAACGCGGCCCAGTACACGACCCAGTATGGCAACATCTCCTCGGCCAGCATCGGCGCCATCCAGCGCGCCCTTTTGGCTATCGAGAGCGAGGGAGGGGAGAAGTTCTTCGGCGAGCCGGCTTTCGATGTCAACGACCTGCTCGATACGCAGGACGGCAAGGGCATAATGAATGTCCTGGCAGCCGACAAACTGATGCTCAACCCCAAGCTCTACTCCACTTTCCTGCTCTGGCTCCTCACCGAGCTCTATACGAACCTTCCCGAGGTCGGCGACCTTCCGCTGCCCAAGCTGATATTCTTCTTCGACGAGGCCCACATGCTCTTCGAAGGCACATCCAAGGCCCTGACCGACAAGATCGAGCAGGTCATCCGCCTCATCCGTTCCAAGGGAGTGGGCATCTACTTCATCACCCAATCTCCCTCGGATGTTCCGGTGGATATCCTGGGCCAGCTCGGAAACCGCATCCAGCACGCCCTGCGCGCATTTACCCCGCAGGACCAGAAAGCCGTCAAGGCCGCAGCCCAGACATTCCGCGTAAATCCCGCTTTCAAGACCGAGGATGCCATAATGGAACTCGGCACCGGAGAAGCTCTGGTCTCCTTCCTCGATGAGAAAGGCTCGCCCAATATAGTGGAGCGCGCCAAAATCCTCTTCCCCCTGAGCCAGATCGGCGCCATCACTGAGGGACAGAGGCTCGATATCAAAAATGCCGCTCCCGCCAAGATCAAGGCATACGACCAGAGCATCGACCGCGAGAGCGCGTACGAGGTCCTGAGCGAGCGTTACGAGCAGGCGGCAAAGGAAGCGGAAGAGGCTGAGAAACAGCTCGAGAAAGAGAAGGAAGCCAAGGCCAGGGAGAAAGAAGAGTCCAAGAAATCCTCCTCGAAGAAGAACAAGACCATCACCCGTACAATATTCGGTACGATGATTGGCGCAGTCGCTACCAGCTTCGCCCGCAGCCTCGGCACCCAGACCGCCAAGGCCATCACGGGCAAGAAGACCACTTCGAAGAGTTCTTCCAGCAAGTCCTCCTCAAGCAAGAAGAGTTCCTCCTCGGCAGGCACTATCCTGAGCAAAGCCGCCAAGACAGCCACCACCACCGCCACCCGTAAGGTAACGGAGGAAATTCTCAAGAGCATCCTTAAGTAAGCTATTCGACAAACGTATCGGTTCCATCGCCGTTGAGCCGCAGGGTGACTGCGCCGACGGCGATGCGCCTTTCTATGAGGGCCTCTGCGACAGGGTCCTCGATGTAGCGCTGGATGGCGCGCTTGAGCGGGCGGGCGCCGAACTGCGGGTCGTATCCGACCTCGGCGATGAAATCCTTGGCCTCGGGGCTGACCTGCAGGTCGAGATTCATCTCGGCCATCCGCTTGCGGAGCGATGCGATCTCAATGTCGATAATGGAACAGATATCCTCCTTGCGGAGCGAATTGAAATAAATCTGCTCGTCCAGGCGGTTGAGGAACTCGGGCGGGAAAACCTTTCCGAGAGCCTTGTCGATCAGATTCTTGTGATTCTGCCTTATATCCCTGGAACCGGTGTCGTAGCCGATTCCGGCTCCGAAATCCTTGATCTCCCGGCTGCCGACATTCGAGGTGAGGATGATGATGGTGTTGCGGAAATCTATGCGGCGTCCGGCGCTGTCGGTAAGGCGTCCCTCGTCGAGCACCTGCAGCAGCAGATTGAAAATCTCCGGGTGCGCCTTCTCGATCTCATCGAGCAGCACCACCGAATAGGGCTTCCGCCGAACCTGCTCGCTCAACTGTCCGCCTTCGTTGTAACCCACGTAGCCGGGAGGTGCGCCGATAAGGCGCGAGACTGCGAACTTCTCCCCGAATTCACTCATATCGATGCGGATGATATCGTCCTGCGAGCCGAACATATACTCGGCCAGCCGCTTCGCGAGCTGCGTTTTTCCGACTCCGGTAGGGCCGAGGAAAAGGAAGGTGCCGACAGGCTTTCCCGGATCCTTGAGGCCGGCGCGGTTGCGGCGGATGGCGCGCACCAGACGGTCCACCGCCTTGTCCTGCCCGATGATGACTCCCTTGAGGGCATCCCCCATCTTGAGCAGTTTCTCGCTGTCGCTCTCGGCTATCTTGTAAACCGGTATGCCGGTCATAGTGCTTACCGAGCGGGCTATGTCATCCTCGGTGACCGTCACGGGGGTGCTGTCGCTCTTTTCGGCAGAATTCGCAGCCGCTTCGGCCTCGATCTCCCGCTCCTCGCCGCGGAGGGCTGCGGCGCTTCGGAAGTCCCCCTTCAGGGCCGCTTCGCGCTTGAGCCTCCGCACCGGTTCGAGCATCTCGGCCAGGCGGACGGCCTCAGTATCGGCGGGCGCGCTCGAGATGTGCGCCCTGGCTCCGGCCTCATCCATCACGTCGATCGCCTTGTCGGGCAGGCAGCGGTCGGATATATATCGGCTCGAGAGATTTATGCAGGCCCGGATGGCCTCCGGGGTGTATTTCACGTTGTGGAACCGTTCGTAGCCATCCTGGATTCCCTCCAGGATCTCAAGGGTCTTCTGGAAGTCGGTGGGCTCGATCATTATCTTCTGGAAGCGGCGCTCGAGGGCGGCGTCCTTCTCGATGATTTCGCGGTATTCGTCGAAAGTGGTGGCGCCGATGCAGTGGATCTCTCCGCGGGCGAGGGCGGGTTTGAGCAGGTTGGCCGCGTCGAGCGAGCCGGGACTGCCTCCTGCGCCCACCAGGGTGTGCATCTCGTCTATGAAGAGGATGATGTCGGGATTCTCGCGGACCTCCTTGAGGATGGCCTTGATGCGCTCCTCGAACTGTCCGCGGTACTTGGTGCCGGCCACGAGAGAGCCCATATCGAGCGAGACTATGCGCTTGTCGTACAGCGCCCGGGAGATGTTCTTGCCCGAGATGCGCTGTGCGAGCCCCTCCACGACCGCCGATTTGCCGCATCCGCTCTCGCCGATCAGGACGGGGTTGTTCTTCTTGCGGCGGCTCAGGACCTGGGCCAGGCGCTCAATCTCCCTGTCGCGTCCGATGACCGGATCGAGCAGCCCTTCGGCAGCGGCCTTGGTGATGTCGCGGCCGAATTCGGCCAGCTGGGAATCACCCCTTTCCTCCTTCGGGGAGGCCTTTACCGCACTCGCCCCGGCGGAGCCGGAGGGGAGGGAGGTCTCCTTTTTCCGGGGTTTCTCGCCCGCCTCGCGGTGCTCTGCTATCTTCTCGAGGACATCCTGATATCCGATGCCGCAATCGAGCAGGATGTCGCCGGTGACGCATTCGGGAGTCGCCATTATCGAGAGCAGGATCTGGGCCGTGCCGGGATGTCCCCCCTCGGGGACCATCTGGTTGAAGGCTTCGGCGTAGATCTCCTTGACGCGCCCGGATATCTCCACTTCGGAGCGCTTCTCGTAGGGGATGGAGGTGCCCCTGGCGATCAGGGCCTCTATATTCTCCTTGATCTCCTGGATCACCGCCCCGCATTCGGTGAGGATGGTGACCGCCTCGCATTCGCGGTATCGGAAGATTCCGAGCATCAGGTGGTCGGGCGAAACCGACCAGCTGCCCAGCCGGACGGCCTCCTCGCGCGCATAATCGAGTATGATTTTCAGATCGTTGGAGAGCTGCTCTGACATATCCCTTTATTGAATTTGAGTGCAAAATAGCAATTAATGGAGCAGGATGTCGGGTTTGCCTTTATTGTTTATCAACATTTTACTCTCATTTTGATTTTATGGGAAATTATTCTTTGCCAAGTCCCGGAAAATGCCTATTTTTACAAGTTATTATAAAGACACTATTATTGTAAATGGACGAAGAGAAAAACCTCCCCGAGGAGCCCCAAATGGATGCTCCTATAGATGAGACAGATATCGCCCCCATCGGCAAAATCATACCTATCGACATAGAAAGCGAGATGAAGACCGCGTACATCGATTACTCGATGTCGGTCATCGTAGCCCGCGCCCTTCCCGACGTGCGTGACGGAATGAAGCCCGTCCACCGCCGCGTCCTCTACGGAATGTACGGCCTCGGCCTTACATACAACTCCGGCGTCAAGAAGTCGGCCCGTATCGTCGGCGAGGTCCTCGGTAAGTACCACCCGCACGGCGACAGCAGCGTCTATCTGGCAATGGTCCGAATGGCGCAGGACTGGAGTCTCCGCTACCCGCTGGTCTTCGGCCAGGGCAACTTCGGCTCCATCGACGGCGACTCCCCGGCGGCAATGCGATATACCGAGGCGAAACTCCGCAAACTGGCGAGCGAGGTCCTCGACGACCTTGACAAGGATGTCGTAGATTTCAAACCCAACTTCGACGGTGAATTCCCCGAGCCTGTGGTGCTTCCCTCCAAGGCTCCGATGCTGCTGCTCAACGGTTCCGACGGTATCGCGGTCGGTATGGCTACCAATATGGCCCCCCACAACCTCTCTGAGTGCTGCGACGCCATCTGCGCCTATATCGACGACCCCGGAATCACTGTGGAAGGCCTGATGAAGCACATCAAGGCCCCCGATTTCCCCACCGGCGGCATAATCCTGGGCTACAAGGGCGTCAGGGATGCCTTCGAGACCGGACGCGGCAAGATCGTAATCCGTTCCAAGACCGAGATAGAGACCTCCTCGTCGGGCCGCGAGACCATCGTGGTAAGCGAGATCCCCTATGCGGTCAATAAACGCGAACTTATCGAAAAGATAGCCGAACTGGTCGAGGACAAGCGCCTCGACGGCATAGCATATATCAACGACGAGAGCGACCGCCGCGGTATGCGCATCGTCATCAAGCTCAAGCAGGGTGCCGTCTCCAACGTCGTTCTGAACAACCTCTTCAAATATACCCAGCTGCAGGCCAATTTCTCAGTCAACAACATCGCACTGGTGGACGGCCGTCCCCGCCTGCTCAACCTCAAGGACCTCATCCACTACTTTGTGGAACACCGCCACGAGGTTGTCGTGCGCCGTACCAAATTCGACCTCGACAAGGCTGAGAAGAGGGCCCATATCCTCGAGGGTCTCCTCAAGGCGCTCGATATCATCGACCTGATCATCGAGCACATCCGCTCCTCCAAGACCGTCCAGGAAGCCCGCGACGGCCTGATGGAGAAATTCGGTTTCTCCCAGGTGCAGGCCGACGCCATCGTCGAGATGCGTCTCCGCCAGCTCACCGGTCTGGAGCGCAACAAGCTGCAGGCCGAGTACGACGACCTCGAGAAACTCATCCACCACCTCCGCGAAGTGCTGGCCAATGTCGATATGCAGATGGCCATCATCAAGGAGGAGATGCAGCAGCTCAAGGCCGACTACGGCGACGAGCGCCGCACCGAGATCGACGTCGCCGCCGATGCCGATTTCGACCCCGAGAGCTTCTATCCCGACGAAGATGTGGTCATCACCATCTCCCATATGGGCTACATCAAGCGCACCTCGCTTACCGAATACCGCCAGCAGAACCGCGGCGGCATAGGCAGCAAGGGCAGCACCACGAGGGAGGAGGATTTCATAGAGCATATCTATGTGGCCAATATGCACAGCACCCTGATGCTCTTCACCCAGAACGGCAAGTGCTACTGGCTCAAGGTTTACAATATCCCCGAAGGCACCAAGGCCTCCAAGGGCCGCGCCATCCAGAACGTCATCAATATCGATCCCGACGACAAGGTCAAGGCCTATATCAATGTATGGGATCTGAATAATGAGGAGTTCATCAACAACTATTATATCGTGATGGCAACCAAGCGCGGAGTCATCAAGAAGACCCTCGTCGAGGCTTACTCCCGCCCGAGGGCCAACGGTATCATCGCAATCAACGTCAGGGAGGGCGACGAACTTCTCGAAGTCGCAATCACCGACGGCAAGAGCGATATTCTGCTTGCGGGCCGCAAGGGCAAGTGCTGCCGCTTCCACGAGGATGATGCGAGGGCCATCGGCCGTAACTCCACCGGCGTCCGCGGTATCAATATCGACGAGGACGACGAGGTCATCGGAATGGTCTGCATCAATCAGGAATATGCCGAGAAGAACAATATGCGCATCCTGATCGTCAGCGAAAACGGCTACGGCAAGCAGTCCGAACTCGGCGAGTACCGTATTACCAGCCGCGGTGCCAAGGGCGTCAAGACCATCAATATCACCCCCAAGACCGGCGACCTGATTGCCATAAAGGCAGTCAACGACGAGAACGACCTGATGATAATCAACAAGTCCGGCATTACCATCCGTATGGCTACCAGCGCCATCAGCGTGTCGGGCCGTGTCACCCAGGGCGTCAAGCTCATAAGCCTAAGGGAAGGCGACAGCATAGCCTCCGTCTGCGTGGTTCCCAAGAACGAAGAGGAACAGGCTTCAGATGCGCTCGCAGAGGGCTCCCAGGGGGCTTCCGCCGAGGATGGCACAATAGTTGAACAACCCACAGCAACTCCAGAAACGGAAAATAATAACTGAGAAAATAATTATCTAAAATTACACTGATTATGAAAAAAATCCTTTTGGCTCTCGCCCTGACTCTTGCCGTTACAGCCGGTTATGCTCAGCCCAAAACCGTGGCTGACGCCAAGAAGCTTGTCGACAAAGCCGTAGCAGCATCCCAGGATGCAAAGAAATCCCTCAAGGTCGGAACCTGGATCGACCTCGCAAAGGCTTATATCGGCGCATACGACCAGCCTTCCGTAAACCTGATTCCCGGTACTCCCCGCACCGAGGTTAAGGTTCTCCTCGGCAAGCAGCAGATCCTTTCTACCGATAATGTCAAGAAAGGCGGCACCAACTATACTGTTGACCACTACGCAGACAAAGACCTCTATTACAATGAGGCAGGTGTCCTCGAGTTTTACATCGTGACCAAGCCCGCCCTCGACGGCGACCTGCTCGGCAATGCTGAGAAGGCCCTCGCAAAGGCTATCTCGGTTGACGCCAAAGGCTCGAAGACCAAGGATATCACCGCACTTTACGAAGATATCCATAAGAAACTCACCGACGAGGCTCTCAGCTACTATTTCGCAGGCATCTTTGACAAATCGTCAGACCTCTTCGAAAAGTCCCTCTCCAGCTACGACAACCCCTTCATGAAGAAGATCGACACCGTCAACGTCTATCATGCAGGTCTCGTAGCCGGTCTCGCAGGCAAGAATGACAAGGCTATCGAGTTCTACAAGAAGAGCATCGACCTCGGCCACTACGCAGAAGGCAACGTCTTCTCCAACCTCTCGAGTATCTATCTCCAGGCTAAGGATACCGCTGCCGCTCTTGCAACCCTCGAGGACGGTTTCGCCAAGTATCCCCAGAGCCAGGGCGTGCTCATCGGCCTTATCAATATGTACCGTGAATCCGGCGCCGACACCCAGAAGCTCTTCGACCTTCTCCACTCCGCGCAGGCAAACGAGCCCAACAATGCCAGCCTCTACTATGTGGAAGGTGACGTTTACAAGAAGCTCGGCGATCTCGCAAACGCAGAGAAACTCTTCCGCAAATCCACCGAGATCGATCCCAAGTACGTTTACGGTATCCTCAGCGTAGGTATCCTCTACTACGAGCACGCAGTCGAACTCCAGGACAAAGCCAGCAGCGAGTTTGACGATGCCAAGTACCAGGCACTTGTCAAGGAGTTCGAGCAGTCCCTCGAGACCGCTATCGAGCCTTTCGAGCAGTCCTTCAAGATGACTGACGACAAGGAGATCCAGAATGCTGTCGCAGAGTACCTCAAGAACATCTACTTCCGTTTCCGCGGCAAGAGCGACGATTACAAGCAGAAATACGAGTTCTACGACAACTTCCTGAAGAACTAGTGAATTAGATATGATAAACACGATGAAGCCGGCTCTTTCGGGCCGGCTTCATCGTTATATGTCAGTTGCGTATAAGCTGCGGGTCAGAGTTCCTTGCGGTAGCAGCGCGCCCTCTTGACCATCCTGTGCTCGAAACTGTTCCAGAGGTTCTGGACGCTCTCGTTGTCCTCGAGCTCGCGGGTGGTTTCCATATATTTGATGCCGATCTTCTCGGCAGTCTCGGCGATAGTGGTAAAGATGAGGGAGTTGATTCCTTTGCCCTTGTACTCGTCGTCCACCGCGATCAGCAGGGAGTCGAGGGTGTCATTGTGCCTGAGGGCGCGGAGGATGTGGATGAATCCGAAGGGGAAGAGTCTGCCTTTGGCCTTCTGCATCGCCTTCGCGAGGGAGGGCATCGAGATGCCGAAGCCCACGATGCGATCGTTCTCGTCGGCGACGATTCCCACCAGACCGGGGTTGAGGTTGGGGACGAACTGCTTCTTGAGGTCCTCTATCTGTCCGTCGGAAAGCTCCGAGTAGCCGTGGATGTCGGCGTACGCCTTGTTCAGGAGTTTTGCCATCTCGTCGAAATGGCCTACCATCTCTTTCTTGCTCTTGGGGGCGTATCCGTGGAGTTTGTATCTCTCGCTTATGAGCTTCGCTCCGCGGTAGTACCTGTCGGGAATGGGGAATGGGACGTTGACGATGCTCTCGATCCAGTCGGTCTCCTTGACATATCCGAGTTCTAGGAGCCTGGGTTCGTAGTATGGATAGTTGTATTTGCCATAGCAGGTGGGCAGCTGGTCGAATCCCATCACGAGGACTCCCGCCGCGTCGAATTCGAGGAAGCCGAGAGGACCGCTGACGGAAGTCATTCCCTTTTCGCGGGCCCAGCCCTCCGCTGCGTCGAAGAGGGCCTTCACCACGTCGGCATCGTCGATGAAATCCATGAAGCCGAAGCGCGCCTGCTTGAGACCGGTCTTTTCGTTATACCGGCGGTTGATGATCCCGGCGATGCGGCCTACGGCCTTTCCGCCCTCATCGTAAGCCATCCAGTATTTGGCCTCGCAGACTTCAAACGCGTGGTTCTTTTTTTGGTCAAGGGCATCCAGGTCGGCGCTCTCGAGGGTCGGGACATAGAACTTCTCTTTTTTGTACATCTTGTTGGGGAAATGCACGAACGCTTTCAGTTCTTTTCTTCCAACAACCTCTTTGACAGTTACTTTCATATTGAAGTTCAGGTTTAAAAACAGCCCCTAATTTAGCAAAAAAATCTCTTATCCAACAAGGCAGGCTCCGGTAGGTACCTCGGGGTGTTTTGCCAACTCTTCGGGAGTACCTTCGAAGATCACGTTTCCTCCAGCCTCGCCGGCTCCCGGGCCCAGTTCGATGATCCAGTCGGCGGCGCGCACCATCTCGAGGTTGTGCTCCACCACGATGATGCTGTGCCCTCTGGCGATAAGGGCGTCGAAAGCCTTCAGCAATTTCTCTATGTCGTAATAGTGCAAGCCGGTCGTAGGCTCGTCGAAGATGAAGAGCACGGATTCATGCGGCCCGGATTCCTTTCCTAGGAAGGAGGCCAGCTTGATCCTCTGGCTCTCACCGCCGCTGAGGGTGCTGCTGCTCTGGCCCAGACTAACATAGGAGAGGCCCACATCCACCAGGGGTTGGAGCCTTTCTGCGATCCTCTGCGCGAGCGGCTCCTTCTGCGAGCCGAAAAAGGCTATGGCCTCATCTACGCTCATATCCAGCACGTCGCTGATGTTCTTTCCCTTGTAGCGCACCTCCAGGATGTCGGGCTGGAACCGCTTGCCTCCGCAGGCCTCGCAGACCATCTGCACGTCGGCCATGAACTGCATTCCGATCTTGATAACACCTTCGCCCTGGCATTCAGGGCAGCGGCCTCCGTCGATATTGAACGAGAAGTGCGAGTGGCCGTAACCGTTCATCTTGGCGTAGGGCTGCTCCGAGAAGAGTTTGCGGATGTCGTCGTAAACCTTGAGATAGGTCACGGGATTGGACCTGGTGCTCTTTCCGATGGGGTTTTGGTCCACATATTCGACGGCCGAGATTTTGCCCAGATCGCCGCTGACGCCCCTGTGCAGGCCGGGCTTGTCGCCGATCTGGTTGATCCGCCTGTAGAGGGCAGGGTAGAGGATGTCGCCAACGAGCGAGGATTTGCCCGAGCCGCTGACTCCCGTGACCAGGGTGAGGCAGCGCAGCGGGAACCTTACCGTTATGTCTTTGAGGTTGTTCTCGCGGGCACCCTCGACGGTGACCCCGTAGGTCAGGTTGCGGTGACGCTTGGCCGGCTTGAAGGGATGGATTCCGGCGAGATAGTCGATGGTGGGGGAGAACTTTGCAGGTTCGATACCTTTTGCGGCTGCCTCGAGCCTCGCCTCGATGCCCTCCCGGACTCCTCCGCAGTAAACTATTTCCCCTCCGCTTTTGCCGGCTCCGGGGCCGATGTCGATTATCATATCCGCAGCCCGCATTATCTTCTCGTCGTGCTCGACTATTATCACGGTGTTGCCCAGGTCGCGGAGCTTCTTGAGTACCTCTATGAGCTTCTCGGTATCGCTCGAGTGGAGTCCGATGCTCGGCTCGTCGAGGATGTACATTGAGCCCACAAGGTTGTTGCCGAGCGAGCTTACCAGGTTGATGCGCTGGCTCTCGCCGCCGCTCAGGGTGTTCGATGCGCGGTTCAGGGTAAGGTATGACAGGCCTACGGAGTTGATATATCCGAGTCTCTGGCGTATCTCCTTGAGGGGGCGCTCGGCCAGTTTGAGATCATATCCGTCGAGATTCTTCCCGAGCTCTTCGAAAAAGCGGGCCAGGTCGCCGGCCGGCATATTCATCAACTCGTTGATATCCTTGCCGCCGACCTTGACATATAGCGCCTCTTTCCTCAGGCGGCTGCCTCCGCAGGCGCGGCAGGTGGTCTTGCCCGAGTATCTGGCAAGCATATATTTGTACTGTATCTTGTATCGCTGGCTCTCGACCCACTTGAAGAAGGGGTCGATACCGGTAAAGTACTGGTTGCCGCTCCAGAGCAGGTCTTTCTGCTCGCGGGTCAGTTCGCAGTAGGGTTTATGGATGGGGAAGTCGAACTTGTAGGCGTTCATCACGAGCTCATCCTTGAAGTGATTCATCACTTCACCTCTCCAGCAGGCGATGGCGTCGTCATAGACACTCTTGCCCATATCGGGGACCACGAGCGCCTCGTCGATGCCCACTATCTTGCCGAAACCGCCGCAGACGGGGCAGGCTCCCAAGGGGTTGTTGTAGCTGAAGAGATGCTCGCTGGGCTGCTCGAAGAGGATGCCGTCGGCTTCGAATATATTCGAGAAGCCGCGCAGGGAACCGCCGCCCCATACGGCGATATAGCCTTTGCCCTTGGTGAAGGCCGACTGTGCCGAGTCGAGGGCACGGCTGCGGTTCTCTTCGGTGTCGTCAGTCGAGACCCGGTCCACGAGCAGCATCATCCTGCGCCCTTCGTAGGCGGTCATATCGGAGAGGACCTGCTCGATGCGGACCACCTCTCCCTTGTCGTCGGCAAGGCGGATGAAGCCCTCCTCCTTGAGGGCGAGGAGTTTCTCCACCTTCCCATCCTCTTTCCAGAGGATGTCGGCCAGAATCAGGGCGTATCCGTCCGGAGGGAGCGAGAAAATGTAATCGGTGACTCCTTTGGCGGTGTCGCATTTGACCTCGCGGCCCGAGACGGGGGAGTAGGTGCGCCCTATCTTGGAATAGAGCAGCTTGAGGTAGTCGTATATCTCGGTGCTGCTTCCGACTGTCGAACGCGGGTTGCGGGTGGTTACCTTCTGGCTTATGGCTATTGCCGGAGGTATGCCGCTTATGAGGTCCACGGCAGGCTTGCTCATCCTGCCCAGGAACTGCCTGGCGAAAGCCGAGAGGCTCTCCGCGAAGCGGCGCTGCCCCTCTGCGAAGAGGGTGTCGAATGCCAGGGTGGATTTGCCTGAGCCCGATACTCCGGTGATGACGACCAGCTTCCCGCGCGGGATGTCGAGGTCGATGTTCTTCAGGTTGTTGCCCCTGGCGTTGCGTATGTGTATATATTCGTCTGCCATTATAATCTGGTTACCTGCCGCACGTCCCTGAGTTTGCGCAGGGATGCGGTTATCTTGTCGAGTTCGGCGTTGTTCGCCACGTAGGTGGTCATCTGGATCTCCTGTTCGGAGCGGCCCCGTTCGGTCACGTTGAACGAGCGGATGGATGCCTTGAACATATTGACGGTCGAGATGACTGCGTTTGTGACCTGCATATCGTTGCCGGTAATGATCTTGAGCGAGGCTATCGAACTGCTGCGGTCCGCATTCTCGGCCCAGCGGACCTTCTGGATGCGGTAGGGGTACTCGCTCAGCAGGCGGGCCGCATTCGGGCAGGAGATCCTGTGGATCTTAAGCCCGTCCTTGATCGTCACGAATCCGAATACCTCGTCGCCGAAGATGGGGTTGCAGCATTTGGCCATCTTGTAGCTGACCTTTCCCAGCCCGCTGCCGATGATAAGGTAATCCGATGAACCGGATTCGCCCTGGGCCTTGAGGCTCCGCTGCTGGCCCGCTGCCTGCAACGGCTCCTCGCGTTGCTCTCCGGCTGAGAGGAAATCCTTGATTTCCATCAGGTCGATAGCCCCGCTGCCGATAGCCGCGAAGAATTCGTTGTTGATCTTGAACTTGTACTTCCTGGCTAGTTCGGCCAGCTGGGCGTCGTCCATCTCCAGTTTCCAGTTCCTGAGGCGGCGCGAGAGCAGTTCCTTGCCTTCGGCAGCGGCTTTGTTCTCCTCTTCCTTGAGCTTCTGGCGGATCTTGTTGCGGGCCTTCGACGTCACCACGAAATTGAGCCAGTCGGCATTGGGCTTCTGGTTCTTGCCCGTGATGATCTCCACCACGTCGCCCGTATGGAGCACCTCGCGGATGGGCACCATTTTCCCGTTCACCCGGGCTCCGGTGCATTTGACGCCTATGTTGGAATGGATGTCGAATGCGAAATCGAGGACCGTGGCTCCCGCGTGCAGTTCGCGCAATTCTCCCGATGGCGTGAAGACGAAGACCTGCTTCATCATCTCGGGCGGCATCTTCTCGTATTCGACTGCATCCTTCCGCTGCATCATGTCGCGCACGCGGTTGAGCCAGTCGCTGAGCACCTCCTCGCTCTTGATGCCCTTGTAGGCCCAGTGGGAGGCGTGCCCCTGCTCGGCTTCGAGGTCCATCCTCACGGTGCGGATCTGTACCTCCACCGCTATCCCGTCAGGGGTTTTTACCGTGGTGTGGAGCGACTCGTATCCGTTGGCCTTGGGCACTGTGAGCCAGTCGCGCAGGCGGCTGGTGTCGGGCTCATACTCCTCGGTCACAAGCGAATAGACTCTCCAGCAGAGCTCGTGCTCGACGGTACGGATAGGAGGGCAGTCTATTATGAACCGCATCGCGAAGACGTCGTATATCTTTTCGAACGGGACCTTCTGGGCCTGCATCTTGCGCCAGATCGAATAGGCGCTCTTGGTGCGGGCCTTCATGGTGTATTTGATCTCGTTGCGGTCCAGCTTCGCCCTGAGGGGGGCGATGAAGCGGACGGCCAGGGCTTCGCGCTCCTTCTCGGTGGCCTTCAGGTTGTTGGTAATGGCGCGCCAGGCCTCCGGCTCCATGCACCTGAGGTAGATGTCCTCCATCTCGCTCTTTATCAGATAGAGGCCCAGCTGGTGGGCGAGGGGGGCGTAGAGCTGCATCGATTCAGTCACCTTCGGGTTGCGCTTCGATGCAGGGAGGGCGTCGAGGTTGCGCAGCACCTCAAGGCGGTCGGCGAGCTTGATGATCACCACCCTCGGGTCGGTGGAGTAGGAGATTATGAGTTTGCGGTAGCGCTCTTCGTCGAGTCCCGTCTGCTGGATGGTGATGAACGAGATGTTGTTGAGGCTCTTTACTATATTGACAATATCCTCCGGGAACTGCCCGTAGAAGGATTTGAGCATCGCGCTAGAGTTTAGTTCAGCGGCGGTCGAACCCTGGAAACGATTGGCCTCGTGGAGGAATACCGCAGTCACGGCATCGGCCTGCAGTCCGGTCTCGGCGCTGACAATACGGGCCACGCCCAGCGGGTGCTCGATGAAGGGACGCTTATTGCCTCGCTGTATTCCTTCGAGCGCCTTCTGCGCGATGTCGTATGCCTTCAGCACCATTTCGCGGAAGGCTCCGGTGAATTGGGCGGCTATGCTGTTGATGTCGTCTTCCATATCAATCCTCCCTGATGCGTGATTTGAGCAGGTTCATTTCGTCGCGGAAGTGGGCGGCGCGCATGAAGTCGAGGGCGGCCGCGGCCTCTTCCATATTCTTCTTCGCCAGGTCGACAGCCTTGCGGAGCTGGTCGGCCGACATCGCGTCGAGGACCGGATCTTCGGCCAGTTTCCGCATCTTTCCGTCTTCGCCCGTCGCGGCATATCCGGCGGCGAGGGTGCTCCTCGCGGCTCCTCCCACCTGCTTGGGGACGATTCCGTGCTCCTTGTTGTAGGCCTGCTGCTTCTCGCGCCTGCGGTTGGTCTCGTCGATGGTCTCGCGCATCGAATCGGTTATCGAATCGGCGTACATTATCACCTTTCCGTTGATGTTCCTCGCAGCGCGGCCGGCCGTCTGGGTGAGGGCGCGTCCGCTGCGGAGGAAGCCCTCCTTGTCGGCGTCGAGTATAGCCACAAGGGAGACACTCGGTATGTCGAGGCCTTCGCGCAGGAGGTTGACACCCACCAGGACGTCGAATCTTCCGGCCTTGAAATCCTCGATGATCTCCACGCGCTCGAGGGTATCGACGTCGGAGTGGATATATCTGGTGCGGACATCCATCCTGGTAAGATACTTCTCGAGCTCCTCGGCCATCCTCTTGGTGAGGGTGGTGACGAGCACGCGCTCGTCTTTCTCGGCCCGTATCTGGATCTCCTCCAGGAGGTCGTCCACCTGGTTCTTGATTGGCCTTACCTCCACAGGAGGGTCGAGGAGGCCGGTGGGCCTGACTATCTGTTCGACTACCGCGCCGCCGCACTCCTCGAGTTCGTAGTCGCCCGGAGTAGCGCTCACGAAGAGCCTCTGGCCTATGATGCTGTCGAACTCGTCGAATTTGAGGGGACGGTTGTCGGCGGCTGCGGGGAGGCGGAAACCATACTCAATGAGGGTCTGTTTGCGCGAGCGGTCGCCCCCGTACATAGCCCTGACCTGGGGGAGCGTCACGTGGCTCTCGTCGATGAAGGTCAGGAAGTTGTCCGGGAAATAGTCGATGAGGCAGAATGGCCTCATCCCGGCCTTGCGGCCGTCGAAGTATCTGGAGTAGTTCTCGATGCCTGGGCAGTAACCGATCTCCTTGATCATCTCGAGGTCGTACTCTACTCGTCCCTTGAGCCTCTTGGCCTCGAGGCTCTTGCCGATCTCCTCGAAATAGCGGCACTGCTCCATCATATCGTCCTGGATCTGCTTCACCGCCCCCTTGATGCGTTCGCGGGTGGTGACGAAGTTGTTGGCCGGATAGATGGATATCTCGGAGTGGTAATCGATCGTGGCCCCGGTGACGGGGTCGATGGTTTCGAGCGATTCGATGTCGTCCCCGAAGAAGATGATGCGGTATGCCGTCTCGCCGTAGGCGGGGAATACATCCACGTTGTCGCCCTTGACGCGGAAACTGCCCCTGGCGAATTCCGCCTCGGTGCGGGAGTAGAGGGCGTCCACAAGGTCGTAGAGCAATTTCTGGCGGCTTATTTTCTGGCCCGTCACAAGGTGTACGGTCGTGCTGTGGAAGTCCTCCGGATTGCCGATGCCGTAGAGGCAGGAGACGGAAGACACCACTATGACGTCCTTGCGGCCCGAAAGCAGGGCGGAGGAGGCGCTCAGACGGAGCTTCTCGAGCTCGTCGTTGATGCTGAGGTCCTTCTCGATGTATGTGTCGGTCACCGGAAGGTAGGCTTCCGGCTGGTAGTAGTCGTAATAGGAGACGAAGTACTCTACGGCGTTCTCGGGAAAGAAACTCTTGAATTCGCCGTAAAGCTGGGCGGCGAGCGTCTTGTTGTGGCTCAGTATCAGCGTCGGCCGCTGGAGCCGTTCGATGACGTTCGCCATCGTGAAGGTCTTGCCGCTGCCGGTGACACCCATCAGGGTGGTGCACCTGCTGCCCGAGGCGATGGATTCGCATATCTGCGCTATCGCCTCAGGCTGGTCGCCTGTGGGGCTGTAGGGGGCGTGCAGTTTGAATTCCATCGTCAGTAAAATAAAGTGTTTATATAATTGAAAATAACTATCGTGCGCTTTTTCAGCAGCGGGAAGTCAATGATCCCGGTGTCGTCCGTGGCCTTGAGCGTATGCTGGTGGAAGCCCGAGGTGAAAAATACCGTTGGGATTCCGGCCTTGACGAACGAGGCGTGGTCGCCGTTGCCAAAAACCAGCCTCGTGAAGTCGCGGCTGCCATAGAAGGTGAGGCTGACGTCCATCCTGCAGTCGCTCCTGAAGCATATCCTGCGGAGCTCGTCGAGGCTCCCCGGAGGCATCGTGCCGCCGTCGATGGCGATCAGATACTCGCGATTGCGGCCGGTGGGGACCAGGTCGGTTCCGAGGATGTCCATATTTATGGCGGCCTTGACTTTCCTGGCTGGTACGGGAAGATTCCTTACGAAATGCTTGCTGCCCGCAAGGTTCAGTTCCTTGCCGTCGAGGGCCACGAATATCAGGTTCTTGAGCGGCCCCTTGCCCTCTGCCTTCATAGCCGAATACATCTCCGCCAGGCCAAGCAGCGCCGCGACTCCCGATGCGTTGTCGTCGGCTCCGTTGTAAATCGTCCCCTTTATCTCGCCGAGGTGGTCGTAGTGGGCGGTGATGATGATATATTCATCGGTGGGTATGCGGGCCGTGATAAGCCCCGCCACGTTGCGCACTATGACCGAATCGCGGTATCTGAAACTCTGCGTGTAGGTCCAGTTGACGGGCTTGAGCCCCAGTTGCCTGAACCTCGACATTATCATCTGGGCGCAGCGGTTGGCACCGGCCGTGCCCGACGCCCTTCCGGTATTGTAATCGTCGGCCAGGAAGGAGACCGTATTGCGGAGGGACTCCTCCTGGAGAAGCCCTTCGTAAGTACGGAAACCCTGTGCGTTGACCAGAGTCGAAAACAGCGCCAGAAGCAGGCAGATGACGGATTTCTTCATTTTGTTTGAGGCAATCCGCAAATTTACTTATTTTTGTAATTGTGTACAAAAAGCCTCTGATATTATTTGCCCTGCTGGTGGCCTTGTGCGGAAGGGCATCCGCGCAGTACGATCTCGACCATTTCTACAATTATGGCCGGCAGTCCCTCATCGACGGCAAATATGCGCTTGCGATAGAGAATTTCAACATCCTCTCGAGGCTCGACAGTACGGTTTACGAGGCCTATTTCTTCAGGGGCATTGCCAAGTATAATCTGGGTGACTTCACGGGGGCTCAGAGGGACTTCGACCGCACCCTCCATTTCAATCCCATCTACACTCCGGCATACCACTACCGCGCCATTACCCTGAGCCGTATGGGCAAGTACGACCAGGCCCTCAAAGACCTGGAGGAGGCGGTTGACCTGCGTCCCAGTTACACGGGGCTCTACTTCAGCCGCGGCGTGACCTACTTCCTCTCGCAGCAGTTCGACAAGGCCATAAGCGATTTCAATATGTTTATCCGCAAGCAGCCCAAGGAGGCTGACGCATATCTGAACCGCGGGGCCTGCTACCTCTTTACGGGCGACACCCTTCAGGCCATCAAGGATTACAATACCGCCATCAACCTGCGCCGCTACGATCCGGAAGGTTACATCCGCCGTTCGAGGGTTTACGGAATGCAGGGGAAGACGGCCGAGGCCATCGAGGATCTCGACACGGCTGTGAGGCTCGACAGTACCAATACCTTCGCCTTCTTCAACCGCGCCCTGCTGCGCTTCGACAGGAAGGATGTCCGGGGCGCCCTCGACGACCTGAACCGGGTGCTCGAGGATGAGCCGGGCAACGCCCTGACCCTCTACAACAGGGGCCTTATCCTGGCCCAGGTGCAGGATTACAGGGGCGCCCTGGAGGATTTCGACAGGGTCATCAATATCAATCCCGACAATGTCCTGGCCTACTTCAACCGGGCCGCGGTGTTTGTCGAACTGGGCCGCTACCGCGATGCGATGGACGACTATTCGAAGGCCATCAACCTCTATCCGGACTTCGCCCAGGCCTATATGAACCGTTCGTTCGTGAAGCGTCAGATAGGGCAGTACAACTCTTCCCGCCAGGATTACGAGATAGCGCAGAAGAAGATTGCCGAATACAGGGCCCAGACCCGCGACTCCGCGGGAAGGATGGCCTTCGCCGACACCGCGCGCAAGTACGACCGGCTGCTGGCCCTCGATGCCGATTTCGCCCGTAAGGGATTCGACAACGAGCTCCTGCAGTACAGGGATGTGGATATCCGCCTCAAGCCCCTCTTCAAATTCAGCTCCGCCGATTCCAGGGATGCCGTCAACTACCTGAATCGCCGCTATGACGATGAGAAGCTCGAGTCGTTCATGGCCTCGCTGCCCGTGGCAGCCAGGTTCACGGCCGAGAAGGGCATCCATTCGTCGGACGTGCGCCGGAAGAGCGAGGAACTCTCGAAGCGCCTTCTGGGCGACCGCAGCGCCGTGAATCTTTTCTCAAAGGCCCTGCTCGAGACCGACGACAGCCAGTTCAACGCGGCGATGCTAAGTTACGACGAGGCCCTCGCCAAAGAGCCTGACAATCCCTATTACTATATAAACCGCGGAGCTCTCCAGGCGGAGATGATAGACTTCATCTCCTCCATAGGCAACAATGTCCAGGTGCTGACCCTCGACAACGCCAACACCGCCCGTACCAGGGTTCAGGACCGGGTGACGCACAGTTACGACTATACTCCGGCCCTCCACGATATGGTGAGGGCCTCCGAATTGGATCCCGTATCTCCCTATATACAGTACAACCTTGGCAATCTGTATTGCCTCTCGGGGGACCTTCCCGAGTCGATACAGCGCTATACCAAGGCCATAGAGACTGCTCCCGACATCGGAGAGGCCTATTATAACCGCGGCCTCGTGCTTATCTATCTCAAAGACAAGGACAAGGGCTGCATCGACCTGAGCGTCGCCGGCGAACTGGGCATCGAGGATGCGTACGGGGTTATCAAAAAATATTGTAAAACCGAAGAAGACCTTTAAACTATATGTGGCTCTGGGCAGCGGTGGCATCCGCATTCCTGCTTGGCTTTTACGACGTGGCCAAAAAACAGGCGTCGGGGAATAACGACGTCCTTCACATCCTCCTCTATGCGACCGGTATCTCCACCTGTATATTCATTCCCTGGCTGCTCTCCTCCCTCTTCGGATGGGGAATCGCCGACGGAACCGTCTTCGAGACCCAGGCCGGAACCCCGAAGGCCCACCTGATGATCTTCCTCAAGTCCCTCGTCGTTTCCGTTTCGTGGATAACCGGACTTATGGGACTCAAGAACCTGCCGATTACGACGGCGGGCACCATCAAGACCTCGAGGCCGGTTTTCGTGCTCATAGCGTCGCTCCTGCTCTTCGGCGAGAGGCTCAACCTCTGGCAGTGGGGCGGTATCCTGGTCGCTATCCTGGCCCTTACACTGCTGGGCCATACCAGTAAGAAAGAGGGTGTGGACTTCTCGAAGAACATCTGGATAGCCTGTATGTGGATCGCGGTCCTTTCGGGCGTCGTCAGCGCCATAATGGACAAGTATCTGATGGGTTCCGATTACATGGCCCTCAAGACGATGTTCGTCCAGAGCTGGTGCAACTTCTACATCACTCTGATAATGACGGTCGCCGTTCTGGTGGCCCGCTTCACGAAGAGCAAGATATATCAGCCCTACAGGCACGACTGGTCGATAGTCATCATAGCCGTTTTCATCGCGGCCTCCGATTTCCTTTATTTCTACTCGCTGAGCCGTCCTGGCTCGATGCTTGCAGTGGTTTCGATGCTCCGCAGGAGTTCGGTGATCGTCACCTTCGTGTGCGGAGCGTTACTGTTCAAGGAGAAACATCTTAAGGAAAAGGGAGTCGCACTGGCAATCCTGCTGGTGGGCATGGCCCTTTTGGTGATAGGCTCCAATTAGTTGATTATTTGAAATATAAGTGAGATAAATGAAAAGATTCTTCCTCATTCTTCCGCTCTTGTGCGCCTTCGGCGTCAATATGAAGGCGCAGGACTTTTACGATCCCTATGCGAGTCCCTCGCAGACTCCAGATTCCATCAGGATAGTCCGTGCGGATGTGCCTCAAATCGAAAAGCAGGCTATCGATACCATTCCGAGCAGTGACAAATATATCAAGATCGTACTGTACGATGATTTTACCTGGGAATATATCGACGAAGGCCATCCGGTAATCGATACCGCCGGATTCTATGAGGGCTGGAGCACCGAGATGATCCACGCATTCAGGGGTGAGTCGCTGGAGAGTTTTCCGGATTCGCTCGATTTGAGGCTGGTGGATTCACTTCACAACTACAGCGCCCCCTTCCTCGGCAAGGTCCACTCGGGATTCAAATTCCGCGGCCGCAGACCCCACTACGGAGTCGATCTGCCCCTCTCGGTGGGTGACACTATACGCGCCGCGTTCGACGGAATCGTGCGTTACTCCGGCCGCCCCAGCGAGACGGGAGGATACGGCAATCTCATAGTCATCCGTCACGACAACGGGCTTGAGACCTATTACGGCCACCTATCGGCCCGCCTGGTGAATGTCGATGACCCTGTCAAGGCGGGCGAATGCATCGGCCTGGGAGGCAGCACCGGACGCAGTACGGGCCCCCATCTCCACTTCGAGACCCGTTATCACGGCAAGCCGTTCGATCCCCAGAGGGTTTTCGATTTTGAAAACGGCGTCATCCGCGATTCGATCCTCACGATCCACAAGCACTATTTCAATATCCATTCGCATTACGGACAGACCGACAAGGAGTCCAAGTCGGCTTCCGGCAATGTCTATTACAAAGTCAAGAAAGGCGACAACCTCGGAAAGATCGCGAAGCGTTACGGCACCACCGTCGGCGCCCTCTGCCGCCTGAACGGGATAAAATCAACCTCCGTCCTGAGGATAGGGCAGAGGCTTCTGGTGAGGAAGGGGACCAACTAGGTCACTCCTCCTGTTTGTCTTCGGGAGTCAGAAAGCGTTCGTCGCCGAGGGCGGCGAGCGCTTTTTCTATGCGGTCTTCGGAGGCGGTGTCGCCCAGGCCGGCATAAAGATAGGTGAGCGATTCCAGATAGATGTTGAGCATCACGGTCTGCCGCCGTATCAGGAACTTGTTGTGGTCGAAAGGGATGCCCTGTTCGATGAGGTAATCCTTGAGCCGTGTCTGCGGGAAAATCTCCCCGTTCTGGAAGAGATTGAGATAAAAAAGCTCTTTCCCGTTCTCGATGTAGGCGGGTACGAATCCGCCCGGGAAACAGAGAGGGTAGAGGGGAAGGCCCGCATCCTCTGCCAGCATCATATAGATGGTGGCGATGGCGAAGGGGTTGCCCCTGCGGCTCTTGAGGGTATCGTAGAGCATCGCGTTCTTCTCGACCGTCATCCTCTGGTCGCAGACGGTGAATCTCAGGCGGTGGTAGAAAATGTGGTTGAATACGCTGATGTTCTCTATCGCCGTGCGCCCGTCGGAGGCCTCCGCCTGGTATTCGCAGGCGCACTGGTAGAAGGCCTCTTCGAACATCTCGCGGCTTATCTGCGGATTGACCAGCGAGGTGGCCAGGAAGCAACCCTCGTAGAGGGTCTCGGGCTGCGAGGATTCGCGCATCGCGTACCTGCGCAGGTCGGCCGTGCGGAATTGGGCGTTATATCGCATTATCCTGTCGGAGAGGATGCGCTTAAGGTCCGTGTCCGGCTCGTTGTGGCGCATCCTTTCCAATTCAGGTATAACCGACGGCCCCATCTCCGCGATGCGTTTGTCCACGCAGGCGGAAACGATCTCGTCGGGATCGTCGAAGAGGGCGGCCAGGTGCCGCAGTTCCTCACGCTCGGTCATCTGCTTACCTGGTCAGGGTTTCGAAGCAATACTTTATGAGTTCAGCCATCAGCGGCTTGTAGTCGGGATTGCTCTGCTTCGCGTGGCGGTTGGCGATGGCCAGGCAGATCGTGCCCGCATCGTGGCCGAGCACCGCGGCGAGGCCGGCGATCGCCGAACTCTCCATCTCGATGTTGGTCATCTTCTTCCCGCGGTACGAGAAGTTCTCGAGTTTCGTGGTCAGGTCGGGGATGGTTATCGCGGCGCGCACCTTGCGGCCCTGGGGGCCATAGAAGCCGGGAGCCGACATCGTGATGCCGTGGTAGGCCTTGCCTTCGAATGCCTTGATGAGCTTTGGGCTCGCCTTTACGAAATATGGCTTTGCCAGTCTCTCAGGCCACTCCATATACTTTATGAAGGCCTCTTCGATTCCCTTCTGGCGCACCTTGTCGACATCGGCGTACCAGTTGAGGACTCCGTCGAATCCCACCGACATATCGGAGAAAATGTATCCTCCAAGGGGGATTTCGGGCTGCAGCGCGCCGCAGGTGCCGATACGGAGTATCGAGAGCCTGCGGTGCTCAGCCTTGGGTGTCCTGGTCTTGAAATCGATGTTGGCCAGGGCATCGAGCTCGGTCATCACGATATCGATGTTGTCGGTACCGATGCCCGAGGAGACGATGCTGATCCGCTTGCCGTTGAAGCGGCCCGTGATGGTGTGGAACTCCCTGGAGGACTTGTCGACCTCGATGGAGCCCTTGTCGAGGAACTGCGCTGCCATAGGCACGCGGTCCTGGTCACCGAAGAGCAGGATGTTGTCGGCCAGATCCTCAGGCAGGATATGGAGGTGGAAGGCAGATCCGTCGGGGTTGATTATGAATTCCGATTCCGGAATCCTGTTGCTCTGCTTCGCTTTCATATCCTGCTATTTTTTGAGGGCCTCGGCGATGGATACGGCAACCGCCACGGTCGCGCCGACCATCGGGTTGTTGCCCATTCCGAGGAATCCCATCATCTCGACGTGTGCGGGTACGGAGGAGGAGCCTGCGAACTGGGCGTCACTGTGCATACGGCCCATCGTGTCGGTCATTCCGTAGCTTGCGGGGCCGGCGGCCATGTTGTCGGGATGGAGGGTGCGTCCGGTACCGCCGCCCGATGCCACCGAGAAGTACTTCTTGCCCTGCTCGATGCACTCTTTCTTATAGGTGCCTGCGACGGGATGCTGGAAGCGGGTGGGGTTGGTGGAGTTTCCGGTGATGGAGACATCCACGCCCTCGTGGTGCATTATGGCGACGCCTTCGCGCACGTCATCCGCGCCGTAGCAGTTGACCTTCGCGCGGGGGCCGTTCGAATAGGATTTCCTGCGGACTATCTTCAGCTCGCCGGTGTAGTAATCGAATTCGGTCTGGACATAGGTGAATCCGTTGATTCGGCTGATGATCATCGCAGCGTCCTTTCCGAGTCCGTTGAGGATGACGCGCAAGGGTTTCTTGCGCACCTTGTTGGCCATCTCGGCGATCTTGATTGCGCCCTCTGCGGCTGCGAAGGATTCGTGTCCTGCGAGGAATGCGAAGCACTCGGTCTCCTCGCGCAGCAGGCGGGCTGCGAGGTTGCCGTGGCCGCGGCCGACCTTGCGGTCATCGGCCACGCTGCCGGCGATGCAGAAGGACTGGAGTCCCTCTCCGATAGCCTCGGCGGCGTCCGCAGCGTCCTTGCATCCCTTCTTGAGAGCTATGGCCGCACCGCAGACATAGGCCCATTTGACATTCTCGAAGCAGATGTTCTGGGTCTGCTCGGCTTCGAGGTAGGGGTCGATTCCGGCCTCGTCGCAAATCTTGTTGGCCTCTTCGATGGAGGCGATTCCGTATGAGTTCAGAACCTTGAGGATGTTGCCCATCCTGCGGTCCTGGCTTTCGAATTTCACTTCACGTATCATAGTGTCGTCCTCCTATTCCACCCTGGGATCTATATGTTTGACTGCGCCCTGCTCCTTTGTGAAGCGGCCGTAAGTTGCGGTTGACTGGCGGAGAGCCTCATTGGCATCGACGCCCTTCTTGATCTTGTCCATCATCACGCCGAGGCGGACGAATTCGTATCCGCAGACCTCGCCGTCCTCATCGAGGGCGATCTTGGTGACATAGCCTTCGGCCATCTCGAGGTAACGGACGCCTTTGGCTTTGGTGGAGAACATCGTCGCAATCTGGCTGCGGAGACCCTTTCCAAGGTCCTCGAGGCCGGCTCCGATGATGAGGCCGCCTTCGGAGAAGGCCGACTGGGTGCGGCCGTAAACGATCTGCAGGAAGAGCTCGCGCATCGCGGTATTGATGGCGTCGCATACGAGGTCGGTGTTGAGGGCCTCGAGCAGGGTCTTGCCGGTCAGGATTTCGGCAGCCATCGCGGCGGAGTGGGTCATACCCGAGCATCCGATGGTTTCGATGAGCGCCTCTTCGATGATACCCTCCTTGACATTGAGGGTGAGCTTGCACGCGCCCTGCTGGGGAGCGCACCAGCCGATACCGTGGGTCATTCCGGAGATGTCCTTTATCTCCTTGGCCTTAACCCACTTACCCTCTTCGGGAATGGGGGCGGGGCCGTGATTGGGACCCTTGGCAACAACACACATGTGCTGTACTTCTTTGGAATAAATCATAATTCTGAAATGTATTATTTGTTTCGTTATTCGCGCCGGCCGCCATTCTTTGCCCCTTTGCCCTGCGCCATTGCGTTGGCGACCATAAACTTGAGTTCATCCTTCCAGATGAACGTGGCTGCAGTGAGCAGCAGTATTATGGATATCAGCGGGAAGAGCGATGCCACCGTGAAGGTGAATGCCTCGCGGAGCTGGAAAAATGCGGCGACCAGCCAGATTTGATAAAATAGCAAGAGTATGGAGTTGAGGATGCAGAGCCTGATCTGCATTATCCTCTGCTTGTAATAGCCGATGGTGACAATCGTCAGGGCGAATGTGACGAACGAGAAAATCAGGAACTGGTAGCGCTCTCTGAAAGCGATGCTGTAGTGCTCGAAACCTCCTGCGGCATCGGCCGAGGGCACGTCCGCGGTACACATATCCAAAAAGAGCGTGGAGAGCATAAGCCCGCCCGCCAGCGCTATCAATACGGTCTGGATCCGTTTCCAGGAAAAGTACTTGTCACTCATAAGCAATATTCTCGCAAATTTACTTATTTTCCGGATTATTTGCTAAATTTGCAGTGCAAATGCGGAAGTAGCTCAGTTGGTAGAGCGTCGGCTTCCCAAGCCGAAGGTCGCGGGTTCGAAACCCGTTTTCCGCTCCAAACCTGCTGACGGCCGCCAAATGCGGCCGTCAGGTGCTTATGGTCAAAGAGTTTATCAAATCATCGCTCCTGGCTGTGTGCCTTCTCCTGTGTGCGGTCTCCTGCTCCGAAAGGACCCCGATTCCGCGCAAGACGATGCAGCGTATCTATTACGATATGATGCTGGCCGACTCTTATGTCGAGGTCAATCCCGATGCCAGGATGGCGAGCGACTCGACGGGCGTATACCGGCCTCTGATCGAGAAATACGGTTATACGGAGGAGCAGTTCCTCTCTTCGCAGGCCATCCTGCTCAACGATCCCGAATCTTTCGCCAAGATATTCGAGGCCAACAACAAGGCATATCACGCAAAAGCCGAGGAACTGATGGCCCAGATCCGTATAAGGGATTCCATCGCTGACGTCGAGTTCGAGATGGCTGAGGCCGCGAGGGTCGCCCTCGATGAATTCCTCGACTCCATCAGCTATGCCAAATTGATGGATACCCTGCTCGTTTCCTTCGTCGGCGACAGCCTTGTAATAGACACTCTCTATACCGTAATCGATTCCGCAAGGCTGCAGATGCTCAGGGATCGCGATTCTTCGGATCGCAGCGCTTCCGTGTTCGATGAGCCCATAGAACCTGAAGAGACGGCCGAGGAGATAGAGATGGAGTTCAGGGAACTCGACGCCATTTCTTCGTCCGATTCAAAAGCGAAGGGGAATAAGGAGGTCAAATCGGGCAAGGTCCGGCGCAGGCCCAAGCTTTTCGGTGGCAGGAAGAAAAATGCCAATATGCCCGATGATGACAAACTCCGGGAGATAGAGGAGAAGTTCAAATGATATTCACGGCAGATATAATATTCCCCGTAACCTCCGCACCCATTGCGGAAGGTTATGTGGAGTGCGCCGATGACGGCGCGATAATCGGATTCGGTAAGGCTGGGGACCTGTCGCCGGAGCGCCTTGCCTCGGCGGTGAGAGTCGAGGGATTCCTCGTTCCGGGATTTACCAACGCCCACTGTCATATCGAACTCTCGCACATGAAGGGCCTCTTCCGGGAGGCGACCGGGATGGACGGATTCATCAAGCAGATAAATGCCCTGCGCCTTACCGTGGACCGCGAGGGACGCATCGCCGCGATGCGCCGGGAGTTCGACTCCCTGGTGGAGCAGGGGGTGCGTGCGATGGGGGATATCAGCAACTGCGACGAGAGCTTCGCTATGAAGGCCGGGTCCCTTGCCTCGGGCGGTATGTACACCCGTACCTTCCTGGAGGTTTTCGGCACTGAGCCGGAAGATGCGCGCGAGGTTGTCGACGGTGCGCTGGCCCTTCAGGCCAAGGCCCGCTCGATGGGGCTGGACGCCGCTCCCTCGCCCCACGCCTGCTATACGATGAGCCCGCTGCTCAACCGAATGGCGGCGGCTGAAGGTCTCAAGAGCGGCTACATATCTTATCATAGCCAGGAGAGTCCCGAAGAAGAGGATATGCTGCGCTACGGCACAGGGGCCCTCGCCGAGGATTACCGTCAGCGCGGGACCACTCAGCTTCCCGTGACAGGTACCGGCGCGCTGGTCTATTTCCTCGACAATCTCAGCAAGGCTGTGGAATTCCCGGTCGAGGGCAATGTGCTCCTGGTGCACAATACTGTTACCGACCAGGAGAGCATAGATGCGGCAAAGGCCGCCCTGAGGCATCCTTACTGGGCCGTCTGCCCGCTCTCGAATATCTTTATCCACAGGATACTGCCCCCGCTGGGGCTTATGCGACGCAACGGACTCGATATCTGCATTGGTACCGACAGCCTCTCGAGCAACCATCTTCTGTCGATGGTGGCCGAGATGCTCTGCATCCAGGAGAACTTCCCCGATATCCCGTTCGATGAGATGCTCCTCTGGGCTACCCTGAACGGCGCCAGGGCAATAGGATGCGACGGTTTCTGCGGCTCATTCGAGGCCGGCAAGCGTCCGGGAATAGTCCATATCGGAAATGTGGACAGGCAGAGTGTAAAACTGACAAAGGAGAGTTTCTCCAGGAGATTGATATAATGGCATTGCAATTCGACCATATAGTTTTCGGCCCCATCCACAGCCGCCGCCTGGGTAGCTCGCTCGGAGTCAATCTGCTTCCCAAGCACGGGAAGATATGCACTTTCGACTGCATTTACTGCGAGTGCGGCTGGAATGCCGACGGCCGCGACGATACCCGCCTGCCCTCGCTCGATGAGGTGTATGAGGCGCTGGAGAGCGGAATCCGCGAGTGTCACGACTCCGGGGTTCCGGTCGATACCATCACCTTCTCAGGCAACGGGGAGCCGACCCTCCATCCCGATTTCCCGGCCATCATCGACCGTACGCTGGAACTGCGTGCGAAGTATTTCCCGAAGGCGGTGGTCTCCGTATTGACCAATGCCACCCGGATCGGCCGCCCCGGAGTGCGGGAGGCTCTCGCAAAGGTGGACAATCCGATTCTCAAGCTCGACGGGGCTTCAGATGCCTTCGCCAGGCTTATCGACCAGCCGCAGGACCCGCATTATTCGGTCCGCCGCATCGAGCGGGAGATGGCCTGGTTCAAGGGCGATTTCATTCTTCAGACCATGTTCCTGAGAGGGGAGAGGGATGGCCGCAGGTTCGACTGTACCGACCGCCGTCATTCCGATGCCTGGGTGCGGATGGTGCTCCGGCTGCGTCCCCGCGAGGTGATGATGTATACTCTCGACCGCGTGCCTCCTTTGAATACTTTGCAGAAGGTCTCGGTTGAGGAGATGCAGGAGATCGCCCGCCCGCTTATCGATGCCGGGATTTTAGTTCAGATAAAAGGATAATTTAAGATATGAAAGAGATTTACAAAGAGGCCCTCGGGCTTATCGATTTGACATCTTTGAATGTGACCGACACTCCCTCGAAGATCGGGGATATGGTCCGTAAGGTGAATGGATTCCACAGTGTTTATCCGCAGTATCCGCTGCCGGCATCGATCTGCGTCTATCCCAATTTCGCGAAGGTGATTAAGGCAGTCAAGACCGAGCCGGATGTCCGCATCACGGTGGTCGGCGGTTGCTTCCCTGCTTCGCAGAGCCCACTCGAGGTCAAGGTAATGGAGTGCGTGACGGCCGTTTCCGAGGGGGCAGATGAGGTGGATATCGTCCTCGCCCTGAATTCTTTCCTCGAGGGCCGATACGACGAGGCGCAGCGTGAGATTGTCGAAATAGGCAAGGCTATCCGCACTGTTAATCCCGATGTCCATCTTAAGGTGATCCTCGAGACCGGGGCACTGAAGGAGCCCAAGCTCATCGAGGATGCTTCCTGGCTCTCGATGGAGGCTGGCGCCGACTTTATCAAGACTTCCACGGGCAAGATTGCCGTTTCGGCCACTCCCGAGGCTGCCCGCATTATGTGCGAGTGCATCAAGGAGTTCTACGCCAAGACCGGCCGCAAGGTAGGCTTCAAGCCCGCCGGAGGCATCGCCAGCGCCGATGATGCGGTGATGTACTACAACATCGTAAAGGAGATCCTCGGCCCCGAGTGGCTCAACAAGAAGCTCTTCCGCTTCGGAGCCAGCCGAATGGCCAACAATCTCCTCTCCGCCCTCGAGGGAACCGAGGTCAAATATTATTAGAGATATTCTCCGCTATCTTGCGGATCAGGCATTCGCGCGCCTCACGGCTGGCCCAGCCGATGTGGGGGGTGAGGAGTATCCTTTCGGGATGCTTCAGATGCAGGAACGGATGGTCTTCCGGCATCGGCTCCTTCGTAAAGACATCCGCCGCGGCTCCGGCGATGAGGCCCTCGTCGAGGGCGCGGGCCAGTTCGTCTTCCACAATGATGCCGCCGCGGCCCATATTTACTATGTATGCCGAGGGTTTCATCATCGAGAGTCCGTCATAACCGATCAGGCCGCGGGTGCGGTCGTTCAGGGGACAGTGGATAGAGATAATATCGCTCTCGGCCAGCAGCCTCTCCAGGGGAAGGGCGGGGTATTCGGCGCTGTGCGCGACTCCTGAGGTGGGATAATACGAAACCTCCATTCCGAATGCCTTTCCGATCGACGCCACGCGGCTTCCTATATTGCCCAGGCCGATGATGCCGAGCTTCTTGCCGTTGAGTTCGAAAAACGGAACCCTGGCGTTGGTGAAGCATCCGCTGCCGGAGTATTCCCCGCTCTTGACATATCCGTCGAAATACGATGCCTTGCCTACAAGCGAGAGTATGAACATAAAGGTGACCTGCGCCACGCTTTCGGTGGAATAGTTCACGGCGTTGCGGACAGGGATCCCTTTCTCGGCTGCGTATGCCATATCTATATTGTTGGTGCCGGTGGCGGCGACGCATATCAGCTTCAGCTCGGGCAGCAGGGCGTCGATGGTTTCGCGTCCGATATATACTTTGTTGGATATCACTACGTCGAAGCCTTTGCAGCGTTCGATGACCAGCTCCGGGGCTGTGGAAGGATATGATACATATTCGCCGAGGCTGGAAATAGGGGAGAGGGAAACGTCATCGCCGAGGGTCTCGGCATCGAGGAATACTATTTTCATAATGTCGGGTTATTTTTGCTGTTTACCACAAAATTAGTAAATTTGAATAATAATACTCACAATATATGAAGCGGGATTTGAAGTATCTGGAGCTCCTTTCCAAGAG
>JAFSXX010000007.1 GCA_017443845.1 Bacteroidales bacterium | reverse complement strand
GCTCAAACTTAACCGACCTCAAGTCGAACTAGCAATGAACCCTTTTCGGATTATGAATTTCAGCTAGTTTCAACTGAAATTAGTTAAAGTTGAACTTTAGTCAGAAAGTCGTAACTAATTGATTTACTTGCCGATGCAAAACCCCGAAAAGATCTCTCCCAAAACCTCATCAGTAGTGATCTCTCCGGTGATTGTTCCGAGGTGCAGGATGGCTTCGCGGAGGTCCTGGGCGACGAGGTCGGGGGGAAGGGAGGAGGAGAGGCCTTCACGGGCGGCGGAGAGGGCGGTGGCGGTTTGGCGCAGGGCGGCGGCGTGGCGGGCGTTGGTTACCAGGGTGCCTTCGGTTGAGGTGAGGCCGGCTTTGGCTGCCAGTTGGCGGCGCAGGGCGTCGAGGCCAATACCGTGCTTTGCGGATATCTTAAGACAGGTTACCTCATTCGGAATCATTGATGAGCGGAAATCCCTCGCACACGCCGAACCCTCCGAGTTTTCTGATACTTCCAGCCTCTCTGAGACATCCGCTCTTCCCGGAACATCAACTCCCTCCAGATCGCATTTATTGAGGAGCAGAATCAATTTTCCGGGTTCGGTCACGCTGTGCAGAAGAGCCTCAATCTGGGAAGCGGCATCGGTAGTGTCGACTACGCCAAGCACTATCTCAGCCTCCGAAATTTTCCTGAACGTGAGCTCGATACCGAGGCGCTCCACTTCGTCCGAAGCATCCCTGATTCCGGCCGTGTCGATAAACCGGAAGAGTACGCCGTCAATCACGCAAGTCTCTTCGACAGTGTCGCGGGTTGTGCCGGGAATGTCGGAGACGATGGCTCGCTCGTCGCGCAGGAGGGCGTTGAGCAGCGTACTTTTGCCGCTGTTGGGGGCACCCACTATTGCGACCGGTACGCCGTTGCGGATGGCATTTCCAATGCGGAAGGAGTCGGCCAGGCGGGAACAGTGGTCCACCGCCTCGTCAAGCAGGGATCCAAGTCTTTCTCGATCTGCGAATTCGACATCCTCTTCGCTGAAATCCAGCTCCAGTTCGAGCAGTTTGGTGAGCTCCAGAAGCCTGTCGCGGATACCGCGCAATTCGTCCGAATAACCCCCGCGGAGCTGGTTTATGGCGACCCTGTGCTGTGCTGCAGAAGCAGATGAGATGACATCCGCAACTGCCTCTGCCTGCGCGAGATCCATCTTGCCTGAGGCGAAGGCGCGGCGGGTGAATTCGCCGGGAGAGGCAAGCCGTGCGCCGGCGGAGGTGAGCAGGTCGAGAATCTTTCCGACTATGTATGCCGACCCGTGGCACGAAATCTCCGCGCTCTCCTCGCCGGTATAGGAGGCAGGGGCGTGGAAAACCGAAACCAGCACCTCATCGACAACCTTTCCGTCCGGAGCGACGATATTCCCGTAATGCAAGGTATATCCTTCCGCCTCGGCAAGGTCACGGCGCGCTGAAGAGGGGCGGAAAATCCGTCCGACACACCGCAGCGCATCCGGACCGCTGACGCGGATCACGGCCAGAGCCCCTCCGGGCGCCGTCGCGGGAGCGCATATCGTGCTTTCGAGGTCGATCATCCCAGAATCTCCTTGATCTTGGCGGCCCAATGTCCGGGGATGATTATATGATGGTTTCCGAGCGGCTTGCGGAGCATATATTCCGCAAGTCCGGGGGCTTTGACAACAATCTGAGTGCGGCAGAGGTTATCCTGGTACTGATTCTCCTCAAGGAGGGCATCTTCGGCCAGGAACGAATCCAGACGCGCGCCGACTTTGAAAACGGTAACCCCGCCGGGAGCGAATTCTCCATGGACGGCGACGCCGATGCCCGATTCGAAATGCGTATCGTAGCAATAATCCGTCACGATGCTCAAGGGCACTGTGCAGTGCGCGAAAAGGAACTTCTCGCCGTCGGTGCGGGAGAGATTGACCTGGAATCCGGGAGTGCCCGAAACGGCCTTCGCAAGGGCCATCGAAAGCATTGCCGGGATGTCGCCCTCGCAGGTTGCCACTATTCCTTCGGAGTTGAGCAGCGAGAGAGCGAGGCAGCCTGTAGTGCCGATAGATGTAAGCAGGTCGAAACAGCGAAGGGTCAGGCCGTTAAGATTATATTTCCCCACTATCGCGCGAAGCGCCCCATAGACATTCACCGCTTTCCGGAAATCCTCCTCCGAGATAGGCTTGCCGAATCTCGGGGCATTGATAGGCTTGAGTCCGGCAGGAGCCTCATATCCGCCTCGGGCGTAGAGTTCCGTAAGCTCCGCGATGGGAATATCGATCAATTCGACCCCCAGCACTTCGCGCGCACGGTCGTAATCCACATCGCTGCTTATGAGCCAGTCAGAAGGCTTCCCGACGACTCCCAGGCGCTGCCCTTCGAGAGGGCGGGAGGAGAGCCGCATAGAGTTGATCCCGCACGCTTCAGGGGCATCGACGCGCCCCTCCGGGGAATCTTCCATCATTTTGGCGATATCCCGTCCGGAGCCGTGCAGGATGCGTCCTGCGACGCCGAACGAATTGAGATAGGAGAGTATCTCCATAGAGGCCGCCAGCGAGTTGCTCTGTCCGCTGGTGAGCAGCCTGACGCACCTGCCTCCGGGGATGACGGGTTTCCCGTCCTTGCAGAAAACCTCCTTGAAGGCGCCCTCGGTGCCGCCGGTGCGGATATAGATATAATCGTCGCCACTCCCGAAATCCGAGAAATCCGTTCCCTTGAAGCGGAAGAAACGCCCGCAGGAGCGCTCCACATCCCGGATAAAGGGCTCCGAGAGCACATCTTCAGTCATCTCCCCGTGGAGATCGGAAGTGAGGGCATACAGGTTCATCGATGACTTTTTGCGGAGGGCGACCACATTCTCGACGTGGGTCGTATGGGGGAACATATCCACAGGTTGCACGTATGTTATCTCATATTTCCGGCACAGGATCGCAAGGTCGCGGGCCTGGGTGGCGGGATTGCAACTGACATAGACCATATTGTCCGGCTCGGCCTCAAGCAGCACCTGAGCCACGTCGGGATGGATTCCCGCGCGGGGAGGGTCGAGGACCACGATATCGGGATGGCCGTGCCCGGCGATGAATGACGAGGTCAATATATCCTTCATATCGCCTGCGAAGAACTCCGAGTTGGTGATGCCGTTCACGCTGGCATTCACCCTGGCATCTTCGATTGCCTCCGGGACATACTCGATTCCGATAACCTTCGATGCCATCGAGGAGAGGAACAGCGCTATGGTGCCCGTTCCGGTGTATAGGTCATATATAACCGGCTTATCCGTTTTTAAACGTTTATCAACGCTTTCGCGGATGCATGAACGGACTACGCTGTAAAGCCTGTAAGCCTGTTCTGAATTGGTCTGGTAGAAGGATTTAGGCCCTATCTTGAACCGCAGGTCCTCCATCTTCTCATAGATGGCCTCATTGCCGCTGTAGAGATGGCAGGGGAGGTCGCTCCAGGAGTCGTTGCACTTGCCGTTCACTACATAATACAAAGATGTTATCTCCGGGAACCTCTCCTTGAGGGCATCCAGAAGCGCTTTCGCCTTTTCTAAACCGCCTTCCTCAGCCGCTTCCGTACCGAAGACCACTACGACCATCACTTCGCCGGTAGTCGTGGTCCGTACTACGATGTTGCGCATAAAGCCCTCGTGCGCGCGGAGGTCGAAGAAAGAGAGGCCGTGCTCCAGGGCATATTGTTTCACGAAGAGCCGTATGGAGTTCGAAGGCTCGCGCTGCAGATGGCACTCCCTGATATCCATCACCTTATCGAAGAAACCGCCCACATGGAATCCGAGGCCGCAGCGCTGCGCCTCGTCGATGGCATCCGGATCCTCGCCGTCGAAGATCCAGCGGCGGTGGGTGAATGTATATTCGAGCTTATTGCGGTAGAAGCGCGTCTTCTCGGAGCCGAGCGTGGGCCTGACCTCGGGCAGTTTGAGGTGCCCGATCCGCACCAGCTGGTCCTCCACCTGACGGCGCTTGAAATCGATCTGCATCTGATAGGGAAGGGGCTGCCAGGTGCATCCCCCGCAGGTGCCGTAATGCTCGCAGAAAGGAGCGATCCGGTCGGGGGAGGGCTTGTGCATCTTGACGATATATCCAGCGATATATCCGCTGCGCACCTTGTTGACCTGCACATCCACTATATCGCCGGGGATGGCCTTCTGAACGAACAATACTTTGCCATCAACGTGTGCCAGGCCGTTGCCTTCGGCGGCCAGCGCCTCGATCTCTACATTTTCCAGATACGGTTTCTCTTTGCGTTTGCGCCCCATACTTTTCAGATTTTCGGCAAAGATAGCCAATTTCTTTGTCCTGTGAGCAATCAGGCCCATTCTGCTCACAGGCTAGCTTTCAAAGCCCGTTTCGTGAGCAATCAGCCCCGATTCGCTCACCAGCTAGCATTCAAAGCCCGTACGGTGAGCAATCAACCCCATTCCTCTCACCAGCCAGCATTCAAAGCCTGTACCGTGAGCAATCAGCCCTATTCTGCTCACAGGCTAGCATTCAAAGCCCGTACGGTGAGCAATCAGCCCCATTCTGCTCACCGGCCACCCTCAGCAACCTCCTTCTTCACAATCTTATACCCAATAGCCGCAATCAAAAACGACATCAGCGGCGAGATGATATTGAAGAAGCAGAAAGGCGCATAAGCAAGCGTCGGAACCGAGAGAATCGTCGCCTGGGTCATGCCGCAACTCGACCAGGGGAAAAGGGGCGAAGTGACGGTAGCGGAGTCCTCCACGCTGCGGCTAAGCAGCCGCCCCTCATACCCGCCTTTCTCGAACGACTCGCGATATATGCTGGAAGTCAGAATAATAGAAAGATATTGATCCGAGACGATGCCGTTGAGCGCAGTTCCCGTAAAGACAGTAGTTCCCACAAGCCCGGCTCGTGTGCGGGTCAGGGGCGAAAGCGACCGTGCCAAATCGGAAATCATTCCGCTGCACTGCATGCAGGCTCCGAAGCACATTGCGCAGATTATCAGATAAACCGTGTTGAGCATTCCGAGCATTCCCCTCGAGGCCACCAGCTGGTTGACATCGGGATTCCCCGTCTCGAGCGAAACGGAATTATAGATGGTTTCGACTATTCCGGTATATAGAATGCGGGCCGGGGATCCCTCGGTCACCTTCGAGCCTATTTCGGAGATGACACCCGGCTGGAATATGAGCGCCGCTATGGCGGCGGTAAGGGCCGAGAGCGCGAGGACCACCAGGGCCGGCATCTTGCGCCATATCAGCACGCCGGTAATCACCGGAACGATTAGCAGCCAGGGCGTAATGTTGAACCGCGCCGAAAGCACATCGGCGTATTCGGTCATCTTCAAGGCATCGGCGCTGCCGTGGAACAGACCTATCAATGTGAAGATTATCAGCGTTATCACGAACGACGGCACCGTGGTGATCATCATATACCGGATATGCGCGAAAAGATCCACCCTGTTGACGGAGGAGGCGAGGACCGTGGTGTCGGACAACGGTGAGATCTTATCGCCGAAATAGGCTCCCGAAATGACGGCACCAGCAGTCAGCGCATCGCTGAAACCCTCGGCCCGGCCGATGCCCAAGAGCGCCACTCCGACCGTCGCGATGGTGGTCCACGACGAGCCGATAAGCAGCGATACCAGGGCGCAGAGCAGGCAGGCGGTCAGCAGGAAAACCTTGGGGCTGATGATCTTCAAACCGTAGCAGATGAAAGCCGGCACAACGCCGCTCATAGTCCAGGTACCGGATATGGCGCCGATCAGGAATAGAATCATTATGGCTCCTGCAACTTCCCCTACATTCTCGCTTATCGCCTTCTCGAACTCCTTCCAGGGTTTCTTGTAGAGCCACATCGAAAGTGCTATGCAGACTCCAGCGGCGCAGAGCAGTGCCACCTGCGAGGCGCCCAAGATAGAATCTGATCCGAAAATCACTATATCCAGCGCGAGGAGCAGTATCAACACGGCGACTGGCACCAAGGCTATGAGGCTTTTAGCACGATTATTCATTGCAGAAATTTTTGACAAGATAGACAAAACTTTGCATATATTTGTAAACCATAAACATATCGCACATGAAACGGATTGTCTTCCCTCTGATTATCGCACTGTTTGCGACATGTTCCCCGTCTTTCGCACAGGGCTCCGCAAATTATATATCCGTCGCCGGCAAGGTTATCGACACCAAGAGCCGCCAGGCGGTCGATTACGCTTCCGTTTCCCTCACGGGCACGGGCATCTCGAATATCACCAACAGCGAGGGCGTCTTCACCCTCAAGATTCCCGCATCGACGCCGGCGGAGAGCAAGATAACCATCTCGCACCTCGGCTATGCGGCCCTGATAGTCAGGGTGGGAGAGCTCGAGGGCACCACCCCGGATTCCCCCAAGCGGCTCGAGATGCATCCGGTTTCGATAGAAATCGACGCTGCCCGAATCAACGGTATGAACGCCCGCGAACTGATAGAGATAGCATATTCGAAGGTAAAGGAGAATTACCCCCAGCACAAGATGGGCGTCACGGCCTTTTATCGTGAGATCATCCGCAAGGGCGGGAACCGGTATCTCTCACTTAACGAGGCCATTATCGACATCAACAAGGCTCCTTACAAACTCAATCAGAACGACAGGGCCGGCATCTACAAGGGCCGCGGCAGCAGCAACTACAACACCACCGACTCGCTCCTTATCCAGTACCAGGGCGGCGTAATGAGCTCACTCTACATCGACCAGGTGCAGAATCCCTTCGCAGCCGTCTATTATGAACAGATTGACGAGTACTACGACTTCACGATGGGCGGCAGCCGCACCATGGACAACCGTCTGTTCTATGTGGTCAATTTCAACCAGAAGAAAGATATCGAAAGGCCATACTTCCGAGGCAGCGTCTTCATCGACTCCGAAACCTTCGCAATCGGCCGCGTAGAGATGAATATGAATGTCGAGGGCAACCCCCTGGCCACACCTATCTTCGTCAAGAAGCGGCCGCTTCACTCCAAGGTTGAGGTAACCTCCGCCGGCTACATCATCAACTACAAGCAGATCGGCAACCTCTGGTACTACGACTACGCCATGATCGACATCCGATTCAACGCGCATCGGAAGATATCCCTCTTCAAGACCAACTATTCCATAGTTTCAGAAATGGCCGTCACCAACCGCAGCGACAATGAGAAGGAGATAAACTCCGACAACCGCATCCGCTTCGCCGACCAACTCTCAAAGAAAGTCTCAGCCTTCACCGACGACGAATTCTGGGAGGACTACAACATCATCGAACCCGACCAGAGCGTCGATGTAATCATCCGCCGCATCGTCCGTCAGCTCCGCAAGAGGGAGGGGGAGTAGGGGGATTTATTCCGGAAGTAACATTCATACCGCTGCTCGGTGGCTTTTAACCGTGCCACCATCTCATCTCTGCCACGAGATGAAAGAAAAGGCTTACTTTTTCATCTCGTGGCAACAATTCGCGCATATATACAAGATTCCCTGCCACGAAATGAATGAGAGCCGCGATTCTTTCATTTCGTGGCAAAGAGTCTCTTGTAGGCCCAATCCGAGGGGCTGAAGCGCGCCATATTGTAATATGGTGCCTCAATTAATATCCATACTGATAGAAAACCAGCGCAATCTTACTCTTAAGTATGTAAACTCGGCTATCGCTCTCTTTTTAATATTGTAGAGATTAGCCGCGGTTATGCCCATTTCTCGGGCCAGGAGCTCAGGTTCGACATCCTGGATAATCAGCATCCGCAGAACGTAAGCGTATCGTTGGTTTTTCATTCCCAGCAGGATGCGCTGCATATCTGAGCGTGCGTCCGCCGGGCGCTGCGAATCGTCGAGATGATTCGGTGCGACTTTAGTAAAAAGAGGTTCGCAGGAGCGGTTTTCTATCAAATAATCCCTTCGCTTGATAAAATATCTTGTGGCACAGACCTTAAGCCACCCGAAAAGGGTATTTCGGTCCTGGATCTGCCGCAGCCGCGCACCGTCATTTTCCAACAGATAGGCATAGAATTCATTGACGGCCTCATCATAGTCCACAGCATACGGAAAGACATCGCCTATAATGCTCAGAAGCAGAGGCTTGCAGGACTTGGGCCCGTCCGAGAAGAAGAAGTCACGCGTAATCCTCCCGTCCCTGGCCAGAAGTCCGTCTATGATTTCGTTTTCCGTCATACTGAAACTCATTCCCTTTATCTTTCACAAAGATAGTAAAAAAGGCTCTGCAAAACGCTTTTGTTTCATAACTTCAGCAGCGGTTTCTATGGCTACTTCATCATGGATTTCATAGGTGCTATTTCGTCCTAGGATGCAATTTGTTATATTTGCAAATCATCCAATTCCAACCGACTATGAAAAAACATCTTTTTCTTGCCCTGCTGCTTGCCTTTTTCTGCAGCGGCATCGTCGAAGCCCAGGTATCCGAGTCGCCTCAAATGGCCGCCAGGATAAAAGAAGAGGGGCTTGAGCACTCCAAAATCGAGGAAATCTCGCAGTATATGACGGACCTTCTGGGATCGAGGCTTACCGCCTCGCTGCAGAAGCGCCGCGCAGACAGCCTGGCCCTCATCAAGCTCAACGAACTCGGATTCTCGAATCCCCGCTCTGAATTCGCATATATATTCACCCGCGGAGGGTGGGACGTCGTGAAGACTTACGCCGCCATGACCGAACCCTACTACTGCGCATTCGCAGTCAATCCCAAGGCTTGGACCGGCAGCACCGACGGACTGGTGGAAGGGGAGTGCATGATTTTCGATGTGCAGACCAAGGAGGACCTCGAAAAGTACAGAGGCAAGATAGCCGGCAAGATCCTGCTGATGGCCCCTGCCGCAACTCCTGAGATCAATTTCAGGCCGCTCGCGACGCGCCGCACCGAAGAGCAGCTGGAGGCCATGAAAATCGACAGCCGCGTCAATGCCCTGATCAACGGTGACAGCCAGCAGCGCCGCCAGGGCGGAAGGCCCTCAGGCGACTGGAATGCGAGGAGGGAACTCGCCAAGCTCACGAGCGAACTCATAGCAGCTGAAAAGCCCCTCTGCATAGTCTCGAGCCGCGGTTCGTTCAATGTGCCTAGCAGCTCCGGAGCATCCTACAAGGTGGGCGATCCCGAACCGGTTCCCGAACTGCTGATGCCCGCCGAGGACCACGGAAGGATGTTCCGCATGCTCCAGAAGGGTTATCCCGTGAAGATGGAGCTCGAGCTCATCAACAAGTTCACCGACGACCAGGAGGTACATAACATATATGCCGAGATTCCCGGAACCGACCCCAAACTCAAGGATGAGATAGTGCTTCTCGGAGGCCACTTCGACTCCTGGCACGGAGGCACCGGCGCAGCCGACAATGCTTCGGGATGCATCGTTATGATAGAGGCGATGCGAATCCTCAAGGATCTGGGCATCAAGCCCAAGCGCACCATCCGGCTCGCCCTTTGGGGAGGAGAGGAGCAGGGGCTCTACGGCTCCCGCGGCTATATGGAGCAGAATCTCTACAAGGAGAGGAAGAAACTCCCCGGTTACGATAAATTCGCCCTCTACCTGAATATGGACAACGGCTCCGGCCGCTTCCGCGGAATCAACCTCGAGAGGAACGATGCGGCATATCCTTTCTTCGAAGCCTGGATGAAATACATCGAGCCGCTCGGATTCAACTATCTCTCGCCCCGCAATACCGGCTCGACCGACCATGCGACCTTCTCACGCATAGGCCTGCCCGCATACCAGTTCATACAGGATGCGCTTGAATACGGCCGCACATATCACACGGTGATGGATACATACGAGCGCCTCTCCCTCGGCGACCTGACGATAGACGCCACCATCGTCGCCTGGCTCGCCATCTGCGCAGCCAATGACCCCGGCAAGATTCCCGTGAATCCCTCCGTCAAACTCAACGAACGCTAAAGACTTCTCTACTCGCACGGCACAGAAGGCGCAGGTGAGTGACCCTACGATAACATTCAGGGCACACATCCTGCGCCTTAGCCATTTGCACGAGGCACAAGGCGCAAGCAACTGGCCCCAGAACGACACCCAAGGCGCAAGTCCTGCGCCTTCACCAACTGCACGAGGCACAAGGCGCAAGCAAATTGCCCCAGAACGACACCCGAGGCACAAGTCCTGCGCCTTCGCCAGCCGCACAAGGCATAAGGCGCAAACAAATTGCCCCAGAACGACACCCAAGGCACAAGGCCTGCGCCTTCACCAGCTGCACAAGGCGTAAGGCGCAAGCAACTGGCCCCAGGACGGCACCCGAGGCACAAGTCCTGCGCCTTCGCCAGCCGCACAAGGCGTAAGGCGCAAACAAATTGCCCCAGAACGACACCCAAGGCACAAGGCCTGCGCCTTCACCAGCTGCACAAGGCATAAGGCGCAAGCAACTGGCCCCAGAAAGACACCCAAGGCGCAAGTCCTGCGCCTTCACCAAAGTAGAGGAGTGATAAAGGGCCACAAAAAAAGACGCCGCGTGCGGCGAGGGGTCTGGGGGCTGTGCCAAGCCACCAAGGCCGCTGCAGCGGCCCGGCGGAGCAGGCCGCAGGGCCTGCGGGAGCCGCGGGGGATCTAGGGGGCAGGGCCCCCTCACAAAGTTCAAATCTGCCAAGGGCCACACAAAAAAAGAGCCGCAGACTACTGCGGCTCCCGTGTGGCCCTTGGCAGATTTGAACTGCCGACCTCTTGCCTGTCAAGCAAGCGGATTTTTGAACTATACCAAATTTAATCCAAATATACCAAAGAATTTGATGATAAATGTAAGAGAAGGTTTGGCATAATGCAGTTTTTCGTGATATTCTTTGGATTAGTCTTGGGAAAAGGGCGATTAAGAAAAATTGAAATTTCTGTAACGGAATTCATTTGGTCTTGACGGAGAAATGCAGCTCGACCCCGTACGCATCCTTGATGGTGTAAAGGTGGGAGATGGCGATGTCGTCTGACTTGAACCAGGTGAACACGGCACCTGCGGTGAGTCCGATGTCGCGGGACAGCTGCCTTTTCGAGAGGTTCCTTTCCTGCATGAACTTCCAGAGGAAGCCTAGGTTCTCGTACCTGTGCGCGACCTGGTTCTCAAACTTGCTATCCGGAATTCCACGGTTCGGTACTATTCCGTTTTCGATAGTATCCAAAGCCTGCGTATTGTTTTTTTCAGAAAAACTGATAATCAACTCATACCCCAGGCTAGAGATGATGTCCGTCGCCTTGGATACTTTCATATCATCCTGTTCGAAACACATCCGAAGCATTCGATATATGTTGACAGAGTTACTGGTAAGTTTGACATACAATTCAAGTGTCAGTCCTAAGCGACTGAACAATTCATGTAGAAAAAACAGGTTTCGATTCTTATTATCCATAACACATAATACGCGCAATCATCAGAAATACAAGTAGTTATTACCGATTAACAAACAATGAGCGAATCGGTCTGATGAACTGTTCTATTAAGCGCATGTCTTCTGTGATAATATCTGCCGTACCATCCATATCATGAACATACGGCAGTTCTTTATGATAAGTGCTTTCCAGTCCATTCGGCATACTTACTGTGACTGTATAAAAAAGCCCCTCGTGTTTATTCTCAGGCACAGAAGATATGGAACTGATGGTTCCTTTGAGGATACCATATTCAAGATAAGGGAAACCATTGAGCTTGATATTCACAACCTGTCCCTCCGAAACTTTTCCAAAACCGGAAGAGGGGACTTTCAGGCGCCCGATAATTTCCGTTCCTCCCACGGGATTAACACTGGCAATCAAATCACCTGAAGTAACATGCTGACCTTTACTCCATACATTTTGCAGTGAGACTATACCGTCAAATGGGGACAGAATTGCATACTGCTCTTTCCACAAATCCAGTTGACTTCGGAATGACTCCATAGCATGCGAGATAACTCGAAGATAATCGGAAGTTTCCGAAGATAACTGCATATCCAATTCTAGGAGCTGCTGTTCCAGTTGAAGGCGATTCAATAACACCTCGGAAAGCGTTGCATCAAATCCATCCAAGTTATTCTTACTGGCAAGATATGTCTTAATTGTATTTTCAAATTCTGAAGCTGCAATAGCTCCCTGTTGGAAAAGTACCGAATCGCGTTCTAAAGACAGCAGTTCGTAACGTAGTTCCTCACCCAATGTTTCTCGTTGCCGCTCCAGCAGACTATAATAATCTTTTGCCTGACGAATCTGACTGGCTAATAAACGCTTTTTTTTACCGATCTGGTCTATTTGGAGGTAGTCAGCATAATTTCGACACGCCGTTTTTAGTTCCAACCATGGAGATTGAACGCTTCCTAATTGTAAATCTTGACAGTTGGCAATAGCCATTACACGCTCCATACCAGAATACTCCATTTTCTTTTCTGCAAGTAGAATATCCTCATATCTGGCGGCATTCGCAACAAGGGATAAAAGCTGCCCTTTGGATACGGTATCACCATTTGAAACAGTTACGGAATCCAATATCCCGGTATACCGTGCAGTCAAATCGGCAGAGGGTGATACAGAAGTAAGCGTAATTACACCGCTTACCGTTTGGGGGTAGCGGATGACGCAACATGCCAGAATAATGCCCAATAGAATCATCAAGAGGACAGTAATTCCCCAACGGACGATCCAAGCCGGTTGACGGCCCATGATTTCCTCTACCTCGTCACTGTGAGAACTGGGATTAACCTCCGGATAAGTCTCCTTCTTTTCTATATCTTGCATACTTCAACTGCCGAGTTCCAGCTGGTTGTGAACCAATTCATAATAATATCCTTTCTTCATGATCAAGGACTGGTTAGTCCCTTCCTCCACAATATGTCCCCGATTTAAAACAATGATATTGTCAGCATTCTTGACAGTACTTAACCGATGCGCAATGATAACAACTGTTTTATTTCTGAACAAGCGATCTAAGTTTTCCATAATAGCCTTTTCATTGTTCGCGTCTAACGAATTGGTGGCTTCATCGAAAAACAGGTATGGAGAATTCTTATAGGCCGCCCGGGCAATGAGTATCCGCTGTTTCTGTCCGACGCTCAATCCATGACCATCAACACCAATCTTGGTGTTGTAGCCAAGGGGAAGCGCTTCAATCCATTCTCGAATGTTGGCAACGTCGGCAGCTTGTCGAACACGGACCATGTCAGGAACATCATCACACAGGGCGATATTCTCTGCGATACTGTTTGAAAAGATATACCCTTCCTGCATCACACACCCGCATTGCCTGCGCCAGGAACTCTCGCTATAGTTATTCAACTCTATCCCTCCCAAAGTCACGGATCCGGATACGGGGGTATAGAATCCCAGCATCATTTTCATCATTGTCGTCTTTCCGCTTCCAGAAGCACCAACAATGGCCGTAACTTTTCCATTTGGAATGACCAGGGAAACATTGTCCAGCACTTTTGGGGAATGAGGACCTTCGTATTGATAAGTCACATTCTTGAACACAAGTCCTGCCGATTCAGGAATATCCTGCAACTTATCTATCCCTACGGGTTCTTCGTCTTCTCTGTTGTGGATTTCCCCAAGGCGTTCCATTGAAATGCTTGCGTCCTGCGACTCCCGGACAAACGAAATGAACTGGCCGACCGGAGCATTAAGTTGACCGACTATATATGTCAATGCCGTCATCATACCCAAGGTCATATTACCGTCAATGACAGCTTTAGCCGCGAGAAATGATATAAGGATATTCTTTGTTTGGTCAATGAATGTGCCGCCAATTTGTTGTACTTGAGACAGAGATAAGCCTTTAACACTAATCTTAAAAAGTTTCGCCTGGATACGTTCCCATTCCCAACGCTTCTGTTTCTCACAATTATTGAGCTTAATGTCCTGCATTCCACCAATGAGTTGGACGATACTGCTCTGGTTCTTTGATGCTTCTTGAAATCGCATATAGTCAAGCTTCCGGCGATATTTCAAGAAAAAAAGCACCCAGACGATATAGAGGGCTGTTCCAACCAAAAAGATCAAGAGGATTGTCACATTATAGCCTCCCAGTATGGCTCCGTAAACAATCAGCAAAATCACAGCCATGACCATGCTGAGTAGGGAATTTGTTAAGAAATCTTGAATGCGTCCGTGATCCTGGATACGTTGCATGATGTCGCCAGTCATCTTCGTGTCAAAGAATGCAATTGGTAAACGCATCAATTTCAACAGAAAATCAGAAATAAGAGAGATGCTCACTCTAGCGGTCATATGCAACATTAACCAGTTACGGATAAGGTCATTAGCGAGTTGTCCTAGGACGATCAGTAGCTCCGCAACAAGCATTGTCTTGACGAAACCCAAAGAATTAAGCGCCACACCGCGATCTACAATAGACTGAGTAATAAACGGTAGCAGAATACTCAACAGACTAGCTACAATCATAGCCATAAAAACCTGAAAAAGGCTCTGACTATGCGGGCGAAGATAAGTGGTTAACTGTGACAACGAGAAATGAGTATCGCGTCCCATCCGGGACGTTTCCTTATAAAAGACCGGTGTTGGCTCCAGTAACAAAG
>JAFSXX010000006.1 GCA_017443845.1 Bacteroidales bacterium | reverse complement strand
GCAACGGGCCGCTGACGCGGCGGATGCAAAAATCCTGGGGCATGAAATTTCCCCAAAGCGTCGTCGTAGTCCCAAATTTTGGGACGACGGGGACGGAAATCCTCCCGAAGTGTCGCTGTCGTCCCAACAAATGGGACGACGGGGACGGAAATCCTCCCGAAGTGTCGTTGTCGTCCCAAAAAATGGGACGACGGCGACACTGAGAAGATCCTTGAGTGTACCGTACCGTACATTTGGGCATACATTCGGGGCTTGTGGATTGTTCGATACTGCAGCTCTGACTGTCATCGTTCCGCGGTTGATATGCCATTTTTGGAGATTTTCCTTGTTTATTATTTTTCGAATGGATATATTTGCATCCGTATGAAGTTATTCAGCGCATACCATCATCACCACTTCCGAATCTGAGGATCCGGTCGAGGTGTTGTGTATATATTTTTTTAAGCACAAGGCTTTCCGGATTCCCGGGAAGCCTTGTGCTTTTATTGTATAATGTTAATTGTTGGACTATGTTAAGATTGGCAATTCAATCGAAGGGCCGTTTGAGTGAGGACAGCATAGCGCTCTTGCGTGAGATTGGCATCAACGTCGATGACCCGCGCAGAAGATTCCTCGCACAGACTTCCAATTTCCCCCTCGAACTACTCTATCTGCGGGATGACGATATTCCGCAGGTGGTTTCCTCTTCGACTGCCGCTTTGGGCATTGTAGCCCTTAACGAAGTGGTGGAACGCGGTTTCGATGTGAAGATTCTCAAAAAACTCGGATTCGGGGCATGCCGTATTTCGATAGCTGTTCCTGAGCGCACCGGGTATGACGGACCGCATTGGCTTAACGGGAAGAGAATCGCGACTTCGTATCCGGTGATACTTCGTTCCTGGCTTGAGGAGCAGGGTATCGACGCGAAGGTCGAAGTGATCGCAGGATCGGTGGAAATCGCTCCGGCAGCCGATATCGCCGATGCCATATTCGACATTGTCTCCTCGGGAGGAACTCTGGTGAGCAATGGCCTTAAGGAGGTCGAAAAGGTCTTCTTCTCGGAAGCCGTTCTTATTTCGAAGCCGACGCTTGCACCGCAGGAACAAGACATCGTGGATGAGATAATGTTCAGGATAGATTCCGCGATGGTCAGCCGCCGGAAAAAGTATCTGCTTATGAATATCCCGGAGGCTTCGGTTCCGGAGGCGATCAAGATAATTCCTGCGATGCGCAGTCCGACTATTATGCCTCTCGCCTCGACAGGGTGGTGTTCGATGCATTCTGTCGTGGACGAGGATGTGATGTGGGATAAAATCCGTCAGCTCAAGCAGATAGGAGCTGAAGGCATACTTGTTCTGAATATAGATAAAATAATACCCTAATACTATGAAAACGTACAACAATCCTTCGCCTGCAATGTGGCCTGAACTCTGCCTCCGTCCCTCATCCGACAATACAGGGCTTGAAGCCAGGGTTACCGCCATTATAGAGCAGGTACGCCTCCAGGGCGATAATGCGATCAGGGCTTTGTCGAGGCAGATCGACAGGCAGCAGATGAGCCGGATCGCGGTGACTTCGGAAGAGATAGAAGAAGCTTGTTCGCAGGTCAGTGACGATGTTAAACAGGCCATATCTTCCGCCGCATCCAATATCCGCTCTTTCCACGAGGCCCAGAAACCATCTGAGGTAGATATCGAAACAATGCCCGGAGTCAGGTGCATCCAGCGTCCCGTACCGATAGAGAGGGTAGGCCTTTATATACCGGGCGGCACGGCTCCGCTCTTTTCCACCGTCCTGATGCTGGCGATCCCTGCCACTATCGCGGGATGCCGCGAGATCGTTCTCTGTACCCCGGGCTCGCACGATGGAAAAGTCAATAATGAAGTGCTCTACGCGGCATCTTACTGCGGCGTGAAGCAGATATTCAAGGTCGGTGGCGCGCAGGCGATCGCAGCAATGGCCTATGGCACCGAAACGGTTCCGAAGGTGGATAAGATTTTCGGTCCCGGCAACCAGTATGTGACAACGGCCAAGCAGCTGCTCTCCTCCAGGACTGTAGCTGTGGATATGCCTGCCGGCCCTTCGGAAGTGATGGTGATCGCCGATGCCGCCACTCCTCCGCAGTTTGCGGCGGCGGACCTCCTCTCGCAGGCGGAACACGGCCCCGACAGCCAGGTTATGCTGCTTTGCGATACGTCCGAAACCGCCGACAATATCCTGCGGGAACTGCAGTCTCAGTTGCAGTCCATTCCACGCTCGGAATTTGCCTTCGAATCCCTTGGGAACAGCCGCTGCCTCATCATCGCTAATCCCGAAGATCAGATAGCGTTTGCCAATATGTATGCTCCGGAGCATCTTATCATAGAAAGCTCACAGCCCTGGGCAATAGCATCCGGTATCACTGCGGCCGGGAGTGTGTTTGTCGGGAAATGGACTCCCGAGAGCGCCGGGGATTACGCCTCAGGCACGAATCACACCCTGCCTACGTGCGGCTGGGCGCGCTCTTTCAGCGGCATAAATCTCGACAGCTTCTTCAGGAAGATGACTATCCAGGAGCTCTCCTTCGAGGGACTTCAGAATCTCGAAAAGACGATTGTGACGATGGCGGAGGCAGAAGGCCTGCAAGCTCACGCTTCGGCTGTCAGAATCAGGACAAGTTATGACCAGAAGTGAGATTGAGCCTCTCGTGCGCGGCAATATCCGCTCCCTGGCGCCCTACAGTACGGCCAGGGATGAATACCAGGGAAAGCCCGGAGTGTTCCTCGATGCCAATGAGAGTCCATATCCGACAGGCTTTAACCGTTACCCTGATCCGCGCCAGAAGGCGCTTAAGGAGCGTATATCCGATATAAAAGGCATTCCGCCCGAAAGAGTTTTTCTAGGCAACGGCAGCGACGAGGCAATCGATTTGCTGTTCCGGATATTCTGCGAGCCGGGGCGCGACAATGCTGTCGCTATCGCCCCCAGCTATGGGATGTATTCCGTGGCTGCGGCTATCAACGGCGTCGAAATGCGTGAAGTACAGCTGAATGACGATTTTTCTCTTCCGGGGGATGGCCTGCTCGCTGCCTGCGATACGAATACCAGGCTGATGTTCATCTGCAGCCCGAACAATCCTACCGGAAATGCCTTTCCCCGGTCGGAAATCCTCTCTCTGGCGGAAAGATTCCCGGGGATTATGGTGGTAGATGAAGCCTATGCCGATTTCAGCTCCGAAGGGAGTCTCTCCCCAAGACTTGACGATTATCCCAATCTGGTGATACTTCAGACCCTCTCCAAAGCTTGGGGGATGGCCGGGCTCAGGCTGGGGATGGCATTTGCCGACAGCTATATCATCAAAGTGATGTCGATGGTCAAGTATCCCTACAATATCAGCCAGGCGGCGCAGGAACAGGCGCTTAAGGCTCTCGAGCGGCCCGTGGCCTCAGAAATCTCCGGGATTATCGACCAGCGGGGAAAACTCGCGGAAGCCCTGGCCGGTTACGGCTTTGTCAAAAAGGTCTATCCCAGCGAGGCGAATTTCCTGCTGGTTAAAACTGAGAATGCCGACGCTCTCTACGGTTATCTTCTCTCTGAAGGAATCATCGTCCGCAACCGTTCGATGCTTAAGGGTTGCGAAGGCTGCCTGCGGATAACCGTCGGTCTGCCTTCCGAAAACAAGAAACTATTGGAATCTTTGGATAAATATGAAAAAGGCGCTATTCATTGACAGGGACGGCACATTGCTGCGCGAACCATCTGACGAGCAGATAGATTCCCTCTCGAAATTCCACTTTGTCCCCGGAGCCATCAGCGGCTTGAAAGCCCTCTGCGGCCTGGGATATGAGTTCGTGATGGTTTCGAACCAGGACGGACTCGGCACCCCTTCGTTCCCCGAGGAGGATTTCCTGCCTGCCCAGAATCTGCTTCTCGAGACCCTGGAAGGGGAAGGGATCGTCTTCGACGATATCCTGATCGACCCTTCGCTTCCCGAAGATAATTCCCCCTGCCGCAAGCCCGGGACCGGTATGTTCGGGCGTTATATGGATGGTTCATACGACCTTCCCGCCTGCTGGGTGATCGGCGACAGGGAGACCGACCGTCAGCTGGCCGCGAATCTCGGAGCCGGCGCCCTCATCCTCGGAGAGAAAAGCTGGCCGGAAATCGTATCCGCCATCCGCACTCCGATGCGCAGCGTGACTGTGGAACGCAAAACAAGGGAAACGAGTGTAACCGTCAATATAAATCTGGACGCGCAGCCGGCCTCGGATATCGATACGGGACTTAAGTTCCTGGACCACATGCTCGACCAGATAGCCTTCCACGGCGGACTCTCGCTCGCGGTCAAGTGCATCGGAGACCTTGAAGTGGATGAGCATCACACTATGGAAGATACGGCCATAGCCCTTGGCGAAGCTCTCTCAAAGGCGTTGGGAGAGAAGCGCGGTATCGGACGCTACGGCTTCGCCCTCCCGATGGACGACTGCAGGGCCCTTGTCCTGCTCGATTTCGGCGGCCGTGCGGAGCTGGTCTGGGATGTGGAGTTTACCCGCGAATATGTAGGTGATGTCCCCACTGAAATGTTCCGCCACTTTTTCAAATCCTTGTCCGATTCGATGCGCGCCAATATCTATGTACAGGCCAGGGGAGAGAATAATCACCATCTGGCGGAGAGCATCTTCAAGGCTTTCGCCCGCGCCCTGCGCCAGGCCGTCCGGCGCGATCCGTTCAATTATAGTCTCCCCTCAAGCAAAGGTTTGTTATGATAGCCATAATCGATTACAAGTGCGGCAATATACGCTCGGTTGGTAATGCCCTCTCCAGGCTGGGTGCGGAGTATTGTCTGACATCCGATCCTGCGGCCATTCTCGCTGCGGATAAGGTGATCCTTCCCGGAGTAGGCAATGCTGCAGAATCCATGGAGCGCCTCAGGGAGAGCGGGTTGTGCGATATTATAAAGTCATTGCGCCGTCCTGTCCTGGGAATCTGCGTCGGTATGCAGCTGATGTGCAGGCGCTCCGAAGAGGGCGATACGCAGTGCCTGGGATTATTCGACACCGATGTGCGCCGCTTTCCGGATTCCGCGGAGGCCAAAGTCCCGCATATGGGATGGAATTCCATTGGAAATCCCGACGGGAAACTCTTCAAAGGGATTCCCGGAGGCAGTTTCGTCTATTTTGTCCACTCTTACTATCCCGGGCTCTGCAGCGATACGATTGCCACCTGCCGCCACGGGGATGTCCTCTTCAGTGCCGCCCTTCGGTACGAGAATTTCTACGGCACCCAATTCCACCCCGAGAAGAGCGGCGTCACCGGTTCCGCCATTCTCCAAAATTTCCTGAACCTATGATAAAGATCATACCCGCTATAGATTTGATTGAAGGACGCTGCGTCCGCCTGAGTCAGGGGGACTTCAGCGCGCGGAAAACTTATGCCGGCGATCCCGTAGAACTCGCCCGCAGATATGCCGACTGCGGCGTGCAGAGAATCCATGTGGTGGATCTCGACGGAGCCCGCAGCGCCCGTCCGTGCAACCTCGCCACGCTGGAAAGAATGGCCACGAACCTCTCCTGTGAGCTGGAGTGGGGCGGGGGCGTCGGTTCCGACGAGGCTGTGCGGCAGGTGCTGGATGCGGGCGCTACCCACGTTATCGCCGGCAGCGTGGCGGCCCTTCAGCCCGAAGTGTTCTGCAACTGGCTTTCGGAGTTCGGCTCACGCGTCATACTGGGCGCCGACGTGCGCAGCGGCCTGGTAGCCGTAAGAGGCTGGCAGGAGTCGGCAGGAATCGGCTTGGAGAGTCTTGTACGCCGTTTCATCCCCTTCGGCCTCAGAGAGTGCATCGTTACTGATATTTCGCGTGACGGTATGCTTGGCGGCCCTGCCACTAAACTCTACGTGGATCTCAGGGAACAGTTCCCCGCGGTGACATTCACTGTCAGCGGAGGCGTCGCATCGATGGCGGATATCGAGGCGCTGGATGCCCTGGGGCTCGAAAGAGTAATTGTGGGCAAGGCCATATATGAAAACAGGATAGCCCTCGAAGAGATCGGACAATGGTCACGAAACGCATAATTCCCTGCCTTGACGTCAAGGACGGACAGGTGGTAAAAGGCATCAACTTCCAATCCCTCAGGGAGGTGGGGGATGCCGTAGAGATGGGTGTCCAGTACTCCCGGGACGGGGCCGACGAACTGGTTTATCTGGATATAAGCGCCTCGCTCGAGGGGCGCAGGACATTTGTCCGGCTTGTCGAACGGATATCTATGGGCATAGACATTCCCTTCACGGTGGGCGGCGGAATCTCCAGTGCGGATGACGCGGCAAGGCTCCTGGATGCGGGGGCCGACAAGATTTCCATCAACACCGCCGCGGTATCCTCCCCAGGTCTAATAGATGAAATCGCGAAGCGCTATGGCAGCCAGTTCGTAGTGGTCGCAATCGATGCGAAATGCATTGACGGAAAGTGGATATGCACCACCCACGGCGGATCCCGCCTGACGCGGCTCGATCTGTTCGAATGGGCCCTGGAGGCCCAGGAGAGGGGCGCGGGCGAGATCCTGTTTACCTCTATGGATCACGACGGCACCAGGAACGGCTATGCCGATGCCGTGTATGCCAGCCTGGCCTCACAACTCTCGATTCCTGTGATAGCCTCCGGGGGAGCCGGAACTATCGAGGATATAAGGCGGGTGCTCACCGAAGGCAGGGCCGACGCCGCGCTCGCCGCCAGTATATTCCATTTCGGAGAAATCCCCATAAGGAAGCTCAAGGCTTCTCTCCGTCAGAGCGGGGTCAACGTAAGATTATAAAAATGAGAGATATGAAATTCAGCGATTTTGATTTGTCCAAGACGGGCGACGGCCTGCTGCCGGTCGTAATCCAGGATGCGCGAACGCTTAAGGTGCTTATGCTGGGCTATATGAACGGCGAGGCATTCGATAAAAGCGTCTCGGAAGGCCTGGTCACATTCTGGTCCCGCAGCCGGAAATGCCTGTGGACCAAAGGGGAGACCAGCGGCAATTATCTGCACATAGTCGATATGTATCCGGATTGCGATATGGATACGCTTCTGATTAAAGTCCTGCCCGACGGCCCGGTCTGCCACAGGGGTACGGAAGCCTGTTTCAATACCGCCAGGAGCGAGGGCTTCATCCGCCGCCTCGAATCCATTATCCAAAGCCGTCGCGACCTTATGCCCGAGGGCTCCTATACCACCAAACTGTTTGTCAAGGGAGTCAAAGTCATAGCGAAGAAGGTGGCGGAGGAGGCTTCGGAAGCGGTGATAGAGGCTGTCGACGGTAACCGTGACCGCTTCGTTTACGAGGCTTCCGACCTGATTTATCACCTGCTGGTGCTGATGGCGCAGCAATCCGTATCCATTTCCGACCTCGAAGCGGAACTATGCGTCCGCCATAATTAATTATCTTTGGTATTACTTTTGTTTTGCCGGATAATTAAATCAAAAAGTTACGGTTATGAAAAGGGGAATAATCATTATGGTGGCTATGTTATCTTCATTGTTGGCTTTCGCAGCATCGGACGATATGACGAAACTCTGGAAACAATACGAGTATGCCAAGAAGGCTGACAGGCCGAAGAAACAGCTCGAGATACTCGAGACTATCGGGTCAATTGCGACCAGGGACCGGCTTACCTGGGATTTCTACCGTTACTGGACCGCGAAGATATCGGTCTCTTCCAGCCGCAACTGGAAGTACCGCGATTCTCTCAATGCCGAGTTCCGGAAGGCTGTCAAGGAGTACGATGAGCCGATCCTGAACTATTATACGGGCTTCGACCTCAATTCCCCAAAAGAGCGGATAGATTATGTGCTCGCCAATGAGCGCGCCTTCCGCGAAGGACATAACAAAGAGTTCTATAATTCCCTTTCGAAGACAGACCTCAAGTGCATAGACAACGACTATGAATATGCTGTATGGCGCGAGGCCTATTACAATAAAGATCTCTATATAAAGACGCTGCTAGAGAAGTTCTCCAAGCCGGTTGTAGATATGTATAAGGAGCAGGGCGAGATCCGTGACGAATTGGACCGCCTACGCCGCATCAATGCCGATGAGTCCGAGTTCCGCGCGCTTGATGCCAGATGCAGGGATTTCAACAAGCGCAAGGCCGCATTCAAGGGGCAGGACGCATTGCTCGCCGCATGCTGGAGCGTTGACGGAGTAGTTTCGGAATTGAATTCCACGGACATCGAACTGCGGGCCGAGAAGGATACCGTAACCATATCACTCCGCAATCTCGCGGAAGCCGAGCTTTCGGTTTTGAAGGGAGAGAAGAGCGTTCACAAGGCGACCATAAAGAACCCGCAGAAGCGTTTCTATGTGCGCGACACTGTCCGGTACATACTCCCCCGTATGGATGACGGCGAGTATGTCCTGAGTTGCAGCAAAGGCAAAACCAAGGAGGCGGTGAGTTATGAGAAATATACCGTATCCGCTTCCCTGCGCCACGATGCCGGCGGTTACTCCGTTTATGCCGCGGACTATATCAGCGGCCGGCCGCTGGGCAATTTCACGTTGTATCTCTATGACAACGAGGACAAGCTTCTGATGAGCCGTGAGGGTTTCTCCACTTGGGATTTCAAATATCTTCCCGATTCTTTCCAGAAGAAGATCGCCTCAAAGGATAAGCGCTACAGGACATATCGCATCGTATGCGGCTATACCGGAAACGACGGCATAAAACACCTCTCAAAAAAGGTTTATGCCGGAGAGTCCGGGGTCGATTACAAGGGATTCGACTCGCGCGGACTCATTTTCCTGGACCGCTCCCTGGCCAAACCCGGCGATACGGTCAGCTTCAAGGTGCTGTTCTTCAGTTCGGATAAGGATTACCGCGGCGGTGTCATCGCCGATACGGAACTCTCCGCGGAGCTTATCGATTCGGAGGGAAACAAGATCGCGACCAGCCGTCTGAAGACCGGCGAGTTCGGCACGGCCTCGGGCAGTTTCCGGATTCCTGTCGGAAAGCGCAACGGAATGTGGGCCGTGAATGTATCGGGTTTCGGCGACAAGATTTACTGCGGGGAGGCCTTCAGGGTTGACGATGTCGTCCTTCCGACCTTTGAGGTGACCTTCGACGCGCAGGAGAAGACCGCGCTTCCGGGCGAGATGATTCCCGTTTCGGGCCGCATCAAGGGCTACAGCGGACACAATCCCGCGACCGCGCGCATCACGTACCAGGTCCTTCTGATGAACCGCGAGATCGCCTCCGGCCCGCTTGAGGCCGATTCCGAAGGGCGTTTCGAGTTCAAGTTCCAGGCCTCCGCGGATAAGTATTCGTCATATCATTACCCTGTCCGCGTGAAGGTCGAGGATGTTACCGGCGAGACCCTGGAATTCTCCACATACCGCCGTTCCAACTCATACCTCTCCTTCGAGATGCGTCTCGCTAACAAGGCCGACGGTAGCGTATCTTTCTCCGATCCCCAGTCGCACGATGCATCGATCCTCACCACTCCGGAGGCCGTGGTGGTCACTTCGTCCCTGTTCGGCGCGCTGGATATCGAATATCAGCTCAAGTGCGCCGAGAACCTCATCCTCGAAGGCAGATGCAGGGCGGGGGATACCATCCGCCTCGACTTCTCCAAGCTCCCGCAGGAAAACTATAGGCTCGAGGCCAAGGCTGTCAACAGCTCCCGCCCCGATATCCGGGAGGCTTCCAGGACGCTCCAGATCCTCAAACTCAATCCTTCCGACAAGGCCCTCAATGCGGGGGTGAAGCATCTCTTCATGCCCCTGGATTCGGATTGCCCCGCATTCAGGATAGGAACTTCCGAAGGCCCCCTGTGGGCTTGCGCGGCCCTCTACGGCCCCGGCAACCAGCTGCTGGCTTCCAAACCGATTTATCTCGAAGGCAAGAAGGGCACCGAAGGCACGCTGTCCGAAGTCAGCTTCGATTCGGTGAAGTCCCTGCCCGAAGAGATGACGGTATATGTATTCTACTTCAAGGATGGGGCTCACCAAAACTGGAGCAACAGATATACCCGCCCGGCAGGCAACTTCGTGATGCCGCTCGAGTTCACCCGTTTCCACGAAAACGCCTTCCCCGCATCGAAATATACTTTCACCGTCAAGGGCCTTCCCGCCGCCGAGGCTGTGGCCGCGGTATTCGACAAGGCGATGGAGCGTTTCCTGCCGCTCAGATACGAGACCCCTTATCTCCCTTCGCCCTCGGCTCCGTTTATCAACTTCAATGTCGAAGACGGTAACGTGGGCTCCGGCTGGGGCATGGTAACGAGACGCGGCGGTCTGCGGTGGGCTAAGCCCACACTTGGAGCGGCTGCCGTCGAATACGAGATGATGGATATGGTGATGGCGGAGTCAGCTCCGATGATGCGGGCGGAATCCAATGCGATGGCCGCCAAATCCATAGACAATTCCTTTATCGAAGTGACTGAAGAAGAGGTGGATGCCGGAGCCGATGTGGCGGTCCGCAGCGATTTCCGCACGGTCATCGCTTTCGTCCCCCATATCCTTTCGGATGCCGACGGCAATTTCACCTTCGACGTCAATACTTCCGACAAGGCCTCGACCTATGTAGTCCAGTTTTTCGCGCACGACAAGCAGATGCGCAACGGCCTGCTCCGCAAGGAGATGATAGTGAGCGTACCGGTTGAGGTCTCGGTCGTCGAACCGAGGTTCCTCTTCGCAGGCGACAAATATTTCATCAAGTCGAAACTCTCCAGCGCACTGGACGAGACCGTCACCGGAAAGGTCCGGATCGATCTCTATGACGGCGGCGATTACAAGACTTCGCCCAAGATCAAATCTCTGATGAGCAAGGAGGTGTCGGTGCGGAAAGGGGAGGTCAGGGATTTCGAGTACCAGATCGATGTGCCCGAAAATATATCGAGGCTGGGCATCAAGCTCACATTCCTGGCGGATCCCGATTCCGACGGCAATCCCCGCGGCTCGGATGCGGTCTTCGTCTCGGTTCCGGTCTATTCGGCAAGTCAGCTGATTACCGAAGCGCACTCTTCCGTGCTGCTGGCCGGAATGGACCGCGACAAACTCATCGCCGAACTCCGCGCCCTCTTCGTGAACGGCCCCGCATCGGAGGCGGAATTGAAGGAGATTTCGATCCGCGACATGCTCTACGAGGCCCTGCCTCAGCATATCGATACCTCGGCCGTGGATGCGGTTGCCCTCTCCGCCGCCCTGATGGTGGCCGATAAGGTCGAGAAACTCCGCCCCGAAGCCGACTTCTCGGTCGAGAAAGCCCTTCTCAGGGCCCGCCTCGAGGAGTGCCTCAATTCCGACGGCGGTTACGGCTGGCTACCCGGAATGCGCTCCAGCGCCATAATCACCGCAGTAGTCCTTGAGAGGATGGCCGAGACTTCGACCGCTGCCAATTATTATGATGCGGCCAGCTACCTCGACCGTGCTTTCGTAAGCAGCCTAGGCCAGAAATACTGGTGGTGCGGCATCAGCCTCGAGCAGTATCTCTATGTGCGAAGCCTCTATCCGAGGGTGCCCTTCATCAGCGAAGGATTGCCCGAGAAGGGACTCAAGCAGTTGCGCAAGGATGCCAGGGCCTTCCTGACTCCCGCCTCCGACCGCGGCCTGCAGGGACGCATCCTCGCCAAGACGCGCCGCGCCCTGACCCTGCGGAATCTCGCCGCCACCGAAGAGGGAGTCTCTCTCGCGAATCAGTGGGGCATCCGTTTCGGCACCTCATCGAAGCTTACCTCGTCGCTTGAGAAAGACAAACTCTCGCTTCGCGAATATGCGGTGGAGCACCGCAGCGGAGGCGCATACTATCCCAATGCCGTGATGCCCTGGAGGGGCCTTCTCGAGAGCGAGCTCTACGCTCATTCGCTGCTCCACAAACTCCTTGGCGACGACCGTGTATCCGTCTGGATGATGGTCCAGAAGGAGACCCAGGAGTGGAAGGCCGATCCCGGATATATCGATGCCCTCGCCGAGGTTCTCAACAGTTCTGAAGAGACTCTCGAGACCAAGGTGATCGCCCTTACCGCAGGCTGGCTCAAACCTTTCAGCGAGATCAAGGCTTCTGGCAACGGAATGAGGATCTCCCGCACCTACCAGCGGATTTCCGCAGGAGCGGACAGCGTCGTCGGCAAGATCGACCTCAAGGAGGGCGAAATTCTGAATGTGGGCGACAAGATCGTCGTCACATACAAGATATGGAACGAGGAGAACCGGAGCTTCGTACGCCTGACCGCCAACCGCCCGGCCAACCTGATGCCCGTCGATCAGCGCTCCGGATATTACGGATGGCGTCCCTTCTTCTATGCCCGAAGGCTCACCATTCCCGAGCCGAACGGCTACAGGAACGTCCTGCCGAATGCGACAGAATACTGGTTCGATGTCTATCCCGAGGAGAATACCACGGTAAGCGAAGAGTTCTACGTGACTCAGAAAGGCACATTCCAGACTCCCGCCGTAGTGATCGAGTCGATGTACGCTCCACACTACCGGGCGAATGACAAGCCTGCGGCAGTGACTTCCCGATAAAAAAAACTCTCCGGTCAGCGACCGGAGAGTTTCTTTTAAAACTAATCGATAAACTTCCAGTTGTCCGGAACCACCGGGTCGATGACTTTGCGCTTCTCGATGTAATCCTTGAGGATATTGCGGATGTCGTCGTATTTCCGGACAATCTCCAGGTCATTGGGATTGATGCCGGCTCCGAGTTTGAGGAGGTCGCCGCCGCCGCTGGCGCGATAGGAAGTCATCGCCACCGTATATGTCTTGGACTCGTCGAAAGGAGTGCCGTCGCTTATCGAGATGATCCTGACCCTCGAACCCCTGGGAGCGCGCTTGCTGACCTCATACCTGATGCCGTCGGCCGAATCGTAGTTGAATGCCGGACCGATGCCGTTGACCCAGTTGTGGTACGAGAACTCAAGATAGTCCTTGACCTGTTTGCCTGTCATCTTGACAAGGTACAACTGGTTCTCATATTTGTAGATATCCACAAGATTCTGGAAGGTGATCTCTCCCTTGGCGATTTTGCCCCGGCTGGAGAGGGGAGCGGTGAACGAGATGTCGGCTCCGGAGGCGTCCATCTGGACCGTCTGCACCAGATTGATATACTCCGAAGGGCCGTCGAGCGCCTTTGAGAAATCCATCTCTCCGGTGATGGTTCCGATCACGCGGTTGGCGTACTCCTTGACCTCGTGGAACTGCTTGGAGAACTTCTTGTTGAATTCAGCGTCGGGCACCACGTCCTCCATCGGGATGAGGCGGTTCGTGATATTGCGGTTGACTACCTTGTGGTCTTTGACGCTGAGGGTGACCTCGGCCTGGCCGAGAACCGTGGCTTTCTTGCCCTCATTCATAAGGAGGACGGGGCGGTCGAAGCCGTCGATCATCATCGCCACCGCCTTGTGGTCGTGGCCGCAGAGTACGATATCCACGCCGGGTACATCGGTCGCCAGGAACGCCGCTTCGTTCTCTATGTCGGGGAATCCGGTGCCGGTTCCGCTGTGGACGGCGAGGACGACGATATCGGGTTTCTCACGCTTGCACATATCCTCCACGGCGAACTGCGCCATGTTGGAGATGACGAAATACTCCATTCCCGACCATTTGTCCTCGGCCAGCCAGTTCTTGATGTTGGCGTTGGTCATGCCCAGGATGCCGATCTTGATGCCGTCGCGCTTGACTATCGTGTACTTGTTGAAATAGCACTGGCCGCGCCGGGGACCCTCTGTCGCAGCTGCGTTTGCAGCCAGGTAGGTCTTGGAGAAAGCCTTGAGCATGCGGTCGTAATTGGAATGGCCGGCCTCGATGTCGTGGTTTCCGACCACCAGCGCGTCGTAGCCGATGTACTTCATTATGGAGATGGCCACGTGCTCGTCCTTGGTGTTCACGTAATTATAATAGTATGCCGCCAGGTCGCCCTGCAGGAGGTCTCCCACATCTATCAGGACAGGTTTTACCCCGCTTTCGCGAAGCTGCTTCACATAGCTCGAGACCTGGGAGAGCGAAGTGCGGTTGCGGACGCCGTCGGTATATGTCGAGTCGAAGTATGCGCCGTGGACGTCGGTTGTGGCGCAGATGACGATTTTGTGCTCTCCGTCCTTGAGTTTGCCGCCTTTGGCGATCAGGCTTCCGATGCCGAAACCGGCAGCGGCGAGAATTGCACAGATAATGATAGGTGTCAAGACTTTTTTCATTTTGGTTCGTTATGGATCGGGTTATTCGGGGAAGACCATTTCGGACTGTTCGGGCGTCTGCCTTGCGTTCCTGCGGGCGTCAGCCCTCTTCTTGATGGTGTCGACTATGAGGGCTATCGCTCCGTCACCGGTGACGTTGCCGGCGGTTCCGAAGCTGTCCATCGCGATATAGAGGGCGATCATGAGGCCCTGCATATTGGCGTCGAATCCGAGCATGCTCGAGAGGAGGCCGAGGGCCGCCATGATGGCGCCGCCGGGTACTCCGGGCGCCGCGACCATGGTGATGCCGAGCATCAGGATGAAGCCGGCGTAGGTGCCGATACTGGTATCCATTCCCATGCTGAGGGAGATCGCGTAGGCGCAGGCCACGATCTTGAGGATGCTGCAGGAGAGGTGGACCGTAGCGCAGAGGGGAATGACGAAGTCCGCCACATCCTCGTTTACGCCGTTCTTTTTGGCCTGTCCGAGGGTGACCGGGATAGTGGCGGCGGAGGACTGCGTTCCGAGCGCCGTCACGTATGCGGGCAGCATCGTTACGAGGGCCTTGAAAGGATTCTTATGGGCGATTATGCCTGCGATGCAGAACTGGAATACCAGGAACGTGACGTGCATCGCGAAGATGATGAGGATTATCTTGATGAACATTCCCAGCACGGGCGCGACCTTGCCTTCGGCTCCCATCTGCAGGAAGATGCCGAAAATGAAGAGGGGCAGGAGGGGAATGATTACATTCCGGATGACGCGGAATACCACCTCGCGGAAATCGACGAGGGCGTTCTTCAGGGTCTGTCCTTCGACATTTATCAGTGCGAGGCCGAGCAGGAAGGCCACAACCAGGGCTGTGGTCACCGTCATGAAGGCGGGCATTTCGATGGTGAAATAGGGATCAAGACCGCCGGACATATCGATGCTTCCGAGTTTGCTGACCGCATTGCCGAGCATGGTGGGGTAGGTCCAGCTGCAGATGCCATAGGAGAAGAAACCTGCCATTATCGTGGACAGGTATGCGATTCCGACCGTGATGGCGAGCAGCTTGCCGGCACCCTTGCCGAGCTCCGTGATTCCGGGGGCGATGAGGCCGATTATCAGCAGCGGGATGAAGAGTCCGAGGAAGTTGCTGAAGATGGAATTGAACGTAAGGAACACTCTTACAAGCCAATGCGGGAAGAAGAAAGAACATCCGATACCGAGGGCAATGGCGATGAGAACTTTGGGCAGGAGCCCGATCTTGATCTTTTTCATATTATTTCCAACGCAAAATCTTTACAAAGTTACAACAAAATATTATTAACTTTGCATTGAGAGTTGTCTTATGAGCGGTCAGAATATAGAAGGACTCAAGGAGAGAATCGCGAAACTGATCTCGAAATACGAGGTTTTGCGCGCCAGGGAGGCTGATTTGTCCGAAAGGCTCGAACGCTCCGAGAAGCTCTGTGAAGAAAAAGAGAACACAATAAACGAACTTAAAGAAAGACTGGATAACTTACAATTGACACTGGCGTTGGGAAGCTCTTCGCCCGACAGGGCGGAAGCCAGGCGCAAGGTCGCCGGACTTATAAAGGAGATCGACAAGTGCATCGCACTTCTGAACAACTGATGCTATGAAGCAGAACATCAAGATAAAGATAGCGGGGGATGAGTATCAGCTGGCAGTGGATCCCGATTTGGAAGAGGGGATAAGGGCGGCGGCTGATAGGATCAATGAGAACGTGGATTACCTTCTGGACCATTACGGCAACGTTTCGCCGAAGCAGGTCCTCGGTATAGTGCTTCTTAGGGAAGAGGTCAAACTGATCGAACTCCAGCGCAGGAATGCCGGAGAGGCAGGAGCGATGGAGAGGGAGCTTGAAGCTCTCAACGCAGAATTGGATGAATATTTGCTTAGCCGTTAGTTTTGCTCTATGCCAAAATCAACACTAAACAACTAATCGAGCCAACTCGGCAGTCAAAGACAGGCCTGGGTTACCCTGCGGGGGATTCTATTTATAGGACGTTGGAAGTCTGCGATACAAATGCCGGAGCTCAAATCTTATTTAATAAGATTTTCGAACAGACCAGAACTGACGGCTTTTTTTCATCCTTGCCGGTTGTAAGTATATCCCGCACAAAGCGGACATTTATTACCATATATACTTACCCCGATGATTACAACGATTATCATTACAGCACTGATTTCGGCAGGCCTTGGCGTCCTTGCTTCCTGGCTTGTGCGAAACATCATACTCAAGCGCCGCGGAGAGGAAATCATCCGTCAGGCCGAACAGGAGGGTGAGGCCATCAAGAAGGAGAAGATCTTCCAGGCAAAGGAGAAGTTCCTTCAGCTCAAGAGCGAGCACGAGGCCTTCATCAACGAAAAGAATTCCCAGATCCAGAAAACCGAGAACAAACTCAAGCAGCGCGAGCTGACTCTCAACCAGCAGAACTCCGAGATCGGCCGCAAGCAGAAAGAGGTCGAAACCATCAAGGAGAATCTCAAGACCCAGCTCGAGATTGTCAACAAGAAGGGCGAGGAGTACGAGAAACTCCGCGGCCAGGCCATCACAGAATTGCAGAAGGTGGCCGGAATGACCGCCGAGGAGGCCAAGAACCAGCTGGTCGAGACGATGAAGTCCGAGGCTGCGAGCCAGGCCCAGGCCTATATCAACGACGTTATCGATGAGGCCCGCCTGACAGCCGGCAAGGAGGCCAAGCGCATAGTCATCAATACCATCCAGCGTACAGCTCCCGAGATCGCCATCGAGAACGCCGTTACGGTGTTCAACATCGAGTCGGACGAGATCAAGGGCCGCATCATCGGCCGTGAGGGCCGCAATATCCGCGCCCTGGAGGCCGCTACCGGCGTCGAGATCGTGGTTGACGACACCCCTGAGGCTATCCTCCTCTCGGCATTCGACCCTGTCCGCAGGGAGGTTGCACGCCTGGCCCTCCATCAGCTTGTCACCGACGGCCGTATCCATCCCGCCCGCATCGAGGAGGTGGTGGAGAAGGTCCGCAAGCAGCTCGACGACGAGATTATGGAGACCGGAAAGCGTACCTGCATCGACCTTGGTATCCACGGCCTCAATATCGAGCTGGTCAAGCTCATCGGCCGTATGAAATACCGTTCCTCTTATGGCCAGAACCTGCTGCAGCACTCCCGCGAGGTGGCCAATATCTGCGCCACGATGGCATCCGAGCTCGGCCTCAATCCCAAGGTCGCCAAGCGTGCCGGCCTGCTCCACGATATCGGAAAGGTTTCCGAGGAGGAGCCTGAGCTGCCTCACGCATTGCTCGGTATGAAGCTCGCAGAGAAGTACAAGGAGAAGCCCGAGATATGCAATGCCATCGGCGCGCACCACGAGGAGATAGAGATGAATACGCTCATCGCTCCGCTGGTGCTTGTGGCCGATGCCATTTCCGGTGCGCGCCCCGGTGCCCGCCGCGAGGTCATCGAGTCCTATATCAAGCGCCTCAAGGATATGGAGGGCATCGCCCTGTCGTATCCCGGCGTCACCAAGACTTACGCTATCCAGGCGGGCCGCGAACTGCGCGTCATCGTCGGTGCCGAGGAGGTTACCGACAAGCAGTGCGAGGAGCTCTCCGCAGAGATCGCGCGCAAGATCCAGGACGAGATGGTATATCCCGGACAGATCAAAATTACGGTAATCAGGGAGACCCGTTCAGTGGCCTTCGCAAAATAGTTCAGTTATGGAAGAAGAGAAGAAATTCGACATAGAGATCCGTCCCGAAGTGGCGACCGGCATCTACTCAAACCTCGCAATCATAACCCATTCGTCAAACGAGTTTATCCTGGATTTCGTCCAGATGATGCCCGGCCTTCCCAAGCCTACGGTCAAGAGCCGCGTGCTGATGACTCCCGAGAATACCAAGAGGCTTCTGCGTGCCCTTATGGACAATCTCCAGAAGTATGAGAGCCAGTTCGGCGAGGTGAAACTTCGCGACAATCAGACAATGCGTCCGATGGGGTTCGGAGGTGAGGCTTAACGCCCCTCTTTGGTGATCCTTATCTGAGTGAAAGCATCTCCCGCTTCGAGGTGGAGGAGCCAGTCTCCCTTGGCCTCGGAGGGGGAGATGGTTATTTTTACCTTGTTGCCGTCGATTATCCGGGCGCTGAATCCCGGGGCGTCGAGGGTCAGATACTCGTTGTCGCGGCCCGGATCGGCGTGGAAGTATTTCTCGGTGCCGTATATCTGGACATCGTTCAGCCACCATTTGCCGTAGTTCTCGCAGGTGACAGTCACCGAGCCGCCCTCGGCTCCGAAGGCGATTTCGTCCATCGAGAGTTTGATGGCCGGCCAGTTGCCCTGCATATGTTTCCTTCCGGGAGGGATGGTCTTGACGTCGTCGTCGCTGACCGCCTCCCAGTCAATGGCCGTGCCGGTTTCGGCATCCGGCTGTTTCTGGCTCTTTTTTGCTCCTCCGCAGGAGAATACTGTCATTGCCGCCATAATGATTGCTGTTATATGTAACAATTTGATCCGGTCCATAGTCGTTTTGATTCTTTTCGCTAAGGTACTAAAATTATTGTAATCAACATTCTTGCCGTAAAAAGCGGAAGGCATAACTGTCAGGAGGGCAAGAGTGCTCCCGGGCCTACTCGGCTCCACTGCGCTACGCGGCAATGCGGGGCCCCCACCGCTTCGCTCCCCGCATTGCTCCGCTACCGCAGCGGGCCTCGCTACGGCCCTCCGCAATTGCCCTCCTGACAGTTATGCCTTCCGCTATGTGATTTACGGCAAGAATGACTGCGTAATGAAATTTGCTTTTGAAGAGGCGAATGTCTAAATTTATAGTTTCAAATAAAGAACATTGTTGAATATGATAAAATCGATGACAGGGTACGGCAAGGCCGAGTGTACGATAGGGGCCGACAAGTACCTGGTGGAAATAAGGTCCGTCAACGGAAAGAGTGCGGACATATCTATCAAAACCCAATTTATTCCCCGTGATAAAGAGATGGCTGTCAGGCAGATGCTTGCCGAACGGCTGGGGCGCGGCAACATAGATCTGTTCATAACCCTGCGCAAGGGCGTGGATGCCTCGCTTTCGAAGAGCCTCGACGGGGAGGCATTCCGCAGCTGGACTTCGCAGATCCGCGAGGCGGCATCCGGCGCAGGTCTTGCACAGATTTCTGACGAGGCGCTCCTCCAGGCCGCGCTGCGTATGCCCGATGTGGTCTCGCAGCAGGACAAGGAGATGGGCGATGAAGAGTGGGAACTCCTATACGCCGCCGTAAAAGAGGCGGTGGACGGTCTGGACCGTTTCCGTACGACGGAAGGGGAGAGCCTCCGCCGCGACGTTATGGGGCAGGTCGATAAAATCGAGTCCTATGTCAGCGAAGTGGAGAAATACGAAAAAGAGAGGATCGATACCGTGCGGGAGCGTATCCGCAGCCGTATCGCAGAAATAGGCTATCAGGTGGACAACGACCGTCTGGAGCAGGAGATGATTTTCTACATCGAGAAACTCGACATCAACGAGGAGAAAGTCCGCCTTCGCCAGCATTGCCGCTACTTCCGCGAGACTGCCGACGCCGAGGCGATGCCCGGCAAGAAACTCGGTTTCATTGCCCAGGAGATGGGGCGCGAGATCAATACGATGGGCTCCAAGGCCAACCACTCCGAGATCCAGAAGTGGGTGGTCAGGATGAAGGACGAACTCGAAAAGATAAAAGAACAATCACTTAATATACTCTAACAACCACGACACTATGAAAAAGAGACTCGCCGCAGCCATAGCGCTGCTGCTCCCCGTAATGGCCTTCGCCGCAGGCAACTCTGACGAGGCCCGTCTGCTTCGTTACCCAGGTGTGGGAGGCGACAACATCGTCTTTACCTATGCCGGCGACCTGTTCCGTGTGGGCATTGACGGCGGAGACGCTGTCCGACTCACATCCCACGTTGGCTTCGAAGCCTTCGCGCGTATCTCTCCCGACGGCAAGACCATCGCCTTCACCGGTCAGTACGACGGCAACACCGAAGTTTACACGATGCCCGTCACAGGCGGTGAACCCAAGCGCGTCACCTACTCGGCACTCGTAGGCAGGGACAATGTCGGCGAGCGTATGGGACTCAACAATATCGTGATGTGCTGGACTCCCGACGGCAAGGAGATCGTCTATCGCAGCAAGAGCCACAACTTCTCCGGCCTGCGCGGACAGCTCTGCAAGGTGCCCGCAACCGGCGGCTCCCGCGTGGAGATCCCGACGTCTGAAGGCGGCTTCTGCTCCTATTCTCCCGATGGCAAACAGTTCGCTTTCAACAGGATGTTCCGCGAAACCCGTACCTGGAAATACTACCGCGGCGGCCAGGCCGACGACATCTGGGTCAACGAGGTCGGTACCAACAAACTGAAGAAAATCTGCGACAATGACGCCCAGGATATCTTCCCGATGTGGATCGGCGACGACATCTACTATATGTCGGACCGCGACCGAATCATGAACCTCTTCGTCTATCACAATGCCACCGGCAAGACCGAGAAGGTCACCAACTTCAAGGAGTACGACTGCAAATACCCTTCGTTCTCGCAGGATTACATCGTATTCGAGAACGGCGGCTACATATACAAGTACACCGTCAAGACCGGCAAGTGTGAGAAAGTCACCGTCCGCCTCAGCGACGACGTGGTTTACAGCCGCGACGAATACCGCAACGTGGGCGGCGAAGTCTATTCGTTCGCCATCTCGCCCGACGGCAAGCGCGTGGCTATGATAGCCCACGGCGACCTCTTCTCGCTTCCCGCATCGAGCGGCGCTGTCTATAACGTGACCCGCACTCCGGGCGCCCACGACCGCGAAGTCGCCTGGTCGCCAGACGGATCGACCATAGCCTATATCTCCGACAAGAGCGGCGAATACCAGATCTGGCTCGCTCCCGCCGACGATATGGAGAAAGCCGTATGCGCCACCTCTTTCAAGGGCGGTTATCTCAGCGGAATGCAATTCTCGCCCGACTCCAAGACAATCTATTTCACTTCTGAGGCCAACGAGATGTACGCCCTCGACGTGAAGGCACGCAAGACCAGAACCATCCTCAAATCGGACGGCAGCGGCTATCGCAACTTCACGGTCTCTTCCGACAGCAAATGGGCTGCATATTCCCACGCCCTCGACAACGATTTCGCGGCTATTTTCCTGATGGACCTCACCTCCGGCAAGAGCTATCAGGTGACCGACAAGTGGTACAGCGCATACAATCCGGTATTCTCGGCAGACGGCAAGTACCTCTTCTTCACCTCCGCGAAGGGCATCAACGCATCCTACTCCTCATTTGAGTGGAACGCCTCCTTCTCCACCTCTTCGAGCATATTCGCCGTGGCCCTCGCTGCCGACACTCCTTCGCTTACCTCCATCAAGGCGGACGAATATGTGCCCGGCGCGAAAGATGCCAAATCCGACAAGGAACAGAAGGGTGAGAAGAACGCCGACAAGAGCGTCAAGGTCGATATCGAAGGCATCGGGCAGCGAATCGAGGCCCTGCCTCTCCCTTCGGGCAGCTACAGGCTCCACCTGGCCGACTTCGGCAAACTCTTCTATACCTCCAACGGCTTCAAGGCTCTCGACCTCAAGACCATGAAGTCCTCAGATGCGGGCAAGAGCACTCCCGCCGCCCTCACCGCTGACCACAAGAAGGCCCTTACCCGTTCGGAAGGCAAGTGGGGCATCGTCTCCTTCGGACCTGCCGGAACCGGCAAGATAACCGACGCAGTCCCGGTCCAGGATATGGATATGGTAATCGACCGCCAGGCAGAGTGGAAGCAGATCTATGAGGAGAGCTGGCGCACCTACCGCGACTACTTCTACGTCGCCAACATGCACGGCGCCAACTGGAAGGCCGTTCACGACAAATATGCCGCCCTGCTGCCCTATGTAAGGCACCGCCACGACCTTACCTATATCATCGGCGAGATGATTTCCGAGCTGAACGTGGGCCACGCATATATCACCTCCGGCGAGTCGCCTGAGATTCCGCGCGTCAAGACCGGCCTGCTCGGCGCCAAGTTCAGCAAGGACGCATCTACCGGAGCATACCGCATCGATAAGGTTTACCGCGGCGCGGATTGGGATGCGACCCTCCGCTCGCCTCTCAACTCGCAGGGCGTCAAGGCTGTTCCCGGCGAGTACATAACCAAGGTCAACGGCCGCCCCGCGAAGGAGTTCACTGATATCTTCCAGGCCCTGGTGGGCAAGGTCGGCAAGACCGTCGAACTCGAAATCGCATCCGATGCTAAGGGATCGGGCGCCCGTACGGTCTATGTCAAGCCAATCGGCGATGAGTCCCAACTGGCTTACTATGAATGGGTGCAGGAGAATGTCGAGAAAGTCGATAAACTCTCCGGAGGCAAGATCGGATACATCCACATCCCCGATATGAGCCGCGAGGGTCTCCTCCAGTTCGCAAGGATGTACTACAAGCAGTTCGACAAGAAGGCGCTCATCATCGACGACCGTATGAACGGCGGCGGAAACGTATCGCCTATGATTCTCGAACGCCTCTCGCAGGAGGTTTACCGCCGTAGCATGTCGCGTTACGGCCGCGTTTCCAACGTGCCTGACAACGCATTCTACGGCCCTATGGTCTGCCTGCTCGACAAGTATTCGTCTTCCGACGGCGACCTCTTCCCGTACGGCTTCCGCAAACTGGGCCTCGGCAAGCTTATCGGTATGCGTTCCTGGGGCGGTATCGTCGGCATCAACGGCAGCCGCCGCTACCTTGACGGACAGAATATGACGGTTCCTATGTTCACTTCCTACTCAACAGAGGGCGACTGGATCATCGAGGGACACGGAGTCGATCCCGACATCGTTGTGGATATCAATCCTTTCGATGACTATCAGGGTAAGGATGCCCAGATCGAGGCAGCAGTCGAGGAACTGCTCAAGGAACTCAAGGACTGGAAGGATCTTCCCGGCGTTCCCAAGCCTCCCGTAAAGAACTGACGCTATGAAAAGGTTGCTCATTTGCGCCTTGACCGTTATGACGGCGGTCGCGCTGCCCTCCTGCAGACGCGACCCCGCCAAAATGGTCGCGGGCAATCCTGCCGTCAACATTACCACTGCCGCACAGGCCAAGACCCTGAATACCCTCCGCAACGAGAAGGACGGTAAATTCTACTATATCGACTATAAGGCCGATTACAGGCTGGATGATGTCATCGATGCCGGTTGCCGTTCGCAGTCGGAACTCGTCGGATATCTCGGAAAAACCCTTCTCAAGGCATCGCCGATGCCCGAAGAGCCCGGTGTGGCCTGCAGCGCATTTACTGCCCGCACTCCGGAAGGGGATGTCATATATGGCAGAAATCTGGATTTCCGCTTTACATATACCCTCGCAATGGCATTGCGGACCGATCCCGGCAAGGGCGGTTACAAATCGCTCGGAATAGCGGCCCTTCAGTTCCTCAAGATGCCCCCCGCGTCGCTTGACGACGGTGCGACCGATATCTCACCCCTGGTCGTATCGCCATACGTGACTATGGACGGAATGAATGAGAAAGGCTTGGCATTCAGCGTGCTGGCTTTATCCAAAGGCCCCAGTGCCAAGCAGTTCGACCCCAATAAGAAAGATATCAGTACGACTGTAGCGATCCGTATGCTGCTCGACAGGGCGGCTACCGTTGACGAGGCCCTGGAGATGCTTTCTTCATATAATTTCTTCGCAAAGGGAGCCGAAAGCGAAAAGGGTAACTATCATTTCCTGCTGGCTGACGCCTCCGGTAAGACCGTGGTGGTCGAATATATCCTGCCGGAAGGAGCTGAATCTTCAGTATTGAGTGTCGTCGATGCGGAATGCGTCACCAACGGATATCTTACCGAAGGGTGGGACGAGGTCTGCAATGGCGGCGCCGACCGCCTGCAGGTGCTCCGCGACTGCCTGGAAGAGAAGGACGGAGTACTTACCGAAGATGAGGCGATGAGGCTTCTCTCATCGGTCTCCCGCGGCCTTAACCCGGAAGAACTTACCAGCAATACCCACTGGTCGGTGGTCTATAACCTCACCAAACGCACTGCCACCGTATGCGTGGCGCGCGACTTTGAAAATCCGTTGAAATATACGCTTAAATGACCTGGGAGGGATTCTCGGCCTCGTAGCCGGAATCCTCCAGCAGCCCGGGACCCGAAGACGCTGCGACCGCCATACGGTCGCAGCGTTCGTTTTCGGGGTGTCCGTTATGGCCTTTTATCCACTGGAAGCGGACGGTATGCTGTCTGTAAACCCTAAGGAAACGGACCCACAGGTCTTGATTGGCCTTCTTGGCGAAGCCTTTGCGTTCCCAGCCGAATACCCATCCCTTCTCTACGGCATCAACCACGTAGGAGGAGTCGCTCCAGACTGTGACGTCGGCTTTCTCCCATTTGATGGCCTCGAGTCCTGTGATTACGGCCAGCAGTTCCATCCTGTTGTTTGTCGTGCGGCGGTATCCGGCGCTGATCTGCTTCTCGAGATTGCCGCAGCGGAGGATCACGCCGAAGCCGCCCGGCCCGGGATTTCCGGAGCAGGCGCCGTCGGTGAAGATTGTGATAGGCTGCCTCGTCACTATTCGGGCAGGATGGTACGTTCGTGTCTGGGACCCTCGAAGTGCTTTACTTCCATCGGGTTCTTTGAAATCTCGTCATAATGTGCGCGGCTGCGTACTATGTCGAGTGCGGTGTTTATCGCTGAAATCATAGGCTCGGGATTCGCGACTCCCTTTCCAGCGATGTCGAATGCCGTTCCGTGGTCGGGCGAAGTGCGGACTACGGGAAGGCCGGCTGTGAAGTTGACTCCCGTATTGAAAGCGAGCGCCTTGAACGGGATGAGCCCCTGGTCGTGGTACATCGCCAGTACTGCATCGAACTTGAAGAGGAGGGAGGTACTGAAGAATCCATCGGGGGCATAGGGACCGAAGGCCAGGATATTCTCGTCGTTGGCCGCCTTTACGGCAGGAATGATCTGTTCGATCTCTTCCATTCCGAGAGTACCGCCGTCGCCCGCGTGGGGGTTGAGGCCGAGCACCGCGATCTTGGGCCTGTCGGCTCCGAAGTCGCGGATGAGGGTGCTGTTCATCAGCCTCAGCTTGCTCAGTATGGCATCTTTCGTCACGGCCTGGGCCACCTTGGCTATGGGCAGGTGGTTCGTCAGGACTCCGACCTTCATCCGGTCGTTGCAAAGGAGCATGAGGCCGTCCTTTACTCCGAATTCATTGATGAGATACTCTGTGTGGCCGGGGAAGTGGAAGTTGGCGTCGTTGACAGTATGCTTGTTGAAGGGGGCCGTTACGATTGCGTCGATCGTGCCCTCCTTGAGGTCGCGGACTGCGGCTTCGAGGGAGAGTATGGCGCCCTTGGCTCCGTCGAGGGTGGGTTGGCCTATATCTATGGCCAGGTTGTCGCCGACCGCGTTGATGATGTTGATACGCTTGGGACGCGCATCCCTCGCACCGTTGATTATATTGGTTGCTATCTGCTCTGTTTCAGGTACTATCTTGCGGTAAATGCCGAAGAACCTGGACGAGCCGTAGAGGACGGGAATGCAGGAGTCGAGCATCCGGGCGTCGGAGAGAGCCTTTATGATGACCTCGTATCCGATGCCGTTGGTATCGCCCTGCGTGATTCCCAGCACTATTTTCTTTTCCATTGTCGTAAGTCTATAATTATGCAAATATAATAAAACCGCCAAAATTTGCATATTCTGAAAAATGTATATCTTTGTATGATTTTTGCAAAAGAAAGGATTTATACATAACTCATTTAATATTAATAAAATGAAAAAGTTTTTTGTAATTCTCGCAGCTGCCCTCCTTACCTTCGGCGCTGCTTCCAACGCTAACGCAGCATCCCGCGTTCAGAGCAATTTTGCAGCTATCGGTCTTCATACCGGTTATTACAATGGCCTCGGCCTCGGTCTCAACCTCGACTTCAATGCAGGTAACTGGAGGGGTCGTCTCATGGTTGACGGTGGTGGCTTCAGCGATCATCTCTGGCTGACTCCCGCTGTTGATTTCCACTATGTGCTTCCTATCGTTGCTGGTCTTGCTATCTATCCTATCGTTGGCGTTAACGGCCGTATCTACACTGACAGCTCTACTCCGTTCAACCTCGGTCTTGACCTCGGTGCAGGTGTCGAGTATATGTTTACTCCCCGCTTCGGCCTCTTCGCAGAAGGTAAGTATCAGTATATGCTGATCAACTCCAACTATCGTTACTACAACGGCTGCTTCGGTTTCACCTACGCTCTCTAATCGAGCCCGAAACCCGATATATATAGTCCCGGATCCGGTAGGACCCGGGATTTTTTTGTACATTTGCGATATGAGCCACATACTTGACAGCGACATAAAATACCTTCCCGGAGTGGGGCCGCGGCGTGCGGAGCTGCTTCAGAAGGAGCTGGGCATTTCCACTTTCGGGGATATGCTCCGCTTCTATCCGTTCAGGTATGTGGACCGTTCCAAGTTCTATTCGGTCAGGGAGATAGATTCCACTTCGGCTTTCATCCAGCTGCGCGGACGCATCGTGGCGATGCAGACGCTCGGAGAGCACAAGGCCCGCAGGCTCATCGCCACCCTCGACGACGGAACCGCCCGCATCGACCTGGTCTTTTTCCAGGGGATCAAATGGATGCAGGACAAGCTCAGGATAGGGAAGGAGTATGTCGTTTTCGGCAAGCCTTCGGTCTTCGGCCAGGAGTATAATATGGTGCATCCCGAAGTGGATGAGGCCACGCTGGAGCGCCTTCAGTCGCTCGGCACACTGATGGGCATATATTCAAGTACGGAGAAGCTCAAGGGAGTCCTCAACAACAAGGCCTTCGCAAAGCTGGAGGCGACCTTGCTCTCCAAGGTTTATGACTCCATCGAGGAGACCCTGCCGCAGTACATCCTGGACAGGATGCACCTGTGCGGCCTTAAGTTCGCCCTAAAGAATATCCACTTCCCCGAAAGCGTGCAGGCCCTCGCAAAGGCGCAGGACCGGCTCAAATTCGAGGAACTTTTCTATCTGGAACTCTCGCTGCTCAAGCAGAAGGTGGTCCGGACCAACGGCTCGACGGGCGTAGTCCTCAAGCATATAGGCAACGCCTTCAACCGGACCTATGCCAATCTTCCTTTCCCCCTTACAGGTGCCCAGAAACGGGTGCTTCACGAGATCCGTTCCGATGTCCTCTCCGGCAAGCAGATGAACCGCCTGCTGCAGGGCGATGTCGGAAGCGGCAAGACCCTGGTGGCCATCCTCTCGGCGATGATGGCTGTGGACAACGGCTACCAGGCCTGCATAATGGCGCCTACCGAGGTGCTCGCCAACCAGCACTATAACGGCATCTTCAAGTATCTCGAAGGGACCGGAGTGAACGTGGCCCTCCTTACGGGCAGCACTAAGACTGCGGAGCGCCGGCGGATCCACGCCGGGCTCGAGGACGGCTCAATCCATATCATCTTCGGAACCCACGCCCTCATAGAGGATACCGTGCAGTTCAGGAATCTGGGCCTCGCGGTAATCGACGAGCAGCACCGTTTCGGAGTCGAGCAGCGCTCGAGGCTCTGGTCCAAGTCGGAGGTCGCGCCCCACATTCTCGTAATGACGGCTACGCCGATTCCGCGTACCCTGGCCATGACCCTTTACGGCGACCTCGATGTCTCGGTGCTCGACGAGCTGCCTCCGGGCCGCAAGCCAATCCAGACAGTCCATTGGACGGAGACCCAGCGGGGCAAACTGTATGAGTTCATGAAGCAGCAGATCAAGGTCGGACGCCAGATTTTCATAGTATATCCCCTTATCAAGGAATCCGAAAAGATGGACTACAAGAACCTGGAGGAGGGCTATATGGCCATTACCGAAGCCTTTCCGGCCCCCGAGTACGTAACGGCGGTGGTCCACGGCAGGCAGAAGGCCGAGGACAAGGCTTTCGATATGGAGCTGTTCGCCAAGGGCAGGGCCAATATCCTGGTCGCCACATCTGTCATAGAGGTCGGGGTGGATGTGCCCAATGCCTCGGTTATGGTCATCGAGAGCGCCGAACGGTTCGGACTCTCACAGCTGCATCAGTTGCGCGGACGCGTCGGCCGCGGAGCCGAGAAGTCCTATTGTATCCTTATGACGGGATATAAGCTTAGCGCCGAGTCCCGCAAGCGCATAGATCTCATGTGCCAGACCAACGACGGATTCGAATTGGCCGAGGCCGACCTGCGGATGCGCGGTCCGGGCGATTTCGAGGGCACCCGCCAGAGCGGACTGGCCATAGACCTCCACATAGCCGACCTGGCCAAGGATTCACCCGTGCTGACTACGGCCCGTTCCCTGGGCGAAGAGATCCTTGCCGCCGACCCGTTGCTTAAGGATCCACGCAACGAACTGCTTCAGCGCCATCTGCGCGACGTCCGCTTCGAGATGAAAGACTACTCGATGATCTCGTAACGGTCAAAGCCTCTTCAGCGGAGCATATATGAACCTCCGGAGGACGTAGCGTTTCGCATCCCGCGTCATCCGCTGCGCGGATAACTTGTCTGCTGCAAAGCGAATCCTCCTACGCTTCATATATGCTCCGCTGAAGAGGCTTTGACAACATCGTGAATAATTGCTAACTTTGTATGCCGTCCATAAATCAGCCCGTTTTTATGGATGGCGGCTGGAAAAATGACTCTCCGTCCATGAATCCGGGCTGTTTTATGGACGGGCTAAATCAAATGATATGGACAGAAGAGACTTTCTCAAGAAATCGCTGGTATTGGGCGGAACGGCCGGCATAGCCATTGCCACCGGAGACGCCGAAGCTAAAGAGGCCCTGGCAGGGGCCGCAGGGGTGAGGCGCCCGCGCTGCCCGCGCAAGGCGGACATCCTCATCAAGGCGGGAGAACTCTACGACGGCGTCAATCCGCTGCCTGTGACCTCCGATATCGCAATAGTGGCCGACCGCATTGTATATGTCGGCAAGGCGAATCCCAAGATTGAATCGCGCTGCAAGGCCGCCAAGGTCATCGATGCCACGGGATATGTCGTATGCCCCGGATTTATCGACCCGCACTGCCATCTCGAGTCGCTTCTTCTGAAAGAGAAGACCAACGAGCCATACCTTAGGATGGGAGTCACCACGGTCATTGCCGGAATGTGCGGCGGCAGCCAGTACCCTCTTTCCGATTATTACGGCAAACTCGAATCCCAGGGCATCGGTACCAATACTGCCAGTTTCACCGGCCACAACACCATTCGCAGCAAGGTGATGGGACAGGAGGACCGCTTCGCCACCAAGGAGGAGATCGCCAGGATGCAGGAACTGATGCGGAAAGACCTCGACGAGGGCAGTTTCGGCCTCTCATCCGGCCTTTACTATGTGCCCGGATGCTTCTCGGAGCAGAATGAGGTAGTTGAGCTCTGCAAGACTATAGCGCCTGTGGGCGGCATCTATACGACACATGTCCGCAACGAGAATAAATATGGCATCGGCCTTTACAACTCCATCGTGGAGGCCCTTGAGATCGGCAAGTCGGCCGGCGTGCAGGTCAATATATCCCATATCAAATGCCTCGGAAAAGGCGTCTGGTATCAGTCCGACAAGATCATCGATACCATCGAGAAGTACCAGAAGGAGGGCATGAAAGTGACAGCCGACCAGTACCCCTATCTGGCCTCCGGACTCGCCCTGGCTTCGGCCGTGACCCCTGCGTGGTCGCGCGACGGCGGACTGGCGGGATTGAAGAAGAGGGTGAAAGATCCCGATACGCTGGCAAAGATCAAAGCTGAGATGGTGGATCTCATCGACGAGCGCGGTGGAGCCGAAACTATCATGATCACAGCGCGGGCCAACGAATACAACGGCAAGACCCTCGCCCAGGCGGCCTCGATGCTCGGGATGGATGCGGTGGATGCCGCACTCAAACTCGTCTGCGACTACAACGCCTACAGCAATACCTTCGTGATGAACGAGAAGGATGTCGTCAACTATATGACCCGTCCGTGGGTGATGTCCTGCTCCGACGGTACTTTCGGGGCTCATCCCCGCGCAGCCGGAACCTATGCCGAACTGATCCAGAAGTATGTCGTGGAGAAGGGCGTCCTTCCCCTTTCTGCCTTCATCCGCCGCAGTACGGGCCTGGTGGCCGAGACCTATCATATAAAGGACCGCGGAGTGATCCGCGAAGGGGCATTCGCGGATGTCACCGTCTTCCGTCCCTCCGAAGTCCGCGCCAACGCCACCTACACCGCCGCAAAACTCCTTTCGGAGGGCTTCAAGAACGTGATTGTCAACGGCCAGGTAGCTGTCGAGGACGACAAATATCTGGGCACCCTTTCGGGAAAGGTCATCCGCAGGGGAGTCGATACCACCATATAATCAGATGAAGTATTTCGGAGCACATATAAGCGCATCGGGAGGGGTGGAGAACGCCCCTCTCAATGCTTCTGCGATCGGGGCCAACGGATTCGCCCTGTTTACCAAGAACCAACGCCAATGGGTCTCAGCGCCCCTTACGGAGCAGAGTATCGCCCTCTTCAAGGAGAATTGCGAAAAACTGGGTTTCGTGCCGGACAGCATCCTGCCCCACGACAGCTATCTCATCAACCTGGGCCACCCCGAGGATGAAGGGCTGGGCAAGTCCCGCGCCGCCTTCCGCGACGAAATGCGGCGCTGCCAGCAGCTCGGACTCAACCGGCTTAATTTCCATCCCGGAAGCCATCTGGGGCAGATATCGGAGACAGAGTGCCTTCGCCGCATAGCGGAGAGCATCAATATGGCTCTCGACAAGACCTCCGGCGTTACGGCGGTAATCGAGAATACGGCAGGGCAGGGGAGCAACCTCGGCTTCCGTTTCGAACATCTGGCAGAGATTATCGACCAGGTCGAGGACAAGTCCCGCGTGGGAGTTTGCATCGACACCTGCCACGCCTTCGCCGCAGGATACGACCTCCGTGCGGGTGACGGCGGCCTTTTCGCAGACGGAAGCGGCTTCGATGCCGTCTTCGAAGAATTCGGAAGGGTAGTCGGCTGGAAATACCTCAAGGGAATGCATCTGAACGATGCCAAGAAACCCTGCGGTTCCCGCGTGGACCGTCACGAGACTCTCGGCAACGGTGAAATAGGAATCGGATGCTTCAAAAAGATAGCATCCGATCCAAGGTTTGACGGTATTCCGCTGATTCTCGAGACTCCCGAGCCTGCTCTCTGGGCCTCCGAGATAGAGCTTCTCCGGGCGTCAGTCGGTATATAAAGACTCTGCAGTAATAGTGTAGACGTAGCCGGGCTGAAGCGTTCTGGGCTTGAGCGAGAATATTCAGTCCTTCTTTCCCAGCAGCTCGCGGCGGTTGCGGCCGATGTAGGTGAAGTAGAGCGCCAGATCGATCGATACAAGGGTGGCGTTGAAGACATACAGCCAGATTACAATGTCGTGGCTGTAGAGCAGTTTGTGGATTATACCGAAGATATATCCGAGTATGATGAGCCCCATAAACAGCGGACTTTTGCCGATGACGACCTTCGTCCGCAGCGACTTGGCTATCGAGATGGGCCAGCTCACCGCGAAGCAGAGAAGGAAAAGCACCTCCCAGATACTGAATGTTCCCATTACTTCGCCTTCGGACCCGCAGCCACGAGAGCCGCACCTGCCGCATTGCCGGTGAATTTTACGAAATTCTTGACGAAGCGGTGTGCGAGGTCGTCGGCCTTGGCCTGCCACTGTGCGGGATCCGCATAGGTGTCGCGCGGATCGAGGATGGCGGGGTTGACGCCCGGAAGTTCGGTGGGAACCTCAAAATCGAAAACAGGAATCTTCTTGGTGGGAGCCTTGTCGATCGAGCCGTCGAGGATGGCGTCGATGATGCCGCGGGTATCCTTGATGGAGATACGCTTGCCGGTGCCGTTCCATCCGGTGTTCACCAGATATGCCTTGGCGCCGCTCTTCTCCATCCTCTTTACCAGCTCCTCGCCGTACTTGGTGGGATGCAGTTCGAGGAACGCCTGTCCGAAGCAGGCCGAGAAGGTGGGAGTGGGCTCCGTGATACCTCGCTCCGTACCTGCCAGCTTTGCGGTGAATCCGCTCAGGAAGTAGTACTTGCACTGGTCGGGGGTCAGGATGCTGACGGGAGGCAGCACTCCGAATGCGTCGGCGCTCAGGAATATGACCTGCTTAGCGGCGGGACCCTCGGAAGCGGGGCGTACGATCTTCTCGATGTGGTAGATAGGATAACTTACGCGGGTATTCTCGGTGACGCTCTTGTCGGCGAAGTCGATCTTGCCTTCGGCATCCACGGTGACATTCTCCAGCAGGGCGTCGCGGCGGATTGCATTGTAGATATCGGGCTCGCTCTCCTTGTCGAGGTTGATGACCTTGGCGTAGCAGCCGCCCTCGAGGTTGAAGACTCCCTCGTCATCCCAGCCGTGCTCGTCGTCGCCGATGAGAAGGCGCTTGGGGTCGGTCGAAAGGGTGGTCTTGCCGGTTCCGGAGAGGCCGAAGAAGATGGCGGTGTTCTTTCCGTTCATATCGGTGTTGGCCGAGCAGTGCATCGAAGCGATTCCCTTCAGGGGCAGATAGTAGTTCATCATCGAGAAGAGGCCCTTCTTCATCTCGCCGCCGTACCAGGTGTTGAGGATAACCTGCTCCTTGCTGGTGACGTTGAATGCCACGGCGGTATCGGAACGCAGGCCGAGCTCCTTATAGTTGTCGACCTTTGCCTTGGATGCGCAGTAAACCATGAAGTCGGGTTCCTGTGCCATCTCGGCGTCGTTCTGGGGACGGATGAACATATTCTTCACGAAATGTGCCTGCCAGGCCACCTCCATTATGAAGCGGACTTTCATGCGGGTGTCCTTGTGGGTGCCGCAGAAGCCGTCCATCACATAGAGTTTCTTGCCAGAGAGCTGTTTGACGGCGAGCGCCTTGAGGTCTGCCCAGACAGCCTCGGAGATTTCGTGGTTGTCGTTGGGATACTCGGGGGTGTTCCACCAGACTGTATCCTTGGAATTCGCATCCATAACGATGTATTTGTCCTTGGGGGAACGGCCGGTGTAGATGCCGGTCATTACGTTGACGGCTCCGAGTTCGGTCAGGACGCCCTTGTCGTAACCGGTAAGGGACGGATCCATTTCATCCTTGTAAAGCTCTTCGTAAGAAGGGTTGTAGATGATTTCAGCGGCATCCTTGATGCCATACTTTGTAAGATCGATGTTTTTCATTATTTGTTGTTGGTTTGATACTCCAGGAGTATCATCGTTGATAATTAACTAAGGGAAAATAAAGTCGTCAAAGGTCGTTCCCGGCAGTTTCAGGGGATCGCCGCTGTCGGAAGCTGCAATGATGGCGGAGCAGGCCAGCAGTACGCTGATCTCCGTCACAGGGGTCTCGTATTCAAATAATCTCTTTTCCATAATCTCTCCTCCTATTTTCCGTAAAGCAGAATACCGGCGCCGGTCTTGCTGTTCTGCACCATTCCGGAACCGCTGTGGGCGACGCCCTCAACCTCCACGAGTTTCCAGTTGAAGGGGAATCCGAGGCTGTCGGCAACCGCCTTCGCCCTGTTGTAGAAGAAATGGCCGCGCTCGAAACGGCAGGCGCCCTGAGCCTTGGCACCGGGACTGACGGGAAGCTGGTCGTCTTCCTCAAGCGTGGTGGCCAGGTCCTTGGTGCCCAGATGGACCGTCAAATCGCGTGCGAAATAGGTCTTGAGCTGCTCAAGGTCCATATTCATACCCAGGACGGAGAAGGGATATCCGAAGGTCGTAGTGCCGTTGGAGATACCGCTCGGCTCGGGTACGGTGTAATATCCGGCATTGGAGCATACCACACGGTTGATGCGGGCATCCGGCATATTCAGCGTCATCCTGTGTGAGAACTGCGAGCCGGCTGAGTGGCCCCAGAGGTCGTATTTCTCCGAGGTGTTGCCAAGTTGCTCCTTCACGAGGTCGAAAATCGCTTCGATCATATTGTATGTATAGAGCGACATCGGCCTGGGGTTGTAATATGAATTGGTCCAGGAGACTCCTCCGCTCTGGTAGAGCCAGTTGGGATACTGGGATTCGTCGAACAGCGGAGAAACTACTATAACCTTCTTGTTCTGCGCTATGGTCTTCCAACTGTTCATTGAGCCTTTGGCGTTCCTTCCCGATCCGTGCATAGCGAAGAGGATGGGCATCTTGGTGATGTCGCCGACGGTGGGAACGTATGTGTAAATCTTGATAGGCTTGTTAGCCATAGGAAGATAGCCGATATAAGTGGTGATGGAATCCACTCCTACTCCGATGGTCTCCTCGGGCCCGGATTCCGAGCGGGAGAAGGTGGAGAGGTCGAGACCTATACGCACCACGTGGCCTGCATAGAGTTTCAGGCTGGCGTTTACGCTCTTGGTATAGAGCGCCTTGCTGGTCCTGATCTTGATGGTGCTCAGGACTGGAGTCTGGTTGCCTTCTGCGCGGGGCATAACGGCCGCATAGAGCTTGATGCAGTTGTCCTTGGTCCTTCCGCCCGCAACGCATTCTTCCTCCAGGAAGACCCTGACCGGATCGGAAATGTTGCCGCTGATGGTAAACTTGCCGTTGGTCCAGTAGCCCATTCCGACAATGGCCTTCTTGGTGCACTGGGCGTAGATGTTCTTGAATATCTCATCCGGCTCCATTTCGGCCTGGGTGCCGTATATGTTGAATTCCAGCAGCGTGCAGCCGTAGTTGAGCTGTACTCCGCTGAGGGTGTAGTTGCCGTTGTCCAGCTTCTTGAGGTCGCTCTGCTTGACGGTTGCAAAGAGAGGAACGTGGTCGCCGTTCAATACGCCGTTGAGATGCTGTACCTGCTGGCTGTGGCAGGGCGTCGCAAAGCGGTTGCCTGCGCTCCTGCACTCGAAACGGGTGTTGCGGTCCGCGGGAACCACTATCGCCCTCAGATCGTCCATCGTCCTGCCGCCTGCGGCGATCGTGGAGAGATCGATTTTGCCGGCGAAGCGGCCTTCGGAAACCGAGTTGAGGATTGCCCTGGGGCCTCCTGCGGTATCCTGCGAATTGCTGAAGAGGACTGCCAGCCGCTCGTTGTTCTCCCAGACGAGTTCCCCGTCATCGAGGGTTACGCGGGTCTCGCCGTCTACGGGAGCGGGCCAGTCGGCAAACACCTCAAGGGTTACCTTGCCCCTGTCGGGAAGCTGCGGCACGGGGCTCCTTTCGCAGGAGCCCGCGAGAGAAAGCAGCGCCAACAGGGCTGTTGCTGCAAGAATTGATAGTTTCTTCATTCTCTTTTATCGTATTAAACAACAAATATAATAAAAGTATCAGAATTTCTTCGCGCGGCAGACGTCGCAGGAGCCGCAAGGTGCGGTCTCTTCCTGCCCGAAATAGCGGAGCAGTCGTTCCACGCGGCACTGCGAGTCGTCCTCGACCAGGTCTGTCATGGCCTGGACCCGTCTCTCGCGGCGGGAGAGCCGCTCTTCGTATTCGGACTGGGGAAGTCGCAGATTGTCCTCGGTCAGGCGCTCCCCGGCGAATGTGATAAGGGTTGCCGTAAACCTCGGAATGTATTTGACCAATTGCCTTTTAGCCAGTCTGGCAAGCCGCTCTTTGACGACATCCACGGCAAAGTGCCCGATGCGTGCGATACGCTCCTCGCTGATGGAGAGATATCCGGAGAAGATGCCGGGATACATCCTCATCACCACCTTGAGCAGCGAATCCATATCGGGGTCCTCGACCTGTACCTGATAGAGCGTGTCGCGGGCGACCGCGATGTTGAGTTTCGAAGGGATGTCCACCTCGTCGCTCAGGGTCCAGTATCCCGACTGTTCGATATATTTTACGGCATAGAATGCCGTGGCGGGATGCAGTTGGAAACGCTTCGCGAACTCCTCCAAATCGAACTTGCGGCTTTCTCCGGCCCCTCCCTCGTAAGGGATCTCATAGAACTGGAACACCTTCTGGTAGATGTCCCGGATGTACTCCAGGGGAGGGAAGGTGACCTTGGTTATCTGCTTAAGGCGCCGTATGTCGGATGGGTTCCAGAGGAGCACGGCGTAAGCCTTACGCCCGTCGCGTCCCGCGCGTCCGGCCTCCTGGAAGTAGGCCTCGGGGGAATCCGGCATGTCGTAGTGGCAGACGAATCGCACATCGGCCTTGTCGATACCCATTCCGAAGGCGTTGGTCGATACTATTATCCGCGTTTCGCCCGATTTCCAGCGCTCCTGTATCAGATTCCTCGCGGCGGCTGTCATACCGGCGTGATATGCCTCGGCGCCCGTTTCCTGCGAACGCAGGAAGGCAGCCAGGTCTTCGGCCGTTTTCCGCTTGCCGACATAGACTATGCCGCTGCCGGGCGTGCCCTGGCAAATCCTCAGCAACTGCCCCATCTTATCCTCGGCGCGCCGGAAGATATACGAGAGGTTGGGCCTTTCAAATCCCGCGCGGATCAGGTTGGGCTCCTGGAAGGAGAGGCGCTCCATGATGTCCCGGGCGACATCCGGCGTCGCGGTGGCCGTCATCGCGACGCAGGGCACATCTTCGGGCAGGATCTTCCGGATCGAGGCGATTTCGAGGTAATCGGGCCTGAAATCGTAGCCCCACTGCGAGATGCAGTGCGCCTCGTCCACCACCAGCAGGGAGACCTTCATCTTCTGCAGGCGGGCCTGGAAGAGCCTGGTCCTGAGACGCTCGGGGGAGACGTACAGGAACTTGTAGTCGCCGTAGGCGGCATTGTCGAGGGTGATGTCGATGTCGCCCCTCGTCATTCCGGAATATACCGCCAGCGCCTTGATGCGGCGGGCCCTGAGGTTGAGGACCTGGTCTTTCATCAGGGCGATGAGGGGTGATACCACTATGCAGATGCCTTCGCGCATCAGGGCGGGGACCTGGAAGCAGATGCTCTTGCCTCCTCCCGTGGGAAGGATTGCGAGCGTGTCGCGGCCCGCCAGGACGGATTCGATTATCTCCTCCTGCCTGGGCCTGAACGAGTCGTAGCCCCAATGGAGTTTGAGGCATTCGGCGGCGCTCTGCGGTATGTTTTCCTCCTTTCGATTCATTGTTTCAAAGATACGGAAAAAAGATTATTTATATTTGTCATGCCAATTATTGAGATTATGTCAGTCGAAGAAAAATATGAAGAACTGCTTCAGGCGGTAAAAAGCCTGGCGGAAGGGGAGAGCGATGCCGTCGCGCTGATGGCCAATGTCTCGTCCCTGATCCATTATGCGATGGGATTCTGGTGGACAGGGTTTTATATAGTGAAACCCTCTGCCGATGCCGCCCGCGGCAGCGAACTTGTACTGGGGCCTTTCCAGGGGCCCGTGGCCTGCACCCGCATCGGCTACGGCCGCGGAGTGTGCGGTACGGCCTGGAAAGAGAAGCGTACGGTAATAGTGCCGGATGTAGAGCAGTTCCCCGGCCATATCGCCTGCTCGAGCGAGTCCCGCAGCGAGATAGTCGTTCCTGTTTTCGGTCCCGACGGCTCGGTATGCGCCGTGCTGGATATCGACAGCCGCGAACTGAATACCTTTTCAGAAACAGATGCCCGCTATCTGGAGGCAATCGTACTAATATTAGCTAAAATAATTAACGAATGAAGCGAATCACATTATTCATCCTGACCGCTATCATACTGGTATCCTGCGGCCAGGGTGCGCAGCAAAACAGCGAGATGAAAGGCAAAGGAACGATAGAGATCAAGCCTGAGGAGATCAAGGAGAATGCCATAGAGCTCTTCGACCAGAAATGGGCGCTGGTTACCGCCGGAGTTCCCGGAGACGTGAATACTATGACCATTTCCTGGGGCTCCCTGGGAGAGCTTTGGAACCGGCCGGTAGTGACGGTCTATGTCTCCAGCAGCCGTTACACTTATGAATTCATGGAGAAGAACGGCCATTTTACCGTAGCCTTTTTCCCTTCTGAATGCCGGGAGGCGCTGCAGTATCTGGGCAGCCATTCCGGACGGGACGGCGACAAAATCAAGGAGTCCGGCCTTACACTTGAGTGGCTCGAAAGCGGGCTTCCTTCATTCGCTGAGGCCGATATGATCATTGAGGCCCGGAAGATTTACGGCTTCCCCTTCGACGAGAGGGGATTCGGCGACGTTCCCGAACAATTTTATGCTCCCGGCAGGATGGGCGTCCATTCAGTTTATGTCGGCGAGATCGAGCACGTCTGGGTACGCGGCCGCGAGGGCGAGTAATTCACGCTAGCCCAGATGCAGCGCCTGGGCGATGGCGGGGTGGAGGGTAAGCAGGGTCCAGACGCTGAAGCGGAGGACTTTGCCGACGAGAAGCAGCAACAGGGTCCAGAAAGGCTTGGTCTTGTAAAAGCCCAGTCCCAGCGAGATGACATCGCCTATGATAGGCACCCAGCTGATGAGCGCCATCCAGACGCCGTATCGGTCGATATTCTTCTTCTGTTTCTCGAGGTCCTCGCGCTTGACCTTGAAATGCTTTTCGAGCCATTCCCACTTGCAGGTGCGTCCCAGGAAATAGGTGGTGACGCTGCCCAGCCAGTTGCCGAGGGAACCCACTATGAGGCAGATCCACGGCCTCTTCGTGGCCAGCATCACGGCTATGTAGAGCGCATCCGAACTGAACGGCACCACGGTGGCCGCCAGGAATGTCCCGAGGAAAAGGCCAAGGAAGCCGAGGCTGCTGAGATCCGGCATCGCAGAATGCTACTGTCTCAGAACCTCCACCTCATCCTTGCCGTGATGGGTGGTCTTCCAAAGACCGTAAACCTCGCTCACGTTTCCGGCCGTGATGAATGCGTGGAGATTGTTGTCGCGTATATATCCCATCAGGTCGCTGAACTCGTTCTTGGCCAGGATGGCCTGGATCTCGACGTGTGAATCTTCGTGGAAACCGCCCTTTACGTCGTAAAGGCTGCAGCCGCGGTGAAGGTCGTTGATGATATATTTGCGGATCGTCTCGTAGTCGTTGCTGATGATGCAGACCCTCTTGCGGCGGTTCAGCGATGCGGTGAAAAAGTCCACTACGATGCCGTTGATCCAGGTACCGATAAGGCCGATGATCACAAGGCGGACGGGATTGATGGCGAACGCCGTGCAGCAGATAATGGCGCCTGCCACCGAAACCGAGGTGCCGATGTCGAAATGCAGATACTTATTGACGATTTTGGCCAGTATGTCGAGACCTCCCGTGCTGGCGTTGATCCTGAAGAGGATTGCCTGCGACATGCTGAGAATCAAGACGAAGCACAACAGGTCGAACCAGGGGTCGTTCATCACCGAGGCGTTGCCGGGCTCGATGAGTTTCGAAACGGGCAGGATGGCCTCCCAGATGTCGATCATGGGACCCAGGATCAGCGCCGTATAGACCGTCTTGATTCCGAACTCCGGCCCGATGAGGAAGTAGGCCAGAACCAGCAGGATCGCATTGATGATGAATATCATCACCGACAGCTTTACATTGAATCCGATGGCTCCGAAGATATTGGTCAGGACAATCGAAAGACCGGTGATGCTTCCGACGATAATCTTGCTCGGGACCAGGAAATAATTGACTGCCGCAGCCGCGACGAACATTCCCAGGGTCATAGTCAGGAACTCGCTCCAAAACTTGCGGGTCTTGAGAAGTGCGATGATTTTATTCATTCCAGTTATCTGTTTTTCGTTAACGGGGCGCAAATATACAAAATTATCAATTGTTCTTTGCAGCGCGCGCGTCGCAATAGAAGCAGCGCACCACTCCGGAGTCGGAGATGCGGAACTGCTGGGGGATATGCTGCTCGCAGTTGCAGATGCAGCGCGGGTTGTTGCAGCGCAGCCTGCGGTCGCTGAAACTCTCCTCCGGGGCGGGCATCGGATGCGAAGGGTCGTTCTTCCATTCGAGCAGCTTGAGGATGAGCGCCATCCTTACGAATTTGCCGTACTCCACCTGGCGGAAATAGGCCGCGCGGGGGTCGGAGTCCACCTCGGGCAGGATCTCGTTGACGCGGGGCAGGGGATGGAGCACCGCCATCTTCTCCCGCGCGAGGGCCATCTTCTTGCTGTCTAGCACGAAACTGTCCTTGACCCGCTCGAATTCGTCCTCGTCGAGGAAACGCTCCTTCTGCACGCGAGTCATATAGAGCACGTCGAGTTCGCCTATGACCTCCTCGATATTGTTGACCTCCCGGTATGCGACGCCCTGTTTCATACAGACATCCTGCTTGATGTAATCCGGCAGCTTGAGCTCGTCCGGAGCGATGAGGATGACCTTTATGCCGCTGTAGCGCGAGAGGGCCTTTATCAGGGAGTGCACAGTGCGCCCGAAGCGCAGGTCGCCGCAGAATCCGATGGTGATGTTGTCGATATGCCCTAGTTCCTTCTTGATGGTTATCAGGTCGGTCAGGGTCTGCGTGGGGTGCGCGTGGCTGCCGTCGCCCGCATTGATGATGGGGACGGAGGAGACGAGGCTCGCCACATAGGGCGCCCCCTCGATATGGTGCCTGATGGCGATAATGTCGGCGAACGAACCCACCACCTTGACGGTGTCTTCGACGCTCTCGCCCTTGGCTACGGAGCTGTTGGTGGCATCGGCAAAACCCAGGACATTGCCGCCGAGTTCCATCATTGCCGCGGTGAAACTCAGCCTGGTGCGGGTGCTGGGCTCATAGAAGAGGGTCGCGAGCTTGTGGTATCTGAGGGCGTCGCGGTATTGCTCGGGATGGGCGTGGATGGCCTCTCCGAGTTCTACAATCTGGTCAACCTCCTCTTTGGTGAGGTCGGTGGGATCGATCAGGTGTTTCATATCTATTTGTTATCTATCCAACTTTCATCCGAAGGGTTGTCGCGGAAGCGGAGGATGCGTTCCTTCCACTGCGGGGCGATATAATTCTCGCTGACGGCGACCTCCACGAGGGCGTCGAGGTCGGAGAGGGAGTGGTTCTCCACCTTGGCTGCGGCGAGCCTCTCGAGGCCCTTCTTCATTCCGTAAGTGAAGATGCTTACGATGCCCAGCACCTCGGCTCCAGCCTCGCGAAGGGCCTCGACCACCTCGATGGCGCTTCCGCCGGTGGAGATGAGGTCCTCGATGACTACGACCTTAGCCCCCTTCTCGAGGCGTCCCTCGATGCGGTTGTTGCGGCCGTGGCTCTTGGCCTCGCCGCGGACGTATCCCATCGGCAGCCCCAGGATAGTGGCCGCGATGGCGGCGTGGGCGATTCCCGCCGTCGAAGTGCCCATAAGGGCCTCGGCCTGCGGATAATACTTCTTGACCGTATCTGCAATCGCCTGCTCCACGACGGTACGCGTCGCCGGAGCGCTGAGAATAAGCCTGTTGTCGCAATAAATAGGGCTCTTGATACCGCTGGCCCAGGTAAACGGCTCATCCGGCCTCAAAAACACAGCCCCTATCGAAAGTAAATGTTTAGCTATTAACTCTTTCATAATTATTGTAATTATCCGATAAAATCCTTTACGCAACGCATATAGGCCGCGACGGGATCGTCAGCGGCGGTGATCGGGCGGCCGACTACGATGAAATCTGAGCCGATCTCGCGGGCCCGGGCCGGAGTAGTGATGCGCACCTGGTCGTCTGCGGCAGCATCGGCGAAACGGATACCGGGAGTCACCGTCAGGAACTCCTTGCCGCAGCGCTCCTTGATCATCGCCGCCTCCAGAGGCGAACAGACCACGCCGTCGAGCCCCGCCTCGCGGGCGCAGGCGGCATAATGCGTAATGGCCTCATTGATGGTCGCATCGATAAGCAGGTCGCTCCGCATACGCTCCTCACTGGTAGAAGTGAGCTGAGTCACCGCAATCAGCAGCGGCCGGCTTCCGTCCTCGCGGGTCAGCCCCTCGCGCGCCGCCTTCATCATCTCGATGGTCCCCGCAGCGTGCACATTGGTCATATCCACATCCAGCGCCGAAAGCACCTGCATGGTCTTGCGCACCGTATTGGGAATATCGTGCAGCTTGAGATCCAGGAAAATCCTGTGCCCGCGGGCCTTGATCTCCCGCACGATATCGGGACCGGCCCCGTAATACAACTCCATGCCTATCTTGACGAAAGGCTTGCGCGGGCAGCCTCCGAACCTCTCGAGAAAAGAGAGCGCCTGCTGTGCACTGCCGAAATCGCAGGCTATGATGACATCTTTCATACTATTCCGATTATTTCATTGATATCCTTGATCCCGAGACGTGACATCACTCCGGGAAGATCTTCTATAATTCGCTTGCACGCATAGGGATCGCGCAGATTCTCGGCCCCCACCTGCACCGCGGTGGCTCCGGCCATCATCATCTCGACGACATCCTCGGCCGTGGCTACTCCGCCGCAGCCCATAAGGGGAACCTTGCAGGCGCGCGCCACCTGATTCACCATCCTCAGGGCGATGGGGAAGACGGCGCGTCCCGAGAAGCCGCCGTAGCGGTTCGCCACGACGGGGCGGCGCCGCACGATGTCGATCCGCATTCCCAGAAGCGTATTTATCAGCGTCAGGCCGTCGGCTCCCGCATCCTCGCAGGCGCGGGCAATCTCCACTATATCGGTGACATTGGGGCTGAGCTTGATGAACACCGGCTTGCTCGAGACCTCCCTGGCTATGCGCGTGATGCCGGCTGCCGCCTTCGCCGACGTGCCGAAAGCAAGACCGCCGCCGTGCACGTTGGGGCAGGAGATATTTACCTCCAGGATATCCACCTCGGGGGCCTGTGCGGCCTTCTCGCAGCATTCGCGGTACTCATCCTCCGAGAAGCCGCTGATGTTTGCTATTATGGCGCCGGAATAAATCTTCCGCAGCGCGGGGAGCTTCTCGTTCACAAAAACTTCGATTCCCGGATTCTGAAGCCCCACGGAGTTGATCATTCCGTCCGGGCACTCCGCGATGCGCGGGCACTCGTTGCCGAATCGGGCCTCGCGGGTCGTGCCCTTAAGGGAGATTCCGCCCAGCAGGTTGAGGTCATAGACATCCTTCATCTCCAGACCGAAGCCGAAGGTGCCGCTCGCGGGGATTATCGGATTGCGGAGCCTGACCCCGCAAAGGTTCACTTCGATTGCCATATCAAATCCTCCTTCTTGAAAACGGGGCCGTCGGCGCAGACGCGGCGGGGACCGTTGACGGTATGGCAGCTGCATCCGTAGCAGATGCCGAATCCGCATCCCATCCTCTCCTCGAGGCTCATCTCGCCGGGGGCGTCGATGGCGCCGCAGACCGCCTTGAGCATCGGCATCGGCCCGCAGGCGTAAAAATAGTCGTATCTTATGGCGTCGGGACCGTCGGCCTTCTGATGCAGGATATCGGTGACAAAGCCGCGTGTGCCCTTCGAACCGTCGAGAGTCGCGATCTCAACCCTCGCGCCGAGGGCTTCGAGTTCGGCCGCGAGCATCTCCTCGCCGGCCCTGTTGAAGCCAAGAAGGACGGTAACGCTCTTGCCGCGGCTCCTGAGTTCCCTCGTCAGAAGAACCAGGGGAGCCGTTCCCACGCCACCGCCCAGCAGCAGGGCGCTGCTCTCGCAGGCCGACGCGTCGAAGCCGTTCCCCAGGCCGGTAAGGATGTCCAGCCGCGTGCCAGGGGCCATTGCGGACATCGCGTCCGTACCTTTCCCCACTACTTTATATACAAGGGTGAGAAGGCCCTCCGAAAGGTCGCAGACCGATATCGGCCGCCTCAGGAAGAGCCCCGGCAGGGCGATGTTCACGAACTGCCCGCTTCCGGTAACGGCCGAGGTGTCGCCCTCGAGGACCATCTTCCAGGTCCCGGCGGCAATCGGTTCGTTGCTTTTGACAGTCAGATATACTTGTTTCATATTGTCGTCTTATCTTGAGCCTCCGCCTCCGGCCCCGGACTGTGCTTGCGCATAACCGGCCAGGGATGCGTCGGACCATACTTTCTTTCCCCTGCAGAATGTCAGCAGGCATTTGCCGTAAACCTTCCATCCGGCGAAGGGGGTGGAGCGGCCTTTGCTCCTGAACTCTTCGGGATCGATCACATATTCGCGGCTGATGTCGAAGACCGCCAGGTCGGCCGCATCGCCTTCGCGGATGCCGGCCTCGGGCTCCTTCGACTTGCGGGCGAAGATGCTCCTGCTTCTGGCAGCAGCCTTCGCCGCGGCTGCCTTCTCATCGAGCCTGAACCTCTTGCGCGGGGCCTCGGCCATAGCCTCCACCAGCCGTTCGAGCTTGATCCGGCCGGTGCGTACGAGCTTGGTATAGAGGACGCTGAATGCCGTTTCCAGCCCCACGATGCCCATCGCGCTGCCCTGAAGGCCCTTGGACTTCTCCTCGGCTGTGTGGGGCGCGTGGTCGGTCGCTATCATATCTATCGTACCGTCGGCCAGGGCCTCGATAAGGGCCTCCCTGTCTTCCGCCGCGCGCAGGGGCGGATTCATCTTGAAGCGTCCGTCCTCCTGCAGGTCATCCTCGCAGAGGGTGAGGTAGTGGGGGGCGGTTTCGCAGGTGATGTCCACGCCGCGCGCCTTTGCCTCGCGGATTATCGCTACGCTCTCCCTGGTGGAGATATGGCATACGTGGTAACTGCATCCGGTCTCTTCGGCCAGGCGGGCGTCGCGCTCGATCTGGCCCCATTCGCTCTGGGAGCAGATCCCCTTGTGACCGTGTGCCGCGGCATATCTGCCGTCGTGGATATAGCCGCCTTTGAGGAGCGAATTGTCCTCGCAATGGGCTGCCAGGATGCATCCCTGGGCCGCGATCCGGCTCATCGACTCACGCATCACCGCCTCGTCCTGCACGCCGCTGCCGTCGTCCGAAAAGGCTACGGCCTTATCCTTTAGTGCGGCCACGTCGACCGTCTGCTTTCCGGCCCTTTCGAGGGTGATCGAGGCGTAGGGCAGGATATCGACTGTGCCCTCCTTGCGGATGAGTTTCAGTTCCTCTTCGAGATGCTCGGGCGAATCGGGGACGGGGGAGAGGTTGGGCATCGGGCAGACGCAGGAGTATCCTCCGCGGGCCGCAGCCGCGCTTCCTGTGGCGATGGTCTCCTTGTCGGGCCTGCCGGGTACGCGGAAATGGACGTGCACGTCGGCCAGCGCGCGGGTGACTATGCATCCGTCTAGGTTGTACCTGCGGAACACGGTCTCTTTGCGCAGTGGGCCTGCCGCCGCCACCGCGGCATCGTCCAGGTAGGATGCGGTCTTGAGGATTATGCCGTCCTTGATGAGGATGTCAGCCGGGCGGCACCTCCGGGAGTCGCACAGCATCGCGTTTTTAAGAAGAATAATCTCCGCCATATCAAAAAAAAGACGACTTGCCAGTCGTCAGATTCATTCAAAAACTATGAGGATAAACTTTCATCGATTTCCGTTTCGGCAAAGTTAGCACTTTTGAGGTAAAAAGCCAAGAAAAACTAAGTTTTGAGAAAGTTGTCAACACCCTTCGTTTTAATCGGAGGATTGAGTAACTTTGTATTTTAATACAAACGTTACTGTTCATTGAATCAATCTGATTATTTTATGTTGAAAGTCGGCGTAATAATGGGGTCCACCAGCGACCTCGATGTGATGACTCCAGCTTTCGAGGTGCTGGAGGAGTTCGGAGTACCGTTCGAAAAACGTGTAATCAGCGCCCATCGCGCTCCGGATGTCCTGGCGGAATATGCCCGGACGGCTCAGGAGCGGGGGATCGGCGTCATCATAGCCGGTGCGGGCGGAGCTGCGCATCTGCCCGGAGTCACGGCGGCATTCACCACCATACCCGTTATCGGAGTCCCTGTCGCCGGCAAGGCGTTCGGCGGGATGGACGCGCTGCTTTCGATGGTCCAGATGCCATCCGGCATCCCCGTAGCTACGGTAGCGGTCAACGGCTCCAAGAACGCGGGGCTGCTGGCCATCTCCATACTGGCACTCGGCGAACCCTCGCTCGATGCCAAACTCAAAGCTTTCCGCGCGGCCCAGCGCGATAAAATCCTCAATACTACAATATGACCCAGACCAGAAGAATATTCGTAGAGAAGAAGCCGGGATTCAGGGTCGAGGCAGAAAGCCTCCTGAGAGAGCTCAACGAGAATCTCTCCCTGGACCTGAAGGAACTCCGGTTCATAAATGTATATGACCTCGACGGATTCAGCGACGATTTGCTGGAGAAGTGCCGTTACACCGTTTTCGGCGAGAAGGTTACCGATACCGTCGAAGACGATTTCCCCCTCGTAGGGAAACGCACCCTGGCCGTGGAATTCATTCCCGGCCAGTTCGACCAGAGGGCATCTTCGGCCGTGGACTGTGTCCACCTTATAGAGCCTTCCGCCGATGTCAGGATACGCAGCGCACGCCTGCTTGTCTTTGACGACGACCTGCCGGACAGCGCCCTTGCGGCCATCCGGCATTATTATATCAATGCGGTCGAGTCGCGCGAGAAGGACCTCTCGAAGCTCAGTTTCGCCGAGAATGCGGATATAAAGCCGCTGAGGCCCCTCGACGGCTTCACCCGGATGAAGGAGGAGGATTATCCCGCCTTCCGCAAGGACTGGGGCCTGGCGATGAACGACGACGACCTGCGCGAGGTCGCGCTCTACTTCCGCAAGGAGGGGCGCCAGCCCACCGAGACCGAGCTCCGCATCCTCGATACGTATTGGAGCGACCACTGCCGCCATACGACCTTTACCACCGAACTCACATCCATCAGGATCGACGACTCATTCCTTAAGGAGGAGCTCGAATCCGAACTCGGGGAGTTCCACTCCATCCGCAGGGAGCTCGGCCGCGAGGGCAAGAGCCTCTGCCTTATGGAACTGGCTACCATCGGCGCCCGCTATCTCTCGAAGAAGGGGCTTCTCGACGACCAGGAACGCAGCGAGGAGAATAACGCCTGCAGCATCTTCATCGACGTGGATGTCGATGGCCAGGTTGAGAAGTGGCTGCTGCAGTTCAAGAACGAGACCCACAACCATCCTACCGAGATAGAGCCTTTCGGCGGAGCCTCCACCTGTCTGGGCGGAGCGATCCGCGACCCCCTGTCGGGCCGCGCCTACATCTATCAGGCTATGCGCGTGACCGGAGCCGGCGACATCTGCAAGAGCGTCTCCGAGACGATTCCCGGCAAGCTGCCCCAGAAGGTCATCACCCGCAAGGCTGCCCAGGGATACTCCAGCTATGGCAACCAGATAGGCCTGGCGGCCACCCACGTCCGCGAAATATACCATCCCGGATATGTGGCCAAGAGGATGGAGGTCGGAGCCGTGGTCGGCGCCGTCAAGGCCTCCAATGTCCGCCGCGAGAGTCCCGCGCCGGGCGATGTCATCCTGATGCTCGGCGGCCGCACCGGACGTGACGGCATCGGCGGAGCCACGGGAGCATCCAAGGAGCATACCGAGGCTTCGCTCGAGACCTGCGGCAGCGAGGTGCAGAAGGGCAACGCCCCTGAGGAGCGCAAGCTCCAGAGGCTATTCCGCCGCAGCGAGGTTACCCGTCTCATCAAGAAATCCAACGACTTCGGAGCCGGAGGAGTCAGCGTCGCGATCGGCGAGCTGGCCGACGGCCTCGAAATCCATATCGACCGCGTTCCCGTCAAATATGCCGGCCTCAACTCCACCGAACTCTCCATCAGCGAGTCGCAGGAGCGTATGGCTGTCGTGATCGAGGCCAAGGACCGCGGAGAGTTCGAGAAATACTGCGCCGAGGAGAATATCGAGGTCACCTATGTGGCCGACGTTACCGATTCGGGCCGAATGCGCATCTGGAACGGCGCCGAGAAGGTGGCCGACCTCTCCCGCGAATTCATCGACAGCGCCGGGGCCAGGCATTATGCCGAGGCCTGCATCGGCCCCGTCGAGGAGAAGGACCCGTTTGTCGTGGCTCCTGAAGGGGAGCATCTCCGCGACAGGCTTGCGAACGTGATGTCCTCGCCGAATGTGGCCTCCCAGAAGGGAATGATTGAGATGTTCGACTCCACTGTGGGCCGCTCCACCGTCTTGATGCCTTACGGCGGCCGCACCCAGGCTACCCCGACCCAGGTCTCCGTGCAGAAGCTCCCGGTCGAGGGATTCACCGACACGGCGAGCATGATGGCATACGGCTTCGACCCCTATCTCTCCGAGTGGAGCCCTTACCACGGCGCCGCCTATGCCGTGGTCGAGGCTTGCACCAAGGTCGTTGCCGCGGGCGGAAAGTGGGATACGATGAGCTTCTCCTACCAGGAGTACTTCGAGCGTATGACCCACGACCCCCACAGTTGGGGCAAACCCCTCGCCGCACTGCTGGGCGCCCTCAAGATGCAGGTGGCTCTCGGCCTTCCCTCCATCGGAGGCAAGGACTCCATGAGCGGCACCTTCGAGCACCTCAATGTGCCCCCGACCCTGATAGCCTTCGGAATCACTCCCGTCAAGGCGTCGAAGGTTATCTCCACCGAATTCAAGACCCCCGGAAACTTCATATACCTCATAAAGCACAAGGCGCACGCCAACGGAATGCCCGATATCGGAGTGCTCAAGTCCAACTGGAACTATGTCAATTCCAGGATAGGGGACGGCACCATTGTCTCCGCCTGGGCCGCCGAGCAGGGAGGCGTCGCCGAAGCCGTCACGAAGATGTGCTTCGGAAACCTCCGCGGAGCGCAGATCTCCATCGAGGAGGGGGAGTTCTTCCGCAAGAATCCCGGCTCCATCGTGGTCGAGGCCAATTCGGAACTCGACTTCCCCTCGGCCGTCAAGCTCGGCGTGGTGCTCGAAGAACCCCTGCTTAAGGTCAACGGAACGGAAATCCTCGTCAAGGATATGCGCCGCGCCTACAATGAGCGTTACAACAAGGTGTTCCCGCAGGTGTGCGAGGCCGGGCAGATCGACGTGCGTCCCGTCGGGACGGGCGTCATCCCGACTCCCAAGGTCGCCGTCTATCCTGGCGAGCCCGTGGAGCACCCTAATGTATATATCCCCGTCTTCCCCGGTTCGAACTGCGATTACGATACGGCCAAGGCCTTCCGCCGCGCCGGAGCCGAGGTGACGTTCGGAGTATTCCGCAACCTGACCGCGGAGGACGTGCACTCGTCTATCGAGGATATGTGCCTCAAGCTCTCGCAGTGCCATATCCTGGCCCTCGTCGGCGGTTTCTCGGCGGGAGATGAGCCCGACGGCAGCGGCAAGTTCATCGCCACCGTCCTCGGCAATGCGGAGGTTGCAGCGCAGATCCACGCCCTGCTCGACCGCGGCGGCCTGATCCTCGGCATCTGCAACGGCTTCCAGGCCCTTGTCAAGAGCGGCCTGCTGCCTTACGGCCGGCTCGGAAAGGTGACCCCGACCTCGCCGACCCTCTTCCGCAACGACATCAACCGCCACGTCTCCTGTATGGTCACTACCTGTGTCGTCTCCACCGCATCGCCCTGGCTCTCCGGTTTCGTGCCCGGCCAGACCCATACCATCGCCGTGAGCCACGGAGAGGGCAAGTTCGTGGTTTCCGAGGAGGAGGCCCGCTATCTCTACGAGCGCGGACAGGTGGCGTTCCAGTATGCCGATCCGGTGGCCGGCGGCCCTACGATGGAATCGCCCTACAACCCCAACGGATCGTATTACGCCATCGAGGGCATAATCAGCCCCGACGGCCGCATCCTTGGCAAGATGGGCCACAGCGAGCGCTACGAAAGCGGACTTTTCAAGAACATAACCGGCAATCTGGAGCAGCCCCTGTTCGAGAATGCCGTCAAATATTTCAATAAAAAATGAAAATAGAAGAATTGATCATCGAAGGCAAGGACAAGACCGTCTATGCCACAGACGCGGAAGATACCGTCCTGATCCGTTTCAAGGATCTCACGGCGGCTTTCCACAGCATCAAAAAGGCTGTCCTCAATGGCAAAGGCGCCGTCAATTGCCAGATTTCTTCCCTGATTTTCAGAAAGCTGGAGGAGCAGGGGATACCTACCCATTACATAGCGACAGTCGGCGACTGCGAGCAGCTCTGCGAGAAGGTCGATATCATCCCCATGCAGTTCATCGTGCGCAACGTCATCGCCGGCAGCACCGCCCGCCTGCTCAACGTGGAGCCCGGAACAAAGCCCTCCAACGTAATCTATGAGCTGCGCTACAACAATGCCGCCGCCGGTTTTCCCAGCATCAACCAGCATCACGCGGTGGCATTGGGCATAGTCACATACGAGGAACTCGACGGAATCAAGGAGACCCTCAGGCGAGTGAATGAATATTTGACCGGCCTCTTCGCAAGTGCGGGCATCACCCTGGTCGATTTCAAACTCGAGATGGGCCGTACCCCCGGCGGACGCATCATCGTGGCCGATGAGATCACTCCCGATACCTGCCGCCTCTGTGACTCAAGGACGGGCGAGATAATGGACAAGGACCGCTTCCGTTATGATATGGGCGGAGTCTGCGACGCATACCGCGAGGTGCTCGCAAGGCTCGAAAAAGTGAAGGACTGACGCTATGGGCCTTTTCGGAATATACGGCGCTCCCGATGCGTCGCGCATTATCTATTACGGCCTGCACGCCCTGCAGCACCGCGGACAGGATACCGCCGGAATCGTCACCTTCAATTCGGACGGCGAGGCCTTCAATGTCAGCGGCCGCGGCCGGGTCAACGAAGTCTTTACCGAATCGAATCTCTCCAAGATGGAGGGCATCCTCGGTATCGGCAACGTGGCGTACGACGGTATGCTGCATCCTTCGGTCCATTGCCAGCCGCTCTTCTTCCGCCACATGTCGGGCGACTATGCCATCGCCAGCGACGGCTGCCTGGTCAACGCCTCGCTCATCCGCGACTGGCTCGAGGACCGCGGAAGCCTCTTTCAGGGCGAATCGGATGCCGAACTCCTGGCGCATCTTATCAAAAAAGAGAAGCCCGGACCCCGCATCTTCACCATTGTTGACGCGCTCAATATGATGGAGGGCGGTTATACTTTCCTGATCCTGACCAAGAACCGCATATATGCCTGCCGCGACAAGTTCGGCATAAAGCCGCTCTGCCTCGGCCGCCTGGGCAACGCCTATGTGATAAGCAGCGAGAGCTGTTCCTTCGAACTCATCGGAGCCAAATTCATCCGTGACATCGAGCCGGGTGAGCTGATCACAATCGACCACCACGGCATCCGAACGCGCCGCTATTCGCAGTTCCAGAGGCACAAGCTCTGCGCGATGGAGTACATCTACTATTCGCGCCCCGACAGCGACATCGACGGCTGCAACGTCCATTCGTACCGCAAGGAGTCGGGCCGCCGCCTCTATCAGGAGGCTCCGGCCGATGCCGATATCGTCATCGGCGTCCCCGATTCGAGCCTCAGCGCCGCCATGGGCTATGCCGAGGCCTCCGGCATCCCCTATGAGATGGGCCTGATCAAGAGCAAATATGTGGGCCGCACCTTCATCGAGCCTTCGGCCGCGATGCGGGAGAACGGCGTCAAGATGAAGCTCTCCGCATTGCCCTCCATCGTGCGCTACAAACGCGTGGTGCTGGTGGACGACTCCCTCGTCAGGGGCACGACCTGTACCAATATAGTCAAGATGCTGCGCGAGGCCGGGGCCAGCGAGGTCCACGTGCGTATCGCCAGCCCTATGACCAAGTTTCCCTGCTATTACGGAGTGAATAACTCCACCCACAGCGAGCTGCTCTGCAACGACAAGTCGCTCCGCCAGGTATGCATCGCCCTTGGTGCCGATTCGGTGGGCTTCCTCAGCCCCGAGTCCGCGATAGCCTCCTGCCGCGGCCGGAAGGAACTCTGCCTCGGCTGCTTCACGGGCGAATATCCCACTATGATTTACAAGAACGAATACGAAGATATAGACTGATTTCTTATGGCTAAAAGTTACGAAAACGCAGGTGTCAATCTTGAGGCGGGCTACGAAGTGGTGCGCCGCATCAAGCAGCACGTCGCCTCGACTTCCCGCAAGGGCTCGATGGGCGGCATCGGTTCTTTCGGAGGTATGTTCGACCTCGCATCGCTGGGTTATCGCGAGCCGGTGCTGGTGAGCGGTACCGACGGAGTCGGCACTAAACTCAAGATCGCCTTCGCGATGGACAAACACGATACCGTGGGCATCGACGCCGTCGCAATGTGCGTCAACGATGTCCTCGCCCAGGGTGCGGAACCCTTGATTTTCCTCGATTACGTGGCTGTCGGACGCAACATCCCGGCGCAGGTCGAGGCTATCGTGGCAGGCGTCGCCGAAGGGTGCCGCCAGGCCGGATGCGCCCTTGTCGGCGGCGAGACCGCCGAGATGCCGGGAATGTATCAGGACGGCGAGTACGACATTGCCGGATTCACCACCGGCGCCGTGGAGAAATCCAAACTTATCGACGGCAGCAAGGTTGCCACCGGCGACGTGCTTGTGGGAATCGCCTCCACCGGAGTCCACTCCAACGGCTTCAGCCTGGTGCGCAAGATCGTCTCCGACAACGGCCTCAAATATACCGATACCGTTGAGGAACTCGGCGGCAGGCGTCTTGGCGACGTGCTCCTGACCCCGACCCGCATCTATGTCAAGCAGGTGCTCGACGTCATCCGCAATAGCGACGTCCACGCCATCTGCCACATCACCGGCGGCGGTTTCGACGAGAACATACCGCGCGTCCTCCACGACGGACAGGGTGCCGAGATCAAGGAGGGAAGCTGGGATATCCTGCCGGTCTTCAGGTTCCTCGAGAAGAGGGGCGGCGTTCCCCACCGCGAGATGTTCAATATCTTCAATATGGGTATCGGAATGATCGTCGTCCTTCCCGCCGCTGAGGCGCCGAAGGCTATTGAAATCCTTGAAAATCACGGAGAAAAAGCAACCGTCATCGGCCGCGTCGTCGAAGGTCAGGGAGTTACTATAAAATAGGGGTTATGAAACGATTGGCTGTTTTTGCCAGCGGGAGCGGAACCAACTTCGAGGCAATAGCGCAGGCTTGCACCGACGGCCGCATCGACGCCCAAGTCGTGCTGCTGGTCTGCGACAATCCCAAGGCCGGGGTGCTCGACAGGGCCGATAGGCTCGGAGTTCCGACCTTCACCTTCGTCCCCAAAACCTACTACGACAAAAGCGAATACGAAGGCCAGATACTGCAGCGGCTTCAGGCCGCCAATATCGACCTCGTCTGCCTGGCCGGCTATATGCGCATCGTAGGGCCGACCCTGCTCGACGCATTCCCGGGCCGGATAATCAACATCCATCCCGCGCTGCTGCCCTCGTTCAAAGGGGCCCACGGAATCCGCGACGCCTTCGAATATGGCGTCAAGGTCTTCGGCGTCACCATCCACTACGTGGACCATACCCTCGACGGGGGCCGGATCATCGCCCAGCGCTCATTCGAGTATTACGGCGACGACATCGACGAGGTTGAGGCCCGGATCCACTCGATCGAACACGAATTATATCCCGAAACCATTCAAAAACTTATAGAGGAAAACAAAATATGAGAGCATTGTTCAGTGTCAGCGACAAGGACGGAGTCCTGGAATTCGCCCGCGGCCTGGTTGCCTGCGGTTGGGAGATAATCGCCACCGGAGGCACTCAGAGACTGCTCGAGGAGGGCGGAGTCAAAACCATCGGCATCAGTGAGGTGACCGGCTTCCCGGAAATCTGCGACGGCCGGGTCAAGACCCTCCATCCCAAAGTACACGGCGGCCTGCTCGCTCGCCGCGACGACCCTTCTCACCTCAAGGCCCTTGCCGACAACGGAATCGAATTCATCGACATGGTCTGCGTCAACCTCTATCCCTTCCGCAGGACCATCGCCAAAGAGGGCGTAACGATGGATGAGGCCATCGAGAACATCGACATCGGAGGCCCTTCGATGCTTCGCAGCGCGGCCAAGAACTGGAAAGACGTCACCGTGGTCTGCGATCCCGCCGACTACAATGCTGTCCTGGCCGAAATCCGCGCAGGCGGCAACACCGCCCGCGAAACCCGCCTGAGGCTCTCCGCGAAGGCATATACCCACACCGCAGAATATGACAGCTGCATTGCTACATATATGCGCAAGGCGGCGGGACTCAACGAGAAACTGTTCCTCGAATTCGACCTCAAGCAGCCGCTGCGCTACGGCGAGAACCCCCATCAGGCGGCGAAATTCTACAGCGCTCCCGGCAAATGGCCCTATTCACTGGCCACCGCGCGCCAGCTTCAGGGCAAGGAACTCTCATACAACAATATCCAGGATGCCAACGCAGCCCTCAATATAGTCCGCGATTTCGACGAACCCTTCTGCGTGGGTCTCAAGCACATGAACCCTTGCGGAGCGGCTGTCGGAGCGACTGTCGAAGAGGCCTGGACGAAGGCCTACGAATCGGACAAGGTCAGCATCTACGGCGGCATAGTGGCGGTCAACCGGCCTGTCAGCGCCGAGTTGGCGGCCGCCTGGAAGCCCATCTTCCTCGAGATAGTGATGGCTCCCTCATATACTCCGGAAGCCCTCGAAATCCTCTCCGCCAAGAAAAACCTGCGCGTGATGGAGGTCGATATGCATCCCGAAGAGGAAAAGGCGCTCCAGTACGTGAGCGTCAACGGCGGCCTGCTGGTGCAGGACCTCGACACTTCAATTGTCAAGCTGACTCCAGAGATGTGCGTCACCCGCGTCAAACCCGACTCATCCCTCTTCGCCGATATGGAATTCGGCTGGAAGATAGTCAAGCACGTCAAGTCCAATGCCATCGTCGTGGTCCGCGACGGCCACACCCTCGGAGTGGGAGCCGGACAGATGAACCGCGTGGGATCGGCCGAAATAGCCTTGAAGCAGGCGCAGGCAGCAGGTTTCACCGAGGGCCTGATACTGGCCTCGGACGGCTTCCTGCCGTTCGACGACACGGTAGCCCTCGCCGCGCAGTACGGCGTTACGGCCATCGTGCAGCCCGGCGGCAGCATCCGCGACAATGACTGCATAGTCAAGGCCGACGAACTCGGCATCACGATGCTCCTTACCGGAGAGAGGCATTTCAAGCACTGAAGCCTATGGGAAAGAGAGTTCTTGTGGTTGGCGGCGGAGGCCGTGAGCATGCCATAGTGGAGGCCCTCTCGCGTTCGAAGCGCGTGGAGCGCATCTTCTGCGCTCCCGGCAATGCCGGAATAGCCTCCCTGGCCCAGTGCGTGCCTTTGAAAGATACCGATATCGAGGGGCTCAAGGCCTTTGCCCTCGGGAATGCGGTCGACCTTACGGTGGTCGGCCCCGAGGCGGCCCTTGCCAAGGGAATCGCCGATTCCTTCAGGGCTGCGGGGCTTGCCGTTTTCGGGCATACAGCCGCGGCGTCGCGCATCGAGACGAGCAAGGAGTTCGCAAAGCAGCTGATGGCCAAATACGATATCCCTACGGCTGCCTACCGCTCTTTTACTGATTTCGATGAGGCGTTCGCCTATGTCTCTTCCAGGCCTTTCCCGGCCGTGCTGAAGTACGACGGGCTGGCGGCCGGAAAGGGAGTGGTCATCGCTGCCGACAGGGCCGAAGCCGAGGCGGCGCTGCGCGATATGCTGCTCGATGCCAAATTCGGCGATGGCAAGGTGGTGGTTGAGGATTACCTCACCGGCCCCGAGTTCTCGTTTATGTGCTTCGTGACCGGCAACCGGGTCTGGCCGATGCCCCTCTCGCAGGACCATAAACGGGCCTTCGACGGCGACCTGGGGCCCAATACGGGCGGAATGGGAGCCTATACCGGCTTGCCTTTCATTATCGATGAGGATCGCTCTTTCGCTCTCGAGAATATAATGCAGAGGGCCGCCGATGCTATGTGCGCCGAAGGCTGCCCGCTCTCCGGTGTACTTTACGGCGGACTGATGAAGACTCCCGACGGAATCAAGGTCATTGAGTTCAACGCCCGTTTCGGCGATCCCGAGACCGAGGTGGTGCTGCCCCTCATCAGGAGCGATATCTACGATATGTTCGAGGCCGTGGCGACCGGCCGCGATACCTCCGCCCCCGAATGGGAGGATGCCGTCACGATGGGCGTTGTCCTGGCTTCGAAGGGCTATCCCGGCTCATACGCCAAGGGCGTCGAGATCCGCGGCGTCGAGGATGCCCGCGGCATCGTCTTCCATATGGGGACGAAGAGGGAAGGAGAGAGGCTCCTTACCGCCGGCGGCCGGGTGATGATGTGCGTGGCCAAGGCCCCGACCCTGGCCGAGGCCAAAGAGCTGGCTTACGCCGACATCGACCGCATAGAGTGCGACAATCTGTTCTATCGCAAGGATATAGCGCATTGGGCTTTGAAATAATTTATATATTTGCAGCAGAATACTATACAACCAACCAATATGAAAAGATTACTTATTCTTTCGGCTGCGGCCCTCATCCTTTTTACGGGCTGCAAGGCAAATGTCAACACCCCTGAAATCATCGCCCAGGACACTCAGGAGATGACTGACGCAATCAAGGCTATCCGCGAAAACACTGAACTGAATCTCGACGAGAAGAATCAGCAGATGCTCGCCTGCTACGAAGCTGTTTACAACAAACACGCGAAAGACAGCCTCGGTATGGAAGTTTTCAAGAAGCTCGTAACCACCAAGCTTTGGGATCTCGAGACCGTCGAGGCCAACTATGCGAAGGCTTCCGACCTTATCAGGAATGACGAACTCATCGGCACCAAGGTAGAAGCATACCGCAACGCCGCCAACGTTGTCCCCGGCAATCCCTACATCAACATCGAAGGCCCCAACGCCCTCACCGGCGAGCCCCTGAGCATAGCTGACGTCCTTGCTGAAGGCAAGCCCGTCCTCGTGGATTTCTGGGCTTCGTGGTGCGGTCCCTGCCGTCGCGAAATCAAGAACAACCTTCTTCCCCTTGCAGCTGAGGGCAAAGTAAATGTCATCGGCATCGCAGTCTGGGAGGATTCCCAGGAGGATACCCAGAAGGCTATCGAGAGCTACGGAATTCCCTGGCCCGTCATCTACACCGGTGGACGCAAGGATTCCCCTTCCATCAAATACGGAGTCTCGAGCATCCCTTCGCTCTTCCTGCTCAGCCCCGACGGCACCATCCTCGCTTCGGGCAACAGCATAGGCAAGTTCAAGGATTTGCTGCCTGAGTAGTTTTCGCTGATATTTTCAGGCTTTCGCCGACATGTTATGCATGCCGCAGAAGAGTTGTCTTTTGCGGCATGCGTTGTATCTGCAATCAATTATACTATTGAAAAGGTCCTCAAGAATCTGGAAGTGAAGGGAGGAGACGGCTTCAAGGAGATACTGTACAACGCCGCCCAGTGCCTTACGTTCGTATAGTGCACTATTTTTAGTGCATTTTTTGCCAAAAACGGCACTATTTTCAGTGCAAAATATTATATTTGCAAAAAATAAGTCCTTATGGAACAACTATACACTATATTCCGCCTCAAACTCTCCCTAGTCCCAATGGGCTATATCAGGGAATTCCATAACAAAATTAACTGGTCCAATCGCTTAATATGTATTATGGGAGAGAAAGGCGTAGGCAAATCCACGATGCTTCTCCAGCATATCAAACGTTTCGACAATCTGGATGAAACCCTCTACGTGACTGCTGATAACATTTACTTCTCCGGCCATACTCTATATGACCTTGCGCAGTCTTTCTTCAAGGCGGGAGGGAAGCGTCTCTACATTGACGAAATTCACAAATACAAAGCGTGGTCTACAGAAATCAAAAATATCTATGACGACATTCCGCTCCTACAGGTAGTTTATTCCGGCAGTTCGCTTCTTGCACTGCAGAAAGGGAATAAGGCCGACCTTAGCCGTCGTGCCATCCCGTATACAATGCCTGGCTTGTCCTTTCGTGAGTACCTTAACATCCGCAACGGATGGTCGTTGAAACCTGCCTCGCTGGATGATATCTTGCACGGAATCATTGACTTTCCATACGGGGAACATCGGCCCATCGTGTACTACAAAGACTATTGCAGAACCGGTTTTTATCCATATTTCCAGGAGGAAGACGCTCCTATCCGTTTGGAAAATGCCGTCCTCAGTACTGTGGAAAACGACATTCCTACTTATGCGGAAATGACTGTCGCATCTGCCGCCAAGTTGAAGAAACTGATGTACATCCTTTCTAAGAGCGTTCCATATAAACCCAGTAACGACACTTTAGGCCGCGACCTTGGAATCAGCCGCAACATCGTACCCGACTACATCGAATATCTCACCAAATCCGGCCTATTTCGCGCACTTCATGAACCAGGGCACAGCGACAATCTGCTATCAAAGGTGGAGAAACTGTATCTTGGCAACAGTAACATCGCGCTGGCCCTTTCTGAAGACGGCATCATTGACTCCGGCAACACGCGTGAGACAAACTTCTTAGCCTGGACCTCTCAAGTACATAAAGTCACATCTTCTAAGATATCAGATTTCGAGATAGACGGCATTACCTTTGAGGTAGGGGGAAAAAACAAAAAAGGAAAACAAATTAAGGATGCCGAAGTCGGATACCTTGTAAAAGACGATATGGAATTTGCTGCCGGCCACTCCATTCCTATCTGGATGTTCGGCTTCATCTATTGACTATAGCTAAACGTCTGTTTGTCAAGTCAAATGGTCCTACGCATTCGGCCAAAGCTTGGATTGCGCTACGAGTGTTAACCATAACCCATAAGGCATATTGCCCGTGGAAATGTGTCTTTTTACGACTTATAACGCTATTTTTGGAAGAAAAACACCATCTTTATCACGTCCATAAGCGACAATGAAACATTCTCCAAGGCCCTCAAAGAACTGGAGCAGTGTGGCTTCATCCGCAAATATACCATGATTACTTCATTCGGGCTCACAGACAATGGGAATGCAGCAGATATTCCCGTCAAATTGACAATGGAAGATTTGTTCCGGTAGTACCTATGAATCCTTCTGCATAATAAAGGCGGCCGATAGATTCTATCGGCCGCCTTCGCTTTAATCGTCACTTGGCTATCGGCTTACTCGGATACGACCCTGTCGTATGCCCAGTAAGGTAGTCCATGTTAACGGAAGTGCCGATATCGGTCCAAGTCAAAGGCCAGTCTAATTCAGAGGAATGGTACGAGCCTTTCAGGCCCACTACGTTTTGATTTCTCGCAACGTGTTGTTATCTTTGTCGAAGCATGCTTTGTTGAACTGTTATGAACGTAGACACATTGTTACATCAGTACTTTCCGGGAGCCGGCAACGTCTGTATTGAGATGTTTGATGAAAAGAACATCCAGCCAGTGTATCGCCGGTTGGTAGAAGTACTGATTCATCAACCCGAAGTGGAAACATCTCTGCTTCAGGCAATGAGTTATTGTTTCTACGAGATAATGGACAACGTGCTTATTCACTCCGGCAAAACAAGTGGATATTGACCCCGCTTCTGTTGTAGACCACAGAACAGATCCTGCCGATGAATTCAATGAATTATTCTTGGACGGTAATACAGAATTAGACACACTATGGTAGTATTCAAGTTTTCCAAATACGGAGACAGCATGGGTACGCGTTCCCTTGGGGCTCGAATCAGGGCCGATCTTCGTCCGCTATTGGACGGAGAAGAGAAAGTTGTTCTTGACTTTTCCGGCATAGATACCGTTACCAATTCATTTGCCGATGAGTGCATTGCCAAACTTCTGCTTGAGATGCCTCTAGATAAATTGAAGTCCAAGACCTCATTTACAGGTCTTATGCCTATGACTGAGCGTAGCATCCTGACGGCTTTGAAACGCCGGCAAATGCAGATTCTACAGAATCATTGATATTATTAGACATTCTTGGCAAAACAGAAGGCGGCCGATATTTCTATCGGCCGCCTTTGACTTAAGTGTCGCTGGGCCTTCGTCTTACTCGCCTACGATATAATCGTAATACTTGCTGCCTCCGACCACAGTTTCTAAAGTGCTCTTGTATGTAGATACGGCTGCGGTAGGAACATAGATTTTTCTGCTTGCGTTTGTACAAACATTCTCGCAAACATAATAAAAGCCCGTCGGCGACGACATACTCAAGAAGTGGACAGAAGTCAATCCTGTGGTACCCAGGAGTGCATTCTTGCCAATTCTGGTCACTGTTGCCGGGAAAGTGATACTCTTCAATGCTGCACATAACGCAAATGCACGATCATCGATTTTGGTCAGCGAAGCCGGCAGTTTGATGGAGGCAAGTTTGGTGCAACCTTCAAAACAACTGGGGCCGATGGTGGTCAGTGTAAGCGGCAAGTTGATGGTCTCCAGGGCAGTGCAGTCCTGAAAAGGAGCGCCGTTCAGCGTGGTGACGGAAGTAGCGCTGAGGTCCACGAATTCCAGGGCAGTGCAGCCTATGAATGAACCGCCCAATGATTTCACCGTCTCCGGCAGTGTGATGCTCGTGAGCGAAGTACAATAATTGAAAGAGAAATCAACACTTGACACACTACTTTCTCCCCAGAGAATTGTGCTCAGTTTTTTACAGTTGGTAAAGGCGTCCGTGTCAATACTCTTCAGGGACTTGGGAAAACAAACTTTGGTGAGGTTGATGCAACCATTGAACAAATCATAATTTGTAGCAATCATCCCAGTAAAATATCGGAAAAAGCTTGCATCAGTCAAATCTGTGTTGTCCTTTAGCCCGAAAGCGTCAGTATCCGAACTGTTGAACTGCGCGGCTTCGTACATAGTGAGGCGGCCGTCTTTGTTCAGGTCGGCGCCCTTGGTGGTCATGATGGCGGTCCGCACCGATGCGGGCTGATTCAGCAGGACATCCTCGGCGGTGGGCTCCAACATCGTCACGGCCTTGCTGAAGCCCTTGCCGCGCTCGATGGCAAAGGCAGCGATCTTTCCCTCATAAAGGCTGTAACCCTTGCCTACATTCTCCATTGTCAGCGTGAAGCTCTGCTTGTCGTCGGCTTCGTATTCGTCGGAGTTGGCCCGCAGTTCGTACGCTGCAAGAAGCGCCATATAAAGCGTTCCCTTGGTGCTGCCTGACAAGGCGAAGGTTCCCGTGGCCTCGTAGTTTTCGGCGTTGTTCCAGCCGCTAAAAGTAAGAGTAGTTCCCCCGGCGTCGCCTTTCAACATTGCGGTGGGAGTAAGAAAAGCATATCCACCCCAAACGCCGTCGTATCTGAGCGTTACCGTAAAGTCTTTTCCCACCCCAGTCCAGTCACTTTCTGACGGAACCGTGACAGCGCTCTTCACATAGCTTGTGCCCATCGTGAGGTTTGTGATTTTCTTTTCGGCGTAGTTGACCTCACCTAAGAAAAGCACGGTTTTCTTCACAAGTTCTTCCAGGTCGCTGCTGATCGAACCTTTCGTGAAGTTGATTCTGAGGTCGTGTTTGGATGCGTCCCAGGTGAACAGGCCTGCCTCGATGCCGGCGGCAGGGATGATGACGGCCTTGAGGTTGCCCGGATACTTCGTGACCCAGGTATTGAAATCGGCCTCTGTTTTGCCACTCCGCAGCACGATGTCTCCCTTGAAGGTGCCCTTCTTGGTTCCGACGCCGCCCACAAGGTTCATTATCGAGGGAAGAACCGGGCAGGAAGTTGACATGGAGGTGCTGAAAACGATCATTTTGTCGCCTTCCGAATAGACGATGTTGGCGGTGCTGCCTCCAAGCATTTCTGCTTTGGTTTGGGCGGCACCGGTTTCGGCCGAGAATGGGATGAGGAGATGGCCGTCGGCGTCTCGGGTAACGCCGGTCTCCTCGGGAGTTTCGATATTCTGTTCCAGGCTCTGGCAGGAGGCCAGTAGCATCGCTGCGGCCGCTGCGGCCACGAGCGTCAGTATATTGCAGGTTTTCATCTTCTAAGTGTTTTAGTTGGTTATGACCAGTGCGTGAATCCGGGAAGATCGTCGGATTTATACGACGCGCAGATAAATCCTTCCTGACGGATGCCCGCCACCTCGCACGCCGGCGAGAGGTAAAGCTCTTTGATGTTTTCTTTCATAAGATTATGTTATCTGAAGATATGACAAGCTGCGCGAAAATCCCGAAGGACTCGCGAATAATGTCTGTAAATAATTGATTATAAACTCTTTAGCACCCCCCCAGAGAGCCTGGAGAAGATGCCGGAAACGGGGCGATATGCGATAAACATTGCCATTCCGGGCTTTTTTTCTGACCTGCAAAGGTAAGAGTTTTTCGCTTTTCCTTCAAGTCTTCTGGTGGCAATGATATAGGGTTTGACTTGCAGAATTAAACACAAATCCATATCTTTGCCTTGATTTCGTGTAGAAATAGCGGGACAAACAAGCTTGATTTCGTGTAATTTATTTGTAAAACTTAGGCTTGATTTCGTGATGAAAAGAAAAATATACGATCAGTTGCTACTCTGGAAAAACAAGCGCAAAGGCAAGTCTGCGATGATGATAGAAGGCGCCCGCCGCGTGGGCAAAAGCTTTATTGTCAAGGAATTTGCCCAGAATGAATACAAGAGCTACATCCTCATAGACTTCTTCAAAGTCGGCGATGACATCAAAGATCTTTTCAAGAACTATAAGGACAATCTTGACATGCTCTTCACATACCTGAGCACCTACTTCTCGACAAAGCTATATCCGCGAGAGTCCATCATTGTCTTTGATGAGATTGAATTCTGCCCTGCAGCCCGTGCTGCCATCAAGTACCTGGTTGAAGACGGCCGATACGACTATCTGGAAACCGGCTCCCTGCTCGGGATGAAAATGAGTACCAAAAAGAAACGCAAGAAAAACGAGAAGAAGGAGGACTATCTTGTCCCATCTGAGGAGGAGAGTATGGTTATGCACCCGATGGATTTCGAAGAGTTTCTCTGGGCCATGGGCGAAGAATCCCTGATGGATTTTGTCAGGATGAAGTTTGCAGTTCAGGAGCCTGTCGGCCAGTCCATGCACCGCAAACTCATGGACTACTTTCGCCTGTATATGATTGTCGGTGGGATGCCTCAGGCCATCCTGGAGTACTTGGACACTAAATCTTTTGAGGACGTAGACCGAGTCAAGCGCCAGATTCTCAACCTCTATTACAACTGTATCGACAATTACGCCAGCGTGCATACTGCGAAAGTGAGAGCCATCTACGAAGCCATCCCCGGCCAACTTCAACTTCATGAACACAAATTCCAGTTGTCAGACCTACACAAAGACGCCCGTTTCCGTGATTATGACAGCTCTTTCTTCTGGCTACGCGATGCAAAGATGGTGAACATCGCATTCAACACCACAGAACCAAGCATCGGCCTTGGACTCAAACAGCAGGATAACTCCCTCAAGTGTTATATGAACGATACCGGCCTCATGATTAGCCACGCCTTCGATGAACGCGGAATCGTTTCTGAGCAACTCTACCAAAAGATTCTTAAAGATAAGCTGGAAGTTAATGCTGGCATGTTGATGGAAAACATCGTCGGCCAAATGCTCACAGCCATCGGCTGCAAACTCTTCTTTTATTCCAACCCTTCACGCGAAAACAAAGACGACAGGATGGAGATTGACTTCCTCATCTCCAAGAAGGCGGTCACCAGTCGGCACAACATTTCTCCTATCGAGGTAAAATCCTCTCCCGGGTTCACCACTACATCCCTTGAGAAATGTATCAAGAAATACTCTTCGCACCTGGCTCAGGCGTACATCGTCCACACTGGTGACCTAAAGAAAGATAGCAACTATTTATACATACCTCTGTATATGGTTCCTTGCCTATAAAAAGCGCACAACCTTTCGCCAATTATGCATAAAAGGAGGCATTCAAGGAGCAAGGTCTCGAAGTCCCCACTCTTGTTGAGGAGCAGGGCGGTGTCCGTGTAATCATCAAGCGCGAGCTCTTCTACGGCATTCAGCAAGGAGGACGGATAGACCCTAAGACCGGCAGGCTCATTAAGGCCGGTGATACCAAAAATGTCACCAATGATGTCACCAAAAAGCTAACTGAAAGACAGCGGGTTATACTTGAAATGTTACCTGTCGGTGACATGGTAAATGTCACCAAAAATGAAAAGATAACCACAACTCTTTTAGCCGGGAAATTCGGTAAAGAGCCGCGCACTATCAAGCGAGACATGAAAGTGCTGCAGGAATTAGGTCTTGTTGAACACCAAGGTCCTTCCAATGGCGGCTACTGGAAGCGACTGAAATAGTCAAAAAAAACACACAACCTTTCGCCTATTATGCGTAAAAGTTGTGCGTAAACCTGGCCTGATCCTACTCCGTTGAGACCTGCACATGCGAATCCATCTGTAGAATAAAGGCGGCCGATATTTCTATCTTCCGCCTTCGCTTTAATCGTCACTTTTTATATCATTTTGGCTGGAATTAGTAAATTTGTGGTGATATGGGAAAGGTCAATACAGCGGACCGCGATTTTTTTCGTGGCACTCGTCAGGGCAGGGGTGGGCCATCCTCTTCCGGAGGGGTTCGCGATGCCCTTGTCCCGAGGGTCATAATTAAGTTCAAGCGTTGGGCCGCTTACGGATGGAAGCGCAGGTTGTGCTACCGGGAAGGTCCGGTTTCCTCTTTTATAATCAGGGCCTGGGCCCATATCCTAAAACCTTCATCGATATGAAAAAATCTCTTTATGTTCTTATGTTCTCGATTGCCGCAATGTTTTGCTCCTGCGGAAGGTCGGGCTCCGGCAGTGTGCCGGACGAAGACATCTCCCGTGTCAAAGACAGCCTGACGGCATATTTCGATGCCATCAGCCCCAGGGTCGTCAAGCCCGCGGAGGGTTTCCTCAAATACCCATATCTGATTCCTTCCGGTTTTTACCAGCAGATGTGGGACTGGGACGGCTATTTCATGGGAACCTGGTTCATCTACAAGGGAAAGCCCGAGTATATGCGCTATTGGGCGCTCAATTTCCTGGAGGGCGTGGCCGACAACGGATATGTCTCGGGCTGCGTGACTACGAAGGGGCCTCAGGTCAAGCGCGGAACCTTCGCCATCAAGCCCTTTCTCTCGCAGGGAGTATGGCGCGCCTGCGAGGCTCTGGGCGATTCGGAGTGGGTGAGACCGTGGTATGACCGCCTCTGCAAAGTGCTCTCTTTCCGCGACTCGATGCAGATGGACCCCGCCACCGGTCTCTACTTCTGGGAGATGGCCTTCCAGAGCGGTGCCGACAATAATCCGGCCCTCAATTATTATGCTGACGACCGCCGCAGTTTCCTGGCCTGCGACGCCTCTACCATGCAGATGCTGGAGTTCGAGGCGCAGTCGAAGATTGCCGAAGCCCTCGGGTATGCGGAGGATGCCGGGAAGTATGGCAGCCGCTCCCGCGCCATCGCGGATGCAATCCGCAAGACGCTGTGGTGCGACATCGACAAATGCTTCTACAACGTGGACCGCGAGACGGGCGATTTCTACCGCCGCGTGAGCTACTCCTGCTTCTGGCCGCTCTATGCCGGCCTGGCATCCCGGGAGGACGGACGGGAGATGATAAAGAGGTACCTGCTTAAACCGGAACATATGCTCTCGCCTCACGGCCTGCGCTCGCTTTCGGCCTCCGATCCCGATTACAACAACAAGAATATCATCCTGCCCTTCTCCAACTGGCAGGGCCCGATATGGATTCCGGCCTTTGTGGTCTATTCGGAAGGTATGTTCAATTATGGCCTCGAGGAGGAACTCAAGCCCATCGCCCTTGCGACGGCCCGCCTGCTGCTTGCCGATCTGGGCAAATACGACACGATGCACGAGAACTACCACGCCGAAACAGGGGAGGGGCTGGCCCCCGCACCCACCTATGTCGATGCCGACGGCCGTTTCATAGGCTTCATCAGCTGGAACCTCTGCGCGGAGATGATCCTCGACAGGCTTCTGAAGTGACCGCCTGCCGGAGAGGCATAACAAAAACGAGTGACCGGAATTTCCGGCCACTCGTTTTTTTTGTTATTCGACAGATGGATTACAGCAGATGGAAAGTGGCGGTGAGGCCTGCCATCACGATGGAAACCATCGACATAAGCTTGATGAGGATGTTGAGCGAAGGACCGGAGGTATCCTTGAAGGGATCGCCGACGGTGTCGCCAACGACGGTAGCGTGGTGGCATTCGCTGCCCTTGCCGCCGAAGTGGCCTTCCTCGACATACTTCTTGGCATTGTCCCAGGCTCCGCCGGAGTTGGACATGAAGACTGCCAGGACGAATCCTGCGCCAAGGCCTCCGAAGAGGACTCCGATGACGCCGGCAACGCCGAGGATGACTCCCACGAGCACGGGAACCGCGATAGCCACGAGTGCGGGAACGATCATCTCGCGCTGTGCGCCCTTGGTGGAGATCTCAACGCAGCGGCTGTAGTCGGGAGTGCCCTCGCCGGTGAGGATACCCTTGATCTCGCGGAACTGTCGGCGTACCTCGACGACCATCTTCTGGGCTGCGCGTCCTACCGCGTTCATCGTAAGGCCGCAGAAGAGGAATGCCATCATCGCACCGATGAATATTCCGGCCAGGAGGGCGGGATTCATGATGCTGACGTTGTAGTGGTGGAGGATGTCGAGGATGCTTGCGCCTGCGGCGTCAACCTTGCCTGCGACTCCGTCGACCACGGCTCCCACGCGGTGGAGCGCTATCTTGATCTCCTCGATGTAGGAGGCGATAAGGGCGAGTGCCGTGAGGGCGGCCGAACCGATGGCGAAGCCCTTTCCGGTAGCGGCGGTGGTGTTTCCGAGGGCGTCGAGGACGTCGGTGCGCTCACGGACCTGAGGCTCGAGGCCCGACATCTCGGCATTGCCGCCGGCATTGTCGGCGATGGGGCCGTATGCGTCGGTTGCGAGGGTGATACCGAGGGTGCTCAGCATACCTACGGCAGCGATAGCCACGCCGTAGAGGCCGAGCGAGAGGTTACCTGCCGATACCATATTCTGCACGTCGAATCCGATTGCGCAGAGGTAGGAGAGGATGATGGCGCAGGCGATGGTGATCACCGGGATCGCGGTGGAGATCATACCGAGGCCGATACCGCCGATGATGACCGTCGCGGGGCCGGTTTCGGAAGCCGCTGCCAGATCCTGGGTGGGCTTGTATGAGTGGGAAGTGTAATATTCAGTGGACTTGCCGATGATGACTCCTGCCAGCAGGCCGGAGACCACCGAGAGGGAGAAGTGCCACCAGTTGTTGTCGCCGGTACCGAATACGAGGGCGAGGATGCCGAAGGTGGCGATACCGCTGAGGATTGCAGCCAGGTTGGTGCCCTTGCTCATCGATTTGAGGAGCTGGCCCATACCCGCGCCTTCCTTGGTGCGGACGGTGAATATGCCGAGGATCGAGAGAACCACTCCCACAGCCGCGATGAGCATCGGGGCGAGGATGGCCTTGGTCTGCATTGCGGTGCCGTCGTTGAAGAAGGCCGATGCGCCGAGGGCCATCGTGGAGAGGATCGAACCGCAGTAGGATTCGTAGAGGTCGGCGCCCATTCCGGCGACGTCGCCTACGTTGTCGCCTACGTTGTCGGCGATGGTGGCGGGGTTGCGGGGATCGTCCTCGGGGAGGTCTGCCTCGACCTTGCCGACCAGGTCGGCGCCTACGTCAGCGGCCT
>JAFSXX010000005.1 GCA_017443845.1 Bacteroidales bacterium | reverse complement strand
GGGCCAACCGTTTGCCGCCGGCTTCCTTCAGATTCCACCTCACGATGGACACCCTTGCCTTTGGCTGTAACCTTCCCACTATCAGGGCGGTTTGGGGACTTGCACCCGTTAGAGTACGTTCGTGCTGGGCGAACATAAGAACCCGGAGAGTTTCCTCTCCGGGTTTTTTATTTATTTTTGCAATATGATTGGGGTTTATGATTCGGGAGAAGGCGGAAAATCCGTCCTGAAAGAGCTTCGCAGGCTGATGCCGTGGGAAGATTATATCTACTACGGTGACAAGGCGTATTGCCCCTACGGCCCCAAGAGCCCTGAATTCATCATCACGCGCGCCTGCGCAGTTACCGATTATCTTATCTCCCGCGGCTGCGAAGTGATTGTGGTGGCCTGCAATACCGCCACCGCCGCGGCCATCAGCTATCTCCGCGGCCATTATCGAATCCCCTTCGTAGGTATGGAGCCGGCCATCAAACCCGCCGTCCTCCACTCGAAAAGCGGCGTAGTCGGAGTCCTGGCCACCGCCGGGACCTTCAAAGGCCGGCTTTATCTCAACACCCTGGCACGCTTCTCGGGTAACGTGAAGGTCATCGAGCGTATCGGCGAAGGGTTGGTGGAGACTGTCGAAAAAGGAATCCTGGATGGCCCTGAGGTGGAAGAGATGGTACGCCGGTGCATCGCCCCGATGCTGGAGGCGGGCGCCGACCATATCGTCCTGGGATGCACCCACTACCCTTTCCTGCAGCCTGTAATCGAGCGCATCGCAGGTCCGGGAGTCACCGTAGTGAACCCCGCCCCCGCCGTCGCCGCCCAGACGAAGCGTGTCCTCGAGGGCATAAAAAAGACAGAGCCCTCCGCAAGGGAAGGCTCCGTCGAATTCTGCTATTCGGCAAAGGATTAGATAATACCCTGCTCAACCATAGCGGTAGCGACCTTCATGAAGCCGGCGATGTTCGCACCCTTGACATAGTCAATGGTACCGTCAGCCTTGCGGCCGTACTTGACGCACTGCTCGTGGATGCTCTTCATGATCCAGTGAAGCTTAGCGTCAACCTCTTCGCCAGACCAGCCAAGGTGAGCTGCGTTCTGGGTCATCTCGAGGCCGGAGGTAGCGACGCCACCTGCGTTGACAGCCTTACCGGGAGCGAAGTAAACGCCGTTGTTCTGGAAGAACTTGATAGCACCGGGCTGGCAACCCATGTTCGAACCCTCGCAGCAGCACCAGCAGCCGTTAGCCTTAAGTTCCTTAGCGTCGTCCTCGGAGAGCTCGTTCTGGAATGCGCAAGGGAGAGCGATGTCGCAAGGAACGCTCCAAGCCTTCTTGCCAGCGGTGAACTTAGCCTTGCCGGGGAACTTGTCAGCCATATCCTGAACCTTGTTACGGTTGGAGGAACGCATAACGAGCATGTAGTCGATCATTTCGTCGGTGATACCTTCGGGAAGTTCGCAGACGCCGTCAGGACCGGAGATAGCTACGACCTTACCGCCGAGCTGGTTGGTCTTGGTAGCTGCACCCCAAGCCACGTTGCCGAAGCCGGAGAGAGCGACCTTCTTGCCCTTGATATCCTTGCCGTGCTCCTTGAGGAGGTTCTCGACAAAGTAGAGAGCGCCGAAACCGGTAGCCTCAGGACGGAGGATCGAGCCACCCCAGGTAGCACCCTTACCGGTGAGGACACCAGTATTGTACTCGCGGGCGAGCTTCTTGTACATACCGTACATATAACCGATCTCACGACCGCCGACACCTACGTCACCTGCGGGAACGTCGGTATCAGGACCGATGCATTTCCAGAGCTCGAGCATGAATGCCTGGCAGAAACGCATGATCTCAGCATCGCTCTTTCCGACGGGGTCGAAGTCCGAACCACCCTTTGCGCCACCCATAGGGAGGGTTGTGAGGGCGTTCTTGAAGATCTGCTCGAAGCCGAGGAATTTCAGCATCGAGAGGTTGACTGCCTTGTGGAAACGGAGACCGCCCTTGTAGGGACCGATCGCGCTGTTGAACTGTACACGGTATCCGAGGTTGACCTGGACGTCACCTTTGTCATCCACCCACGCTACGCGGAAAGTGAAGATGCGGTCAGGCTCGACGATACGCTCGACGATGTGTGCCTTCTCAAACTCGGGATGCTGGTTGTAGATTTCTTCGATAGAGTCGAGGACCTCCTCTGCTGCCTGGAGGAACTCTTTCTCTTCAGCATGCTTCTCACGAAGCTTCGCCATAATATCAGCTGCTTTCATAATAACAGGATAAAAGTATTTGTTTTGATTGATGATTGAAATGGTCGTTTATTTGACAGTCCAGGTGGAACCGCTCCTGAGGAGTTCGTCCACGCAGGTGATAGGGGATTTAGCCTTGACCTCTGCGAGCTGGTCGCGTACGCGGTCGTCATAGGTAGGCTCTGCGACGTCGCGGATGACACCGAGTGCAACCGGGAAGTCGGGGTACTTCATATTGATGAGCTGTGCCTGGATGGAGGTATCCTCGCAGTGTGCGTCGTGGACGAGGAGCTTGTCGACGGTGATTCCGTCCTCTCCGATCTTGACCACCTTCAGCTTGCCGTGCTCGAGGATGAGACCCTTGTCCTTATCCTTGCCGAATACCATGGGCTGGCCGTGGCGGAGGACGATGGTGCGGTCTGCGCGGACCTCGCGGTCAGCGATCTGGCTGTGTGCGCCGTCGTTGAAGATGACGCAGTTGGTCAGCATCTCGCAGATGGAGCATCCGTCGTGCTTTGCGGCTGCAACGAAGATCTCCTGGTTGAGTACCATCTCGGAATCGAGGCTGCGGGCGAAGAAGGTGCCGCGTGCGCCGAGTACGAGGGAACCGGGAGTGAAAGGATTCTCGACTGTTCCGTAAGGAGAGGTCTTGGTGATCTGTCCGAGCTTGGAGGTCGGGGAATACTGTCCCTTGGTCAGACCGTAGATCTGGTTGTTGAAGAGGATCACGTTGATGTCGATGTTACGACGGATAGCGTGGATGAAGTGGTTGCCGCCGATAGCGAGGGCGTCACCGTCACCGGTTGCCTCCCAGACGCTGAGGGTAGGGTTTGCCACCTTGACGCCGGTAGCGATCGGCATCGCACGGCCGTGGATGCTGTGGAATCCGTAAGTATCCACATAGTAAGGGAGACGGGACGAGCAGCCGATACCGGAGATGACGACTACCCTTTCCTTGCTGTAACCGAGATCTTCGCAGACGGTAGGGAGAGCCCTTGTGAGAGCTGCGAGGATGGCGTGGTCACCGCAACCCGGGCACCAACGGGGCTCCTGGTTGCTCTTGAAGTCTTGTGCTGTATATTTCATTGTGTTGTCCTCCTGATTAAAGATTATTGATACCGTCAACGATTTCCTTTACGATGAAAGGCTGGCCCTGTACCTTGTTGATCTGCTTGAACTGGAACTGAGGGAACTTAGCCCTGAGGTAGTTGGCAAACTGGCCGCTGTTGAGCTCGCATACTACGAGGTTTTTGTAGTTTGCGAAGATTTCCGCGGTGTTCTTAGGCAGAGGAAGGATGTAGTCGAAGTGGGTGAGAGCGACATCCTTGCCTTCATTCTTGAGTTCGTGATATGCCGAAAGGAGATGTCCGAAGGTACCGCCCCATCCGATGATGAGGGTATCGCCCTTTGCGGGGCCGAGGACAGTCTGGTCGGGGATGTAGTTGGCTACGCGCTGAACCTTCTCTGCGCGCTCTGCAACCATCTTTGCGTGATTCTCAGGGTCGGAAGAGATGACACCGGCGGTGTTCTTCTCCAGACCGCCGACGCGGTGCTCGAGGCCGGGCTTGCCGGGAACTGCCCAGTAGCGTGCCATGGTCTCGGGATTCCTCTTGAAGGGCTGGAACTTGCCTTCGCAGGAGTCGATGACGGGAGCCTTGATCTCGGGATAATCCTTCATTGAAGGAATCTTCCAGGGCTCGGAACCGTTGCCGAGGAAACCTTCGGAGAGGAGGACGACGGGCATCATGTGCTCGAGAGCCAGCTTGGCAGCGTAGAAAGCTGCATCGAAGCAGTGGCTCGGGGAGTGTGCTGCGACTACGCAGATAGGGCACTCACCGTTACGGCCGTAGAGGACCTGGTTGAGGTCGGTCTGCTCGGTCTTGGTAGGGATACCGGTCGAAGGGCCGCTGCGCTGTACGTCGACGATGACCAACGGAAGCTCGGTGATCATGGCGAGACCCATAGCCTCGCTCTTGAGGGAGATACCGGGGCCGGAAGTGGTGGTCACTGCCAGGTTGCCTGCGAAGGATGCGCCGATTGCGGTGCAGATACCTGCGATCTCATCCTCGCACTGAACGGTCTTGACACCGAGGTTCTTGTGGATAGCGAGCTCCTCGAGGATGTTGGTGGCGGGGGTGATAGGGTAAGAACCGCAGAACAAGGGAATACCGCTCTTCTCGGAAGCTGCGATCAGACCCCATGCGGTAGCCTGGTTACCGTTGATGTTGCGGTAAACGCCGGGCTCCTGCTTTGCAGGTGCGATGGTGTAGGTATTGGCGATAGCCTGGATGTTCTCTGCATAGTTGAAACCGTCGCGGATGACCTTCTTGTTGATCTCCACCATTTCGGGTTTCTTCTTGCCGAACTTCTTCACGAGATACGCGTCGGTATATTCGAGGGGACGGTTGAACATGAAGAACACCATACCCAGGGTGAACATATTCTTGCAACGCTCCATGTCCTTGAGGCTGAGGCCGCTGTCTTTGAGGCTCTCCTTGGTGAGCGAGGTGATGGCCGCAGCCACGATGGTACGGTCCTCGATCTTGAGTTCTGCAATGGGATCGTCGGTTTCGAATCCCGCACGCTTGATGTTAGCCTCGTCGAAGGAATCAGTATCGATGATGATGGTTGCGTTGGGTTTAGCCCATTTAGCGTTGGCCTTGAGGGCTGCAGGGTTCATAGCGACGAGAGCGTCTGCGAAGTCACCGGGAGTGGTAACGCCGCTCTGGCCGATATGTACCTGGAAACCGGAAACGCCCGATACTGTGCCGTGAGGAGCACGGATTTCTGCAGGGTAATCCGGGAAAGTGGAAATTTCGTTGCCGTAGAGCGCAGAAGCATCTGCGAAGAGAGTACCGGTCAACTGCATTCCATCTCCGGAGTCACCAGCAAAACGGATTACGACATCGTTAGTGTCAATAACTTTGTGTTGCATAATTTTAGATTAGTTGTTAAGTATTGAGTGGTTTAGTTTTTATTTGGCTGCGGGGGTAGCCGCACCGGGTGCGGGCAGCTGCGAGGGAGCTACCTTCTCAGCGGGGATTCCCAGTTCCTTCTTTGCGAGGGGAAGGAGATCCATGCTCTGGGAATCGTCGCAATAGACTGTAGCGCCGGTGGAAGTGTCAAATACATAGATGAGGCCGTTGGCCTTGGCCACCTTCTCGATGGCGTCCTGTGCCTTCTTGACCACAGGCTGCATCAATATCTGCTGCATCTGCTGCATATCCTGCGATGCGGTCTGCTGGAACTGCTGGATACGCTGGACGAGGCTCTGGATGTCGGCCTCCTTGGTTTCCTTTACGGCTGCCGACCAGGTAGCGCTCTTGCGCTGATACTCGGTGAGTTTGGTATTGTACTCGTCCTCCATGCCCTGAAGGGTCTCTTCAAGGTCGGCCTGGTATGCCTGGAGTTTGACCCTCGCGGAGTCCATCTCCGTCATGAGGGAGACCAGTTCGCTGGAATTGATGTGTCCGAATTTGAGATTCTGCGCGCCGGCGAGGGCGGAAATGCCTGCGAGGAGCAGAATGGCAAACGTGAGTTTTTTCATAATCGGTATTTATTTTAGCATTTTGATAATTGCACCTGTAATCTCATCGGCTTCCTTCATATAGACGACTCCGCCGGTTACGGCAAGGTCGAAGACCACCGAGTAGCCGTTCGAGGCCGCATATTGCGAAATGGCCTTCTCCACGCGCTGGCGGATGGGGCCCAGGAGTTTCTCGGAATTCTTGGCCATTACGCCGTCAGTTCCGAAATAGGACTCCTGCTTCTGCTGGAGCTGCTGCTCGCGCGAAACGATGTCGTTCTCGACATTGGTACGCTGCGAAGTGGTAAGCCTGGCCTTCTGGTTCTGATATGCGTTGTAGATCTGTTCGATTACCTGGAGGTCAGCATCGAGCTGGTTGCGGTACTGCTCTGCCTGGGAGTCAAGTTTCTTGACGGCAGCCTGATAGTCCGGAAGGGCGTTCAGGACTGAATCCGTATCGATGAAACCGATTTTCTGCGCGCTTGCCGGAAGTATCGCGGCAAATGCGATAACAAGGGTAAAAAACAATTTCTTCATATTCATCATTTTTACAGTTGTTGTCCTATCATAAAGTGGAACTGGCTCTTGTCCTGGCCCGTAGCCGCGTCGAAGCCGTAACCCCAGTCTATACCCAGGAGGCCGACGATCGGCAGGTAAATGCGTACGCCCACTCCGGCGCTTCGCTTGATCTGGAAGGGATTGAACTCCTGGATGCTCGACCAGCAGTTACCGCCCTCGAGGAATGCGAGCGCATATATCGTGGAGGAAGGCTCCATGATGATGGGGTAACGGAGCTCGACGGTGAACTTGTCATAGACATTACCGTTATAGACGCCGTTCTTGTACGGGGTGAGCGAGTAGTTCTCGTATCCGCGGAGGGCGATGATATCGGAACCGTAGATATTGTAACCCGACATACCGTCGCCTCCGACCATATAGCCTTCGAAGGGCGAGTAACCCCACTTGCGGTTGTAGTATCCCAGATATCCGAACTGTGCGCGGGCCATAAGCACGAGGTCGCCCACGAGCCTGGTATATACGGCGCCCTTGAGGGTCCACTTGTTATATTCTATCCAGTTGTAGTGCTCCTGTACCGTCATATTGCTGTAATCGACATCCCTCCAGCCCTTCTTCATCATCGACCACGGCGGGGTCAGCTGCACTCCGAAAGTGAAGTCCGAACCGGAACGCGGGTAGAGCATCTGGTCGGTGGAGTTTCGGGTGAGGTTGAGGGTCCAGCTTATGTTGTGCGAGATACCGGTATTGTATATGAAATAGGAGTTCCAGTCCTTGAGTCTGTAGGACTGCCATCCTAGCTGGTTGTAGAGCACGAAGTAGTTGTCAGGCCACTCCAGGCGGTCACCCAGGCCGAGGCTCGCTCCGAAGACCTCCATATACTGGTCGCTGTTGAGCACATTATAATAATAGGAGAAGTAGGAGTTGGTCTGCTTGGTGTAGTAAGCGGAGAAACTCAGCTGGGTCGGCTTCTTGCCGAAGAGCCAGGGCTCCACGAAGCTGGCGGTAAGGGCCGTGTAGTACCTTCCGTTGGTCTGGAACCTGAAGGCCAGCTGCTGCGCGTCGCCCAGGGGGACGGGCTTCCAGCTCTCCTTGCGGAAGATGTTGGCGGCGGAGAAGTTGTTGAAGCTGACGCCCACCGTTCCGACGAACATTCCGCTTCCCCATCCTCCGGAGAGTTCCAGCTGGGAGTTGGACTTCTCCTCCACATTGTAGGCGATGTCCACCGTATTGGTGAGCTGGTTGGGGATTATGCTGTATCCGCGGGAAGGATCTGCCGCAGCCTCCGCGTCGAAGTTGCCCATCGAGGCAATCTCACGGATCGAACGCTCGAAATCGGTCTGGCGGAAGAGATATCCGGGACGGGTGAAGACCGCCCTGCGGACCACCTTCTCGTTGGTGATGGTATTTCCGTTGATGATGATCTTGTTGAAGGTGGCTGGCTTGCCCTCGACCATACGCATCTCCACATCCACCGAGTCGCCGTCGATGTTGAGCTCGACCGGAGTCACGTTGAAGAAGAGGTATCCCTGGTCGCGGTAGAGCTTGGAAATCGTGAAGTCGTTCTCCTTGCCGCCGCCGTAGAGCCTGTGCTCCATATTGACGACATCGTAGATGGAGCCCTTCTCGATGCGGAGCACGGAGTTGAGTTCCTCTTCGGTGTATTTGGAGTTGCCGGTCCAGGTAATGTTGCGGAAGTAGTACTTCTTTCCCTTGTCCATCACGAAGTGGATGCCCATCTTGCCGTCATCGAAGTAGTAGATGGAATCCTTCACTATCTTGGCGTCGCGGTAGCCCTGCTCGTTGAAGGCCTCCACGAGGCTCTTCTTGTCGTTGTCGTACTCGTCCTCCTTGAATTTCTTGGAGTTGAAGAAGTTGTACCAGGAGTTGTCCTTGGTCTTCTTCATCGAGCGGTCGAGCTTGAACTTGCCCAGCTCGTCGTTGCCCTCGTAGGATATCTTCTTGATGCGGACCTTGTCGCCCTTATGGATGTCGAAGGTCACCTTGATGGCGTTGTTGATGATGCTGTCGGGCTCCTCGAGGATATCGACCGCCACGTTCAGGAAGCCCTTTTCCTTGTAGTACTTCTTGATGACGTCGACCGAGGACTCCTTGACATATTCGGAAAGCTGGCCTCCGCGGCGGAGGTTCAGCCTGTCCTTGAGGTCGTCCTTCTCCCCTTTTCTGGCCCCCTTGTAGTCCCATTTGAGAACCCTGGGGAGCTCGGTGATGGCGAGGCGAAAGAATGCGGTATCGCCGGTGGGGACAATCGAGTCGACATAGAAGCCGATATCGGATGCGGCGCCCTGGAGCCAGATGCGCTTGAGGGCCTCGGAGAGCTCCTCGCCGGGAACGGTGATCGAACTGCCTTCCGAAAAGCCCAGGACTGCGGTGAGCTGGTTCTTGGAGAGATATTTGAGCCCCGTTATATCGAGACCGCCCACCACATAGGTTGCGGGGGCGTTATAATCCACGACTATATTCTGTCCGGGCATCGAGACCTTTCCCCTGACGGTATCAATTGCGGATTCCGCCTCCTGCGCCCGCAGGAACGACGGAAAGAGGAAAAGGAGAAGAATCAGAACCCTTTGTATCTTCATTTTCGGATTGGTCGAAACAGTCTGCAAATGTATGCTTTATTTTTGGGATTACCTACTTTATTTTACCATATCGCCTGTCGCGCTGCGAGAAAGCTTCCAGCGCCGCGGCAAAGTCTGATTTGCGAAAATCAGGCCACAAGACATCGGTGAAATAAAATTCGGTGTAAGCACACTGCCAGAGCATATAATTGCTTATCCGCTGTTCGCCGCTGGTACGGATCATAAGGTCCGGATCGGGAATTCCGGCGGTACTGAGATAGGAGCTGAAGAGCGACTCGTCGAGGGCGGGGATCTCCTCCCCCCTCGCGGCAGCCTCGACCGCGGCCTTGGCATAGCGGGACGCGGCCTGGACTATGTCCCACTTGCCGCTGTAACTGAGCATCACGATGAGGGTCAGGCCGGTATTTCCGGCGGTCTCCTCCTCGGCCATCGAGATCTTGGCGAGCAGATCCTCCGGCAGACGCTCCCGGTGGCCGATCACCCGGAACCGGATATTGTTCTTGCGGAAAGTCTCGCGTTCCTCGAGGATGGATTTGACCATAAGGGCCATCAGCCCCTCGACCTCCTCCTTCGGACGGTTCCAGTTCTCCTCCGAAAAGGCGTAGAGGCTCAGGTATCCGAGCCCTTTCTCCACCGCGAACTCGCAGGCTTCCCTTACGCTTGTCACTCCGTTGCGGTGGCCCATCAGGCGCTCGCCGCCTTTCTGGCGGGCCCAGCGGCCGTTGCCGTCCATTATTATTGTTACGTGCCTGGGCACGTCAGCATTCTCTGTCATATTGTCGTATTCCTTCTGTCTTCGCCCCAGAAAAGCTTTGTAGTCAGGGCCTTTATGAAATTATTGCCGCCGAATGAGATGCACCTCAGGGGAGTCGCGCTGCGGGTTATGTCGAGATGCGAGCCGTCGGGAACCTCCGCGGTGCGGCTGTCGGCCGAGAGCACCACGCTGCCCGAGGAGGAGGAAAAGGTTATTCCCACCTTCGAGGCCGGAGGTATGACGAGGGGGCGCACATTGAGGTTGTGCGGGGCCAGAGGCGTGATGAGCATCACTCCCGACCCGGGGAAGACCACGGGCCCGCCGAGGCTCAGCGAGTATGCCGTGCTCCCTGTCGGGGTGGCGATCAGAACGCCGTCAGCCCAGTATGTGGGGAGCGGATTCCCGTCGACTGTGATATCTATAGAGAGCATCCCGCCCTCCTTGCGGCGCAGTGAGAACTCATTCAGGGCATAGGGATAGAACCCCTCGGGAAGGTCGGCGCAGGAGACATTGAGCACCTCCCTCTCGACTATGGAGTAGCGCCCCTCCAGAAGGTCGTCCACCCAGGAGGGGGAGTCCGAATCCATAGCGGCGGAGGTGAGGAAACCGAGCCTTCCGAAATTGATTCCGGCAACGGGGATATCCCGGCCCGAGAGGAGCTCGAGGGTACCCAGGAGGGTCCCGTCGCCTCCTATGGCGAGGAGCATGGAGACATCGTCAGGCAGGACCTGGGAGAAACGTCCGCCGGGCACCGTGGCGTCCGGACAGGCATTCCGCAGGCCGCAGGCAAGCAGCTCCCCGCAGCAGAGGGCGGCCCCTTTCTCCTCCAGGAGTGCCATCAGGCGGAGGATACGGCCGGCATTGAGCGGATTCAGGAGGCGTCCGGTAAGGGCAATCTTCATTGGCTTCTGTAATTTTTTATCAAAAATACTTAAATTTGGCATACTTTTGCGAAAAAGAGAGAATATTATGACTAAACTGAGTGTCAACATCAACAAGATAGCCACGCTGCGCAACGCCCGCGGCGGCAACCTGCCCGATGTGGTCAAGGCCGCCCTCGACATCGAGAGGTTCGGCGCACAGGGCATCACGGTCCATCCGCGCCCCGACGAAAGGCATATCCGCTACAGCGACGTGAGGGAACTCAAGCCGCTGCTCACCACCGAATTCAACATAGAGGGCAATCCCATAGACCAATTCATCAGGCTCGTGCGCGAGGTGCACCCCGCACAGGTCACCCTGGTGCCCGACGCCGAGAATGTCCTGACCTCCAACGCCGGCTGGGACACCAAGCACAATCTCGGTTACCTGAGCGAGATCTGCACGATTTTCAATGTGGAGGGCATCCGGACCTCCATCTTCGTGGATCCCGACATCGAGATGATCCGCTACGCTTCGGAAACCGGCTGCAAGCGCATCGAGCTCTACACCGAGAGCTACGCCCGCGACTACTCCAAGAACCGCGAGCAGGCCATCGAGAAATACTACTTCGCCGCCGAGGAGGCCGTAAAGTGCGGACTCGAGATCAACGCCGGCCACGACCTGAACCTCGAGAACCTGCGCTACTTCGCCCAGACGATACCCTCCCTGGCCGAGGTCTCGATAGGCCACGCGCTCATCAGCGACGCACTTTATATGGGACTCGAAGCCACAGTGAAGGCATATTTGGCGGAGTTAAATAATTTTTAGCTATATTTGTGCGTTTTACACATCCCGAAAACGAAAATAGAAACAAGAACAAATAATTTCAAATGAAACAGACACCCCTCATCCTCAGCATCCTCGCAGTGCTCGTCGCAGCCTGCTCGCTGGTACTGACCCTCACAGGCAAGAAAGCCAATCACAAACCCGTCCCCGCAGACGGTGAAGAGATTACCGCCGTCGCAGGCGACATCGTTTACATCCAGCTCGACTCGCTGATCCTCAACTACGATATGTACAGCGACCTGAGCAGCGAACTCGAGTCCAAGAAGCAGTCCATCGAAGACGACATCAACCGCCGCGGACGCAAGCTCGAGAGCGATATGAAGGCATTCGAGAACCAGATCAACAAGGGTCTCCTCACCCGCAGCGCAGCCGAGAAGCAGCAGCAGTCCCTGCTCCAGAGGCAGCAGGATCTCCAGAACATCGCACAGCAGAAGCAGGGCGAGATCCTGGAAGAGAACGACGTAATGATGAACCGCGTGATGGATGCTGTCAAGACCTATCTCGAAGAGTACAACGAGAGCCACAACTTCGCAGCCATCCTCACCACCAGCGGTACCACCAACAACGTGATAATCGGCAACCCCGCCCTTGACATCACCAAGGAGGTCCTCGAAGGTCTCAACGCAGAGTACGTCAAGACCCGCAACGTCACCACCAACAAAGAATAACGGGCTTGAAGCGTCTGCTCATAACGATTACGGCATTGCTGCTGGGCGCCGGCGCCATCACTGACGCCTCCGCCCAGCCGTTTGCCTTCCGTCCCTTCAAGAAGACGGTCAAACTGGCCCTCGTCCTTCCGCTCAACGCGGGTGCGGACGAGCCCTCGAGGGACTGCATGGACTTCTATTGCGGCGCCCTGATGGCCATCGACGCCAAGAAGGCCGAAGGCGTCAGCGTCAAGCTGAAAGTAGTGGATTTCAGTTCCGCCAATCTCAGCGACGCCTCTTTCGCCGAATCCATCGAGGGATATGACGCCGTCATCGGCCCCTTCGCGGCGGCCGATCTCAGGAAGGTCCTGCCCCACTGCCAGATGGCAGGCGTCCCGCTGGTCTCCCCGCTGGACCAGAAGGCGGGCGTAATGGCCCTTGAAGAGCCGCTCTTCTTCCAGGTTCCGACCCCGCACAACATACAGGCCGCCAATCTGGTGGAGGCCATCCCCGCGGAGGATGGCGGCAGGGTGACGCTCTTCTACCGTTCCGAGTCAGAGACATTCACCAAGGACGTAACCGCAGCCCTCGACGGGGCCGGTATCCGTTACAACAAGATCAGCTACAACGTGCAGCGCGGAAGGGTCATAACCGACTCGCTCCGCAGGGCGCTGGCACCCTCGCAGAAGCATCACGTGATCGTGGCTTCCGAAGACGAGGCATTCGCATCCGACGTGGTGCGCAATATGAACCTTCTGAAAAAGCACTGCGAAGGCCTCACCATCTATGCCAGCAACAGAATCCGCAATTTCGAAACGATCGACGCCGACCTGCCCTACAGCCTCGGCACCCATATAGCCACGGGATACTTTGTGGATTACAAAGACACCGCAACCCAGAACTTCATTCTGAAGTACCGTGCACTTTATCACGCTGAACCCAGCCAATACGCATTCAGCGGATATGACATTTTCTATTTCTTCATATCCGCCGTCAACGATCTGCAGGCAGCCTTCAGGGAGTTCGTTCCCTATTATACGCTCAACCTGCTCCAGAGCAACATCCTATTCAGGAAGGTAAGTGACGAAGGCGGGTATGTCAACATCCGCACAAGGGATGTTGAATACCAGCCCGATTTCACTATAGAAGTGCGTTAGGATCGAGGTTCGCCTTCTCGATATCCTTGAAGTAATTAACGGTTCCCACCTTGAGTTCCACGGTGGCCGCATCGTCGCATACTATCAGGCCGTTGCGGTGCATCTGCAGGATGGAGACAGTCCACATGTGGGTGACTCCCCCCTCCACTACCTGTGCGAGCGCGCGGGCCTTGTTGTGGCCGTTGACGAGGATCATCACCTCGCGGGCATCCATCACGGTGCCGACACCCACGGTGAGGGCCGTCTTGGGGACCTTGTCGATGTCGTTGTCGAAGAAGCGGGAATTGGCGATGATTGTGTCGGTGGTCAGGGACTTGATACGGGTGCGCGAGGTCAGCGACGAGCCGGGTTCGTTGAATGCGATGTGGCCGTCAGGACCGATGCCGCCCATAAACAGGTCGATGCCGCCGTATGAGGCGATTTTTTCCTCATAGCGGTCGCACTCGGCCTGCAGGTCGGGCGCATTGCCGTCGAGGATATTCACATTCGCGGCAGGGATATCGATATGGGAGAAAAAGTTGCTCCACATAAAGGAGTGGTAACTCTCGGGGTGGTCTTCAGGAATACCGACGTATTCATCCATATTGAAAGTAACCACGTTCTTGAAGGAGACCTTTCCGGTCTCATAGAAGCGGATCAGTTCCTTATAGGTGCCGACCGGAGTCGAGCCTGTCGGAAGGCCCAGGACGAAGGGTTTCTCCGGAGTTGGAGCGAACTCGTTGATACGCTTTACAATGTAGGACGCCGCCCACTGCGACATCTTGCCATAAGATTCCTGGATAATGACTCGCATAGTATTGAATATTTAGTTTAGTTTAGAACAATGTATCTTTCATAAGGGAACGGGCATTGGCGAGGGCCTCGTCGGTTATCGAGGCGCCGCTGAGCATACGGGCGATCTCGCGCTCGCGCTCCGCGCCTTCGATACGGCGGATGCCGGTATGGCTGCGCCCGTCCTCCCCTTCGCGCTTCTCCACCAGATAATGGGCATCGCCGCGGCTTGCCACCTGCGGCAGATGGGTTATCACCAGGACCTGCATGTTCCGGCCCATCGAGACTATCATCTCGCCCATCTTATATGCCACGCTGCCCGAGACGCCGGTATCTATCTCGTCGAAAATGACGGTGGGAAGCCCCATATACGAGGACATAAGCGCCTTGAGGCAGAGCATTATGCGGGAGAGCTCACCTCCGGAGGCGCATTTCGCAAGTTCCTTGGGAGAGCGGCCCTTATTGGCCGAGAAGAGGAACAGGACCTCGTCCGAACCCGTACGGGAAAGGGTTCCGGCAGGATTGAGGGAGACTTCGAAGGTCGCCGAAGGCATCTCCAGGGAGCGTACAGACTCCTGGAGAGAGGCCGCGAATCTCCTGGACGCCTCCTCGCGGGCAGCGTGGAGGGCCGCAGCGGCATCGCCGCACTGCTTTTCGAGCTGCGCGCACCGCTGCCTCAACTCCTGCAGGCTCTCCTCCTGCGAGGAAGAATCGTCAAGCCTGGAGGCTATCGAATCCCGGATGGTTATAAGCGCCTCGAGGGTCTGGACATTATGCTTGCGCATCAGGCCGTAGAGCAGCGAGAGGCGGTCATCCACCTCCTGAAGCCTTTCGGGGGAGAATTTCACCCTGCAAGCCTCAGCCGAGGTCTCATATTCTATATCCTTGAGCTCGATCCTCGCCACGGAGATCCTCTCGCGAAGCGAATCGGCGGCCGGGACAAGGCCGGCAAGCCTCTCAAGGGCACTCTCGGCGGCACGGAGACGGCCGTCAACCGAATCGTCGCCGGAATCGAAGGCATTGCCGACAGCGGCCAGTTCGCGGGAGATATCCTCCGCCGATGCGAGCTGCTTCTGCTCTAGTTCGAGCTCCTCCAATTCACCCTCCTTGAGGCCCGCCTCCTCCAGCTGCCGGAGCTGGAACTCCAGGTAATCGCGGTCCCCCTTGTCGTGCTCGATGCGGGACTGCGTCTCGGAGAGTTCCCGCCGGGCGGCCTGCCAGGAGTCGTAAAGGGCGGAATAGGCCTGCACTTCGGAGGTGATCCCGGCATAGGAATCGAGCACCGAAAGCTGATATTTCGAGGATGAGAGGAGCGCCTGGTCGAATTGGGAATGGAGATCCACAAGATTGGCCGAAACCTCGCGGAGCTGCTCGAGAGGGACCGGTTCGTCGTTGACGAAGGAACGGGAGCGCCCCTGCGGAGAGATCACCCGGCGGAGGATGGTCTCCCCATTGTCCGCCGTCGTGAACTGGGCTTCGACTACACAATTCTGCGATGCGTCACCGAGAGCCGTGGCATCGGCCTTGCGCCCGAGAATAAGCGACAAGGCGCCAAGCAAAATGGATTTGCCGGCGCCGGTCTCTCCGCTTATCACCACCAGATTATCGGGGAATTCGATATCCAGCGAGTCGATAAGGGCGTAATTCCGAATATACAGCCTCGTGAGCATATAGCTCCTGCGCAGAACTATTCTGCGATGCGGTAAACGAGTTCTCCCTCCTCAAACTCCTTGGTAGCGGTCAGACCCGGCTTGGGGAGCTTTTCGTAATAACGGGAAATCTCTATCTGCTCGCGGTTTTCGAAAGTCTCTTCGAGAGTATCCGCATAAGAGGAAAACTCCTCGAGCTTCTTGCTGAGTTCCTGCTTGATATCTGCGGAGATCTGATTAGCCCTCTTGGCGATGATCATCACGGTCTCGTAGATGTTGCCCGTGGGAGCTGCAAGATCCCTGAGCTCGCGGGTGATAGTGTTGTTTGCAACCTGTGTCTTGTTCTCTTCCATATTATATTGTCTGTTACTTTTCCTGATTGTTTCCGGTTTCGGATTCCCCTGTACGGCCGAGGAACTTCTGCACTTTGGCATAGAGGCCGTCGAGAGTCTTGCGGTATTTGGTTTCGGGGTACTCTCCCACTACGTTGAAGTAATCGTCAACGAAGGTGAGATACCTCTCGCGCTGCTTGGAGGGGACGCTCTTCTCGGCATATTTATAGGCCGACATCGCGGTGTAATAGAGGATCTCCTCGCGGTAGCGGTTGTCGGCATTCTCCTTGAGGACGGCCTTCAGGGCGTGATGGGCAGCCATATAATCCTCCATATGGTAATAGAGATATGCCGATTTGTAGGCCTTGAGCTCGAGCCTCTCGTTGAGTTCGTCCCTCATCTCGAGGACACGCGGCTCGTAATCCGAATCGGGGTTGTCGCGGAGGAAATTATTGATTACCGTCAGAGCCTGGTAAGTGGGCTTCTGGTCGAGCTCATAGCGATAGGTGCTGCGATAGAGGCAGTCTATGCGCAGGAACCTGGCCTCCTCCACGAAGGGCGAGACGGGGAAAGTCTCGATAAACTCGTTGAGATTGCTCTCGGCGGTGAGGTAGTCGCCATAACGGTAGTTGCTCAGTCCCCAGTAAAACTGTACGGTATCCTCCATCGGCATTCCGCGGGTCAGAGCGGAGAGGGATTCGAACATATCGGCAGCCTTGCTGTACTTGCGCGCCTCGAAAAGCTCGAATGCCATTTTGTATTTCTCGTTGACATTGTTGCCCTCCAGCACAAGGTTATACTGAGTCTTGCACGAAATCAGTGCGAGGGACAGCAGGAGCGAGAGAGTTATGGTCCTGAATAATCTCATCATTTGTTCTCAATCAAAAATTTCTCGGCGTCGAGCGCTGCCCGGCATCCGCTGGCGGCGGCGTTGACGGCCTGACGGTAAGTGGGGTCCTGGACATCGCCCGCGGCAAAGACTCCGGGGACGTTTGTCTTGGAGGATTTGCCTTCGGTGATGATGTATCCGTTCTCATCCGTATCGACCCACTCCTTGAACAGGTCGGAGTTGGGATGATGCCCGATAGCCAGGAAAAAGCCGTCTATCTTCTTCTCAAATTCCGTTCCATCCTTGCGCACGAGACGGACTCCGGTAACGCCCATATTCTCGTCACCCAGGACCTCCTTGGTATTGCATTCCCAGAGGACTTCGATATTGGGGGTCGCGAAGACACGCTCCTGCATCGCGTTGGAGGCGCGGAAAACGTTCCTGCGGACAATCATATAGACCTTGTTGAGAGGGTCGAGAGGTAGAGGGCCTCCTCGCAGGCGGTGTCGCCGCCTCCTACCACGGCCACATCCTTGCGGCGGTAGAAGAATCCGTCGCAGGTGGCGCAGGCCGAAACGCCCATCCCCTTGAACTTGTTTTCGGAGGGAAGGCCGAGATACTTGGCCGCTGCGCCGGTGGCGATGATGAGGGTCTGGGCCTCTATCTGTATTTCGTTGTCAACCGTCAGACTGAAGGGCCTGGACGAAAGATCGGCCGATGTGACATAGCCGGCACGCACGTCGGCGCCAAGGCGTACGGCCTGCTGCCTGAGGTCCGCCATCATCTGGTTGCCGTCGACTCCTTCGGGGTATCCGGGGAAATTCTCGACGGTAGTGGTGGTGGTGAGCTGGCCGCCGGGCTGGAGGCCTTCATAAACGACCGGTGAAATGCCTGCGCGGGAAGCATATATCGCAGCAGTGTAACCCGCAGGCCCACTACCGATTATGAGGCATTTAACTTGTTCCTTATCCATAGTTGCGCTAATTTGTTCAAACTGCAAAATTACTATTTTTTATGGAATAATAAATCTTGACTGACAATCTTATATGTAATCTTTCCGGCTCCGCAGAGTTACGGCCGGCAAGATGCATTGCTTCGGATCGCGGAAAGGGGAAATCAGCTGCGGGCGAATTTATCCTTGAGATAGAACTCCAGCCGCTGTTCCCATACCAGGACAATTGCGGCGGCCACGCGGATCAGGAGCATCACCCACCAGATTCCGCCCAGGGCGGTCATCAGCATAAGGTCCTCCACATTGCTGTGGCTGACGCAGATATGGGTGTCGAGAAGCTTGACGTCGCGGTTGGAGACAGAGCCGCGGCCTATCTCGTCGAGCATCGCGGCGGCGCCGTATCCGAGACCCACGATGTTGGCCACAAGCCAGAGGAAAGTGGTATTGGAGGGGAGACCAAGCACATACATGAGCGGCCTGAAGAAGCGGGCTATGACATCCATGATGCCGAATTCCGAGAGGATCCTCTGCAGGATATTGAGGGCGAAGATGATCACGACCATCAGGAGCACCAGTTTCAGGGTGGAGAGGAACCACTGCCAGAGAGTCGTCCAGAAGGGGATATCCCATTCCTGCGCGGCGGAATCGACGATCTCTTCGGCCGAGCCGGGAAGGATCAGGTTAAGGATGAATCCCAGGGCCAGGGCGGTGAGGGTGCGCACCACCACCATCCTTACTGCCGATGCGCCGGTCTTGCGCAGGACGGCGGTCTCCAGGATCATCGAATGGGAACACAGGACCATCGTGGCGATAATAGTCACCGCGCGCCAGTCCATCTCGAGGGACGAGATGACGGCGATGGCCGAGTAGCAGTTGACGAAATATCCCGACAGGTAGGCCAGCGCCGCAGAGCCCGGAAGGCCGAAATACTTGAATATCGGGCTGATCAGGTCCGAAATCCAGGGCAGGATGTTGAAATATTTGAGCAGCATCATAGCGAACGAGACGCCCACTGTGATTTCGATCATCCAGATACAGGTCTTAATGGAGGAGGGTGTGACCTCTTTGATGCATCTGACGATGCGTTGGCCGGTTGTTTCCATTTTGAGTCAGAGATTATCGGATTGCGAAGATATCCATAAAACAGGAATCTACAAAGGATCCACATCGGCTGTGACATCCACCGAGCCGTAACGGAGCCTGAGGGAGTCGAGCTTTGCCTTGAGGATGTTCTTGGTGAGGGCGAGCGAGCTGTTGCGCGGGAGCTTGAGCCAGAACTGGCTTATGAGATGGTTGTCGATCTTCTCCACAGGCGGTCTCACGGGGCCCAGGACGGACTGCACCGCACACTCTTTGAGGATTGCCGAGATGTCGCGCTCAAGATGCCACAGGCGGCCCTCCGAACGCTCCCTGACGGTAATGACGACGAGGCGCACGAATGGCGGATAGCCGAACATCTTCCTCTCCGCCAGCGAGCCGAGCCTCATCTCTTCGTCGGCCTTGCCCGTGAGGCGCATCAGCACCGGGTGCTCCGGCTGGTCGGTCTGGATTACCATACGGCCTGCCGTCTCGCGCCTGCCGGTCCTGCCGCGGAGCTGGACGAGCAGCTGGAGCGCCCTCTCGTCGGCCCGGAAATCCTGGACCGAGAAGAGCGAGTCGGCCTGCACTACGGCCACCAGGGAGAGCTTGGCGAAATCGAAGCCTTTGGTAATCATCTGGGTGCCTACGAGTATGTCGATGGAGCCCTCGGCGAAGGCGGTCAGCATCTCCTTCTCGGCGCTTTTGCTGGCTGTGGTCTGGGCGTCGAAACGCTCCACGCGGGCCTCGGGGAAGTATTCGCGGAGCTCTTCCTCGAGTTTCTCCGTTCCGGCGCCGCGGGGTATGAGGGTCTCCTGGCCGCAGGCCTTGCAGTGGCTTTGGAACGGCGTATGCCATCCGCAGTAGTGGCATTCCAGCGTATTATTGTATTTGTGGTAGCTCAGGGGGACGTTGCATTTCGGGCACTTCGGGATATCTCCGCACTGCTGGCACTGGACAACGGGGGCGTATGCCCTGCGCGAACGGAATACCATCACCTGCTCCCCCTTCTCGAGGGTTTTGCGGATGTCGGCCAGAAGTTCGCGGGAAAAAGAGCCCTTGACGTCCTTGAGCCTGCGGGCCTTCCGCATATCGATGACCTTGACACGGGCCTCGGCGCCGCGGTGGTAGCGCTCCAGGAGATCGACCTGCGCATATTTGCCCGCCGCCACGTTGTAGAGGGCCTCGTAGGATGGCGTAGCACTGCCCAGGACTACCGGCGCGCCCCGCTGCGATGCCAGCAGTATGGCGGCGTCGCGGCCGTTGTAGCGCGGGGCCGGGTCATCCTGCTTGTAGGAGGAGTCGTGCTCCTCGTCCACTATCACCATCGCGAGCCTGCAAAGGGGCAGGAATATCGCCGACCGGGTGCCGAGTACGAGGCAAGGCTGGCCGGAGGCCAGTTTCTCCAGCACTTTCTTCTTCTGAGGGGCCGTGAGCTTTGAGTGGAACACCACCAACTTTTCGCCGAATACCGCCTCGAGGCGATCCTGCAACTGCCTGGACATCGCTATCTCGGGGACGAGGAACAGGACCTGGCCGCCGCCGTCGATGCGTCTTCCGGCCAGATGCATATAGAGTTCGGTCTTGCCTGAGCCGGTGATTCCGTGGAGGAGTACGGTCTTTTTGGCCGAAATGGCCTCCTCGGCCGCCTCAAGGGCTGCCGACTGGGCTTTGGAAAGCTTCGGGAAGGCATCCGGCTGCGGCTGGGGAAGAGACTTCTTTGAGGGTTTCGACTTTACTTCGGCCTGCTTGCGGACGGCCTGGGGATAGGCGGCTTTCAGCACTTCGCCTTCGCAGCACATATAATAATCGGCCAGGCTCTTCCAGAAGCGGAGGTCGTCTTTCGAAATGCGGGGCAGGTTGGGGAGGGATATGATCTGGCGGATTTTGAGGGGATCCAGTCCCGGGGCCTCGTCCTTGAGTGTGTCCACAACGCCGTAATAGTGCCTTCCGGCGAGTACGACCTCCACCCAGGTCCCCCGCACGATACCTTCCATTCCCTCCGGGATACTGTAGGTCATCCTGTCGCCGAGTTTCAGCGGAAGGATGACGTCCGCATATTTTTTCGCCTCAACCATAATGCGAAAGTAGAATAATTTTTTGGAATTATCGAAATTAACTCTACCTTTGCAGTCCCAAAGTCGCGCCATCAGGCGCTAGCGAAGGCCGGGCAGGGTTGCCTGTGTGTTTGCAAGGCCGTAGCGGCGGGGTTCGGGGCAGCGCCCCGTAGAAGTAGAAAAGGTGCCATAGCTCAGTTGGTAGAGCAACGGACTGAAAATCCGTGTGTCGCTGGTTCAATTCCCGCTGGCACCACAAAAAAAGGAGATTGCAGGAGCAATCTCCTTTTTTTGTGGTGCCGTTCATATCTACGGGGGATTCCCCCCGAACCCCCGCGGCTCCCGACGGACATTGCGTCCGTCTCCGCCGGGCCGCTGATGCGGCCTTGTCAGTCGCTATTGCAATCTCCTTTTTTTGTGGCGCCGTTCATACCTACGGGGGATTCCCCCCGAACCCCCTCCTAACCATAATCGGTGAGCAAAGAAGCCCCGCTACTCACTAGATGCTGTAATGACGGCCGCTGGTGAGTAATTCGCATATTTCTGCTCACCAGGCGCTGTAATGACGACCGCTAGTGAGTGAGTCGAAGATTTCTGCTCACCAATCGGCTTGATGGAGATACTTCTCATAAAAAATGGTAACTTTGAGCACACTATTCAAAGAAAACACTATGAAAAGAGCATTCACCGCCATCATCTGCCTGCTGATTCTCGTCCCCTTCGCATCGGCCAAGGCGCCACAGCTGAAATTCAACCGCAAAGGTGAATTCAAAGTCCTTCAACTTACAGACATCCATTATATCTACGGCAAATCCGAATCAGCCGTCGCCATAGACAATATCCACAAGGTGATTGACGCCGAGAAGCCGGACCTCATTATCATTACCGGCGATATAATTTACGGAAAACCCGCCTATGAAAGCATTACCGAAGTCATGAAGGCAGTTTCCTCACACGGAATTCCCTTCTGCACAACTTTCGGTAATCACGACGACGAGTCGGGCCTGAGCCGCAGCGAACTCTACGACATCATCCAGGCCACACCCCACTGCGTAAATCCGCCCAGGGGCGATGCCGCATCTCCCGATTACACCGTGGAGATTGCCTCCTCCAGGGGCGATAAGATTGCAGCCGTGATGTACTGCCTTGATTCCCATGCATATACTCCCATTAAAAGAGTCGGTAAATACGCCTGGTTCACCCACGACCAGATCGGCTGGTACCGCGACAAGAGCGCTGCTTACAAAGAGGCGAACGGCGGCACTCCCGTCCCCTCGATGGCATTCTTCCACATTCCCCTACCGGAATACGGAATGGCAATAGCCAACCCTTCCACCAAGGTTTTCGGCAACCGCAAGGAGGCCGGCGGTGAGCCGAAAGTAAACAGCGGAATGTTCGTAAATATGCTCGAATGCGGCGACATGATCGGCGTCTTCGCAGGACACGACCACGACAACGACTATGCCCTCGACTATTTCGGCATCTGCCTCTGCTACGGGCGCTTCTCGGGCTGCAGCAACGTTTACAACCACCTTCCCAACGGCGGCCGCGTCATAATCCTCAAGGAAGGCGAGCGATCGTTCAGATCATATATCCGCCAGCGCAACGGTGAGAAGGTCCAGCCCTTCACCTACCCCGACGATTTCGTCTTCAAGAAGGGAGAGAATTACAATCATTGAAGGGGCTGAGAACTGTCCCTGCGCATAGACCTTTAGAAAATAAGTGTCGCGATAACGGGATAGTGGTCGGAGATATACGGGATGCCCTCGTAAGTCTCGTCCACCACCTTGAAATCCGGGCAGGAGGAGAATCCGCTGTAGAAGATATAGTCTATCGAGGCCGAGGATTTGCCCCAGGCGTTGAAGGAGGTCTTCCAGTCGGTATCGTCCGCATAGAAACGGGCGTTGTTCATCAAGACTTTTATATCGGCCATCCAGGGATCGTTCAAGCGCGAATTGAAGTCGCCGGTCAGGACCATCGGCAGCCCTTCGGGATTCATCGCGGCAATCTTTTCGACTATCAGCGCAAGACCTTTGCGTCGGGCCTCGACGCCGACGTGGTCGAGGTGTGTATTGACAAAAAAGAACCGCCTGCCCGAAGCCTTCTCTCTCATCAGGGCCCAGGTGGCCGTGCGCTTGCAGGCGGCATCCCATCCCTTTGACGGCACGTCGGGAGTCTCGCTCAGCCAGTATGTCCCCCATTCGAGCACTTCGATCCGCGATTTGAGATAGAAAATCGACATATATTCGCCTTTGGCGACTCCGTCCTCGCGGCCGACTCCCACGCTTGCGTATTGGGGGCACTCCTGCAGGATATAATCAATCTGGGACTTCAGGGCCTCCTGGACGCCGAAAACGGCCGGAGCCTTGTCGGCAAGCATCGCCGGAGTGGCTATGCGCCTTATTTTCCACGAATTGTCGCCGTCCTTGGCGCTTCCCACCCTCACATTGTACGACATTACTTTTAGTGATCCATCGGTTTGCGCGCTGGCGCTGCCGAAGAAGCAGCTCAGGGCGACAGTTATTAGCAGGGCGACTTTTTTCATATCCTGAAATGCTGATAATTGAACTTGATACAAATATACAACTAATTTTAACTACATTTGTTGCTCATAGACCGCCTGAAGGCGGTCAGTCTTGATAAAAAGATGAGAAGAATAATCCTAATAACCGGAGGAGCCCGGTCAGGCAAGAGCGCTTATGCTGAAAAACTGGCGCTGGAGATGGCGGACAATCCCGTTTACCTGGCGACCGCCAGAATCTGGGACGATGAATTCCGCGAAAGGGTCAGGCGCCACCAGCAGCGCCGCGGCCCCCAGTGGACCAACATCGAAGAGGAAAAAGAACTCAGCCGCCACGACCTGAGCGGCCGCACGGTACTCGTCGATTGCCTCACCCTGTGGAGCACCAACTTCTTCTTCGACCTGGAAGGCGACACCGACAAGGCGCTGGAGGCCCTCAGGGCCGAATTCGACCGCTTCACGGCGCAGGATGCCACCTTCATCCTTGTAACCAACGAAATCGGAATGGGCGGCACTTCGGACAACGAGGTGCAGCGCAAATTCACCGACCTCCAGGGCTGGATGAATCAGTACGCCGCCTCCAGGGCGGACGAAGTCGTCCTGATGGTAAGCGGCATCCCCGTGAAGATAAAATAAAGGCCCGCAGAACCTCTGCGAGCCATAAAACAAAGCTGAAAACTTCAACTTCCTAGAGGCTTTCGAAGACCTCCTTAATAATTCCGATGCCTTCGCGAAGTTGCGCCTCGGTGATGACAAGCGGCGGAGCGAAACGGATGATGTGCCTGTGGGTGGGCTTTGCCAGAAGGCCCTTCTCGGCCATCTTGAGGCAGATATCCCAAGCCTCGATGCCGTCCTGGGGCTCCGTGATCACGGCGTTGAGCAGACCCTTTCCGCGGACGCTCTTGATGAAACGGGAGTTGATCTTAGCTATCTCTTCGCGGAAAATCTTGCCGAGACGGTCGGCATTCTCCACGAGATGCTCATCGCGCACCACTTCGAGGGCCGCTACAGCCACCTTGGCAGCGAGGGGGAAACCTCCGAAGGTGGAGCCGTGCTCGCCGGGAAGGATGGTGAGCATTATCTCGTCGTCGGCGAGGACTGCCGAAACGGGCAGGACGCCGCCCGAGAGGGCCTTGCCGATGGTAATCATATCCGGGCGGACTCCCTCGTGGTCGCAGGCGAACATACGGCCCGTGCGGGCGATACCGGTCTGGACCTCATCCGCGATAAAGAGCACGTTGTGCGCGTGGCAGAGGTCGTAGCACTCCTTGATGTAGCCGTCGTGGGGGACATAGACTCCCGCCTCGCCCTGGATGGGCTCCACGAGCATCGCGGCCACCTTCTCCCCTTTCTCGTCGAGCACCTTGCGAAGGGCCTCCGTATCGTCGTAGGGGATCTGGATGAATCCGGGGGTAAAGGGTCCGTACTGGCTGTAGCTGTCGGGATCCGAGGACATCGTGACGATGGTGATGGTACGGCCGTGGAAGTTGCCGTTGCAGACCACTATGAGGGCCTCGTTCTCGGGAATGCCCTTGACCTTGTATCCCCAGCGGCGGGCGAGCTTGAGGGCGGTCTCTACCGCCTCGGCGCCGGAGTTCATCGGAAGGAGTTTGTCGTATCCGAAGAATTCGGTGGCGAATTTCTCATAGGGGCCGAGGCAGTCGTTGTAGAAGGCGCGGGAGGTCAGGCAGAGCTCCTGGGCCTGGTCGCAGAGGGCCTTGACGATTTTGGGATGGCAGTGACCCTGGTTGACGGCCGAGTATGCCGAGAGGAAGTCGAAATAGCGTTTGCCGTCCACGTCCCAGAGGAAGGGACCCTGTCCCTTGGAGAGGACTACCGGGAGCGGATGATAGTTATGTGCGCCGTACCGGTCTTCAAGATCGATAAACTTCTGCGCATTGGGAGTTATATTCATATCAATTTTGTTTTGAATTATTCGATAAGGTTACAAATATAACAATTTTTTCGATTCATTCAAAAACAATAGCCGTCAGGGCGTCGGATTATGGCCAGGTGGGATTTAGGGCGGCACCGGTCTTGTCGTCGGTGAAAGAGACTTCCACAGGCTTCATATTCTTGTAGCCGCTGTGGATCCATCGCAACGTGGTCTTTGCCAGCCAGGCGGCGGATTCCTCCGTACAGCGGATGGTAAGCTTCTTGCTGAGCGAAGAGGTCCGACTGCCGTCGGCATCGGAGGAGTTGGTGAAGAAGTTGGTAGGCAGCGATATGCCGACGAAGCCTTCGCCCACGTTGAGTTCGGCGAGATTCGGGCAGTACTGGAACATATAGCCCACATTGGCCCCGGTATGATTGATCTCGAATCCGCGGATCGAAATCTTCTTGACAGAGGTCATCTTGTAGAACATATAGGTCATCAACTGTCCCGAAGAGGTATCGAAATTGTCAAGCTTAAGTTCCTCGATACTCTCGCATCGGTTGAACATACTGCGGAACGTTTGGACTCCCGCCGTATTGAAGGACGAGAGGTCAAGGCTCCTGAGTTTGTAGCAGTGGGCGAACATATTGTCCATATTGACAGCCGAGGAGGTATCGAAACCGCTCAGGTCAAGCTCCTCCACATTCTCGCAATGCTGGAACATCCTGTAGAAGACCCTGACGTTCGAGGTATTGAAACGGCTCACGTCCAGGACGGTCTTCGGAGCCAAATGGCCCGCATAAATGAACATACTGCCCATATCCTCCGCATCCGATGTATCAAGGCACTTGAGGTTGACGATCTCCTCGAGCGTAAAGAGGTATGCGAACATATGCGCGCACATCTTTCCGGTGCGGATGGATCCTGCCGGAGTGGAAACCGTAACAGTAGCGCTTGCCTTGTTCCAGTTGAAGTAGATGGGATACGGGGAGTCGTACGATTCGCCTCTGAGCCCCTCCGTCACCTTGCTGCCGGTTTCAAACACTATCCTCTTTATTATCGAGTCGCCGGTGGTGACGGTCTGCCCGGTACCGGAGAGTTTCTTGATAATGGCGTTGATATCGTTCCCCTGGAGCAGTACGGCAGCATCGAAGTGGTTCAATGCAAAGTCGTTGGCTGTAATCGATATCCCGCACACCTGGCTTCTTTCGACCTTGTAGGAGGCGCCCTCCTTGAGAGATATCCGCTGGCTGAGGCCGTCGGAGGTATAGAGGGTGATGGTCAGGCCGGTATAAACATTGGCCGGGACGCTGATAAAGAACGGGACGGTTTCCGAACCAATGGACGTTCCGCCGCAGTCAAGCCGTACCCCGTCGGAATCGGTAACTACAGCAGTGGAACCGTTGCGGTAAAAAGAGCCGCTGAGCCCCTGATCAGCCTCAAGCACGATGCGGTCCAGTCTGATTTCCGGCAGGGATGTCGAGATATCGAGGCGGATAACTCCGCAGAGATTCCTGAAATTGAAATCGAGGTTGTCGGAATCGGCGCACATCGGGGTCTCTATTGTACCGTCCGCATTGTATTTCTGGATAGAAGGAAGGAATCCCTCCACTATGGAAGCGGGGTACCAGGCCGTGTAGGGACCACCCGAAACGGGGCTTCCTGAGGGCGAGAACGAAGAAACGGGCGAACCGCCGTTGTCCGCCGTGTAACAGGCGGTCGCGGACCGGTTTGTGACGGCAATCCTGTCGCCTGCGACCCAGTTGACCTTGTAAATGTTCCCATCCTGGACAAGAGCCGTCCTGGTCAGTGCCTCGATGGAGGCATTTACCTTTACATCCGCTCCGGCAATCCCGGCTTCGCGGGAGCAGGAAGCGGCAAAATATAGCGCCGCAATGGAGATAACAGTCAGAATCACGCTGTTTTTCATTGTCTTATCCTCCATCAATAATCCCAGGAAACCTGAATTGTATAAGGGGCTCCGTTAAGGATGCCCGTATTGGAATAGGTAGTGCCGTACTGTCCCTTTTCGTCAGAGACGGTGACGGTGGATTCACACTGCACGCCGACGTACCAGGTGCCGGCTTCGAGCGAATTGAAGAAAAGCTGTTTTCCGCTCTGGACACCCTCGACCTTATACTCAGCATCCTCTCTGAAGGCGAAAGTGCCCCTGGCCAGATAGAGGTTGAGATTGTAATTGTCGAGCGATTCCAACCGCACCTTGATATCCTTCGCCCCTTCGGGAAGTGCGAATACGAAGTGGTGGCACTGCTTGTCGCCTATCTTGGTGTAATCGGGGTCCTTATCCTCCGTAGCCTTGACCATCCGGCGTATCTCGCCGTTGTGGAGGATGCCTTTGACCCTGGCGTTCCCGACTCCGTCGAAGCAGTATCTCACCATCCCTGCCATAAGGAGGAGGTTCTCACCGTCGCGAACCTGTTCGGGATGGGAACCGCACGGGATTACGCGTCCCCACCACCGGTCCTTCTTCCAGGCGATGATGGCGGGATGGCCGTGCATCTTGGTGGAATCGGGGATGTCGAAGCGGGTCAGGACCTCTGTGCCCGGCACGCAGTCGTAGTCGATGAAGCAGGGGCCGTTGTGATGGCGCACGGAATCGATATAATTGTCTCCGCCGAAATCATAGTATTTCAGCAGAGGGCTGTCCTCGGGCACGACGTGGCCCGGATATATCTGGAGCGTAGAGAGCGAATTGCAGTGGCCGGGCCATATTCCCATATAATTGCCGCTCGAATTTGCGTCGAGGGAGGTTCCCCGTGTCGCGACATAGGCTCCGGCGCAGGATCCGAGATATGAACCGCCGCCAGAGACGAACCGGCGGAAGTTGTCCCTTCCATAGGGGCCGAGTGTGCGGCCGTGGTCGGAAGATCCGCCTCCGCGGACATATACCAGGCGGTAGCGCGGTCCTCCGTCGGGATAGAGCAGGCGGCCGTTGACGTCGTCTGCCGATCCGGCAAAGATGTCAAGCTGGGCCTGCAGGTCGGCGGCGGTCGGGTTGTTACGGGCATCCATAAAGGTCTCCATCGAGAGATTAAGGAAATCCGTCACCGGCAAGGTGTCGTTGGTTGTCAGGTAGAGGCCAGCATTCAGGAGCAGATCTTTGTAGAAAGCTTTGTTGATGACGTCTGTACGGATTTCGACATCTTCGGAAAAATCCCTGTAGGCCTCTTCCCCGAGGTTGGAACATACCGCCCTTGAGGTGGAAGCGGAAGGGAACTCCTTCTGCATAAAGCCTCCGCGGCTGTCGAGCATGGTAAGCCTGAAGCCATCCTTGAGAGTACCGGCGGGAACGGCGAAATAATATGTAGCGGAGGTTTCTCCTGCATTCGCGGCGATGTATCCATCTGTTACGGTGGAGTTGGGGCCGGTTACGAACGATTCGTTCCCGGTGCTTCCGGCAGGATCCCGGGCTTCGATCTCAAGTACAAGCTCATTCCTCGATTCGGAGGGATTCTCCAGCATCGTCCCGGCGGGAAAATCATTTCCGTCAATAGGGATTGAAAGTGTTCCCCAAAGGGCTTCGTCTTTATTTGAGACCAGCCTGATCCCGCTGAGCCCTACCGGGGATTTGACAGTAACGGCCACTATACTCAGGGGACACTTGAAGTCCAGTTTTCCCGTGCTGTCGGCTTTCGCCACAAATGGCATAAGTGCCGGATCGATGCCTCCGGCCTTATAATTCCGGATTCCGGGCAGATCCAACATCAGGTCCCCGCCGTCAAGGCGTCCCTCTATCGAAGCCGGATAGAGTGCAGCTGCGGCAAGGTGATACTCTTTGAATCCATCTTCAGCGAATGTGGCGCCCGATTGCGAGGGTGAACCCGAGAGATGGAATTCCTTGCCATCTGCAGCCGAAGGAAGATATACCTTGATTACAGCCTCCTCTGTCCAGGACGGCGATGAGACACCGTTTATGCTTTCCAGCACAGCGCTGAACGCAGTGGGGCGCTGCGTCTCCGGCCCGGGCGCGGGCGGATCGACTTTCGGTTCGCAGCCGGCCAATATAGCTGCTGCCGACAGAACCCAAATCAAAGAATGCCTGTTTTTCATTGCCAACTCTTAAAAACATTTGTACAAATATAATAAAAAAAGACGCAGGTCACTCTCAGGCTCCGAATTCTGCGCGTGGAGCTTAAGATTCAATCAATCAGCTTTTTTCTGAAAACAACCCCTTCGAATCCGGCAGGATTGTTTTCAGGAATTAACTAAGTGCTAAAGCATTAGCCTCCACGCCATAAATCAAAGAGAAGGTGGGTCAGGGGTAAGGAGAAATGATTTTCCCACCTGAGTGGGATAACTATGAGCGATTTTTGGTAAATTTGCCCGTTTTTAGAAAACCTTCAAAAATGTTGACACTGAAACTCCTGCGAGAGCAGCCGGAATTCGTGATTGAGCGCCTCGCGGTAAAGCATTTCGATGCAAAGGAAATAGTTTACAAAATCATAGACCTTGACAAGACCCGTCGAAGCCTCCAGGGCGAGCTCGATGCCTGCCTGTCGCAGCAGAAGTCCAAAGCCGGAGAGATCGGCAAACTGATGAAGGAGGGACGCCGCGACGAGGCCGAGCAGGCCAAGGCGGCCGTAGCCACCCTCAAAGAGCGGTCCAAGTCGCTCGAAGAGCAGATGGCCGCAAGCGAGAAGAGCCAGAACGACCTTCTGGTGCTTCTGCCCAACCTCCCCTGCGCCCAGGTTCCCGAAGGCCGCACCGCCGAGGACAACGTGGTGGTCAAGCTCGTGGGCGACATCCCCGACCTGGGAGAGAATCCCCTGCCCCACTGGGAACTGGTCAAGAACCTCGATATCATCGACTTCGACCTCGGAGTCAAGCTCACCGGAGCGGGATTCCCCGTCTATAAGGGCAAGGGTGCGAAGATACAGAGGGCCCTCATCTCCTGGTTCCTCGAGAAGAACACCGACGCCGGCTATTTGGAGTACCAGCCGCCGTATATGGTCAACGAAGCCTCCGGTTTCGGTACCGGCCAGCTCCCCGACAAGGAGGGACAGATGTACTGCGCCCCGCTCGACGGATTCTATATGATCCCGACAGCCGAGGTCCCCGTCACCAACATCTACCGCGACGTCATCCTCAAGAAGGAGGACTTCCCCGTCAAGATGACCGCCTACACCCCCTGCTGGAGGCGCGAGGCCGGTTCATACGGAAAGGACGTGCGCGGCCTCAACCGCCTGCACCAGTTCGACAAGGTGGAGATCGTCCGCATCGAGGAGCCCCAGAACTCCTATGCCGCCCTCGACGAGATGGTGGCGCACGTGGAGAGCCTCGTCAAGGGACTCGGCCTCCCCTACCGCATCCTGCGCCTCTGCGGCGGCGACATGAGCTTCACCTCCGCCATCACATACGAGTTCGAGGTCTTCTCGGCAGCCCAGAAGAGGTGGCTTGAGGTCAGCTCAGTCTCCAACTTCGAGTCTTACCAGGCCAACCGCCTGCACCTGCGCTACAAGGACGAGAACGGCAAGATGCAGCTCGCTCACACCCTCAACGGCAGTTCGCTCGCACTGCCCCGCATCCTGGCCGCCATCATCGAGAACTACCAGACCCGCGACGGACACATCGTGGTGCCCGAGGTCCTGCGCAAGTACACCGGATTCGACATAATCTGACAGCGATGGCCGCCTCCGACAAGCAGAGAATCATAATGGGAATAGACCCCGGAACCAACCTTCTTGGTTACGGGGTCATTCTCATCGATGCCCGCAAGGTCCACTTCGTGGATATGGGGGTCGTCGACCTGCGCAAGGAGAAGGACCATTTCGTCAAACTCAACCGCATCTTCCACGAAGTGGGCATCCTTATGGACCGCTACACTCCCGACGACCTGGCCATCGAGGCCCCGTTCTACGGAAAGAATCCCCAGGTGATGCTCAAGCTCGGAAGGGCCCAGGGAGCAGCGATATCAGCCGCCCTCCACCGCCAGATTCCCGTTTTCGAATATGCTCCGAGGAAAGTCAAGATGGCCATCACGGGCAATGGAAACGCCTCCAAGGAGCAGGTCATGATGCTGATGGGCAAGACCCTGAAGATCGAGATGGACAACAAATTCCTAGACGCTTCGGACGCCCTCGGCATCGCAATGTGCCATTTCTACCAGCTCACCAATCCGCTGAGCGACACATCCGCCTCCACAAACTGGAAAAAATTCATCGCAGCGCATCCTGACAGGATAAAATAGCTGCGAAATCGCCTCTCACCGATTAAACTTTCTCGGAAAACGAACATCTAATAGGTGTTACTAATCAAGAAAAAAAAAGCATCACTATATGTCTTCAATCCTCCGCAGGACCCTGTCCTGTCTGCTCTCTCTCCTGATATTCAGCTCATTTGCCTTTGCCCAGTCATACAACCTCAAGATCCGCCTGGTCGATTCGAAGACCAAGGAGGGCATTCCGTTCGCCGTGGTATCGCTCTCGAAACCCGGCAGCGACAAGGTTGAGAAATATACCCAGACCGACGACAAGGGATCCGCTTCGTTACAGGGAGTCAAGGCGGGCAAATACACCGTCAAGGGTATCCTGCTCGGATATGACGACTACTCCGAGGAAATTACCGTCAACAAGGATACGGACCTGGGGAACAAGCAGATGAAGGTACAGGTGAACTTCATCGAAGGAGCCACCGTGAGCGATGTCGGAAACCCCATCGTGGTCAAGAAGGATACCATCGAACATAACGTCTCGCTGATGAAGACTTCGGACAACGACGTCCTCGAGGACCTCCTCAAGAGGCTTCCGGGCATCGAGGTGGGCGCCGACGGCAGCATCACGGCCAACGGCAAGACCATCTCCAAAGTCTATGTTGACGGAAAGGCATTCTTCCTCGACGACCCTCAGCTCGCTTCGAAGAACCTCCCCGCCAAGATCGTCAACAAGGTCCGCGTGGTGGAGAAGAAATCCGAGCAGGCCGAGTTCACCGGCATTGATGACGGCGAGGAGGAGACGGTACTCGATCTGAATATCAAGAAAGGAATGATGAACGGATGGATGGGCAATGTGACCGGCGGCGTCGGAAGCGACCTGCACTCCGCCGATGAGAACCGCAAGAACGACCTCCGCTTCCAGGGCGGCGGCATGGTGGCCCGCTTCACCTCGTCCGACCAACTGGTATTCATCGGCAACGCCAACAACACCAACAACCGCGGATTCAGCGACATCACAGGCAACGCGATGGGCGGAATGCGCGGCGGACGCGGAATGAGGGGCGGCAACAACGGTATCTCCACATCCTATATGATAGGAGTCAACGGCGGCAAGGTCTTCGACAACAAGTCGGAACTGAACGGCAACTATCTCTTCAACGCCAACCAGAGGGCGGTTCTCGAGAGCACCGACAGGACCACCCTTATGAAGGACGGGGATGACCTTCACAGCACCGAGGACTCCGAGAACCTGACCGACACATACGGACACCGCGTCGGAGCGCGCATCGACTGGAAGATCGGAAAGAACACCTCCATCCTCTGGATGCCCAATTTCAACTACGGCTGGGGCGACTTCAGCGAAAAGACGGAGTACTCCACCGGCGCCCTGACTTCCAGCGGTGAGAGGATGATCAACGACGGTCATTCCCTCTCCACCGGAAAGAACCTCAACAAGTCGGCCAGCGGCCGTATCCTGTGGAGGCAGAGGCTGGGAAGCGCCCAGGGCAGGACCATCTCCCTCAACCTCAACTACAACTTCTCGGACACCAACCTCGACGGGCTCAACCAGTCGTCGACCAACGTGTACGACGGGGACTCGAAGACCGAGAACAATATCGACCAGCATTATGTCCAGGACTCCAGGAACATCAGGCTGGGAGGCCGCCTGGCCTATACCGAGCCCCTGGGCCGGAACTTCTTCACCGAACTCACATACGGCTACACTATAAGCAAGAGCCACTCCAGCAAGGATACCCGCGACAAGGATATCGACGGAGCCTATACCGTCGAGAACCTGGAGTACTCCAACAGCATCGACAATACATTCATCAATCAGAGGGCCGGCATCAGCCTGCGCAAACAGGAGAAGAAGTACAACGCCACAATCGGCGCCCAGTACCAGCCCTCGAGGACCATCAGCAACACCGTGACCAACGGCCAGCTGAGAGAGTATGACAGGCCGGTCAACAACTGGTCGCCGAATGCACGCATCGACCTGAACTTCAGCGACTACAACATGCTGCGCATCCGCTACCGCGGAAACACCAACCAGCCCTCAATCAACCAGCTGCAGCCCGTGCCCGACAACTCCGACCCGCAGAACATCAGCCTCGGCAACCCCAACCTGACCCCTTCGTTCACCCATAACATGAATACGGAGTACAGGCTTACCAACATGAAGAATTTCGCTTCGCTGAACGTCAATCTCAATTTCACCTACAACACCAACAACATAGTGAATGCGAGCTGGTACGACAGCGACGGAATCCGCTACACCGTACCCATCAACAACTCCAAGGGAACTACCAGCACCAACCTCTTCATGATGATGAACTCCCCCATCGCCAAGAGCAACTTCTCGATAATGTCGTTCACGATGGGCAACTACGGCACTGGAGTGAGCCTCGTGGGCTCGGCCGACATCGACCCTGAGGACGAGGCGGCCCGCACCGACGAGCGCAACTTCACCCACAACGAGACCCAATCCCTCTCGCTCAGCGAAAACCTGCGTTTTGTCTATCGCAACGACATCGTTGAGGCATCGCTGGGAGGCGGGGTGAGGTATTCGCAGGCCTGGTATTCGATCGCATCGCAGAATGTCGCCCCCACCTGGACCAACAGCATCGACGGCCGCTTCATAGCAAAGATCCCCAATGTGATGGATATCTCCACCGACGCGAGATACAACTTCTACAAGGGATATACCGCAGGCTACGGCGATCCCAACCTGGTATGGAACGCGGAGGTGAGCAGGCAGATATTCAAGAAATCCGCAACCATCGCGGTCAGGATGTACGACATCCTCAACCAGTCGCGCCAGACCTACAGGACAACCACCGACAACTATATCCTTGACCGCACCAACAACACCCTCGGCCGCTACTTCGTCGTATCGCTGACCTGGCGCTTCGGCAAGTTCGGAGAAAAGGGCAGCCAGATGCCTATGGGAGGCCCCGGCAGGCAGGGTGGCCCCGGCAGGCAGGGAGGCCCCGGAGGCCTGGGATTCGGCGGCCCTAGGCGGTAAAAAGCAGATAATACGCCCTTGCGGCGACACATCATACCCATCAACAAAAACCTGATTTATTAGGCTTATGTCATCGTTTTTATCGAAACTGACGGTTGCAGCCGCCCTGGCTCTCCTCGTCCTCCAGAATGCCGGCGCTCAAGTCAGCGTCAAGATCAAACTCGTGGATTCCCGTACACAGGAGGCAATTGGATTCGCTACCGTCTCGCTCACTGGAGACGGAAAGAACCCCACCGTCAAATACACCCAGGCCGATTCGGCGGGCGTCGCCGTGCTCAACAGCGTCAAGGCCGGGAAGTACACCCTCAAGGGCAATATGATGGGATATGATGAATATACCGAAAGGGTCACCGTAAACAACAAGTCTGTGGATATGGGTATCGGCGAGATGAATATGCAGGCCAACTATCTGGACGGCGCAGTGATTTCCGACACAGGAAACCCCATAGTCGTCAAGCAGGATACCATAGAGCACAATGTCACGCTGATGAAGACCACCGCCGACGAGACGCTCGAGGATCTGCTCAAGCGCCTCCCGGGCATCGAGATAGAGAACGGCAAGGTGACGGCCAACGGCAAGGAAATCAAAAAGATAACGGTCGAGGACAGGACATTCTTCCTCAACGACCTGCAGATGACCACCAAGAACCTTCCGGCCAAGGCCATCGAGAAGGTCAAGATCATCGACAGGATGTCGGAGCAGGCCCAGTTCACTGGAATCGACGACGGCGAGGAGGAGACCATCATCGACCTGACGATGGTCAAGGGAGCCCGAGGCCAGTGGTTCGGCAACATAATGGGCGGCGCGGGACAGGACTTCCACGCAGCCAATGACGACGGCAGTCCCGTCAAGAACGACTTCAGGTTCCAGGGCGCCGGAATGGCGGCCAAGTTCGGCAAGAGCGACCAGCTGGCCATAGTGGGCAACGCCAACAATACCAACAACCGCGGATTCGACGACTTCGCCCGCAGCATGATGTCGTCGGTGCGAAACGCCAACGCCCGCACCACCAACAACGGTATAACCACCTCCTATATGCTCGGCGCGAATGCCGGCCACTACTGGCGAAACAAGACAGAAGTTACCGGAAACTACATCTTCAGCGGCAGCAACAAGGATGTCACGGAACACTCCGAAAGGCTTACCTACCGTACAGACGAGTCCACCCTCGACGCCGTCAACGACGAGACGAGCGCCAGCAACGCATACGGCCATTCGGCCGGTGTAAGGGCCGACTGGAAGGTCAGCAACCGCACGTCCATCCTCTTCGAGCCCAGGTTCAATTACGGCTACGGCGACTATGACGAGCTAACCACCTTCTTCACCGACCAGCAGTTCGACACCAGAAGCGCCAAGGTCAACGACGGACACAGCCACTCCTGGGGCAACAACGACAACCTCAGCACCAGCGGCCGGGTGCTCTGGCGCCAGAAGGTCGGAGACAAGCCGGGCAGGACATTCTCCCTCAACGCCAACTACTCATTCTCCGACAACCTGATGGAGGGATTCGACTACTCCGTCACAAACCGTTATGCCGACGATGCGGTCGCCGACTCGGCCATCGTGGACCAGAGGATAGACAGGACCGAGAAATCGATGAGCGTGGGAGGCCGGTTCTCCTATACCGAGCCCATCGCGAAGGGCCTTACAGCTGAGCTCACCTACTCCTACAGCTACAGCAACCGCCGCAGCGACAAGGGGGTTTACACCAAGGACGAGGCAGGGAACTATTCCGTGATTGACGGCCGTTACAGCAACAATGTCAGCAACATCAACAACAATCACCGTGCTGGCTTCAACCTCCAGAGGGTAACCAAGGCCTGGAGGATAATGGCCGGAGTCACCTTCCAGCCCCAGACCACCCTCAACAAGACCGTAATCGGGGATGTGGTCGCCCGCGACACGGTCCGCAGGATATTCAACTGGGCCCCGAACGCCCGCATCGAGTACCGTCCGGACCGGAACAGGCAGTTCCGCCTCTCCTACAACGGCAACTCCTCCCAGCCCTCGCTGAGCCAGCTGATGCCCGTCCCCAACAACTCGAATCCCCAGAGGGTTTCTCTTGGTAACATGGCGCTCGACCCCTATTTCGTACACAACGTGGATCTCCGCATCCGCCTCGCCAATCCGAAGAACTTCTCTTCCGTCGTGATAAACGCCGACCTGAAGTACAATACCCGCAACATCGTCAACGCCAACTGGTATGACAAGGCCGGAGTGCAGTATATCGTGCCGGTCAACAACAACGAAGGCGCCTACACCGCATCGTCCTACATTACCTACCAGACATCCATAGCCAAGAGCAAGTTCTCATTCTCGGGAAGCCTCAACAGCAGTTACAGCAAGGGTGTCAGTTTCGTGGGGGATGCCAACAAGGTGATCGATCCCGAAGACGAGAGGTCCTACCTGGACCTCGACAACTTCGTGGCCAATTACTACAAAAGGGCGAGTTTCAGGGGAACGGTACGCTTCACATACCGCAACGACTGGATGGAATACTATATGGGAGGCAACTCCAGATGCTCCCTCAACTGGTACTATGACGACACCAAGAACACCCCTGCCGCCTGGACGAACAGCATCACCTCGCGCCTGGTCGTAAACGTTCCCAACATCGTCGATATAAAGACCGACGCCAGTTATATCTTCTACCTCGGATATCTCGGCAACACGGCGGGCCGCACCCCTTCGTTCGTATGGAACGCCGAGCTCAGCCGCCAGGTGTTCAAGAGGCGCGGAACCATCGCCCTGAAGGGCTATGACCTCCTTGGACAGGCGAGGAATATGCGCCGCACCATCAACGACAACTATATGATGGACTCCTGGAGCAACACCCTGGGACGCTATGTGGTCCTGAGCTTCACATACCGTTTCGGCAAATTCACCGACCGCAACCAGATGGGCGGACGCCGCGGCGGCAACCGCGGTGGAATGGGAGGCCGCGGAATGGGCGGCAATATGGGCGGAATGGGCAATATCCCTCCCGCAATCAACTAATCTTCGGGAAGTTCGCGTACCCCGACATATTTGCGCCACTTTTCGGTGAGCGCCTGCATGTCGGCGGGTATCTCGGAATCGAACCTTATCGTCTTTCCGGTCCTCGGATGCACGAATCCGAGGGTCTTGGCGTGCAGCGCCTGGCGCGGCAGGAGGGCAAAGCAGTTGTCGATGAACTGCTTGTACTTGACATAGAGAGGCCCCTTGAGGATGCGGTCGCCGCCGTAGAGCGAGTCGTTGAAGAGCGGATGGCCGATGTAGTTCATATGCACCCTTATCTGGTGGGTGCGGCCGGTTTCGAGCACACACTCGACCAGGGTCACATATCCGAATCTTTCCAGAACCCTGAAATGGGTTACCGCGGTGCGCCCCCTGTCCCCTTCCGGGAAGACCTTGAAGCGCAGGCGGTCGTTGGGGTCGCGGCCGATATTGCCCTCGATGGTGCCGCTCTCCTCCTCGATGTTGCCCCAGACGAGGGCGACATACTTGCGCTCGATGGTATGGTCGAAGAACTGCTTGGCAAGCTTGAGCTGGGACTCCTCATTCTTGGCCACCACGAGCAGGCCTGAGGTATCCTTGTCGATGCGGTGCACCAGGACCCCCATACGCTCGTCTGTGGCATCCTCGCCGGGAGTTATGCCTAGATGGTACGCCAAAGCGTTGACCAGGGTGCCGCTGAAATGGCCGTGGCCGGGATGGACCACCAGCCCCGCAGGTTTGTTGACCACCAGCAGGTCGTCGTCCTCATAGACAATGTCGAGGGGAATAGGCTCCGGCACGACTTCGAATCCGCGGCGCTCATAAGGCATCATTATGGTGATGACATCGAGCGGCTTGACCTTGTAATTGGCCTTGACCACATTTCCGTTCACGCGCACATAATCGGCTGATATCGCCATCTGTATGCGATGGCGCGAAGTCTGGGTAAGATGCAGGGTGAGATATTTGTCGATGCGCAGCAGCGACTGCCCCTTGTCCACCTCGAAGCGGAAATGTTCGAAAAGGCCCTGCTCCTCTTCGTCGGATACAGGGTCTTCAGATGTCAGGTCAGCTCCGGGATATTCTTCGTCAAGGCTCATCCGTGACGGTATTATCGGGAACTATCAGGGTATCTATGACCGGAACCTCCTTGGAGACCTTCGAAGCCTCGTTGGTAAGGTAGATCGAGACTTTGGTGCCAAGCTGGTAAGGAACGCCCGAATAGGCGGGCGACTGCTTGTAAACCTGGGCCTGAAGGGAGTCGGTATAGGTCTTTACGGTGGAGTCATAACTCACTACCCCGACATTGAGGGAGTTGTCGATGAGGATATCCTTCGCCATCTGGGCGGTATGGCCCACGAGGTACGGGATATATGTGGTCGATTCCCCTGAATTGACTCCGAGGGTCAGATCGACCGGAGTATCGACCTTCACCTTCTTGCCCGGAAGGATGTTACGCCCGGCGACTTTCTGGGCCAGGACGTAATTTGTAGCCATATCCGGAACATAGGTAAGGGTTCCCACGCTCAGGCCGCGCGAGAGTATCTCGGTCTTGGCCCCGCGCAGGGAAAGGCCCACGAGGCGCGGCATCTCCACAGTCTTGGGCTGGGTAGCGTTGATGGTGATGAGGATGCGGCGTCCCTTCTTGACCTTGTCGTCAGCCTTGGGGTTCTGCGAGAAAACCGTACCGAGGGGCAGATGGGAGACATACACCGAATCGGTGATGTCGATGCGCACGTCGCTGCTTCTGGCGAGCGACTCGGCCTCGGAGATGGTAAGGCCGCTGAAATCGGGAACCGGGATCTCCTTGTTGTGACGGGTGATGACACCCAGCAGGAATTGTAAAACGACAATAAGGGCGAGTATCAATATAATCGCCCATATCAGATTGCGGAGGAACCAGCCCCCCGCTCCTTTTTCTTTTGAAGTTCTTGCCATATTGTCAATGGCAGAGGACTCCTACCAGAGATCCTCTGAAGATACTGTCAGTTTCTTGCGACCGTGACGGCGACGTGCAGCGAGCACGCGGCGGCCATTGGGAGTGGCCATACGCTCGCGGAAGCCGTGCTTGTTGCGTCTCTTGCGCTGTGAGGGTTGAAAAGTGCGTTTCATTATCTGTTATTGCTTATTTCCGAAATAGGGTTGCAAAGGTAATGCTTTTGTTTCAAATTGCAAATTTATTGACCGATAATTACCATCTTTTTCCCTTCGAAGTACTCTTCTTCGAACCACATCGGTATATCGCAGACCGTCACCTTGGAGGGGCTGAGCCGGTGCCGCGCGAAGCAGGCGGCCAGTTCCTGCTCCACCTCCCCGCCCTTGAGGCAGATCACCGATTTGCGGTAGCTGCCCTTGATCCAGCCGTAGAAATCGGCCATATTGGTCACCGCACGCGAGACTATATAATCGAATCCGCCCCCGAGGGATTCCACCCTCGCATTGACGCACTCCACATTCCCGAGGCCGAGTTCCTGCGCCACCGAGGAGGCCACCTTTATCTTCTTGCCTATCGAGTCGCAGAGCGTAAAACGGACTTCGGGGAAGAATATCGCAAGGGGGATTCCGGGGAATCCGCCTCCCGTTCCGACGTCGAGGACCGATGCGCCGGGCTCGAAGGCGACCGCCTTGGCGATGGCCAGGCTGTGGAGGACGTGATGCAGGTAGAGGCTGTCGATATCCTTCCGCGAGATGACATTGATCTTGGCATTCCAGTCGCGGTACAGGGGGTCTAGGGCGGCGAAACGCGCCTTCTGGACATCACTCAGGCCGGGGAAATACTTCTCAATCGATTTCATTGACGTTCTTGTTTTCGACCATCGCTATAAGCATCTTGCGGGCGCGGTTGATCCGGGTCTTGACAGTTCCCAGGGGGATGGACATCTCATCGGCGATATCCTCGTATGAGAAATCCCGGATGAAGCGGTACTCGGCCACTTTCCGGTAGGTCTCGGGAAGCTGCTCGATGAAGGTCAGCAGCTCCGATACCGCCTGGTCCTCCATCACCCTGTCCTCCGGGGTCGCGTCTTCCGAAAGGGAAAGGACTCCGGGAGTCTCGAGGGAGATGGCGCTGATGGAGCTCCTGTTGCGACGCAGATGGTCTATCGCCTCATTCTGGGCGATGGTGTAGAGCCACGTGGAGAAGGCATACCGCTTATTGTAATTGCCGATCTCCCTGAATGCCTTCTCGAAACTTCTCTGGCAGATATCGTCGGCATCGGCCTCCACCTTGACATAGTTCATCACGTGGGCCTTGAGCGGCTTGCTGTAACGTGAGAGGAGCATAGAGAAAGCCCCCTGGTCATCGGCCAGGGCCAGTTCGATGAGTTGTTTGTCGGTCAAATCAGTGCGCTTCAAGCCAGTTTTTTCCATAATCGCATTCTACTGTAAGGGGAACGGACAGACGGCATACGCCCTCCATCTCCTCCCTGACCATTTTCATCAGTGATTCGACTTCTCCGGGCACGGCATCAAAAACCAGTTCGTCGTGCACCTGGAGCACCATCTTGCTCTTGAACCCGCCCTCCTCGAGACGCTTGTAGACATTTATCATCGCCATTTTGATGATGTCCGCCGCACTGCCCTGGATGGGGGCGTTGATGGCATTGCGCTCCGCAAGGGAACGGACCACCTGATTGCGCGAGGAGATATCGGGAAGGTAGCGTTTGCGGCCGAATATGGTTTCCACATAGCCCTTCTCGCGGGCGGAAGCCACGGCCGACTCCATATACTCCTTCACCTTCGGATAGTGGGTGAAATATTGCTCTATGAAATTCTTGGATTCGCTTCTGGATATCCCCATCCGCTGCGCCAGGCCGAAGGCGGAGATGCCGTAGATGATGCCGAAGTTGGCAACCTTGGCCTGCCTGCGCTGCTCGGGAGTAACCTCCGCGAGAGGGGTATGGAATATGCGGGAAGCCGTATCGGCGTGTATGTCCGCCCCGTGGTTGAAACCCTCCACAAGGGCCGGATCGCCGCTCAGTACGGCCATAAGCCGGAGTTCTATCTGCGAATAATCGGCAGAGATGATGAATCCTTCGGGGTCGCTGGGCACGAAGGCCTTGCGTATCTCGCGTCCCTGCGCCGTGCGGACCGGGATATTCTGCAGATTGGGCTTGGAAGAGCTCAGGCGCCCGGTCGCCGTCAGGGCCTGGTTGAAGGTCGTATGGACCTTGCCGTCGCGGGGATCCATCAAGGCAGGAAGGGGATCCAGATATGTGGATATCAACTTCTTGAGGCCACGGTATTCCAGTACCTTATCGACGAAGGGATGCTTGTTGGGAAGCCCCGCGAGGGTCTCCTCGTCGGTCGGGTACGCCCCGCTGCGGCCGCCTTTTTTGGCCTTCGGGTCCAGAGCCAGTTTTTCGTATATGACGGCGCCGACCTGCTTGGGAGAAGAGAGATTCAGCTGCGGTTCGCCTGCCAGCGAGCGGGCCTCTGCCTCGATGGTATCCAATTCCGAAGCGAGCTGCGAGCGGTATTCGGCCAGCTGCGCGGGATCGACCTTTACACCGGTAGCTTCCATATCGGCCAGAACCGGAATCAGAGGCATCTCCACGGCTTTGTACAACTTCATCAGGCCGCTCTCCTCGAGTTCCTTGCGGATGAGGGGTTCCACCAGGCCGGCCGCCACGCATTCGCGGGGGGCGGAGCTGTCGTCGAAGTCGAAAAGCATCGCACCTGCTTCGGGCCCCTCTTCGAGCTCGACGCCCAGATATCCCCTGGCAAGCTGCGAAAGTTTGTGGCTGCGCTCCGGATTGAGGAGATAGTGCATTATCTCCACATCGTACAGATCGCCCTTGAGGGCTGTATGCTTGAGGCCGAAGCCGGCCTTGTCCACAAACGGATTGGAGAGCAGCGGCATCGCCTCTCCTGTCGTGGTGCGGCAGAATCGCTCCCCGACAGCGAGGATAACCGTATCCGAATCGATCCTGACCGCCACGCGGCCCGCCGCATCGGCCTCGGCCGTAATCACAGCAGCGGAGACCTCCTCGGGCTCGAGCTTCCTGTGGACGGGAGCCGCCACCTCGACAGGCGTATCGCCGGAGGGCAGAAGGCTGCGGAGTGAGTTGAATTCATAGTGGTCGAAGAGCTCGTACAGACGAGGCGTAGCCTTCGCGGTAAGGCGAAGGTCCTCCTCGGTGACTCCTGTCTCGACATCGGTCCGGATTGTGGCGAGGGTCCGGCTCAGGGCCAGATGGGGCTCGGCCGCGCGGAACTTCTCCTGCTGCTTTGCGGGAAGCTCGTCGAGATGCGCCAGGATATTGTCGAGTGAGCCGTATTTGCCCACGAGTTTTTTGGCCCCGACCTCCCCTACTCCGTCCACGCCCTTGATATTGTCGGAGGCGTCGCCCCAGATTGTCAGGATGTCGATGACCTGCGCCGGGTCGCTGATGCCGAACGCCTCGCAGAGGCGCGCCTTGTCCCAGACCTCATCCTCGCCTCCGGCCTTGCCGGGCTTGAACTGGAAAATATTGTCGTCGATTATCTGCCCAAGATCCTTGTCGGGAGTCACCATATAGACCCGGAAGCCTTTGGCCGCCGCTTTCTTGGCCAGCGAGCCTATCACGTCGTCGGCCTCGAAACCGGGCTTCATTACCACCGGGATATCGAGGGCCCTGACTATTTCGGTGAGAGGGTCGAGCGCCGCCTTCACCAGTTCGGGCGCGGCGCTGCGGTTGGCCTTGTATTCGGGGCTGAGCTCGTGCCTGAAGGTCTTGGCCGGCGGGTCGAAAGCCACCGCCAGATGGGTAGGCTGCTCCTTGCGGATCAATTCGAGCAGGAACTTCGTAAAGCCGAAGAGGATGGATGTATCCTCCCCTTTCGAATTGATCATCGGCCTGCGCATAAACGCATAGTACATCCTGAAGATCAGGGAATGGCCGTCTATCAGAAACAGTCTGTCCATATTGCGGGGCGCGGTTATTCCTTGGGATGGAGCTTCTTATAGAACTTAACTCCGCTGACTATGGAGTTGAAATTCGATTTATTGACAAATGTCGAACGCTGGTAGCCTTCGCGCTCAAGGGTGAATTCGAGAAGATTGCTGAATATCTGCTTCCTGTAAGTCACCTTGACATCCTCGATATTGCCGTCCGGGAATCCGAATGCCAGGCAGCCGGGGACAGTCGTGACGGTTCCGGGCTCCGTCCTGTAGAGATCCTGGAGATCCTTGAGGGTCTCAAGGGCCTCGTCGAGAGTGTTGCCGAGCGGGATGAAGAGTTCATACAGGGGATCGAAGTTGACCTGGATTACCGCGTCGCCGATTCCGAGATGGCCGACGGAGAGGTAATAGTCATGCACACCGTCCACAGGCTTGTCGAACACCTCGAAGGATTCGGGGATTCCGTTTGTCTCGATTTCAGCCTGGAAGATGGCGTTGCGCTGGGGTATCTGGGAAAACTGCGCCGATGCTACTGCAGGGAATGCAGCGACCAGCAGGATTGCAAGAAAGCGTCTTACTCTTTTCATTTCTTTTGATTTTATCGATTACAGATCTCTTCAATTGTCAAAAATCATTCCGCACCCTGGCCAGCCTCACTCCGGAGGCGGCGTAATCGGCGAGGCTGCGCGTTTCGACAATCACCTTGCCGGCCTTGGAGGAGGCGTGGATGAAATGCCACTCCCGACCCATCCTGTGAAGTATCCCGACGTGGGTGATGTCAAGCCCCGCGACTTTCGAGACGAAGAAGACGAGGTCGCCCTCCCGGAGGTCCATTCCGCCCTCCTTGAGACGCTGCTGCGTAACCACGCAGTAGCCTCCCTCCTGCTCGAGGCTCCGCTCGGCCTTCCTTATGGCAGAGACCGCCGCCGGATCGTTCTTGAGCTGGCGGTATGCCGAGGTGTGGGTGCTCATGAAGTTGAACTGCTGCTTGAGCGGGGTGCCGTAACGGCAGGTATATTCGTCCAGGATGCCGCGGGAGGCATTCTGGCGTATCCAGTCGGAGGTATAATGGAGCCTCGAGGGATAGCCGTCCACCTTGCCGTCGCGGTAGCGCATCAGGCGGACATTCTCCACGAACGCCTCATAAGTCGGATCGGCGGATTTGAGGGTCAGGGCCATGCATAGGCAGGTTTCGGCGAACAGGATGCAGTCGGTCCGGTCCAGATAGACATTCAGCTCTTCCGGGACCGTCTCAAGGGTGCCGGCCGCATAGGGAGTGCCCAGGAACTGCATTGCGACCGCAGATACGAGCTCTCCCGCCGGAAGCGTCGCGCGCCCCTCGAGGGCGGTGGCGACCCGGTCGAAAACGGTGCGGTTGACAGAATCCTGACGGGGAGTGGCAGCCCACGCCAAGACAGTGCACAAGAGCGAAACCGTTATCGCCGCAAGCCTTTTCACAGGCTCTCCTCCTCGTCGTAAAGGTCGGTGGGGTACTCGCCAGTGAAGCAGGCCAGGCAGAATTCGGAGCGCTTGCCGGCCTTGAAGAGCGACTCCTTGGAGAGGAAGTGGACCGAATCCACGTCGAGCTCCTTCCTGACCTGGTCAAGGGTGCGGCTGGCGCAGAAGAGTTCCTCCTTGGTGGAGATATCGACCCCGTAGAAACAGGGGCTCACGAGCTGCGGGCTCGCGATGCGCAGGTGCACCTCGGTGGCTCCCGCACGGCGGAGCATCTTGACTATGCGCTTCGATGTCGTGCCGCGCACCACCGAATCGTCCACCAGCACCACCCTCTTGCCGCCGACTATGCTCCTGACGGCCGAGAGTTTCATCATAACCCCGTTCTCGCGCTGCTCCTGCGAGGGCTGGATGAAGGTGCGGGCTATGTACTTGTTCTTGACAAGGCCCATCTCGTTGGGGATGCCGGCGGCCTCGGCATAGCCGTTGGCCGCGCTCAGGCTTGAATCGGGCACGCCCACCACGATGTCGGCCTCCACGGGGGCCTCCTCGTAGAGCAGGCGCCCGGAGAGTTTCCGGAAATTGTGGACGTTGCACCCCTCGATATCGCTGTCGGGGCGGGCGAAGTAGATATATTCCATCGCGCACATCAGATGATGGCCGAAATCCGAGTAGCGGTTGCTGCGGATGCCGTGATGGTCGACGCATACGATCTCGCCGGGCTCGATGTCGCGGATAAACTCGCCGCCGACAGCCTCTATGGCGCAGGTCTCGCTGCTGATGACGTATCCGTCGCCGAGGCGGCCGAGCGAAAGGGGCCTGAGGCCGTACTTGTCGCGGCAGGAATAAATGCGGTTCTCAGTCATTATGATGAAGGCGAATGCACCCTCCAGCATATTGAGGGCCTCTTTGATGGCCTTGATTCGCGGCAGGTGCCCCTCCCTCGAATCCTTGCGGATGAGATGGGCCAGGATCTCGCTGTCGGAGGTGGTCTGGAATATGCTGCCCTTGCTCTCGAGATAGCGCCTCAGGGCCGCGGAATTGACCAGGTTGCCGTTGTGGGCCAGCGCGAAGTCGCCCGTCTTGTGATGGAAGACGAAAGGCTGGACATTCTCGATGCAGTTGCCTCCGGTAGTGGAGTAACGGACGTGGCCCATGGCCATCGTCCCCTTGAGGGCGGCTATCTTGTCGGTATTGAAGACCTCGGTCACGAGGCCCTCCCCCTTGATGCAGTTGAGCCTCCGGCCGTCCCAGGCCACGATTCCGCACCCCTCCTGCCCGCGGTGCTGGAGGGAATGCAATCCGTAATAAGTTATGCGCGCGGCATCGGGGACCCCATATACGCCGAATACGCCGCACTCTTCGTGAATACCGTTGTCAGTACATTTCATAGTAGTACAAATGTACGGCAATATTTTCATTAAATGAGAAAAAAGAAGTATTTTCGTATTTCCTTTTTTCAACAGACTATGAAAGCAATCACCAATACAGACTTCAGCTTCCCCGGACAGGTGTCGAAGTACACCGGCAAGGTCCGCGACGTTTACAGCATCGGCAAGGATTATCTCGTGATGGTGGCCACCGACCGCATCTCGGCATTCGACGTGGTACTGCCCAAGGGCATCCCCTACAAGGGTCAGGTACTCAACCAGATAGCATCCAAGTTCCTGGACGCTACCGCGGATATAGTCCCCAACTGGAAGATAGCCGAGGTGGACCCTATGGTCACAGTCGGATACAGGTGCGAGCCCTTCAGGGTGGAGATGATCGTCCGCGGCTACCTCGCCGGCTCGGCCTGGCGCGAATATAAGGCCGGAGCGCGCACCCTGTGCGGAGTCGCCCTTCCCGAGGGAATGGTGGAGAACCAGAAGTTCCCCACGCCGATAGTCACCCCGACCACCAAGGCCGACGAAGGTCACGACCAGAATATCAGCCGCGAGGAGATCATCCGCACAGGCCTGGTATCGGAAGAGGACTACGACCGACTCGAGCGCTACGCCCTGGCCCTTTTCCGCAGGGGATCGGACATCGCAGCCCTTCACGGACTCATCCTGGTCGATACCAAATACGAGTTCGGCAAGCGCGACGGCAAGATCTACCTCATCGACGAGATCCACACTCCCGACTCCTCGCGCTACTTCTACAGCGAGGGATACGAGGAGCGCCAGGCCCGCGGAGAGCGCCAGAAACAGCTCTCCAAGGAGTTCGTCCGCGAATGGTTGATGGCCAACGGTTTCCAGGGGCTTGAGGGCCAGAAGGTACCGGAGATGACTCCCGAAGTCGTTTCGGGGATCACCGACCGCTACATCGAGCTCTACGAGCACGTCACCGGCGACAAGTTCGTCCCCGCGCCGGAGGCCGACGCCCTCGCGCGCATCGAATCAAACATCCGTTCATTTCTTGAAAAATAAATTATGATAGAGAGATATTCACGCAAGGTAATGCGCGACATCTGGACCGAAGAGAACAAATTCAGCGCATACCTGGAGGTCGAGACGCTCGCGTGCGAAGCCTGGAGCGAACTCGGAGTCATTCCGGCGGAAGACGTGGCCAGGATCCGAGCCAACGCCACCTTCAAAGTGGACCGCATCAAGGAGATCGAGCTCGAGACACGCCACGACGTGGTGGCATTCACCCGTGCGGTCAGCGAAAGTCTCGGCGACGAGCGCAAATGGGTCCACTACGGCCTCACCTCCACCGACGTGGTGGATACGGCCAACGGATACCTGCTCAAACAGGCCAACGCCATCCTTCTCAAGGACCTGGAGGATTTCCTAGCGGTGCTCAAAAAGCGTGCGCTGGAATTCAGGCAGACCCCCTGCATAGGGCGCACCCACGGAATCCACGCCGACATCACCTCCTTCGGCCTCAAGTGGGCCCTCTGGTATGAGGAGATGAAGCGCAACATCGAGCGTTTCCAGGAGGCCCGCAAAGGCGTGGAGGCCGGCAAGATGAGCGGCGCAGTGGGCAATTTCGCCAACATTCCGCCCTTCATCCAGGATTATGTCTGCTCCAAACTCGGCATCGAATCGGCCGACATCTCCACCCAGGTGCTCCAGAGGGACCGCCACGCGTGGTATATCGCGACCCTGGCCGTCATCGCCTCGACCCTCGAGCAGATGGCGTTCGAGGTCCGGAACCTCCAGCGCACCGAGGTCCGCGAGGCCGAGGAGGCCTTCGCCAAGGGACAGAAGGGCTCCAGCGCGATGCCCCACAAGCGCAACCCCATCAGCAGCGAGAATATCTGCGGCTGCGCCCGCGTGATGCGCGGATATATGGCGGCTTCCTGCGAGAATGTGGCCCTCTGGCACGAGAGGGACATCTCCCACTCCTCCACGGAGCGCATCATACTGCCCGACGCCACCGAACTGCTCGACTATATGCTCTGCAGGTTCCGCGGCATTCTCGAGAACCTGGTGGTCTATCCTGAGAACATGATCGCCAACATCTGGCGCACCAAGGGCGTCATCTTCGCCCAGAGGGTGATGAACGCCCTCATCGGCAAGGGACTCTCCCGCGAGAAGGCTTACGACACGGTGCAGCCTATCGCGATGAAGGCCTGGAGCGAGGGTATCGACTACCGCCAGCTGCTGGGAGAAAGTTCCGAAGTGATGGGGCTCCTCACTCCCGAAGAACTCGACGGCTGCTTCACCCTCGACTACTACTTCAAGAACGTGGATTTCATCTATAAGCGCGTAGGAATAATCGACTAACCGCTGATAAATACGGAAGGGAGTATGTATTGATGGCTTTTCCAATACATACTCCCTTGCCTTTTACCAACCTTTCTGAATACGATTCAGTATATTATGATCAATATTCCGGAAACCAACCGGATTAACCTATATTGCAGATGCAAAGGTAGGGCTCACCCGGGCGGGTGTCAATCATCATTTATTGGTAAATGAGGGCTTTCTGTCGGCGTTGGCCACAGAAAGTCCCACGCTGAACATCATATTGACGTGGGCTATGGTGCCTGCGAAATCCCAGTCCTCGCGGTACTCGTCGCTGGGTTTGTGATACCACATAGAGCGGGGATACTTGTTGGGACGGGAAGGATCGACGAGATCGGAGCCGTACTCTATCACAACCGCGGGAACGCCTTTTTTGACGAAATTGAAGTGGTCGCTCCTGAAGAACCATCCGTCGGAATTGTCGTCATTGAATACCACATAGCGGCCCTGCGCGCCTGCTGCAGCCGTGATATAGGCGTCCAGCCCGGTGGCGCCGCCGCCCAGGACGACAACATCGTGAGTCAAGGGTTCGGGAGCGATACAGTCAAAGTTTATGCAGGCGGCCGTTTTGTCCATCGGAAAGACAGGATGACTGCAGTAGAATTCCGAGCCGAAGAGACCGCTCTCTTCGAGTGTGGGGATCAGGAACAGCATCGAGCGGCGCGGACGCTGTGGGAGCTGCGCGTATTTCTTTGCCAGCAGCAGGACTGCCGCCATTCCCGAGCCGTTGTCCGACGCGCCGTTATAGATCGGATCGCCCGTCTCGTCCGGAGTCGAATATCCGAAATGGTCCCAATGGGCGCTGAAGACCACTGCCTCATCCTTCAGGTCCGTGCCGGGCAGCACTCCTGCCACATTGCAGGTTTCATTGATCTCATACTCCACATCCATTGCGATATTGCTCCTGACTTTGAGAGGGAAAGCCCTGAAGCCCGGCCTCTTGGCCGCTGCCATCGCGGCATCGAAATCCATTCCTGCTGCCTTGAACAGTTTGCGGCAGCCATCCTCGTGGAGCCAGCCTTTGAGGGCGAGGGTTCCGGCATTGCGGGTATCCTCGTCGTAAAGGGCGAGATTCGGGCCGGTATGATTGGCGGCGACGTTCCAGCCGTAGCTTGCCGCAGCCGTATTGTGAAGGACCAGGCATCCGGCCGCCCCCTGCCGGAGAGCCTCCTCAAATTTATAGGTCCACCGGCCGTAATAGGTCATACTCCTGCCCTGGAAAAGAGTTGCATCATAGAAACCCGGATCGTTGACCATCGCGATGATGATCTTTCCCTTGACATCGATACCCTCGAAATCGTTCCACCCGAATTCCGGGGCCGTTATACCGAAGCCGCAGAAGACAAACTCGGCCGAGGGAAGCTCCACCCTCTTCTCTGCCCTGGCCGTCCAGGCCACAAAATCTTCGGGGAAGAGCAGTTCGGCCTTCTTCTTTCCCTTGACTTTGAATCTTCCGCCCTCGGGTTTGCAGACGGCGGAAATAGTCTTGACCTTCTGGAACCAGCTTCCGCCGGCAGGGAGATCATCGCTGCGAGAAGCGGCACTAACAAGGAAAATCGTTTCATAGGCTTCGTAATTCTCAATATCATAAAGGTATGAAGATTATCTGTATCGGCAAAAAATTGAACTATAATTTTTTTTACCTAACTTTGCCGTTCCAAAGTTCCGGAGAGTTGGCCGAGTGGTCGATGGCGGCAGTCTTGAAAACTGTTAGACGGCAACGTCTCAGGGGTTCGAATCCCTTACTCTCCGCAAAGCAATCTCCTATGCTCCACAAAAATCCCTCTCAGATTAGTCTGAGGGGGATTTTTCGTATGCGGTGTGACAAAAAGTGTGACAATCTTGTCCTTTCGAGTACTCAAAATGGTCACTTGAAGTTGTTTGTCTATTATTAGAAGATTACAGGCACAGTTAAAAAAACGTTAACCGGATTCCCATCAACCTTGCCTGGCTCCCAATCCTGGATCTGATTCATCGTCTCAAAAACTTGTTTCTTCATATAT
>JAFSXX010000057.1 GCA_017443845.1 Bacteroidales bacterium | reverse complement strand
GAACCGGTGTCAACATTAGACTTTCCGTACTTGCTGAAAATCTCCTGTTTTTTGTCTGCTGCCAAATACTCTGACATAGTTTCAAAAAATTGAGGTTCTTCCCTCCCGGGTCGTTCCGGGTTTGGGGTTGCAAAGGTAGATTATTTTTTCCGACTCTGCAAATTATCGCACTACATCCCCGTCCGATAAGCGATGGAGACCTGCCAAAAATCTGCAGGTCTCCCCCAAAAAAGCCCGTTTTTGACAGAGACCTGCCAAAAATCGACAGGTCTCCATCACCTGGAAACATAAAAACCGGCAAAGACCAACAAAAAGGCCGCCGCAGCAGCCCGGCGGAGACGGACGGAATGTCCGGCGGGAGCCGCGGGGGATCTAGGGGGCAGGGCCCCCTCACATGTCACCTCTTCCCGACACAAAAAAAGCCAGGCCAAGCCTGACTTTTTTTGTGTCGGGAAGAGGTGACTCGAACACCCGACCTCTGCGTCCCGAACGCAGCGCGCTAGCCAACTGCGCCACTTCCCGTTTCCCGAATGGGACCGCAAAGATAAACAAAATTCTTTGCAGTCAACTATTTTTGTTCATCCTTCGCCTTGCGGCCGCCGCGGCGACGGGGCTTGGGAATGTTGCGCTGCATAAATTTGGTGAACTGCTTCGCGCGGCGGGAGACCCAGCGCTGGGCCACCTTCTCCTCAAGGTTTTCCGCCAGATTGGGGAAACGCAGACGCATCTTCTCGGCCGCATTCTTGATGAACGACTTCATATGGCGGTCGCGCTTCTCCTCGTACATCTCGTTGAAGCAGATCATTATGCCGGTGTCGAGCACGTCGCCGAATTCGCGGTTGATTCCGGTACCGAAGACCTTCATCGTGGGCGAGAGGGTCATATAGGCGTTGATCATCGGCGGGATGTTGGTACCCAGCGAACGGACCGCGGTATTGAGGTTCTTGTAGTCCTCCTTCAGGTCCTCGTCCTTGAGGATGAGGCCGGCGAGGCGCGGGTCGATGGAGATTCCCACGGGATCATCAGCCACAGCGAGATTGTCCTTGTCGGAGAAATGCTTATGCAGATAGCTCATTATCAGGTCGCGGGCCAGAGGATCGTAACTCTGATACATCGACATCTTGCCCATAAAGTACATAATGTCGTGATGCTGCATGATGACCGCTCCGAGGCCGTCCCAGAGATTGTCGAGCGCGAAGAGCGCCTTGGCCCCCGCCTTGCTGCTCTGGTATTCGGGCACCACGAAGGCGCGGCTGAGCTCCATCACGTGCGGGAGATAATCCTTTATGAACTCCTTGGAGAAGGTGAACATATGCGACGAGACGATATCCGGCTGCCCCTTTTCGTTGAGCACCATATCGGGACCTAGGATATAGCGGTAGCCGCCGATGATGGCGTCGGCATCGGGATCCCAGACAATTATCTGGTGATACTTGTGGTCGTGGTCGAATTCGTCCCAGTCGTAAGCCGCCCCCGTACCTGCGGTGGCGTCGCGGAAGGTCAACTCACGCAAGCGCCCCACCTCGAGCATGAGGTTGGGCGCATTGTCGGAGTCGAATACATATAGGACGTTGTGACCCTTGTTGGTGTCACAGAGTTTCTTGTCCGGGGTAAGTTCAGCCTTGATAAGATCCAGGCTGACCGGGTCTATCAGAGGCTGCATCATATTACCACCTGTTGAGAGGAAGTCCGCTCATCTTCATATGAACCTGTTCGCGGACCTGATTGATGACATCCTCGTTATCGACATTGCAGAGCACCTTGTCGATGAGCTCGACGATCTCGGGCATCTCCTTCTCGCCGAAACCGCGGGAGGTGATGGCGGGAGTACCGACGCGCAGACCTGAGGTCTGGAAAGCGCTGCGGCTGTCGAAAGGAACCATATTCTTGTTGACGGTGATGCCTGCGCGCACGAGAGCCTTCTCGGCCACCTTACCGGTGAGGTCGGGGAACTTGGTGCGGAGGTCGATCAGCATCAGGTGGTTGTCAGTACCGCCGGAGACGATCTTGTAACCCTTGTCGATGAAGGCCTGCGCCATAACCTTGGCATTGTTCTGCACCTGCTTCTGGTACTCGATGAACGAGGGCTGGAGAGCCTCGTAGAATGCGACAGCCTTGGCTGCGATGCAGTGCTCGAGCGGACCGCCCTGGATTCCGGGGAATACGGCGGAGTTGATGAGCGCGGACATCTTCTTGATCTCGCCCTTGGGAGTGGTCTTGCCCCAGGGGTTGTCGAAATCCTTGCCGATGAGGATGACGCCGCCACGGGGACCGCGGAGGGTCTTGTGGGTGGTCGAAGTCACGATGTGGGCATACTTGACAGGGTTCTTGAGCAGACCTGCGGCGATGAGGCCGGCGGGGTGTGCCATATCAACCATAAAGATGGCGCCAACCTTGTCTGCGATCGCGCGCATGCGCTCCCAGTCCCACTCGCGGGAATAAGCCGAAGCGCCACCGACGAGGAGTTTGGGCTTGCACTCGAGGGCGATCTTCTCCATCTCGTCGTAATCGACCATTCCGGTCTCTTCGTTGAGATGGTATGCCACAGCGTGGTAGTTGATACCGGACATATTCACGGGAGAGCCGTGGGTGAGGTGACCGCCGTGGGCGAGGTCGAGGCCCATAAAGGTGTCACCGGGCTTGAGGCAGGCCATGAATACTGCCATATTGGCCTGGGCGCCGGAGTGGGGCTGCACATTCGCATACTCGGCATCGAAGAGTTTCTTGAGGCGGTCGATAGCCAGCTGCTCGATCTGGTCGACGATCTCGCAGCCGCCGTAATACCTTGCGCCCGGATAACCCTCTGCATACTTGTTGGTGCAAACGCTGCCAAGAGCCTCGAGCACCTGTTTGCTGACAAAATTCTCGGAAGCGATGAGCTCGATACCTTCGGTCTGACGCTCTTCCTCTTTCCTCAGCAGGTCGGAAATTTCAATATCCTGTTTCATTAATCTGTATTTTATGTTTGCTATATTTGCGGAACAATTATGCAAATATAAAGTTTTTGACGATAACTTTCCCAAATGTTCAGAAAACTTTTCAATAATGAACTTAAACGCCTTGATACAGACGCTTTCAAGGCCTCCGAGAAAGCCCCTGCGGCCATCATTCTGGACAATATCCGATCGCAGCACAACATAGGTTCCGCCTTCCGCACGGCCGACGCCTTCAGGCTCGAGAAGATTTGGCTCTGCGGCATCTGCGCCACCCCTCCCACCCCCGAGATGCACAAGTCGGCCCTCGGTGCCGAATTCAGCGTGGACTGGGAGTACTGCGCCGAAACCCTCGAAGCCGTACGCCGCCTCAAGGCCGAAGGCTGGACCATCGTCAGCGTCGAGCAGGCCGAGGGTTCCACTATGCTCCAGGACTTCCGCGCGGAGGAGGGAAAGCGATACGCCTTTGTCTTCGGGAACGAAGTCAAAGGCGTAAGTCAGGATGTGGTCGATGAGAGCGACCTCTGCCTCGAGATTCCCCAGTTCGGCACGAAACACTCCCTCAACGTCTCCGTGTCGGTCGGAATCGTGCTCTGGGGCGCGCTGAACCCCATTATCCTCAAAAAAGAACAATAAAACCGAACTATATGAAACGTCTTTTCCTTTCCTTGATGTTCCTGGCCTTGTGCGCCGGAGCCTTCGCAACCGAAGGCGACCCGAAGGCCGACCCCGCAGCCACGGTAGTCTGCGGAAACGCGCGGTTTACAGTCCTCACCGACAGGCTCATCCGTATGGAATGGGCCGCAGACGGGCTCTTCGAGGACCGCGCCTCGCTGGCCATAATCAACCGCAGGCTCCCCGTCCCCGCATTCAAGGCGGCGCGACAGGGTGACGGAGTGACAATCACCACGAAAAGCGTGAAACTCGTTTACCGGGGAGGCGGCAATTTCACCGCCGACAACCTTGAAGTCTCCTTCAAGCTCAACGGGAAGAAGGTCACCTGGAAACCGGGAATGAAAGACGAGGGCAACCTCAAGGGCACCAGCCGCACCCTTGACCGCTTCCGCGGATACAACAACGAGAAGAGCAAGAAGACCCTCGAAAACGGAGTGGTCTCGCGCGACGGATGGGCCATCGTGGACGAATCGGAGCGCCACATCCTGGTAAAGGACGATTCCGACTGGGGAGAATGGGTGGCCTGCCGCCCGGAGGGAGAGCGTTCCGACCTCTACATCTTCGCCTACGGGCACGACTATCTGGCGGCTGTAAGCGACTATATCAAAGTGGCCGGCAAGATTCCCATGCCCCCGAAATACACCTTCGGCTACTGGTGGTGCCGCTACTTCGCATACACCGACGACCAGATTCTCGAGATTGCCGGTGAAATCCGGAAGAGGGACATCCCCGCCGATGTCTTCATCATCGATATGGACTGGCACTATACCCTCAAGGGGTTGAACGAACGCCGCGGCAAGGACGAATTCGGACAGCGGCGCGGCTGGACCGGTTATTCCTGGAATCACGACCTCATACAGGATCCCGAAGGCCTGCTTGCCGACCTCCACGCGATGCATTACAAGACCTCCCTCAACCTTCATCCCGCTTCCGGAATCAGGGTCATGGAGGACTGCTACGACGATTTCGTAAAGGACTACCTCTCGCGCACATCCGATTACGACGGCCCAGAGGGTTACATATACAAAGAGGGCGGATACCAGTTCGCAGGACTCAAGAAGCCTGTCGGAAAGGCAGGATACCACGCCCCGGTCCCTTACCGCATGGACCAGCAGGCGTGGGCCGACGCCTATTTCAATTCGGTCATACATCCGCTGGAGGCACAGGGCGTGGACTTCTGGTGGCTCGACTGGCAGCAGTGGGGCAAGAGCCGCTACGTACCCGGACTCAACAACACCTTCTGGATCAACTACGCCTTCTTCAACGATAAGGTCCGCCGTACGAAATCCCTCGGAGACGATGCTCCCAGGCCCTTCATCTACCATAGGTGGGGTGGACTCGGAAGCCACCGCTACCAGCTCGGGTTCAGCGGCGACACATATCCCACCTGGGAGGTGCTCGGCGACCTGGTGCACTTCACCTTCACGGCCTCCAATGTGGGCTATGGCTATTGGGGACACGACATAGGCGGCCACTACGGTGTCGAGGGAAAGCGCACCGATCCCGAAATCTATACCCGCTGGATGCAGTACGGAGTCTTCACCCCCATTTTCAAGACCCACTGCAGCACCAGCGAGCTGCTCGAGCGCCGCATCTGGGAGTTCCCCACCCATTACGAATACCTGAAAGCGGCGATGGAACTGCGCTATGCCCTCTCCCCCTACATCTACAATGCTTCCCGCGAGGCATACGATACGGGCATAAGTATGTGCCGCCCGCTATACTATTATTATCCCGAAGAGGAGAACGCCTACTCCTGGAGGCAGGAGTTCTTGTTCGGAGACGACATCCTCGCCACGGCGGTATGCAACCCCGCGGACTCTCTCACGGGACTCTCGGAGCGCAAGATGTGGTTCCCGAAGGGCGATGACTGGTACGATATGGCCCACCACGAGATGCATCGCGGAGGCAGTGTCAAGACCCTCTATTATTCCATTTCGGAGAACCCCTGGTACCCCAGGGCCGGCAGCGTCATTCCCCTCGCCAGAACCGGCATCCTCAACCTCCAGGAGCCCTCGGACGCCTTCCGTATCCTGGTGGTTCCCGGCAGCGGAAAATCTTCCTGCAGATACTACGAGGACGACGGCAATACCCAGAACTACCGCCATCAGTACGGCTCCACCCTCATCAGCAGGGAGACCTCGGGCAGAAAGACCGTGATCACCATCTCGCCCAGGGAGGGTGATTTCAAGGGCAGCCTTCCCACCCGCACGATAGGCATAGTCCTGGAGGGTGTGAAGAACCTCCCGGCATCGGTGAAGGTCAACGGCACAGCGCTCGACAAATCCGCATTCAAGGCCGGGGAGAGCGCAGTGACGGTCAGCCTCCCCACCGCCCCCGTGAACAAAACGCAGCGGATCGAGATTACTCTCTGATCCGCTGCAGTTCAGAATCGAAACAGGTTCTACACCATTCCGGAGAATCCCATAAAGGCCATCGCCATAATGCCGGCGGTGATCAGCGCGATGGGCACGCCCTGGAAGGGGCGCGGCACGTCGCTGAGCTCCAGCTGCTCGCGGATGCCCGAGAAGAGAATCAGCGCCACGCCGTAACCGAGCGCGTTGCAGACCGCGAATACCACGGCCTGGGCGAGATTCATCATATGGGTCACGTTGCCCATCGCATCCACGTTGTTGATGAAGCCGAACTCGTTGGCCACCACCTGGATGGCTACGCCGAGGACGACGCAGTTGGTGGTGATCAGGGGCAGGAAGATACCGAGCGCCTGGTAGAGCGGCGGGCTGATCTTCTTGATGACGATCTCCACCATCTGCACGAGGGCGGCGATCACCAGTATGAAACTGATGGTCTGCAGGAACTCCAGATGGAGCGGGACAAGCACATAATTCTGGAGCAGATAGGTCGCCAGGGTGGCGAGCGCCATTACGAACATCACGGCCGCGGACATTCCGACGGCGGTGTTTACCCTCTTTGACACGCCCAGGAAGGGGCAGATGCCGAGGAACTGCGCCAATACTACGTTATTGACGAAGACTGCCGAAAAGAGAATGAGGAAATAGACCATAATTATGCCTTGTCAGTAAGTTTACGGAATAAAACCATAAGATATCCGAGCACCAGGAAAGCTCCCGGGGCAAGCACGAACGCCAGCATTCCGTCGCCCTTCATAAAGTGCCATCCGAAGGCCGAACCGCTGCCGAGGATCTCACGCACGAGACCCACCGCGGTAAGGGCGATGGTAAAGCCGAGTCCGGTACCGAGGCCGTCGCAGGCCGAATCGATGACCGAATGCTTGTTTGCGAAGGCCTCAGCGCGGCCCAGGACGATGCAGTTGACCACGATCAGCGGGATGAAGAGTCCCAGCGTCTCGTATAGCGAGGGCACGTAAGCCTGCAGGAGGAACTGCACCAGGGTCACGAAGGTGGCGATGATGACTATGTAAGAGGGAATCCTCACCTTGTCGGGGATGAAGCGGGCCACCGCCGAAATGGCGATATTCGAGAGGTTGAGGACGCACATCGTGGCGACGCCCATTCCGAAGCCGTTGAGGGCTGAAGTGGTCGTGCCGAGCGTAGGACACATACCGAGAACAAGCACGAAAGTGGGATTGTTCTTGACTATGCCGTCCAGTATCAGGCCCAGTTTGCTACTTTTCTCCATTTTCTTCTGTGTTATCGGTTGCTGCGGCAGGGGCCTGGGCGTCCTGACCGGCAGGAACCAGGGCCTGAGCCTGTTTGAAAACTTCGTATGCCTGAGCCACGCCCTTGAGGAAGGCGCGGGAGGTGATGGTGGATGCCGTGATGGCATCGATCTCGCCGCCGTCCTTGGAAACGGTGATATTGTTCACCGAAGGATTCTTGCCCTTTATCTGGGCGCGCGGCTTGGCGCTCTCATCGGTTATCTTGGCGCCGAGGCCTGGGGTCTCGCTGTGCGAGATGACCGAGGTGTTGTAAACCACCCCGTCCGGAGTGAAGCCCACCATCATCTGGATGGGACCTCCGAAGCCCGAGGACTTGACGCGGACCGCATAACCTGTGATCACTCCCTCCTTGGTGGCGGGATAGACCTCGCTGTCACCCACCTTCATCACCTCTTCCGAAGGGGTGTTGTCGAACTCCGGGACGACCGCAGCGATGGCGCCGTTCACCTTCTTGAGCTCTGTCGCGGCGATGGGGCCTGCGGTCACCGAATAGACGACGGCCAGCAGCAGGGCGCACACCAGGCAGATGAGCGAAAGCGACAATACCATATTGCCGAATGTAGAGGGCCTAGCCATTTTTCACCTCCTTCCCGAACCTTGCGGGTTTGCAATATTTGTTGAGCAGGGGAACCGTACAGTTCATTATCAGGATGGCGAACGACACGCCTTCCGGATAGGATCCGAAATAGCGGACCATCATAGTGATGAGGCCGATTCCCACGGCGAATATAATCTGACCCTTGGTGGTCATGGGCGAAGTCACATAGTCGGTTGCCATGAAGATGGAACCCAGCAGGAGTCCGCCCGCGAAGATATTGAATACCGGACCTGTATAGACATCCGGATTGACAGCCGAGAAGATTCCGCTCACGATGGCCACCGTAGCGACGATGGTAAGCGGGATGGTGGGCTTGATGACCCTGCGGCAGAGCAGATAGACAAAGCCCAGGATAAGCGCCAGGGCCGAAATCTCACCGGCCGAGCCACCCACCTGGATATAGAACATCTGCTTCCAGGAGAAATCGTTCTGGGCGAAGATTTCGGGGAGCGTCATTCCGTTGAGCAGTCCCTCCTTGGCGATGCCCAGCGGCGTGGCGCCCGAATAGGCGTCAACCGCCGAATCGAAGATCTTCCAGGAATCCGGAACGGTCCAGTCGGTCATTATCACAGGGAACGAGACCAGCAGGAAGACGCGTCCCACCAGGGCGGGATTGAAGATATTCTGTCCGAGGCCTCCGAAAGTCATCTTGGCAATGCCGATGGCGACTATCGAGCCGACCACGGCGATCCACCAGGGTGCAGAGGGAGGCAGGTTGAGGGCCAGGAGCACGCCGGTGACGACTGCCGAGAGGTCACCGATGGTACTGGGACGCTTGAAGAGGAATTTCGTTATCAGCCATTCCACGAGGACGCAGGTCAGAACGCATACGGCCAGCAGGCCCAGCGCATGCCACTCATAGATCAGGACTGAAACGATAATCGAAGGGGCGAGGGCGATGAGCACGTCCCTCATTATGGAACGGGTGCTCAGGCTGCTGTGCAGATGCGGTGACGGAGATACTATAACTTCTTTCATAGCCTTGGATCTCATTTTTTAGGTCTGCTGCGCATAATCTTGATAACTTCCGCCTTGGCGGGACGGATGACGTCGAGCAGCGGAATGTTGGCCGGGCAGGTATAGAGGCAGCAGCCGCATTCGATGCAGTCGAACACCTTCTCCTGCTCGAGCTCCTCCTGACGTCCGCCCGCGCGTGCCAGACGGCTGAGCAGGAAGGGCTGCAGTCCCATAGGGCAGGCGTCGGCGCATTTGCCGCAGCGGATGCAGTTGCTCTCTTTCTTGCGGAGCGTCTCCTCTTCGGTGAGCACCAGCAGGGCGGCGCTGGCCTTGACGGTCGAGGCGTCGAGGTTCACTATCGCCTTGCCCATCATCGGGCCGCCGCTGACGAACTTCGCCGCATTCTCCGGGATGCCTCCGGCAGCCTCGATTATCTGGCGGAATGTGGTTCCGACGCGGACATCGAAATTCTTCTGCTGCGGCACGCATTTGCCCGTGACGGTGAATATATTGTCTATCAGGGGCTTGTTCTTCTGGACAGCCTCATATACGGCCAGGGCGGTGCCCACATTCTGGACTACCGCGCCGGTATCTATTGGAAGCCCCATCGAAGGCACCCTGCGGTGGATGATGGCGTCGATGAGCTGCTTCTCACCGCCCTGCGGGTACTTCTTCTTGAGGACCACCACTTCGATTCCGCTATAATCCGCAGCCGCCTTCTTCATAGATTCTATAGCCGCGGGCTTGTTCTCCTCAATGCCGATATAGCATTTCGGAACCCCGAGGGCCTTCATCATAATCCTCGCGCCTGTGACTATCTGCACGGGCTCCTCCTGCATGATGCGGTCGTCCGATGTAAGATAGGGCTCGCATTCGGTACCGTTGATGATGAGGCACTCCGCGGTCTTGTCCTTGGGCGGGGAGAGTTTTATATGGGTGGGGAAAGCCGCGCCGCCGAGGCCGACGATACCGGCATTCTTTATCTTTTCGAGGATTTCCTCACGGGAAGCCGTGATTTCTGTCTTGATTTCGGGAGTACGGTCGATCTGGGGAAGCCATTCGTCACCCTCGACGTCGATTACCACGTGGGTGACCATATTGCCTGCGAAATCGGCGCGGGGCTCTACGGCCTTGACCGTGCCCGAATAGGGAGAGTGCACCGGAGCCGATACGAAACCCGACGGCTCGGCAATCACCTGGCCGACGAGGACCTTGTCCCCTTTCTGCACGATGGGAGTCGCGGGCGCTCCCAGATGCTGTGCCATGGAAATGTATGCAACGGCGGGCAGGGGAAGCACTTCGACCGCCGCGGAGGCCGATATCTTGTTGTCATCCGGATGGATGCCGCCCATTCTGAATGTCTTGAGTCTCATGGCTTTATTGTACTGGTGTTACTTTTACTGGAGTGCCTTCCCCGGCGGGAGCGGCCGGCTTCGCGGCCTGCGGCGGCCTGGGAGGGAAGTTCACCGCCACAATGGCGTGGGTAGGACATTCGTCCACGCACTTGCGGCAGAGTTTGCACTTGGTGAAGTCGATGTAGGCCACATTGTTCTCGACGTGGATGGCGCCGAAGGGGCATACCTTCTCGCACTTTCCGCAGCCGATGCATCCGACTGTGCAGGCCTTGCGCGTAACCGCGCCCTTGTCCCTGTTGACGCACGAAACATAGACCCGGCGCCCCTTGGGGCCCTTGGGACGCATCTCGATAACCCCGCGCGGGCAAGCCTTGGCGCAGGAACCGCATCCGGTGCACATATCGGCGTTGATATCCGCGACTCCGGAGCGGGGATCGATCCTGATGCCTCCGAACTGGCATACGTCGAGGCAGTCGCCAAGGCCTATGCAGCCCCAGCGGCAACCGGTCTCGCCGCTGTAGAGGGAAGCGGCCACCTTGCAGGAGGCGTATCCGTCATAGCGGTTGGTGCGGGCGCACTTGTCGGAGGTTCCCTGGCAGCGCACTATGGCTGCCATCGGTTCTTTCTCCACCGCCTCACGGCCGAGGGCGGCGGCAATCTTCCCCATGGTCTCATTGCCTCCCACGGGGCAGAACAGGGAATCCGGATCGGAGGACTTCACATACTGCTCCGCAAAGGCACGGCATCCCGCATTGCCGCAGCCGCCGCAATTGGCGCCCGGCAGGAGGGATTCGACGACATCGATACGGGGATCCTCCTCCACCTTGAATTTCTGCGCTACCAGGTAGAGGACTACCGCGAAGATGAGGCCGAGCGCGACAAGGCAGAGGACTGTGTAAAGAATGGTCGTAGTCATTACAGTTTCTGAATGGAGAACCTGAATTCTCTCGCTAGTTTATTTTTGAAAAAAGCGAGTGCAATATAGTAAAAAATAACTACACCTATTCCGATTAATCCGACATAAAGTTCTGGAAGTTTGAACGAAGAAGCAGTCACCATCGCCAGCAGAAGCAGCACCAGCGGGACTCCGTAGGCATAAATGACCGCTTTGAAACTCAGCGCCGACGAAAGGATTACCAGCACTTTGTCCCCCACATTGTAGTGCGCCGACATATTTCCGATGGTCAGGGGAACGTCCACGGTGCGGATATTCTCCTCCGACGCGGGGCAGGCGCCCTTGGCGTGGCAGGCGGCGCAGGCCGACTTGTTGAGAATCTCTACCGTGATGAAAGACTCATCGATGGCGGTGATCACACCCTCGTGGGTGACCGGTGCTTTGCTTTCCGACATATCTTGTTATTCGATTTTGCTCGTCAGGGGATACTTGAGGCCCGAGAAACTCGCCAGGCGGCCGTTAATGGAGCCCACCTTGACGGGAGCGCTGAAGAAGAGGGGCATATGATTCTCGTCGTCGGACACCCAGATGAATATCTTGCTGTTGCCATAAAATACATTCTCGTCGCCGCCGTCGCCCTTTTCAGCCGCGATGCTGAAGTTGGACTTGTCGCTCTCGGGGACCTCCTCGACATTGCGGGCATTGACCGTGACGCCGAGCTTTATGGTACGGAAGGTACCCAGGCCCGATATTTTCTTTTCCTCGCGGCCGAAGGACTTGAGCTTCACGTTGAGAAGGTCCTTGTCCATAGCCACGATCTGGTGGGCCACCTTGCCGTCGATAAGCTTGTCGATGTCGAGGGCGCGGATAGCGAAGAAGAGATTCATCACGTCGCGCACCGGCTTGGGCTCGTTATAGACCGTATCCCTGTGGGGACGGTTCTTCTTGTCCACCACGGCGTGGAGGGTGCGGCCGCCGTTACGCCAGTCGTAATCGCTCCTGGCCCAGAAATCTCCCTCGTGGACGTCGCGGTACGCCTTCACCGGCACAATGCCGTCCTTGGTGAAGGTGGTCTCATAGACGTCGCGGACCTTGTAGAATTTATCCCAGAAAGAGTAGGTGGAGATATCGGCGCGGACATTCATAAGTCCCGATTGCTCGGTAACGGCAATGTCCATCTTGCCGATATCCATCTTCGGACCGTATTTATAATGGATAATGATCTGGGCTTTTTCGCCGGCCTGGAAGGGAAGTTCCCTCTGCTGGGCCAAAATGGTGGATGATGCCGGGAGAAGGATGGCCAGCATCATCAGGATTGTCTTATAGAGGTATTTCATTGTCAAAATCGGAAGCGGCTCCCATTGCGCTTCCCTCATATCTGTAAAAGGAGTCTTCCTCAGGCCTGTCAATTTTCATACCATCGTCGAAAACCGCGTTGGAATCGTCGAGGTCGAAGAACTTGACCTCCTTGGAGAGGAAGCGCATGTCTATATCCTTGACCTCGCCGTTACGGTGCTTCGCTATAATGAGTTGCGTATATCCGGGAGGCATATTCTCATCCTCCACGCCGAGCATCTCGGGACGGTGGATGAACATCACGATATCGGCATCCTGCTCGATGGCGCCCGACTCACGCAGGTCGCTCAGCTGGGGACGCTTGTTGCCGCCTCGCGTCTCCACCATTCGGTTGAGCTGCGAGAGGGCTATGATGGGGATATCGAGCTCCTTGGCGATAGCCTTGAGGGAACGGGATATGGTCGAGACCTCCTGCTCGCGCATTCCGCGCAGCTCCGGCGGACCCGTCATCAGCTGGAGGTAGTCGATGATTATGAGTTTGACCTTGTTGTTGCGCACCAGGCGGCGGGCCTTGGAGCGGAATTCGTAGATGGAGAGACTCGGGGTGTCGTCGATCCAGATGGGCGACTTGTCGAGCAGGGCGATCCTCTCGTTGAGACGGTTCCACTCCTCCTGGGTCATCTTGCTCGCGCCCCTGATCTTCTCGGCGGGAAGCCCCGTTTCGGAGACCATAATACGCTTTACGAGCTGCGTCGCGGGCATCTCGAGGGAGAAGATGGCTACCGGCACTTTGTAATCCACCGCCATGTTTCGGGCCATCGTCAGCACGAAGGCGGTCTTACCCACGGAAGGACGGGCCGCGATGATGACCAGGTCGGATTTCTGCCACCCGTAGGTGACGGCATCGAGGCCGCGGTAACCAGAAGGCACGCCGCTGATATTGCCCTCGCGCGACTGGCTCTCCTCGATCTCGCCGATGGCCTGGCTGATAACCGAATGGACCGGCGAGGTCTCGCGCTTCATATTCTTCTCCGCGAGGGAGAAAATCTTGCTGCTGGCCGAGTCGATCAAATCGTCCACCGGCATCGAATCGTCGAAGGCGATGCGCTGGGTCTCCTGCGAAATCTGTATCAGCTCGCGCTGGATCCACTTCTGGAGCAGGATCTTGGTATGGTAGTCGATATGCGCCGCCGCACCGATCTTGAGGGTCAGGTTGCTCAGGTAGGCCATTCCGCCCACATCCTCGAGATGGGTCGTGGAGGACTTGTCGTCCTTGTGCTTCTGGAGCTCCTCCGAGACGGTGAGCAGGTCTATCGGGGCGTTCACGGAGGCGAGCGCCTTGATGGCGTTGTATATCTTGCGGTGCTGTACCTTGTAGAAGCAATCCTCGTTGATCTGGTCCATGACGTCGGGGACGACGGTCGGCTCGAGCATCATTGCCCCGAGCACGGCCTCCTCTATATCAAGGGCCTGGGGCGGCTTGTAACCGCCCATCTCCTCGCCTATGGAGGCGATATTGGCCTTGCGCGTCCTCTCCGTCTTCGCCATAACGGATTACTCCTTGTCCTCTTTTTCGAAGTCTGAATTGACGAGGATACGTCCGCAGTACTCGCAGACTATGATCTTCTTGCTCGAAGCGATATCGAGCTGCCTCTGGGGCGGAATCTTGGCGAAGCAGCCGCCGCAGGCGTCACGCTTGACGGTAACCACCGCCAGTTTGTTCTTGGTATTGGAGCGGACCTTCTTGTAGGCGATGTACATCCTCTCGTCGATCTTCGTCACCAGTTCGTCGCGCTGCTTGACGAGCTGCGCCTCCTCCTTGGCGGTCTCCTTGATGATGGTCTCGAGCTCCTTGCGCTTGTTCTCGAGGTCCTCCTCGCGCATTGCGAGATGCTTCTGGGTCTCCTCCACGAGCGCCTTCTTCTCCTCGATGAGAAGGTTGGCCTCGCGGATCTTCTTCTCGCAGAACTGCTTCTGGAGATCCATATACTCTATCTCCTTGGAGATGGACTCATACTCGCGGTTGTTCTTGACATTGTCGCGCTGCGCATTGTACTTGGCCAGGGACTCCTCGCACTCCTTGATCTGGGCGCGGCTGGAGGTATTGGCAGTCTCCGCCGCCGCGATCTCCTCCTTGGCATTCGCGATCCTGGTCTTCAGGCCTTCCACCTCATCCTCGATATCCTGGACCTCAAGGGGCAGTTCGCCTCGCAGGAGATAGATCTTGTCTATCTTGGTATCGGTCTGCTGTATCTTGTAGAGAGTGTGAAGTTTTTCCTCGATGGCGACGGAGTCGTTGTCACCGAGATTCTTGGCCATGGACAGCGAGACGAAGGTCTCGTCCTGGTCGATGGGCACCACGTTTGTTTTAGCCTTTGTTGTAGCCATAATCTGCTGAGTATATCTGTTGTTCAATTGTTCTGAGCGTGAAGGGCAAAGGTACGTAAAATTTACATTGACTCATAAATTTTCTGTAGTTCGGCCCTGATACCCCTGAGCCGCGTTATCACTTCGGAGCGGTTGTCGAGCCCCTCCTTGTTCTCCTCGAGCCGCTTCGCAGCCCCCTCGAGGGTCAGTCCCTGCTCCTTGACAAGATAATGGATGAGCTGCAGGTTGCGGATAGCCTCCCCGTCGTAGATGCGGTTCTTCTTGTTCTGCGTCCTCTTGGGCTTGACGTACTTGGGAAAGGTATCCGACCAGAAGCGGACCAGCGAGACGCTCTCGCCCAGGATGTCAGCGACTTCCGAAATCGAATAAAAGAGTTTTCCCGGCTGGAGTTCAGGAGTATCCATGGCAAATATCTTTAGTCCAGGGACTGTCCGGCCGTCTGGGCCATCATCAGCATATCCCTGTATGTAACTTCGTTCAGGTCGGCAAAGAAGTAGTGCACCGGCTCCATCTTCCTGCCGTCTTTGACCACCTCGTAGTGCAGATGCGGGGCGAAAGTCCTTCCGGAGGCCCCCACAAGGCCTATCACGCTCCCCTGCCGGACACTCTGCCCCTGGCTTACCCTGATCTCCTGGAGGTGGGCATAGACTGTCTTGATTCCGCCGGGATGGGTGATGACCACCCTGTTTCCGAACCCCTTTTCCTTACGCTCGACGGTGGTGACCTGTCCGTCGGCCGTGGCCACGACAGGCGTCCCGACCGGGGCCATCAGGTCGATTCCCTCGTGCTGCCGGATGGTCTTGAAGAAGGGGTTGAACTTCATGCCGACAGAGGCTCCCGTCTGGGTAAGCGAATAGCGGAGCAGCGGGATGATGGAAGGTATGGCAGTGGGGCGGGCCCCTTTCTCCTGCAGGCGGGCTGTGACCTCATCCATCTGCGACACTGTCAGGGCCGCGGTGGAATCCATCCTGGCGAGGGTCCTGTTGGCGATCCAGACCAGCTCCACCTCACCCAGGCGGCCGAGTTTGGCCACATCGAGCCTCGAGGTATCGGAGTTGCCGATGTATGTCGGCGGAGCGGTATTGAAAATGTCGCGGTACAGCGACGCATCCATCTCCCTGAGGCCTTCAACAACATTCTCGAGCAGCGCGGTGCGCTCCTCTATCTTCACAAGCTCGCGGGCAAGCATCTCGTTCTCCCTCTCGAGGGAGTCCTCTTCGGGGGTGTCGAACAGAAGGGCCACCACGAAATAGGCGACCAGGGCGAGCACCATGCTCACGAGGATATAATATGCGACCCTTTTCATCGCCTCACCTCCTCCACCGGATGGAGCATCGAACGGTACTCCTCCTGCGTCAAATCGTCATTGAGATAGTTGGCCGGATTGACATTGTTGCCCATATAGAGCACCTCGTAGTGGAGGTGCGGACCGGTCGTGCGGCCGGAATTGCCGAGGGTGGCGATCTGGTCGCCGCGGTGCACCTTCTGGCCCGTGAAAACGTGCATATTGCGAAGATGCGCATAGCGCGTCTTGTAGCCGAATCCGTGGTCTATCAGGATACTGTTGCCGTAGCCGTAGAAATTGACCTCCACCGACTCCACGACACCGTCCCCGGTGGCGTAAACAGGTTCTCCGACAGGGCCGGCCAGATCGAGTCCGGTATGGACCATCATCTGCTGATAGACGGGATGATACCGGGCCCCGAACGGGCTGGTTATGGTGATGCGGCCGGTAGTCATATCGACGGGATTGAAATTGGGGACGCTGGCCGCCATCTCCCCCGCCCTCTTCGAGAGCAGCGAGACCTCGTCTATCGACTTCGACTGGATGCCCGCCTTGCGGGTCAGGATATCCATCTTCATCTCGGTGGAGATGATGCCGTTGGAATGGGGCAGCCCCTCGAGGGAGGTATAGCGTTCGGCGCCTCCGAAACCCTCGTTGCGGATGTCGGAAGGAATCCTGTCCATCCCGAAAATGGGCCTGTAAACGGTATTGTCGCGCATCTCCATCTCGAGGAGCGAGCCGTTGAGCTCGTCGAGGCGCTGGTCCAGAAGGTCCAGCTGTTCCATCAGGGCCTTGTTCTTATGCTTGAGGATGGCGGTCTTCGGGGGTGTCATTCCCAG
>JAFSXX010000004.1 GCA_017443845.1 Bacteroidales bacterium | reverse complement strand
CGGGCCAACCGTTTGCCGCCGGCTTCCTTCAGATTCCACCTCACGATGGACACCCTTGCCTTTGGCTGTAACCTTCCCACTATCAGGGCGGTTTGGGGACTTGCACCCGTTAGAGTACGTTCGTGCTGGGCGAACATAAAAAACGCCGCTGTGAATCAGCGGCGTTTGTTTTTCTGAGAGGCGGATTATTTTGCAGCTTCTACAGATGCCTTGCGGAAATCCTTCATCAGTTTGCTGATGTTGAGAGCGGACTTGCGAGCGCGGGTGCCAGCAGCCTTGTTGCCCTTAACCAGCTGAGCCTCAGCATTTTTCTGGAAGATAGCGATCTCAGCGTTGATTGCGTCTACGAGTTCTTTCATAATGGTTAGATTTATTAGTAGGTTTAAAAAGATGTTTCTTTTTTTTCCACTTCGAAGATACTCATAATTCTTTAATAAACAAAAAATTATAGGATTTTTTTGAAGCGGGGGCTAAAATTTGGGCATTACTGTGTAGAGTCCGTATGCCGGATTGGTACTCTCCTCTGTAAGATTTATCCTCTTCATTGAAGATGAACGGGTTGTATAGCCGTGTTTCTCGGGAAGGGTGGGCCAGGTTCCGGTCACGAGATTGGTGAGGCAGGCCTTGATATTATCCTCTTCTACGCCGAAGTCGTGGTAGAGGTCGTCCGGACGGTAGTTGTTGGGGATGAAACCCCTGTCGGGAATAGCCTCTCCCGCACCGTTGTTGTTGTAGAAACATATCGGCAGGAAGACCCATTTGAGCATGGAGTAGTCACCGGCATTATACCTCTGGTAATCTTCGTTGGTACCGGGATACATAAGCACATACATTCCGTTGGGCTTGCCGTAAGTGGTATCACCGACCATCTTGACATCCATCATAGGACGGAGTCCGTTTGTAATCATCTCGCTGGCAGAAGCGGTTCCTTCGCCAGTAATGACATAGATCCGCTCGGCGCCTATGGAAGTAGCCTTGATGGTCTGACCGGTCATAGGATCGACGACACCGTCGCCACGCACAACCGTACGCTCATCGAGTTCGGCAAGGAGATCGTTGTGCACCCTTTGCACATAAACTTTGCCGGTCTGGCTCTCGGGAGCCAGATAGTCCACCATAAGCTGGCTGGCGCGGCTGTCGCCGCCGCCGTTGTAGCGGAGGTCGAGAATGACGGTCTTGACACCGGCGGCGCGGAATGTCTCCATAGCCTCGGAGATATCGTTCAGGAAGTTGGCCTTGAACGACAAATAGAGGAAATAGCCTACGGGTTCGGTAAGCCCGGGGAAATCCTCGGCTGTAAAGATCCTGGTGATCAGCGAGGACCTTGTAGAGAGCGACTGGGACGCGGTTGCTGTGAAAGTGTGCTCGGCGCCTGCGACATCCCTGAAGGTGAAGGTCTGGGGAGACTTGTTGAACTCCGAGCTGAAGGCATCCGCGCGGATGAGGTCCATGGTCGCCTTGCCGTTGATATGGGTAAGGGTCCAGCCCCTGGTCACGCCTTTTTCCGCGAAGGGGGAACCGGGATAGACATAGCGCACCTTGATATCATAATCCTCGTGGTACTCGTAGGGCTGGGTTATGCTGGCGCCATAAGTGCCGGTCACAACTCCTGTCTCACTCTCGAGATAATACTCTGCGTCGCACATCCAGCTCCAGCGGTCCTTGGAGTAGAGCATCTTGTCGAAGAATGAATAGATGTCGTAATCCCTGACATTGAGCTTGGAATTCGCTTCGATCACATCCTTGTACCAATAATAATAGACATTCATATACTCCTGGCGCAGGAAACGCTTGGCTATAAGGTCAGGATCGGGAGTTGTCGTCGATGTCGTGTCTGTCTTGCCATTCTGGGGATCGACATCCGGGCCGCAGCCCGGTGCGAACGCGGCCACCGCAAGTACCACGGCCACCGCGGGCATAATAAATCTGTATAAACGCTTCATAGTGCTTTTTGCTTCTATTCTACTACTATATAAACATCTTCGTCAGGTTCGTGGAAGCCATACTGCTCGCGGGCGAACCTTTCGAGTGAATCCTTGTTGGAGCGGAGCTGGTTGAGACGGTCCTCTGTCGTAGCGATCTCGCGGTTGAGATACTCGATACGGCGCTCCTGGCTGCGGAGCTGCCGGCCCGTACGGAGCCATACCCCTATGCTGTTGTTGTCGATAAAGAGCATCCACACAAAAAATGCCAGGGTCACGATAGCATACTTGTTCAGAACCCAGCGCAGCCACGGCCGTTCTTCCTTCAGGGTCCGGATACGGTCCCGGAGCTGTGAATATTTCTGCCTTATGGATACCATTTTCGTTTTATTTCCACAAAATTAGTTTTTTTTGGCTATTGAACTGCGTTTTTGTTGTAAATTTGAAATCGTTATAAGATCTGCGACATGACAAGGAATCATCATAGAATACTCGACTGGTACCGCCCCGGCACGGGCGAATCCTGGGTAATCGCGCTGACGATGGTAATCGGCGGCCTGATATTCGGCCTGTTCATAGGCCTGATGAAAAAAATCGCCCCGGGACCCATCTGGGATGCCCAGAGCATCTCATATATCCTGACTTTCGTATTGCCCGTCATTTTCATCGCCATTAGGGCGAATGCGGCGCGGGATTCCGCCATAATGACCGGAGACGAGCCCTCGGCCGTCAATGCGCCGGCTTTCGGGCGCCTGGGAGCGTTTGGGGCATTCGCCGTCGCCGGAATCGCCATGCTCGCCCTCTCGGTGGTTATCGAGCCTACCACGACCTTCATCCCCATGCCCGATTCGATCAAAGCCATTTTCGAATCCGCATTCGTCAACACCGCCCTCTGGGACGCGATCCTGAGCACCTGCATCCTCGCCCCCATCCTCGAGGAAACTCTCTGCCGCGGCATAATGATGCGCGGAATGCTCCGCCGCAGCGCACCCTGGAAAGCCATATTCTGGTCGGCGTTCATCTTCGCATTCATCCACCTCAACCCCTGGCAGTCGATTCCCGCCTTCATCATCGGAATCCTCTTCGGCTGGCTGTATTACCGCACGGGCTGCCTCTGGCTCACCATATTCCTACACTGCCTCAACAACTCCCTCTCCACCCTTCTGACAAGGCTCTTCCCCGATATCGGAATCGACGACGGCCTCATCGACATCCTGCCGAAGGAAACCTATATAGTTGTATATATCGCCTGCTTCGTGCTGCTCTGCGCCGCACTCTTCATCCTGAACAAATACCTCCCCAAAAAGAAGACCTCAAATGAATAAGAAACTCTATCCGATGCAATTCGAGCCCATAGAGCAGCCGAGGGCCTGGGGCGGCGAATCGTGGCTCATCTCCGCGATGGGAGAGGGCCGCAATTCGATAGCGTCAAACGGATTCCTGGCCGAGAACGACCTCGACGACATCCTCGAGACCTATATGGGCGACCTGGTGGGCGACAGCATATTCGAATTCTACAACCTGCAGTTCCCGCTGCTGGTCAAGATCCTCAATGTCAAGGAGAATCTCTCGGTACAGGTGCACCCCGACGACGCCACCGCCTTCGAGCGTTTCTACGAGTTCGGCAAGAGCGAGTGCTGGTATGTGATGGAGGCATCTCCGGAGGCGAAAGTCTATATGGGCTTCAGGCGGGAGACCTCCGCAGGAGAGTTCTATGCCAAATGCAAAGACGGCACCGTGGAGGAGCTTCTGAACGTTTATCATCCCAAGGCCGGGGATACATTCTTCATCCCGGCGGGTACGGTCCACGCCTGCGGAGGCGGACTGGTGATAGCCGAGGTGCAGGAACCTTCCGACCTCACTTTCCGGCTTTACGACTGGGGCCGCGAGAACAATCCCGCCACAGCCAGGCAGATGCATCTCGAGGAGGCTCTCGACTGCATAGATTACGGCCCGTACGATGAGAAGGCCTGCCACCGTTCCCACGACGGGGGCTCCACCCCCATCGCGGACTGCGACAGGTTCACAGTCAGGGCCCTTACCCTCTCCTCTCCCCTAAAGGTCGATATGGACGATTTCAAGAGCTGCGTGGTCTATATCTGCACCGACGGGACCGCGGAGGTCTCTGCGTCGGAGGGGGCGTCCGCCTGCAGCCTGAAACGGGGCGAGGCCCTGCTGCTGCCCGCCAACCTCGACGAGGCCGTGATAACCCCCTCGAATGGCCGTGCCACCCTCATCGAGGCCCACATAAGGGAAATCAGCGAAAAAGACAATTACATCCGCGAAGGCGTACCCGCCGAACCGGAAGAAGAAACCACAACCGGAAATGGACGCTACAAGAGTTGACAAATTTCTGTGGGCAATCCGCGTGTTCAAGACCCGCAGCGACGCCACCGACGCCTGCAAAGGCGGCAAGGTGAGCGTCAACGGCGCCGAAGTGAAACCCTCGCGCGACGTCAAGGCCGGAGACATCATCAATGTGCGCAAAGGCGCGGTCCACTATACTTATAAAGTGCTGGCACCGCTCGAGAAGCGCCAGGGCGCCAAGGAGGTGGAACGCTATGCCCAGAATCTCACTCCCGAGAGCGAGCTGGCCAAGCTGAGGGCCCCGGTGGAGACCTTCTTCATAAAACGGGACAGGGGAATGGGACGCCCGACCAAGAAGGACAGGCGGGAGATGGACGAGCTCTACTCCTCCTTCTTCGTGGAGGATTCGGACGAGGGCGACGACGAGTGATTGTAGCGCGTCATCGCGCGGTCGATACCCTCAGTGCCGAAACACTTGATGGCAGAGACAGCCCTTTCCAGCAATTCGGGAAGGGCTCTTTTTTCTTCGAGGAGCAGTTCCCCGAGGACATAATCGATCTGGCCTCCCTCACGGAATCCGCTGCCTATGCCTATCCTCAGACGGGCGTAATCGTCGCTTGCGAGACAGTAGTCGATGCTCTTGAGGCCGTTGTGGCCGCCTGCACTGCCCCGCTTGCGCATACGGATGGTACCGAACGGCAACGCCAGGTCATCTACCACTACCATAAGGTTCTCGCGGGGAATCTTGAGCGTCTGGAGGTAATAATTGACCGCCTTGCCGCTCAGGTTCATATAGGTGGAGGGCTTCAGCAGGACGAACTTGCGTCCCTTGAACGAAACCTCCGCCGTGGAACCGTAGCGGCCGACGGTAAAAACAGTATTGGATGCCTGAGCCCAGGCATCCAATACCATAAATACCATATTGTGGCGGGTGGACGCGTATTCGTCACCGATATTGCCCAGGCCAGCCACAAGATAAGTCATAATCGCAGGCTTTATTCAGCAGCTGTAGCGGCTGCAGCCGAAGCGCGGGTAGCACGCACTGCGCAAACAAGGGTACCCTTGGGGGATACGATCTGGATGTTGTCGTAGTGCAGGTCCTTTGCGAAAATCTGGCTGCCGATACCCAGCGGGGTAATGTCCACATCCAGTTCGTCGGGAAGGTTTGCGATGAGGCCGCAGACCTTGAGCTTGCGGGTAGAGACAGCGAGCTTACCACCCTGCTTGACACCCTCGGAGTTACCGATGATCTTGACGGGAACACTGATGGTCACGGGCTTGTCCTCTGCGAGGGCGATGAAGTCCACGTGGAGGGCCTTGTCGGTGACGGGATGCCACTGGACATCCTGCAGCTTAGCAAGATACTTGTTGCCTTCGATGTCGAGGTCGATGATGTGCGAGAACGGAGTGTCGGTCAGGACTGCGAGATCCTTTGCATTAACCGAGAAGAGGACGTTCTCCATTCCGTTGCCATAGATGACGCAGGGAACCCTCTCCTCACGGCGGACGCCCTTGACGTCAGCCTTCCTACCGGTAGCGCGGAGCTTACCCTGGAGATTGATATGTTTCATAATTGTTAAAATGTGTTACTCATCCCGGAAACGGGTCCGGGACCCATTGCACCAAAAGGATTTTCCTTTTAAGCAGGGCGCAAAGATAGCAAAGAATTCAGTATCAGCAAAAAAATCCCGGCGAAATATCTCGCCGGGATAAATAGTCAAAAAAGCAGTAACTGATTGTCAATTAATCGGCAGGCCACTCGGCAGGGAAAAGTTCCACACCGGTCTTGTAGTGCAGGAAGGTCGTATGGATAGGATTAGTGCTGCCGCCTGTCTGATATCCGTGCTCAAGCCAGCGGAGACCTGTTGAGGCCCAGTAGTCGCACATATCTTGGTCGCAGTACATTTTGATACCGCCGGGAATGCTTCCACAACGGAGTTCATAATCCGTGCCCTTCTCGGAGAAAGGACTGTTGGGTTTACACCAGAAGCGGAAACTGTCGCCGACATTAATTTCAGCCAGACTCTTCGTGCCATAGAAAAAGTAACCGCAGTAAGCGGAGCCTGTGCCTGGAAGAGGTGCATCTTTGGCTCCTGTGGTTTCTGAGAGGTCTATCTTTGGAAGAGCGTCGCAACGGTTGAAGAAGGAACGCATTTCTGTCGCACTCTCAAAATTGAAACCGGCGATATCAATGTGGGTGTTCTCATAATTGCAACGGAAGAAATTTCCGAAATTGGTGCAATTCGCCGTATCGAAGTTGGTGAGAATTGCAGACTGAAGTCTGTAGCAGTAACCAAAGAAATATGCCAGACTGGTGACATTTTCCGTATTGAAACTGCTGACGTTCACCGAAACGACTTTTTCGCAGTATGCGAACATATAGGCCATTGTTTCAACCATTTCGGTGTTGAAAGTACTGCAGTCGAGTTGTTCCACGTTGCAGCAGTCATAGAACATATAGGACATATTCTCCACATTGTCGGTCTTGAAGTGGCTCAGATCGATGGAGGTCAAGGCCTCGCAGTAGTAGAACATATTGCGCATATTCATCACATTCTCGGTGGTGAAGTTGTCTCCGAAATTGATGTCTTTAAGATTGATGCAATACTGGAACATATAAGCCATCGAAGTGTCGTTGGAGAAGTCCATCGAACTGAGGTCGATCGATTCGAGGTTGCGGCAGGCGTTGAACATCGAACGGGTGTTCTCGAGGTTCGGGGTCTTGAAGTTGCTCAGGTCGATATGGCGCAGTTCGCGGTTGGTCATATTTACATAGCAGAACATATTGCCCATGTTGACAACATTCTCAGTGTTGAGACACTTCATGTTGTCGATGCTGCGCAGAGCGCCCATATATGCGAACATATAGGATGCATCCTCTGGGAGAACGAGGGTCTCGGCGGGAGTGTTGATATTGACAACACCAGAAGTCTTGTCATAAACCAAATAGATAGGTTTATCGGAAGAGACGTCCTGGATTTCCACGCCTTCGGTCTGGGCGCTGAGGGTGTTGAAGACGATTCGGGTAACCTCGGTCTCGTCAGTGGCCATACAGTCAAGGCCCTCGGTGTTATATGCGATATTCTTGATCGTAGCGTTGAAGTCGGGACCTGCAGGAAGCAGGGCTGTGCCGCCGATGTTCTCGACTGCGGTGAAGCTGTTGAACGGGAACTCGGCTGCATAGACCTTGGAACGCTCCACTTTGACGCTTGCGCCGGATTTCATCTTTACGGATGCAACCTTTCCGTCTGTGGTATAAACTGTCACCGTCATTCCTGTATAAGTATTCGCGGGAACGCTCACAAGGAAAGGAATGGGATCCGTGCCGATGGCTACGCCTTCGCCGCAGTTCAGGGTAACGCCGGCTGTGCCTTCGCTGACAACTGCAGTGCTGTTCTCGATCGTAAAGACGCCGCTAAGGGGCTGGTCGGCCGTAATAACGATACTCTTGACCTTGATATTGCCCTCAGTCGTGGTGAGGTTGAGTTTAAGCAGACCGACGAGGTTCTTGAAAGGAAGCACTTCGTCGTTGGACTCTGCAGCCATAGGGATGAACTCGATGCTGTTGGGAACATAGTTCTGGACGCCCGGCAGACCTCGGCTCACATTTGCCGGCCAGTATGCCGTATATGGTCCTGTCGGAGGTTCGTCGGGACGGTTGCCTGTAGTATCCTGAACGAAATAAGTGGAAGTAACGTCGCCGACAGTTGCCGTGAACTCGTACTCTCCGTTAATCCAGATCCTGTCACCGAGGTTCCAGGTCACGCGATAGATATCGCCGTCGGCTACGAGGGCGACGCGGGTAGCATCATTCTCCAGAGTTCCGGTGAACACTTTCAGTTCTCTGGAAATCCCGGGAACGATCTCGGACATCTGGCAGCCTGCAAGAAGTGCGACTGCAGCGGTAAGGATAATAAGTGATTTCTTCATCGTCCTGTCCTCCTTAGAATGGTTTAACAGATTCGAATAGGTCGAAAGAGAAGCCGGTTCCGTTGCCGAAGTCCTCGGTCGAACCGCCGTTGCTCGCACAGATCACAGCTTCCGATTTGAGGACGGAAACCTCTGCGAGCGGAGCAGAATAAATGCTTTTCTTCATCTGATTAGGTATTTGGTTAATGGATAAAATGTCTGATTTTGAAATACACATAAGCACAAATATCATTAGTGTCCACTAAAAATTTATATATAGGTCTTTGAAAATATTGATAGTTAGATAGTTAGGAGGTGTTTGCGGGGCGAACGGTTTTCAATCGTAACTTTGTCTGTAAATCAGACAGTTATGCATAATCAGTCGTTCGT
>JAFSXX010000056.1 GCA_017443845.1 Bacteroidales bacterium | reverse complement strand
GCTGTTTCTCCAAAGCAGCCTGAAGGGTGGGAAGCATCTTGTTTACTGACCGTGTCATAACAAGTGCAAATATATGAAATATTATGGATTAAGCCTCAAGACCGGTCTGGATTTCTTCCAAAACGGTGAATAGAGTTTTTATTCCGGCAACAATGTACGTACCTCTGTCAAGTCAAATCGATCCCAATAAAGATTTGAAGTAGTGATGTAGCGCAGACCATCTCCATCACGTTCCCTTCCATTGAGCGCCTTGCCAGTATTGTGCTGGAATAGGTCTCCTATCGTACTGAAACACCAGCCTTTAGGCAAGTTCCCCTTATAATGGGACGAATCACTGGAATTATTTGCGATACACTATTCGATAACACTTGTAAAAACGAGAATTATAGACTATATTTGCGGATAATCAGTGAAATTCCAAAGGTTATGGAAGAGATAAAATGGATGACCGACAGCGCAATCCTGAATAAGATCGGAGAACATATTAAAGATTGGAGACTTGAGATGAATCTCTCTCAAGTTCATTTGGCGAATAAAACCCAATTAAGCATAGCGACCATTTATCAGATAGAAAGCGGTAAGGGAACATCCCTTCAAAACTTGATTAAAGTCCTTCGTATTCTTGACCGCTTGGATGCCCTCTCTCTGTTCCTCCAGGAGAAAGAATTATCTCCTCTGGAATACCAAAAATTAGAATCCGGAATTAAACACCGTAAACGTGCATCAAAAACAAATAGCAATGATACAGACAATAACGGTACTTCTTTATGGTAAGCCAATCGGAGCACTCAGGTTACTTGAAAACGGTTACTGCGATTTTGAATACAACGATGCTTTCCGGGCAAGCGGGCTTCAGCCGTCTCCGCTTATGATGCCAACCAACGGAAGACGTGTTTACAGTTTTCCGAACCTTAGTCGGGACACTTTTAATGGTCTTCCAGGCATGGTGGCCGATTCATTGCCAGACAGTTTTGGTCAGGCGCTTTTGAACCAATGGCTTACGCTCCATTCTCGTGATGAGGGGCAAGCAAATGCTTTGGAGAAACTTTCTTTCCAGGGGCAGCGCTGCATGGGAGCTTTGGAGTACCAACCTGCACGCGAGACATATATGGACGAAAGTACCTTAATTGAATTGGATTCCATGGTGGAAACTGCCCGGCAAGCCCTCGCGTCAAAAGAAGGATTCAAGGCCTGCCTTGAGAACAACGAACAAGCTATTTTGGAGATCCTTAAAATAGGTACTTCGGCTGGAGGGCAAAGGGCAAAAGCTGTTATTGCTTTAAATGATACAACAAAAGAAATACGTTCAGGGCAGGTTCCGGCACCGGATGGCTTTGATTACTGGTTGCTGAAATTTGACGGATTTGACTCAAATGCACATCCTGTCAATCCGGCAAACTATGGGCGGATCGAATATGCCTTTTCCCGTTGTGTACAAGATGCCGGTATTGAGATGCCGGAATGTCGTCTTATTCATGAGAATGGAAGAGCACATTTTATGACCAAACGCTTTGACCGGAAAAACGGTCAGAAGATACATATGCAAACTCTATGTGGTCTGGCTCATTATGATTTCCAAAGGCCGGGTGCATATTCGTATGAGCAGGTATTCAGGACAATGCGCTTGATGAATTTGGATTATGTGCAAGGAGAAGAAATGTTCAGGAGGATGTTGTTCAATATTCTCAGTGTAAATATGGATGACCATACCAAGAACATCTCTTTTTTAATGGAAAGAAATGGTATTTGGAGACTTTCACCGGCGTATGATATGGGATTCAGTTACAATCCAAACGGCCAATGGGCAAATGCACATCAGCTATCCATCAATGGTAAGCGCGACAATATAACGAACAAAGACATACTTGAGGTTGCTTCTACCCAAAGCGTCAAGCACCCGGAAATAATACTCGAACAAGTCGACGAAGCGGTTTCGCATTTTGAGAAATATGCTTCTGAAGAAGGCGTACCCTCAAATGAGGTAAAACACATTACAGGAATAATCAAACAAAAAAGAGAACAGCTATTCCCATCAAAGATTTATCCTGTACGCTAGCAAACGACACCAAAATCTTTACAATATGCGCTCTGGAAGGCGGATATTACCTTTTGGCCACCTTGACGATGAACCAGACCGAAAGAAGCACTCCAAGCACCATGGCAATGACCGAGGCCTCAGCACCGAAAGCACCGCCTGTAAGGATTACAGGTCCCTGGACGGAGGGCTGGATAAGCGAAGATCCGGCATCGCCGCCCGAAACTGCGAATCCGAAGATATTGCCCTGGAAGAAGTTCCATCCCCAGTGGATGCCGATGGGCAGCCAGAGGGTTCCGGAATACTTATAAGCCGCCCCGAGCAGAAGACCCGCCTCTACGGCAATCGCGATGGAGGACCACATCGTAGCACCGGGCTGGAAGATATGCATAAGCCCGAAGAGCAGGGACGAAACGATCAATGCGACGGCAAATCCCCATTTCTCATCTATCCAGCGGAACAGCACGCCGCGGAAGATGATTTCCTCTCCCACTGCGACCATAAGGAACATAAAGAAAGCCAGGATAAGGGTAAAGGGGTCGGCACAGCCGAAAGCGTCGATTTTATACAGCCCTGCTGCAAACATTATCAGGACAAGGACGCAGAAGTATCCTGCCCCAAGTCCGAGTCCTTTCAGCGTCTCCGGCAAAATGCGCCCGGCAGGTATATCTCCAGCCGGCGACTTCTCGAACCACTTGACAAACAGCGCATACAACCCGAGCATCACTCCAGAAACAACTATGTAAGCCGCCAGTTGCAACCAACGCAGGCCGATGAAATCCGTAAAGGTCTGCGCCAGGGCATACATCAAAAACGAGAGCACGAACCCAGCCAAAAGCAGCAGAGCCCACTTCCATATCGGCATTGACTTAATCGACATATCTTGAACCTCCTACAGCAAAAAATTATTATAGTTTATTTTGCGATCCGACAGTCAGCCATTATAGACCTTCCCGCTCCAAAGCATCTTCAGGAATGTTTCAACGGGTATTATCTCTATGCCGTTCAAAGTCCTCGGAGACCTGTCGCGCGAAACGATGACAGGCCTTGTATCCGGGAAGTCTTCCATAAAAGCCTTAAGGCCTTTCGTATGTTTGGACTGCACTTCGTCAGTACTCTTGATCTCTATGGCGACCTTCGCTTCTCCGAGAACGGCATCAACTTCGTATCCGCTATCAGTCCTCCAATAAGCGAGGCTATCCTCAAAGTCGTGGTAGTCAAGATAGGCCTGGATTTCCTGAATGACAAGATGCTCAAGGGCGTGACCAAAATCGGCGGAGCCGGGCTCCAATGACGACCGGTGGAGCAGGTAGTTGACAACGCCCACATCGAAATAATAGAACTTGGGGGCTACAACTGCGCGGCGCTTCTTTGACTTGGTAAAGGACGGAACCATGTACCCAATCAGGGTCTGTTGAAGGATATTGAAATACTCCTTGACAGTTGTGGCGCTGACCCCGCAGTCGGAGGCAATGTTTGTGTAGTTGACGATCTCGCCGTCTGTCTGGGCAGCAATTTCCAGGAACCGGTTGAACGATGAGAACTGACGGACAACGGCCTCGTCCTGGATCTCTTCCTTCAGGTAGGTCCCGATATATGATTGAAGGCGTTTCTTCGGATTCAGAATCATATAATGACGCGGAATCATTCCGTTGTTTACCGCGCGGATAAGGTCGAAGTCAGGAATCTCTGCGCTCACGAGCGGGTGAAGCGTATATTTGAGAGCCCGGCCCCCAAGAAGATTCGTCCCGACGCGTTTGAGCTTTCTGGCACTCGATCCGCATAGGATGAAGCGGATTCCCCGGTTCTCCATCAGCCAATGGACCTCGTCGAGAAGCGGAGGTACTTTCTGGATCTCATCCACGATGACGACCGTTTCATGGCCTTTCTTGTCCAACTCCTCTCTGAGAAGCGAGGGACGACGGGCCAGGCGTTCAAACTCGTCGCTCTTGAGAAGGTCGTAAACAATCGCTTCCGGAAAAAGAGTCTTTACCAGCGTGCTTTTTCCAACCTGGCGGGCTCCCCACAGAAACAGACTGTCGTCTCCAGCATCATCGAACGAAAGAAATCGCTTGTATTCCATATCTCAAAATGTCTAAAATCCAAAGTAGCACTTGCAAATTTAGACAAAATCCGCGTCACTGCAAAAGAAATCGATAATAATCACACCATTGCAGCCATGCTACTGCAGCCAGTCGCAAAAAAATTCTATCTGTTCAGATCAGATCTCCGACAGTTCCAGCCAGCGCATCTCCTTCTCGTCGGTCAGGGCGATGATTTCGCCGATGCGGGATGAGGCGGCCTGGAGGCGGGCGTAATCGAGGTTGCCGGATGCGAGTTGCTCTTCGAGGGCGGATTTTTCGGCGGCGAGGGCTGCCAGGTCGGCCTCGAGCTGCTGCATTTCGAGCTTCTCCTTATAGGTCAGCTTGCGGCGCACCGGTCCCGAAGGTTTACCGACGGACCCGGAGCCGTCAGCAGCGGAAACTCCAGCCCCGCGTGCGGCCTCCCTGGCCTCCGAGGCCTTCTTCCGCTCATAATCGCGCACATAGGCCCGGTACTCGCTGAAGTTGCCGACGAAATCCTTGACCACTCCCTCGCCGCAGAAGACCAGCAGATGATCGACCGTGCGGTCCAGGAAATGGCGGTCGTGAGAGACGATCATCAGCGAGCCGTCGTACTCGCGGAGATACTCCTCCAGAATATTCAGGGTAACGATGTCCAGATCGTTCGTAGGCTCGTCGAGCACCAGGAAATTGGGCTTCTCGCGCAGCACGGTCAGAAGGTACAGACGGCGCTTCTCCCCTCCCGAGAGCTTCTCCACCCGCGTGGACCACATATCCCTCGGGAAGAGGAACTGCTCCAGCAGGCGGGTCTCCCCGACTATGTCGAGGACCGTCTCGCCCGGCTGGAAGTCGATTCCGCTCTGGCGGTAGTAGCCTATCTGGAGGGAGGCTCCGCGCTCGATCGAGCCCATGACCCGAGCCTCGGGCCCCAAACGGCCTGTCAGCAGATCCACGAAGGTACTCTTTCCCACGCCGTTGCGCCCGACTATGCCAATCTTGTCGCGCCGCTGGAATTTGTAGGAGAAGTCCTTCAGATAGCACTCGTCGCCATAGTAACACGATAGTTGCTTGCAGTCGATGGTCTTGGTTCCCAGACGGACCGAGCCGCCGAGACCTGAAAGGTCCATCTGCGATGTCCTGTACACCTGCCCCGCCCTCTCCTGCAGGTCGCGGAAGGCATTGATGCGGTACTGGGCCTTTCCGGTGCGGGCGCAGGGGGTCGCGCGGATCCATTCGAGTTCGCGCCGCAGGAGGTTGCGGACCTTGTCGGTCTGTGCGTTGTAATTGGCTATGCGCTGCTCGCGCTTCTCCAGGAAGTTCTGGTAATTGCCCTTATAGACGTAAAGCTGCCCGCGGTCGAGTTCCATCACCGTGTTGCAGACGCGGTCCAGGAAGTACCGGTCGTGGGTCACCATCAGCAGCGTGCAGCGGCTGCGGGAGAGATAGCTCTCGAGGAACTCGATGGCATCTATGTCGAGATGGTTGGTGGGCTCGTCCATTATGAGGAACTCCGCCCCGAGGGCGAGCATCTCGGAGAGCGCGACCCGCTTGACCTCCCCTCCGGAGAGGGACCCTATCAGAGCGGAAGGGTCGTGGAGCCCGAAGTTGGAGAGCATCTCGCGCACCTTCTGGCGATATTCGGCCATCCGTTCGGAATCGAATCCGGAGGTCATATCCGCGCTGTGCCGCTCAATCTGCTCCGCGATGGTGATATCGGCCGGGGCATCGTAATCCTGCTCGAGGAAGGCGATGGAGATATCTTTCAGGAAGAGGATCTTGCCGCCCGAGTCGGACTTCTCCTTGCCGGCCAAGATCCTCATAAGCGAGGTCTTGCCGGCACCGTTGGGCGCAACGAGGGCGATTTTGTCGCCCTCGTTGATATTGAAGCCGATATGGTCGAAGAGGATCTTCGGCCCGTAGGACTTCGAGATGTTCTCTATCTGGAGATAGCTGGCCACTTCCGGGAATCAGTTTTTGACATCCTCCGCGGGTTCGCCATCATCGCCCTTGACGAGTTCGAGATAACCGGGGATGACGCGTCCCAGCGCCTTGTGAAGGGTCCGCTTGTCGCTGCTGATGCTCACCACCTCGCCTTCTGGAGTGATGGAGGCGTAGTACTCTTTATAGACAGAGCGAGCCCCCTCCTTCTTTGCGGAGCCCGAGAAGCAGTAGTCATAATAGGCCACGTTCCCGAGAATCGGTTCGAGCGTGCGTTCCATCTCGGCCAGTCCGGCGATCACCTCGTGGTCGTGGTTGATGGCGTTGCGTTTCTCCACGGCGGTCTTGACGTATCCGCCTTTCTTGTATTTTTCGAGCAGCTTCATATTCTGCTTCAGACGCAGGTCAAAGACTTCCTGGCGGTAATCGAGTTCCTCGCCGAAAGTGGTGGAATCCACCTTCTGGAAGGTTTCAATGGTCACTTTGGTCCCCTCGCCGAGCTGCTTTACTATGGCATTTTCAAGCGCCACGAGATGGGGGTCCTTGGGAGTGGAAGTACAGGCTGTAAGGCCGGCGACAGCGGCCGCGATCAATAAGATTTTTCTCATAACAGAATATCGTTTAGCAGTCCCGACGCGGTCTGCGGCCCGCCCGCTCCGGCACCCTGGATTACCAGCGGCGAAGGATAGTACGCGGTGCGGATCATAGCGCAGTTGTCGGTCCCGTCAAGTTTATAGAACGGATGTGTTTCATCTATGCTGCGGAGCCCCATCGAGGCTTCGTAAGTGCCATCCTCGAGCCTCACGAGCGATGCGATGTAACGCAGGTGGCAGCCCTTGGCCGTAGCCTCATCATAGAGTTTTCGGAAGGCATCCTCGTCGTGATAGTCAGGCAGCGGGACGGCCTTTACGTCCGATTCGTCGAGCGGCAGGCCAGCCTCGCGCGAGAGGATCAGGATCTTGCGCAGGACATCGCGGCCGCTGAGGTCGATGTTGGGGTCGGGTTCGAGATATCCGGCCGCCTTGGCCTGCTCGACTATCTCGCTGAAACGCGCTCCTTCAGCACCTTTGTAAGTGCTGAAGAGGAAGTTGAGCGAGCCCGAGAGCACGGCTTCGACCCTCTCGATGGTATCTCCCGAATTGACGCATCTGGCGACTGTCTCGAGTATCGGGAGCGCCGCGCCGACAGTGGTCTCATAGCGGAGCGAGACTCCGTAGCGCAGAGCCGCATCTTTCATCACCCTGTAGCGTTCGTAGGGTGCGGAGAATGCGATCTTGTTGCAGGCCACGACCGAATATCCGGCTTTGAAGAGCTGTTCGTATTTCGATGCCACGTGGGCGCTGGCGGTGCAGTCGGCAAAGACCGAATTCTCCAGCGAGAGCCCCTTGAGCGCCGTAAACCAGGCATCTTCCGCTGTGCTCCGGCCGCCTTTGAGCTTCTCCACAGCGGTGGCGGGGTCGAGCCCCTCCTCGTCGATTACGAAGCGCTCCGCGTTGCAGAGTCCGGCCAGGATAACCCTCTTGCCGGTCCGCTTCGCCACGGTCTCTACTGAGCTTGCCAGAATCTTGAGCAGCGATCCTCCCACAGTGCCGCAGCCCGTCAGGAAGAGGTTCACGGGAATCTCCGAACTCTTGTCGAAGAATTCGTTGTGGATGCAACGGATAGCCTTGTCCACCTTGTCGGAAGCCACTATAACCGATATGTTACGCTCCGAGGAGCCTTGCGCCGTAGCCCTCACCGGGATGCCCTTGCGTCCCAGGGCAGCCAGCATACGGCCCGTAGTGCCGCTCTGGTTGAGGATATCGTTGCCCACCAGGCAGACTATCGAGAAGCCCTTCTCCACCTTCAGGGGATTGAGCTTGCCGAGCGAGATCTCGTAGGCGAAGGTCTCGTCCGCCGCGGCCTTGGCCTTCTCCGCGTCGTTCTCCGATATGGCGATGCACATCGTATGGACCGAGGAGGCCTGGGTGATGAGGATGATATTGATATCGTGCAGATAGAGAGTCTCGAACAGACGGCTCGAGAAGCCAGGTATGCCAACCATTCCGCTTCCCTCGAGCGAGATGAGCGCGATGTTGTCGGAATTCGAGATGCCTATGAGGTTCGAGTCGTTTACCGCCGGCGGATCCTTCTCTATGAGGGTCCCGAAGGCATCGGGCTCGAATGTGTTCTTGACATAGATCGGAATGCCCTCCGAGACCACCGGCTGGATGGTGGGCGGATAGATCACCTTCGCCCCGAAATGGGAGAGTTCCAGCGCGGCGCGGTACGAGATATGCCCGATCGTGCACGCCGTAGGGACTATGCGGGGATTGGAGGTCATCATTCCGGGCACGTCGGTCCAGATCTGGAGCTCACGGGCGCGGCATCCCACGGCTATGATGGAGGCGCTGTAATCGGAGCCGCCGCGGCCGAGGGTGGTCATCCTCCCCTTCTCGTCGGATGCGATGAAGCCCTGCATTATGAAGAGGCGTGTGTCGGGATCGTCGGCAAGCATCCTGGAGATGTTGCGGTTGGTCGCGCCCTGGTCGAGGGTATTGTGCCCGCCCTGGGAGACGGTCTTCATTATCTTGCGCGAATCTATCCAGCGGCTGTTGGTCCCCATCGAGGCGAAACGGGCCGCAACGATGCGGGTCGAGAGGAGCTCGCCGCAGCCCTGGATGGCATCGAGGCTCACGGTGCTCAGCTCTCCGAGGAGCTTGACTCCCTGGGCGATGCCGCGCAGGTGCGAGAAGATCTCGTCGCACTCGAGGGTGACCTGCCGCCTGCTTTCGCGGGGCAGGAACTCCTCTATTATGGCATTGTGACGCTTCTGGAGGCCGTCGATGAGTTCCAGGTAGGATTCATCCCCTTCCGAAGCGAGAGTCCCTATGCGGATGAGGGTGTCGGTGCATTTGCTGATGGCCGACAGCACGAGAATCGTCCTGTCGTTGCGGAGAGCCTTGGAGACTATCTCCACCACCTTCGTCATATTGGCGGCGTCGGCTACCGACGTACCGCCGAATTTGAGGACTTGCATATCAATCTTCTATCAGGGGTTTGAGGATCTCGGTAAGTTGCCCGGTCTCCAGCAGGAAACCGTCGTGTCCGAAGAGCGACTTAATCATATGGTATTTGCATCCGGGGATGCACTCCACCATCTTCTCCATCTCATAGGCGGTGAAGATGCAGTCGGTGTCGATCGAGACAAGGGTGGTGTCGGCCTTGATGGTGCCGAGGGCTGCCGCCTCGCCGCCGCGGCCGCGGCCCACGTTGTTGCTGTCCACGCAGTTGGCGATGTACCAGTAACTGTAGGCATTGAAGCGCTTGGCCAATTTCTCGCCCTGGTAGCGCTCATAGGAGGCCGCCTTCCGGGCGAATACGACATCGTCGTTATCTTCCTTCTGGGTGAGGCAGTAGCCCTCGAAGCAGCGGTACGAGATGAGGGCTATGGCGCGGGCGCACTTCATTCCCTCCAGGCCGCCCTCGGGGGATTTCGCCTCGCGGAAGGAGGCGTCAGCCTCGATAGCCATCCTCTGGGCCTCCATAAAGGCGGTCAGATAGGGGCTCACCCTCGATGTGGTAGCTATGAACACCGCCCTCTTGATGACGTCGGGCTCGGTCACAGCCCACTCGATGGCGTAGAAGCCGCCGATGGAGGAGCCCATCAGAAGGTCCACCTTCTCGATGCCCAGCGCCTTGCGGACCAGGATTATTGAGGAGACTATGTCGCGCACCGTCACTGCCGGATAGTCGAGCAGATAGGGCTTGCCCGTCGCGGGGTTTATCGATACCGGGCTGGTGGTTCCGTAGGGCGAACCGGGCATATTGGAACATACGACGAAGTATTTGTCGGTGTCCATCAATTTGCCAGGACCCACCAGTTCGGACCACCAGTCCTCGGGGTCGGAATTGGCCGTGAGGGCGTGGCATATCCATATCACCTTATCCCCTTTGCGGTACTCCCGCGGGGAGGTGTGGTAGGCGATCTCGAAGTTGTCGATGGCGCCTCCGCATTCAAATTCGAACCTATCCGCGGTCAGCTTGTGAAATTGCATTTTCGATATCTTTGATAATGTCGTCGGGATCTTCAAGGCCGATGCTGAGGCGCATCAGGTCGGGGGCCACACCGGCTGCCAGCAGCTGCTCGTCGGAGAGCTGGCGGTGCGTATGGGCGGCGGGATGAAGGATGCAGGTATAACAGTCTGCCACGTGGGTCTCGATAGTGACTAGCCTGAGCGAGTCGATGAAGCGGCTGACATAATCGCGGTCGCCATTGAGAGCGAAGGCCATCACGCCGCAGGAGCCGTTCGGAAGGTATTTCTGCGCCCTCGCGTACTCCCTGTCACCCTCGAGGCCGGGATAGTCGATCCACTTGACTGCGGGGTGATTCTTTAGGAAAGTCGCCACCTTGAGGGCGCTGCTGCAATGGCGGGCCATCCTCACGTGGAGCGACTGGAGGCCGAGGCCCAGATAGAAAGCGTTCTGGGGGCTTTGGCAGCTTCCGAGGTCGCGCATCAGATGGGTCACCGCCTTGGTTATGAAAGCAGCCTTGCCGAAGCGCTCGGTATATATCAGGCCGTGGTACGACTCATCGGGAGTCGTGAGGCCGGGGAACCTTTCGGCATTGGCATTCCAGTCGAAGTTGCCGCTGTCGACCACGACGCCGCCGACGGCTGCTCCGTGTCCGTCCATATATTTAGTGGTGGAATGGGTTACGATGTCGGCCCCGAATTCGAAGGGGCGGCAGTTTACCGGAGTGGGGAAAGTGTTGTCCACAATGAGGGGAACGCCGTGCTTATGCGCGATGCCGGCCAGCCTCTCAATGTCGAGCACCCTTACGTTGGGATTGGTGAGGGTCTCGCCGAAAACCAGCTTGGTATTGGGCTTGAAAGCCGCCTCGAACTCTTCGTCCGACGCCTCCTGGTCGATGAATGTCACATCGACTCCCATCTTGCGGAGGGTGACGTTGAAGAGATTGTATGTGCCGCCATAGATGCTGGCGGTACTTATCATATGGTCGCCGGCTTCGCAGATATTGAAGCAGGCGAAGAAATTGGCCGCCTGTCCCGAGGAGGTCAGAATTGCACCGACACCGCCTTCCATCTCCGCGATCCTGGCCGCGACATTGTCGCAGGTGGGATTCTGGAGACGCGAATAGAAGTAGCCCGCATCCTCGAGGTCGAAGAGCCTGGCCATCTGCTCGCTGTTCTCATACTTGAAGGTGGTACTCTGGATAATTGGAATCTGGCGGGATTCGCCCCTCTTGGGTCTGTATCCGCCCTGAACGCAGAGAGTATCAATTTTCTTTGTCATAGCCTTAGTCTTAAAATTCGGCGCAAGTTAGTAAATATAGAAAATATAACTACACACTAAGCTATAATTAGGAAAATTATTCTATATTTGCCAAAAATCCAACTTTGCGGAGCAAATATAACCATTTTATCGCTGTTTCAGGGAATAATATTCTTCGTTATGACGAACAACAATACACTCGACGAGATGGATCTCAAGATCCTCAGATGCCTTCAGGAAGACGCCAAGATGACGACCAAGCAGATCGCGGCGCGCGTGAATCTCTCCTCCACCCCGGTATTCGAGCGCATCAAGCGGCTCGAGAGCGAGGGCTACATCCAGAAGTACGCCGCCATACTCGACCCCGAGAAGATGGGGCGCGGATTCCTGGTCTTCTGCAGCGTCAAACTCAAGCAGATGAGCCGCGACGTGGCCAACGATTTCGTATCGGTCATCAAAGGCATCCCGGAGGTCACCGCCTGCTACAACGTAGCCGGAGAATTCGACTACATCCTGACTATCTACGCCCCCGATATGAAGTATTACAACGACTTCATAATCAACGTGCTGGGCACAATCAAATCCATCGGCTCGATCCTCTCCACATTCGTGATGAAAGAGATCAAGCAGAGCTATGGAATCTATGTCTGAAAAGCGGCTATAGCATAAAGAACATCGCCACGCCGGCCATCGTTACCAGCGTTCCGAGGACCTCCTTGACGGAAATCTTCTGGTGATTGATGATGGCGTAGGGTACGATGATCAATACCGGTGTAAGCGCCATCAGGGTCGAAGCGATGCCAGCCTTGGCATACTGCACCGCCATCAGCGAGAGCGAGACACCTATGAAGGGACCGAAGATGGTGGTAAGGGTCGCGAATGTCATTCCCTTGCGGTCGCGGATCGCGGCGGCCACCTGCGGCAGCGATTTGCTGAATGCGAGAATCAGGAAGAAACCGATCGTGCCGGCTATCGCCCTGATATAGGTTCCGGCAAAAGGCATCATCGAAGTCACCGACGCCGCAGCATCGGCAGGAATCGAAGCGGCATAGTGCTCAAGTCCGATTTTGCTCAGCACGAGTCCGGTCCCCTGCCCCACTCCGGCTCCGATGCCGAACAGGACTCCCTTGACGGGAAGCTTGAGTTCCAGCTTGTGCGAGGAGCCGCCGCGCGAGAGGATACAGATGGCGATACCCACCAGGGTGACCGCCATCGCCAGCCAGGAGCGCCAGCTCATCGACTCTCCCAGGAAGAGCCAGCCCGTAATTCCGGCCACAGGGGGCGCCAGCGTCATAAACAACTGACCGTACTTGGAGCCGAAAACCACGTAGGAGTTGAACAAGCAGTAGTCTCCGAACACATAGCCAACTAGTCCCGAGAGCGCCAGCCATATCCAGGCCTGCCCCGATGCGAACTGCGGATATGGCGCGCCCGTAACAACCCAGAGAAGGCCCGCCAGGAGAACGAGCGAGAGAACCATCCTGATAAAATTAAGTGGGATGGCCCCGATGCGGTGGCTAGCGATATCCGCAAAAAGAGCAGTAGCCGTCCAGGAGACGGCCACTATAAGGGAGAGGATTTCACCAAAGTTCTGCATTGTGGAGCGGTGGAGGGCGCAAGCAGCCGGAAGGCTGGAATACTAGATCAGTTCGTACTTCTTGAAAAGCTTGACGATGACGTCGATAGCCCTGTCGCACTGCTCGAACGAATGGGTGGCCATCAGCGCGAAGCGGATCAGCACATCCTTTTCGGGTACCGCGGGAGCGATGACGGGAGTGATGAAGACTCCGTTGTCCAATGCGTCGCGGACGATGCTCATAGCCTTGAATGTATCGCGCACGAAGAGCGGAATGATGGGCGACTGGGTGTGGCCGATATCGATTCCGGCATCCTTGAACTGTTTGTGGCAGTAATGAGTCAGGTCCCACAGGTGCTCGATGCGCTCAGGCTCCTCGAGCATTATGTCGAGCGCGCGGCTCACGGCGGCGACGTTTGCCGGAGGCATCGATGCGCTGAAGATAAGCGAACGGCTGGTATGCTTGATGAGTTCGATGACCTCGCTGTCGGCGGCGATGAATCCGCCCAGCGAGCCAAAGCTCTTGGAGAAGGTTCCCATTATGAGGTCCACCCTGTCGGTCTCGCCGAAATGGTTGGCGGTTCCGCGGCCGTGGTCGCCCAGGACGCCGAGTCCGTGAGCGTCGTCGATCATCAGCGAGGCGTTGTATTTCTCGCAGAGGTCGCACAGCTCCTTCACGGGGGCGATATCTCCTTCCATAGAATAGACGCCGTCAACGACTATCAGCTTGAGCTTATCCTCCTCGCAGAGCTTGAGCTTCTGCTCGAGCGACTCCATGTCGTTGTGGCGGAATTTATATACTGTCGAGAAGCTCAGACGGCTTCCGTCGATGATGCAGGCGTGGTCCAGTTCGTCGAGCAGGATGTAGCTGCCGCGATGGCCGAGGCAACTTACGACTCCCAGGTTGACCTGGAAACCGGTGCTATATGTGACGGCCTTCTCCTTGCCTACGAATTTGGCGAGTTTGGTTTCGAGTTCTTCGTGGAGGTCGAGCGTTCCGTTGAGGAAGCGCGATCCGGAGCAGCTGGTGCCATATTTCTTGACGGCCTCGATGGCGGCTTCCTTGAGTCGCGGGTCGTCGGAGAGTCCGAGATATGAATTGGAGCCGAACATCAGCGCCTTGCTTCCGTCGGCCATCAGCACTTCAGGATCCTGTCCTGAGGAGATTGCACGATAGTACGGATAGATTCCCGCCGCCTTTGCTTCCTGCGAACGGGTATATTGGGCGCATATTTGATTCAGAATTTTCGTCATGGGTTGAGGTTTTGTAACCTGCAAATGTAATGAAAAAATCTTATCATCATTACAGTTTGTAATAAGACGCCAATATGGCAGCGAACCATCTGGCAGGCAGTAATCGTTTGATTATCACCGACAAGCGCTGTTCAAGGGAGGCTATTACATAATTGTAACGAGGGCGGCGGCAGGCCACTATCCTGCTGACTTTCCGTGCCAGGAATTCCGGTTTAAGACCGGAAGTCTCGTCGTGTTCGATGCTGGCGAGCGATTTCGCGTAGGACTTGTAAACCTCGTAGGCTTCGGCTCCCGAAACGCTTTTGCGCTGCGCTGTGAAAGAGGTCGCGAAATCTCCCGGCTCGATCAGGACCACATCGATCCCGAAGCCGCGGATCTCGAGGCGCAGGGCCTCACAGTAGCCTTCGATGGCGAATTTCGATGCCGAATAGAGTCCCTGGAATGGCAGTCCCATAAGTCCGCCTATCGAGCTTACGCAAAGGATCCTGCCCCCTCCCTGCCGGCGCATCACCGGTACCACGAAGTGCAGCATCCTCACCATTCCCATCCAGTTGATGTCCATCTGGCGCTGCGCATCCTCGAGCGACGAGAACTCCAGCGGCCCGCCGATTCCCATCCCGGCGTTGCTGATAAAGACATCGATGCGTCCCTCAGCCTCCATGACGGCATCCACCGCCGCCTTGCAATCCTCCTCGCTCTGCACGTCTGCTTTGAGGTAAACGACTCCCGGAATCCTCTCATCCGCCCGCCTGTGAGTTCCGTAAACCTTATGGCCCTCAGAGGCAAACCTCTCAGCCATAGCCTTTCCGAATCCGGAAGTAATGCCCGTAATAAGTATAACTTTCATAATCCACGTCAATATTGAACTCCTAAGATAGCAAAAAAGATTGGAATCACACTACTCCAGACTTCTCAAAGCCTCTGGGACTGGAGACTTGCCCTGCCTTGGGAGGATTCGATTCGCAGCAGACAAGTTATCCGCCGCAGGCGGATGACGCAGGATGCGAGACTCTACATCCTCCCACGGGCAGGGTAAGCGGAAGCCCGGAGGCTTTGACAAGTCTGGAGTAGTTTAATTAGCGAATAACTTGGCGCTAAACGAAGGCGGCCGCCGACTCCATCAACTCGGCAACACGTCCGTTACACAGATTCCCGATACTGCCGATATGGGTATGATTCAGATGCTTGTCGGCCACGAAGCGCCCCTCGTTGACCTCGATGCCAACCTCGCGGTAAGCATCCCTGAAAGGCTCGCCCGAGAGCACGCGGCGGTTGACCTCCTCGACGGTGAACATAGTATCGTACAGCGGCGAATCCAGGATAGATCCGTTGACCTTGACCTGGGAAATCATATAGTCGCACATCTTCAGGCAATCGTGCATAAGTTCCAGGACCGGGAAGAGTATATCCTTGAGCAGCTGGAACTCGCGGTGATAGCCGTGGGCAAGATTGCCGCAGAGCATCGAAATCTCATTCTCGCAGGCCATTATCCGGTTGCAATGGCCGCGCATGATCTCCCACACATCGGGATTCTTCTTGTGCGGCATAATGCTCGAGCCGGTAGTCAACTCGGCCGGGAACGAGATAAAACCGAAATTGGGGCACATATACATGCAGCAATCGGCCGCGAACTTATTCAAAGTCAAGGCAAACGCCCCGAGAGCCGAAGCCACGGCCCGCTCGGAGGAACCGCGCGAGAGCTGTGCCGCCACCGAATTATATACCGGCGAATCGAACCCCAGGAGCGACGTGGTCATCTCCCTGTCAAGAGGGAACGAACTGCCGTAGCCGGCGGCCGAACCCAGCGGATTGCGGTTCACCACACGGTAGGCAGCACCGAGCAGGTACATATCATCGACCAGCGACTCGGCATAGGCGCCGAACCAGAGCCCGAACGACGAGGGCATCGCGATCTGCTCGTGGGTATAGCCCGGAAGCAGGACATCCTTGTATTTCTCGCTCAGCGACTGGAGGGTCGCGAACAGGGTCAGGGCCTCAGAGCGCACGGCGAGGATCTCGTCGCGAAGGAAAAGCTTGATATCGACCAGCACCTGGTCGTTGCGCGAGCGGCCGGAATGAATCTTCTTGCCGATATCGCCCAGCCGCCTGGTAAGCAGCAGCTCCACCTGCGAATGGATATCCTCCACGTCATCCTCGAGCACGAAAGAGCCGGCCTCGATATCCGCAAGGATCGCGTCGAGTCCGTCGGTAAGCACCGCCAGTTCCTCTGAAGTGAGCAGCCCGATACTCTCGAGCATCTTGATGTGGGCCTTCGACCCTATGACGTCGTAACGGGCCAGTTTGAGATCCAGCACGCGGTCGCCGCATACCGTGAAGGCATCGACCGCCTTTGAGGCTTCAACGCCCTTGTTCCAGAGTGTTGCCATATTCCCTGATGAATTTAATGTATTTGTCAACCGCCGAGTCGAGTTCGCCCAGCAGCAGGTATTCGTTCTTTTTGTGCGAACGGGCCGAATCGCCCGGCCCCATCTTGAGAGCCTCGCAGTCGATGCAGATCCAGTCCGACGTCGTGGGCGAAGAGAAGGTCTCCACTCCGCACACCGCACAGTTGCGGGCCAGAGGCGAACTCTCAGGCGTTGCCGAAGAGGCGTTGCGGAGATTCCTGGGCACCAGTTCACTCTTGCAGACCGACTGCAACTCGGCCACCAGTTCGGCATTGTCATAGACATCCGTCGGCCTCACGTCGACCACAAAGGTACACTTGTCGGGCACCACGTTGTGGACGGTTCCGGCCGCGATCTGGGTGACATTGAGGTGGACCTCCCCCATCCTGGGCGAGGACTTCGCGAACCTATGGGAGCGCAGTGCGGCGATATCCTCGAGCGCGATATAGAGGGCGTTGACCCCCTCCTCGCGGGCCGCGTGTCCGCTCACCCCGTGCGCCGTGCCGTCGAGCACCACCAATCCCCTCTCGGAGATGGCGGCGCGCATTCCGGTCGGCTCGCCCACGATGGCCCAGGTCACCTCCTTGCGGAGATGCTCCCGCCACAGGAAACGCATCCCGTGCTCGCCCGTGCGCTCCTCCTCCACAGTGAGGACCAGCATCAGGTTGAAAGGCAGCGCCTCCCCCTCGAGGGCGCGGAAAGCCGCCATCATAGTGACCACGCTGCCGCCGTCGTCATTGCTGCCCAGGCCGCAAACAGCCCCGGGCATGTAGGGCTGGTCGGGAGTATAAGGGTCGAAATCGTACTCCGGCGAGGGAGCCACCGTATCCTGGTGCGCACACATCATAAGGGTGGGACGCGAAGGGTCGTATCCGGCGCTGCGGCAGACTATATTCCAGCCGATCCGCTCATGATCCACCCCCCAGGCCGAGAGGCGCGACGCTATCAGGTCGCTCACCGCCTTCTCCTCGAAGGAGAGCGACGGCGTGGAAACCATCTCCCGCAGGAGCTGCGCCGCATCGAGTTTTAGTTGATTGAGATCCGCCATAATCATTCGCCCTTCAAAACGGTTTGGATATCGTTGCCCAGGTTGGCGGCATGCTTTATTATCACGTTCCGCACTCCGGATGAAATGGCCTTGAAAGAGTTGTCTATCTTGGGGATCATGCCTTCCGCAACCACTCCCGAGGCCTTCAGGGAGGCATATAACCCGGGTGTTATGACGGGAATGACAGAGTTGTCATCGTCTTTGTCGGAGAGGACTCCGTTCTTCTCGAAGCAGTAGACCAGATCAACCGTATCCTCCGCTGCAAGTGCCGATGCCACCGACGATGCTATGGTGTCCGCATTGGTATTGAGCAGCGAACCGGCGCCGTCATGGTTGATGGCGCAGAGCACGGGAACCATCCCGGCCGCGAGCAGCGAGCGCAGGAAGGCGCAGTTGACCCCGGAGGGATAGATATCCCCCACGAAGCCGTAATCCACCGGCTCGGCAGGCCTGCGGACGGCCTTTATGACATTTCCGTCGGCGCCGCTGAGCCCGATCGCATTGCATCCGGCGGCCTGCAGGAGGGCCACAACATTCTTGTTGCACCACCCCGCATAGACCATCGTCACCACACGAAGGGTATCCTCGTCGGTGATGCGCCGCCCCTCGATCATCTTGGGCGTCTGGCCGAGGGCCTTCTGGATGGAGGAGGCCATCACGCCGCCCCCGTGCACGAGGATCTTCGCCCCGCCGAGGGCCGCGAAATCACTGACGAACCCCGCCAGCAGTGCGGGATTGTCAACCACGTTTCCGCCTATCTTGACAACTTTGATTTCCATATCAGAGTCCCAGCAATATCTCTTTGAGGATTGTCTGCGCCGACACAACACGGTTGGCGGCCTCCGGAATCACTATCGACTGAGGCGACTCGATGACATCGTCCGAGACAATCATATTGCGCCTGACCGGCAGGCAATGCATAAAGTAGGCATTGTTGGTGAGGGCCATCTTCTCGGCGGTGACGGTCCAGCTGCGGTCCATGTTGAGGACCTTGCCGTAATCGGGGTCGGCGTATGCCGCCCAGTTCTTGGCATATACGAAATCGGCACCGCGGAGCGCCTTGTCCTGGTCGTATTCCACCCTGGCGTTGCCGACGAATTCGGGAGCCAGCTCATAGCCGTGGGGATGGGTGATCACGAATTCGTAATCAGTCATGTTGATGCCCTCGGCGAAGGAGTTGGGCACCGCCTGGGGCAGCGCCTTGGGATGGGGAGCCCAGGTCATAACTATCTTGGGCTTTGCCGTTTTCTTGTACTCCTCTATGGTGATCATATCGGCGAAGGTCTGCAGAGGATGGCGCGTAGCGGCCTCCATACTGAAAACCGGTTTACCGGAATACTTGATGAACTGATTGAGGATCTCCTCGCCGTAATCGGCCTCCTTGCTCTCGAAACGGGCGAAGGAGCGGACACCGATGACGTCGCAGTAGGAGCCCATCACAGGAATCGCCTCCAGCAGGTGCTCCGACTTGTCGCCGTCCATAATGACGCCGCGCTCGGTCTCGAGCTTCCAGGCGCCCTGGTTGACATCGAGCACGATCACGTTCATCCCGAGGTTCATGGCCGCCTTCTGGGTGCTCAGGCGGGTGCGGAGGGAGTTGTTGAAGAATATCATCAGCAGCGTCTTGTTGCGTCCCAGCGCCTGGTCTGCGAAGGGCTGACGCTTGACGGCGAAGGCCTTGGCAAAGGCGTCGCCGAGGTTTCCGAGTTGCTTTACGCTTGTAAAATGTCTCATAACTGTCCTGTGAGTTTTTTCCAGGAGGCCACGAACCGGGATGCGGTCTCCCTGGTGATTGTAAGTGATGGCAGCAGCCTGATGACCGAAGCCCCCGCCGCCCCGGTGAAGAAGTGCTCCTCGAAGAGCAGGCGGTCGCGCAGGCCAGCAAACTGCGGTTTGATCTCGAGCCCTATCATAAGGCCCCGGCCGCGGTACTCCGCCACTGCGGCATCGCCCTCGAAGGCCTTGCGGAAATAGTCGCCGACACTGGCGGCATTCTCCACCAGATGCTCGTTCTCTATGACGTCGAGCACGGCGAGAGCCGCGGTGCAGGCCAGATGGTTGCCGCCGAATGTGGTGCCGAGCATTCCGGTCTCGGGCTTGATATGGGGCGCGCAGAGAATGGCGCCGATTGGGAATCCGTTGCCCATCCCCTTTGCCGAGGTTACTATGTCGGGACGGATTCCGGAACGCTGGTGGGCATAGAAAAGCCCGCTGCGGCCGTAGCCCGACTGCACCTCATCGAGGACGAGATAAGTATTGTAGATGTCGCAGAGTTCGCGGAGCCGGCGCAGGAATGCGTCAGAGGGTTCGTGTATTCCAGAGACGCCCTGTATGCCCTCGATGATGACGGCGGCGCAGTCGCGCTTCGAAAGCTCACGCTCCACGGCATCGGCATCCTCCAGCGGGACGAAGGTCACCTCGTGGCTGCGGTTGAACGGAGCCTGGATGCTGAAATTGTCGGTCACCGCCACGGCACCCGAAGTGCGGCCGTGGAATGCGCCGTTGAAGGCGATCACGCGGCTGCGTCCGGTCTTGAACGAAGCCAGCTTGAGGGCATTCTCATTGGCTTCGGCGCCGCTGTTGCAGAGGAAGAGGCTGTAGTCCTCCATCCCCGAGATGCGTCCGAGGCGGAGCGCCAGCTCCTTCTGGAGCGAATTCTGGACGGCGTTCGAATAGAATCCGAGCTTGCGCAGCTGGGCCGAGAGCATCTCCACGTAATGGGGATGGCAATGCCCGATCGAGATTACGGCGTGGCCTCCGTAGAGGTCGGTATATTCCACGCCATTGTTGTCCCAGAGGGTCGTATCGAGTCCGCGTACAGGCTCGATATCCCACAGTTTATATACTTTGAAAAGATCCATCGCTGTTAAAAGGCCGAAGCCTTGAGGTGCAGGCCGGCCTTCTCGTCGAGCCCGCAGATAAGATTCATATTCTGGAGCGCCTGCCCGCTCGCACCCTTGAGGAGATTGTCTATCACGGAGCAGACCAGCAGCCTGGAGCCGTGCTTCTCGAGCGAGACAAGGCACTTGTTGGTATTGACCACCTGCTTGAGATCGACCGCGAAGGGGCTCACGAAGGTGAACGCCGCATCCCTGTAGTAATCCTCATAGAGTGCCGCAACCTCCTCCAGCGGAAGCTGGCACTCCATCTGGGCGGTTGCGAAGATTCCGCGCGCGAAATCGCCCCTTACCGGGATGAAATTGATTCCGCCGCCGAAAGAGGGCTGCAGCCCCTTGAGGTTGCGGCATATCTCGAGCAGATGCTGGTGCGTGAAGGCCTTGTAAACCGAAAGGTTGTTGTTGCGCCAGCTGAAGTGGGTGGTGGCGCCGGGCTTGACGCCGGCCCCGGTGGAGCCTGTCACGGCGGTGACATCGACGCATTCCGGAAGAAGACCAGCGGAGGCCAGGGGCAGCAGCGCGAGCTGGATCGCGGTCGCGAAGCAGCCGGGATTGGCGATGCGGGACGCCCGCTCTATCCTGCCCTTCTGAAGCTCGGGAAGGCCGTAAACATACCCCTCGCTCTCATCCCTGAAATCCTGGGCGAGGTCGATAACCTTGAGAGCCCCGGGCATGGTGTTCTCCTGCCAGAACTCGCGGCTCTTGCCGTGGGCCGAGCAGAGGAACAGGACATCCACCGCCGAGAGGTCGAACGAGTCGGAGAAACGCATCTCCGTCTCCCCGAAAAGCCCCTCGTGCACCTCATAGAGGGCGGCGCCAGCATTGGAGGTGCTGTGCACGAAAGAGATCTCGACCGACGGATGGTTCACCAGCAGCCGGATGAGTTCTCCCGCGGTATATCCCGCGCCGCCTATTATGCCGACGCGTATCATAATTCGGAGGATTCGTCTTCGTGATTGCCGTAATATACCCTCAGTGGCGTGGAGAGCACCTTGATGAAGCCCTTGGCGTCCTCGGCGGTCCAGCCCTTCTGGGTCTCGCCGTATTCGCCGAGCTTCGACTTTACAAGGTCGTTGGGCGAATCCACTCCCACCGTCGAGAATGAGAGCGGACGCAACTCGAGAGTCACCTTTCCGGTCACGTTGCGCTGGCTCTCGGTGAGCATCGCCTCGATATCGCGCATTACGGGTTCCAGGTACTGGCTCTCGTGGAGGAACATTCCGTACCAGTTGGCCACCTGGTCTTTCCAGTACTGCTGCCACTTGCTGAGGGTGAACTTCTCGAGGAACTTGTGGGCTCCGATTATGAGCATCGGCGCGGCGGCCTCGAAGCCGACGCGTCCCTTGATGCCGATAATCGTATCGCCAACGTGCATATCGCGTCCGATGCCGTAGGCCGCACCTATCTTCTCGACGGCCTGGATAGCCTCGATGCGGTCCTCATAACGCTTGCCGTTGACCCCGGTCAGCTCGCCCTTGGTGAACTCCAGCTCGAGGATCTCGCTGCCCTGCTTCTCGACCTGCTTGAGATAAGCCGTCTCGGGGAGTCCCTGCTTCGAATCGAGGATCTCGCCGCCGCAGATGGAGGTGCCCCAGATTCCCACGTTGTAGGAGTACTTGAGCTTGGTAAAATCGGCGAAATAGCCGTGCGCGTTGAGGTAGTCCACCTCCTCCTTGCGGGAGAGGTTGCCGTCGCGCGTGAGGGTGATGATCTCCATATCGGGGCACATCACCAGGAACGTCATATCGAAGCGCACCTGGTCGTTGCCCGCTCCTGTGGAGCCGTGCGCTATGGCGTCAGCCCCAATCTTGCGGGCGTAGCGGGCTATCGCCATACCCTGGAAAATCCTCTCCGAGGAGACCGAGATGGGATATGTGCCGTTGCGCAGGACGTTGCCGTATATCATATAGCGGAGGCTCTTGTCGTAATACTCTTTTGTTACATCGAGAGTCACGTACTCCTTCGCGCCGAGTTTGTATGCGTTCTCCTCGTTGGCCTTGAGCTGCTCCGGGCTGAATCCGCCGGTATTGGCGCAGGCCGCATAGACCTCATAGCCCTTCTCGCGGGCGAGGTACATCACTGTATAGGAGGTGTCGAGTCCGCCGCTGAAGGCGACAACGACTTTCTTTTTTGCTGTCATTTCGAATCGGGGGTTTTAATGGTTATACGGTCGTCCGGGTCATAGAGCAGTCCGGTGCAGATGCATCGCTCGCTGTTGTTGCGCAGCAGGATGTCGTAATTTCGGCAGCCCTCGCATCCTTTCCAGAATTCGGGATCCTTGGTCAGCTCCGAGAAGGGCACCGGCCTGAATCCGAACTCGTAGTTGAGGCGCATCACGGCGCCGCCCGTCGTTATGCTGAATATCTTCGCCTCCGGGAAAAGTCGTCGGGAGAGGATGAAGGTCTGCTCCTTGATAAGGCGCGAAAGACCCATATTCCTGTATTTGTGGGCGACTATGAGGCCGGAATTGGCCACATAATGCTTGCCTTCCCACGACTCGATGTACGAGAAGCCGGCGAAGCCGCCGTCCTCGTCGAGCGCGATTACCGACTTGCCTGCGAGGATCTTCTCCGTGAGATACTCCGGGGTACGCTTGGCTATACCCGTATGCCTCTCCTGCGCGGAAAGGAATATTTCGTCCGATATGTCCTTTGCGTACTTGATGTGACTTTTGTCTGCCACCTGAACTGAAAAATTCATAACTTTACGAATGTTTATGGAAGGACCGCACGCTGTGCGGTTAACATTTTAAACCTACAAATTTATATGAAAAAATTCTATTTCGTGCTTTTTACGCTGCTTTTTGCCATTTTGCCGGCCTGCAACAAAGAAGTAAAGACATCGGGAAACGGCACTTTTAGTTACAATTTCGAAGGCAAAGTCGATTTCAATGCCAATTTCACTAACGAAAGGCTGCGTATCGAGTTTATACTTGCAGGCGACGCTTCCAACCAGAAAGCCTATCTCGGAACCGTCAGCCGGGAGCCTCAGTGGAGCGGCAACCCCGACAGCCTCATAGATCCGTTCGGATATGGCGAATACTATTTTGAAGCCTTTGAGGAGGGCGAGCTGGTCTTCTCCACCGGATTCTGCTCCCTCTTCTCCGAGTGGCGCACCACCGAAGAGGCCTCCCGCGTGGCGAAATCGATGACCCACAATGTCTGGATGCCCTTCCCAAAGAAGCCGGTAAAGGTAGTGCTCTATGAGCGCCGACGCGCCGACAACGTCTTCCAGCCGATGCTCGAGGCCGTCATCGACCCTGCCGACAAGCTCATCAATACGGGCAGGCTCAACGACTTCGCCGTCGAACCGTATATGGTCAACGGCGACGATGCCAGCAAGGTGGACCTCCTCTTCGTGGCCGAGGGTTACACCGCGGCCGAAATGGAGAAGTTCCGCAAGGATGCAGCCCGCTTCGCCGAGTATATGTTCACCCTCGATCCCTACAAGGAGCGCCGCGGCGATTTCAACATCCGCTTCCTGCTCTCCTGTTCGCGCGACAGCGGAGTCGATATCCCGCAGGACGATGTCTGGAAAAGCACGGTCTGCGAATCCAACTTCTACACCTTCTACATCGACCGCTACCTCACCATCCAGGACCACTCGAAGATCGCCGAGGCCGTATCCGGAGCCCCCTTCGACGCCCTCTTCATAGTGGCCAACTGCGCGAAGTACGGCGGAGGCGGAATCTATAACGCCTACGCTCTCGGAACCTCCGACAACGACCGCTCGGACCCCGTCTTCATCCACGAATTCGGGCACAGCTTCGCCGGCCTGGCCGACGAATATTTCACCTCCGAGGTGGCATACGAGGATTTCTACAATCTCGACCTCGAGCCCTGGGAGCCCAATATCACAACCCTGAAGGATTTCGGCTCCAAATGGGCCGATATGCTGCCCGAAGGGGCCGTAATCCCTACCGAGCCCAACGACTCCACGCAGCTCGGAGTCCTCGGAGTGTTCGAGGGCGGCGGCTATATGGCCAAGGGAGTTTACCGTCCCTACTTCGACTGCAGGATGCACCACAACAATTCCGAGGGCTTCTGCCCCGTATGCCAGCGGGCCATCGGCAGGATGATCGACTTCTATACCCGTTAGAGTATGCTCAGCGCCATAAATATGTCCGGTGCCCTCGACCTTGAGGGATTGCGGGAGGCATTCCCCTCCTGCCCTGTCGATGCCGTCGACTGCCGCGACATAGAGGGCACCGCCTGCCTGTGCGACGACGAAGCCGCCGCCGAGATCATCAGGCGCACCTCCGGCATTCCCTGGCGCGGCATCCACTGGATCGACGGCGGCGACTACCACTACCTCACCTCCCTTCTCTGCCGCAAGGCCGACGAACCTTTCGACCTGCTGCTGTTCGACCACCATACCGATATGCAACAACCCCGTTACGGGGAGATAATCTCCTGCGGCGGCTGGCTCCGCGATATGCTGCTGCACAATCCGATGCTCCGCAGGGGCGTCATCGTCGGGGCGGCCGAAGAGCTGCGCTGCGAGACCGAACCCTTCGCGGAGAGGGTAGCGATGCAGTCCTCCCCAGAGTTCGAGGGGGATGTCCCGGTATATGTCTCGATAGACAAAGATGTGCTCTCCGAAGAGGACGCCGCCACCAACTGGGACCAGGGCACGATGCGGCTCCCGGAGCTCATCGAAAGCCTCCGCCTTCTCTCGCAGCGACGCCGGATAATCGGCGCCGACATCTGCGGGGGGCTCCGCGAACCCTCCCTGAAGAACCTCCGGGCCGACATCTCGATTATTGGCACGATGCTTGATATTATTCAGGTAACAAACCAAAATCAATGGAGGAAAGCCTTATGAAGAAGTTCACAACATCAGTTCTGGTCATCTCCATCGCAATGATGGGTACCCTCTCTCTCAATGCATCAGCAAAGGGCCCCGACAACAACCGCAGAAGCGACGGCCCGCGCATCGAGAACCGCAACCACCGCCCTTCCGGCAAACACGACGATAACGCTTTCCATCCCGGTAACAAGGGCGGCAACCCCGGAGCCCACAACGGCAACTACAACAGGCCGATGGCAGGCAATCCCGGCCACAACCACGGCATAGGCCACAGGCCCGCTCCGGCTCCCCGTCCCGCAGTACGTCCCGCACCCAGACCCCGTCCGGTCCCTGCATCCAGGCCTCACTACCGCAGGCCCGCAGGCTACAGAGCCGCGAGGATCGTAGGCGATGCGATTATAACTGCGGCGGCAATCACCGCAGCCAACGCGATAGTCGGAGCGATAGTCAACGCACTCCCGCCCTACTACACAGAGCTGGTCATCAACGGAAGGGTCTTCTACCTGGCGGACAACGTCCTCTACAGTCCGGTGGTAATCAACGGAGTCCCCTGCTTCGAGATCGTCAACAACAGGTACTTCTACTAACAGTCACACATAAAGAAAGCGGCCCTCGGGCCGCTTTTTTTTTGCTCTTTCAGCAAGAAATCCTACCACTTTCCGTAGTGGATGCGATTGGGATCCCACTTGTCCTTGGGCTCGTACTGGGCATCGGGCCAGCCCACCGCTATCACGCAGTAGGGCATCACTTCTGAAGGAAGTCCGAGCTCCCTCTTGACCGGTTCGTAACGGTCGGGATAGGGATAGCAGGCAGTCCACACCGCACCGAGGCCGAGGCTCTCAGCTGCGAGCAGGAAGTTCTCGGTGCAGGCTCCCATATCGTCGCGCCAGGTGCCGTTGGGCTGGATGCTCATCGATGTATCGGGATCCTTGCGGGCCTTCATCACCACCGTCGTATCGGCGCAGAGGACTACTACCGCCGCCGACTTGTTGTAGATGCGCATATTGAAATTCTTATCGCCGAAGATACGCGCATACTGCGACTTGTCGCGGAGCACGACGAAACTCCAGGGACGGATGTCGCGGCCGGAGGGAGCCGCCATAGCGGCGCGGAGCATTGCATTCATCTGCTCTTCGGTCACCTCCTGGTCGGTGAAGGAGCGGACGCTCTTGCGCGAGAGGATATTCCTGATGGCGGCATTGTCGGTCGAATCTGCCGCGACTTTCGTAGAATTGCCGCAGGAGACGAGCGAGGCTACGCCTGCTGCAAGGCACAGGGCCAAAGTCATAATTTTTCTCATATTAATCTGGTTTATTGCAAATATAACACATTTGGAACAAGAATGGACTCAGAGCAAATCCGATACGCTGTCGTAATAACGCTTCGAAACCGGGATGGGCTGGCATTCGACATCCATCTCCGCCTCTATCAGCCCCTCTTTCCCCTTGCTCAGCGCCTTCACGTGGGCCGGATTGATGAAATAGGACCTGTGGCACCTTACAAGGCCCCTGCCCTCCGCCACCGATTCGACCTTCTTCATGGAGTTGCGCAGGAGATAATTCTTGAGCCTCTCGCCTTCCAGATAATGGATGCGGACGTAATTCTCCTCAGCAGCCACATAGACCACCGAGGATGAGGCGACGACAAGCTTCAACCGGTTGCTGTCGTCGGTGAAGCGGAGCATCTTATCCTGCCTCTTTTCAGCTTCGCCGGAGGCCGAGGAGAGGAACAGGCCTAGCGTTATTATGGCATAGGGATAGATCAGGACGCCATAATTCAACAGCACGCACCTGCCGAGGGCCGCGAAATATGCGGTCTTCGAGATGAGCGAGAGGAATATGGCCATGAATGCCGCGGCCACAAGCAGCTCGGCGATGCACCACCCCACATATCCGAAGAGGGATATCTCACGCCCGCGATAAATGAAATGGAACGCGAGCCGCGTACCGACCAGCGAGACGAGCAGGATGCTGAAAAGGATCGAGATATTGAAGTAGAAGAGTCCGCCTCCGGCATCGAGGAAGACCCTCGAATCGAACGGAGCGTAAACCAGCATAAAAGCCAGGAAAAAGAGCGGCGCCCCGAGGAAATACCACACCTGGACCGGCAGTCGCCTGAATATATTCGGGAGTTTAACCATAATGGGATAAATTATGCGGTTCCTGAAAATAATCCCAAATATAGCATTTTAATCCCCAAAACCGTATTTCCGTCACATTTTCCCGTCCCACATTACACTTCTTTTCCCATCCGGAGCGGAGCCCCTATTTTTGCCGCCGTAAAGAAGATGGAACTATGAAGAAAGGTATCGCATTCGGAGACTCCATCATCAAGGGAGTCATATTGGACAAGTGCGCCGACGGCGCTCCCCATTACACAGTCAGCAACGAGAACTTCGCGCGGCAGTGCAGCCGGCGCCTCGGCATCGAGGTGGACAACTACGGCCGCTTCGGCTGCACGGTCACTATCGGCCAGAGAATACTGGAACGCCACCTCGACAAGATCGCCGGCTCGGACTACACCTTCCTGGGCTACGGCGGTAACGACTGCGACTTCAACTGGCCCGCCATAGGCGCGGACCCTTATGCCAAACACGAACCATTCACCGCAATCGGGGATTTCACAGCGACATACAGGGCGCTTATCGACAAGGTCAGGAGCCTGGGGTCACGCCCGGTGATGTTCTCGCTCATCCCCCTGGTCTCGGACCGCTACTACGCCCACGTCACCCGCGATATGGACGAAAACGGTCGCAGGAATGTCCTCACCTGGCTGGGAGGCGACACTGAAGGAATCAATAACTGGCACGAGAAATACAATCTCGGGATTTTCAAGCTGGCCCTGGAATCAGGCGTCCCGGTAATAGACATAACATCGGCGTTCCTCTCAAAGAAGTGCTTCCAGGACTATATGTGCCCCGACGGGATACACCCCAACGAAAAGGGCCACAGACTCATCGCCGACACCGTCTGCGAACTGTTCGGCGGCAGGCGGTTCGATACCGTTCAGGCCAGATAGGTCAGGATGTCGTCCCAGACCTCGCGGCGCCCGGTCTCGTTATGGATCTCGTGGCGCATTCCGGGATAAATCTTGAGGGTAACATCCTTGTAACCTACGGCTTTCAGGGCATCCAGAGCCTTTCCGAGCGCCTTGTCGCTGATGCGGCAGGGGTCCTCGGCTCCGGAGATGAAATGTACCGGAAGGCCGGGTTTTGAAACTTTCCACCCATTGGCGCCGTAGCAGTCCTTCATCAGCAGGAGGAGATTCTCGAATCCGTCGGCAGTAAAGATATACTGGCAGAGCGGATCGGCGTGATATGCCTTCAGGATGTCGGGGTCGGAGCAGACCCACGCCGCGGGCCAGCCCTCCGACGCGAAAGGCTTGTTGTAGCTGCCGAACGACATTTTCTGAAGAAGTCCGGGGCGGTAATGGTCACCCTTGAGAGCTTCGAACATCCGGCTCATAAGGATTCCGGCACCCTTTGCGGGATTGTCCGAAGGGCATCCGCAGACTATCAGGGCGTCGATGGCGTCATCGTAACGCTTGGCATAAGAGCGCACAACCATAGAGCCCATGCTGTGCCCGAAGAGGGTGAAGGGAACGCCAGGCCACTGCTGTTTCGCCCAGTCGGTAACCGCCTTCGCATTCTCCACCATCCCTAGCCATCCGCCTTTTCCCATAAAGCCCAGGTCATCCTGCGAGGCCACAGCCTCCCCGTGGCCGATATGGTCGTGGCAGACCGCAGCATAGCCGTTGGCGGCCAGGAACTCCATCAGAGGGAAATAGCGCTCCTTATGCTCGCACATTCCGTGAACTATCTGGACTATCCCCCTGGGCGTCTCCTGAGGGGCCATAAACGAAACCGGAATGGTCACCAGACCGAAAGCCGGGGAAATATAACTCTTCTTCATTGTATTTTCGATTTACAACTACAAATATACCAATTTGCAGGTAAAGAAAGAATTGAATAGATTTGCAAATATCAGTTATGTCAACACCATGCCAGCACAAAAGAGAAAGAGTAATTATCGGATGAGTATCCTCTGCAAACTTGTAATAGGATTATTCTCAATTATCATATCTTTCTGCACAACCGAAAATAGAGAGTTCGGGTTTTCGAATGTTCCAAATGACAGCACTATTTTGGATATGCACGATCTTGTTCTTCCTGGAGTTGGCATTGATATCACATTTGCCCGGAAAAAGTCTGACAACTACCTCTTATCTCTCCACGCCGATTATAACGGAATGTATGGTTCAGATATGAAAAAATCATTTCTGATTGAGTTAAATAAGCGTAAACGCAGCTATATCTCAATCCCTGACTGTTCTGTTTCAGAATGGCAATCTGACTCTCCCGAGCCTTATCGGACCTGCCTGTATGAAGACCATGAATGGAGAGTAATGGCTATAGACAACGGTGAATTCGGTCTTGGGACTTGGTTTATTGACCAGCTGTCAGGGAAAGAATACCTGATGATTGGAATATGCAGAGATTTATATAGGATCAATGGCGTTTTTTATATAGTGAACATTTCAGGCATTTTTGTTTTAAACAATCCCACTTCCGGATTTATTTGCAATGACGCCACATCCTTTGAGAAGGCAAAAGATGAACGTTTTCTCTTCTCCTTATTCAGAAGAGAAGGATTAAGCAAAGAACTTATCGACTCGAAGCATATTATCTCCCCAATAATACGATTTGATGATTTTGTGGATATCTTTCCTACTTCAAGGATTGATGCAGCATTTTCTGATACGATCATTTGCTCGTCTTTCAAAGCATCGGACACTCTTTATTGCATAGTCGAAACTACATCTGACATCAAACTAACCAAACTGGATGAGAACAGACTTGTGAATCTGCATTCTTTCATAAAAAAACATTAGTGTCCACTAAAAATTTATATATAGGTCTTTGAAAATATTGATAGTTAGATAGTTAGGAGGTGTTTGCGGGGCGAACGGTTTTCAATCGTAACTTTGTCTGTAAATCAGACAGTTATGCATAATCAGTCGTTCG
>JAFSXX010000055.1 GCA_017443845.1 Bacteroidales bacterium | reverse complement strand
GGTGCCGATCGAAGAGAACCAGGCAGGTCCCTTGGTAAGGATCACCGGGACGTTGGCAAGGGTCTCTACATTGTTGACGTTGGTCGGATGGCCGAAATAGCCGGATTCTGCCGGGAACGGCGGCTTGAGCGTGGGCTCGCCTCGCTTCCCTTCCATCGAATGGATGAGGGCCGTCTCCTCGCCGCAGACGAATGCACCGGCGCCGTAGCGGATCTCGATGTCGAAGTTGAAGTCGCTGCCGAGGATATGTTCTCCGAGCAGGCCGTACTCGCGAGCCTGGGCAATGGCGATCTTGAGGCGCTCGACGGCAAGCGGGTACTCCGCGCGGATGTAGATCAGTCCGTGGTTGGCATTGATGCAGTAGCCGCAGATCATCATTGCCTCGATGACGGAGTTGGGGTCGCCTTCCATGATGGAACGGTCCATGAAGGCGCCCGGGTCACCCTCGTCAGCGTTGCACACGACATACTTGTCGGGCGCGTCGAACTTGCGGGCAATCTCCCACTTGATCCCCGTGGGGAATCCGGCGCCGCCACGGCCGCGGAGACCGCTGGCCTTGATGTCGGCGAGCACCTCGAGACTGTCGCGCTGCAGGCTGTCGGCCAGAGCCTTGTAGCCGTCGCGGGCGATATACTCGCGGATATCCTCCGGATTGATAAAACCACAGTTACGAAGCGCGATACGCATCTGCTTTCGGTAGAAATTCATATGCTTGGAGTCGCTGATATGCTCGCCGCTGTGCGGGTCGAGATACAGCAGGCGCTCCACCTTCTGCCCGCCGATAATATGGGAGGTGACAATCTCCTCCACGTCCGAGGGACGGACCGAAGTGTAGAACGTGTTGTCCGGGATAATCTTGACGATGGGACCTTTCTCGCAGAATCCGAAGCAGCCGGGGACGACGACATCTACCTTGTCGGCAATGCCTTTCTCCTGGAGCGAAGAACGGAAATTCTCGACGATTTTGGCACTCTCGGAAGCTTTGCAGCCGGTACCGCCGCAGCAGAGAATCTGCATATGGGGCGTTCCCTTCTCGAGTCCTGCCGCCTCCTCCGATACGGTTTCATTGCTCTTTTCCCTGACAGAAAGCGCTTTGAGAGCTTCCTGCCGGATACTTGCAAGAGCATCAGAAGAATTGATTTTCATTATAATGTGTCGGTTTGTTATAAAAAAGCCTGCTAATATAGCTATTTTTTGCGAATTTTCTTCCTGAAACCGCATTTTTTCTACCAATTTATAATTATAAAACATTCCCTTAGCCGCTGCAGGCGCATCGCGCACGGAATGTCGCCGCCTGCCAAAAAGTTTTTAATACGACTGTTTCCCCGGGTCGTTAAAAAAGATGTTGATAACTTTCCCGCAGGGGCATTGTTTCGCCTTGCAAAGCATCCTAATTTTGTAGTCGCAAATCTCTCGCAATTGGACGGGTTGTCTCCGTGACAGTCCGTGTATTTTGGCCCCAATTGCAAATGAGAGCCAACATAACGTTTAACAAACTAACTGATTTTCAATTATTTATGGAAGTACGCAAGACCACAGGCGCCTACGAAGATTTCGACCGTGAGAAGCTGATGAACGGTATCAGGCTCGCCTACGTACACTCCGGGCAGCCCTGCCCCGAAGACGTCGTCGTATCCATCGCCGACAACCTTTATATATATGACAAAATCTCCAGCCAGGAGATCCGCCGCCAGGTGGTGGATTCCCTGATGTCGATCAACAAGAAGGTCGCCCTGGAATACATCGAGACCTTCGACCGCGGCATGGACCTCCGCAAGAAGAACGACTTCATCAAGGACTACATCAAGGCCTCCAACGCCGCGACCGGCTCCAAGTTCGACTCCAACGCCAACATCACGCACAAGAACATCGTGACCCTCGGCAACGAGCTCTACAAGGAGAACAACATCAAGCAGAACCGCTACATTATGCAGGACAAGATCAAAGCCCTGTACGGACGCGGTCTCGCGCACCAGTACATCGCCGACCTGGAGTCCCACGTCCTGTACAAGCACGACGAGAGCGGCACCCCGGGCTATCCGTACTGCGTCGCCATCACGATGTATCCCTTCCTCGTCAGCGGCCTCAGGGAGCTCGGCGGCGTCTCGATCGCCCCGACCGACCTCAAGAGCTTCTGCGGCGAATTCATCAACCTGGTGTACTCGATCAGCTCCCAGTTTATGGGCGCCGTCGCCACGCCGGAGTTCCTGATGTACCTCGACTACTTCATCCGCAAGGACTACGGCGACAACTACCTCGAGCGCCTCGACGAAGTGGTGGAGAGCAACACCAAGCAGCGCACCCTCCTCAAGGTCATCGACAACTGCTTCCAGCAGGTCGTCCATTCGATGAATATGCCGGCCGGCAACCGCGGCTACCAGACGGTGTTCTGGAACATCGGCTACTTCGACAAGCCCTACTTCGAGGGCGTCTTCGGCGAATTCACCTTCCCCGACGGCTCGAGCCCGTAGTGGGAGACCCTCTCCTGGCTCCAGAAGCATTTT
>JAFSXX010000054.1 GCA_017443845.1 Bacteroidales bacterium | reverse complement strand
TTACTCGCAGTTCGGAATGTTCTTCCAGTGGGCTGCAATCGGCATCATCGGCATATTGCTCCTCACCCCGATCTTCAAGGTCCCCGAGTTCTTCGGCATCATGTGCCCTGTGGGCTTCTACGGAGGCCACGGCACAGCTGCGGCTATGTCCACCGAATTCGGCGCGGAATTTACCGATGAGGCACTCAGCCTCGGTATGACCACCGCTACGGTCGGCGTCGTGCTGGGTGTGATCTTCGGAGTGCTGCTCATCAAGATAGCCACCAAGAAGCATCAGACCAGCTATGTGACCGACTTCGCTGAACTTCCCAACGAACTCCGCAGCGGACTCGTTCCCGAAGAGAAGCGCGACAACCTCGGCAAGGCTACCGTCTCCTCGATCTCCATCGACCACTTCGCTATGCATCTGGGTATCGTGATGTTCGCAGCTTACTGCGGCTACCTGCTCAGCGACGTGCTGCTCAAGGGTACCCTCAATATCAGCGGCGTTCCCGTGTTCCTCACGGCTTATGTCGTAGGTATGATCTTCAAGGTGATCCTCGATGCCACCAAGGCGAGCCGTTTCGTGGAGCAGAAGACCATCAGCAACATCAGCGGAACCGCTACCGACCTTCTGGTCGCCTGCGGCGTGGGCGCCATCAACCTCAAGGTGGTCACCGCCAACGCTCTGCCCCTCGTGGTGCTGCTGGCGATCGGCGTTGCCGTAACCCTCTTCATGTGCTTCTACTTCGCACGCCACCTCTATAAGAAGGACTGGTTCGAGAAGGCTATCTTCGCTTGGGGATGGTGGACCGGAACAATGGCGATCGGTATCGCGCTGCTGCGAATCGTCGACCCGAAGAACGAGAGCCACGCCCTCGACAACTACGCTATGGCGTTCCTGCCCTGCGCTCCCGTCGAGATCCTGCTCATCTGGTCGGTTCCCGTCGCTTTCAAGGGCGGCTGGCTCCTGTGGCTCTGCGTTGGCTATCTGGTGCTCTCGCTGCTGATTCTCCTGCTGGCCAGGAAACTGGGCTGGTGGATTCCTTCGAAGGCCCTGAAGAACGGCGGCGCTGTGGCTGCCAACGAATGATTGCTTTTTTAGGAAAGTTGAATTAAGAGGCGGGTCTGCATCAGAGCAGGCCTGCCTCTTTTGCCTTGAAGAGCATCTCCTGCATGCTCTTTACGCCCATCTTGCCGTAGATGCTCTGTTTGTGGTTCGATACGGTACGGGGGGAGATGTAGAGGATCTCTGCTATCTTGGCCGTGGAGAGGCCCTGTCCGCAGAGGCGCAGGATTTCGAGTTCGCGCTCGGAGAGACCGGAGCTGTCCACGTTTTTCTTGCGGTGGAGGATGAGCTTGTAGAAGTATTCCGAAACGTCGTCGCTCAGCGAGGTGCCTTTGCTTACGATCTCCCTTACCGACTTGTGGATTTCCTCGTCGTCCATGGAGTGGCTGTCGCGGGCCAGCTGCATTATGTCGTTCACGGGGCCTATCGAGCTGATATCGACAAGGTCGGAAGAGATGGCCTCCAGGAGGTTCTTCTTGGAATTGTCGGCCTCCTCGAGCTTCTTGTTCTGCTGGCGGATCTTCTGGTTGTATTTGCGCGATTCGAACAGCAGCAGGAGCATGAATCCCAGTACGACCAGGAGGAATATCACCAGCCTCTGCTTCTTGTCGATCTCGCGCTGGTTGAGGACATATTCGTATTGGTCCTCGAGGGCCTGGAGGCGGCTGTCGGAGCGCTGACGCATATACTGCTGCATGGCGTAAACACAGCGCTGGTGATTCTCGGCGGCCGCCTGGCTGTTGCCCATAGCCGAGTAGATCACGGTCAGGTGGTCATAGACCTGATGCTTCGTGAGCCAGTCGTTTGGGGCGGCGTTTTCCACGATATTCTCGCAGTACTCGGCGGCCTCCTTCAGGCGGCCCCCCTGGCGGAAATACCGGAAGCGGAATATGACGCTTCTGCGCGAGAGATCTTCGAGCGAATCGGCAGCGGCAAGGGTTTCCCCCTCTTCGAGGTACCGCCCAGCGAGCGAGTACCATTCATCTACCAGTTTGTCGTTCCATCGGTTTTTGTTGACATAAATCTCAGATATATAGTAGCAGGCCTGGACGTGTTCGGGCGAAAGGCCGTGCTCCTGTGACAGATTGTAAGCTTCCCGAAGATAGATGAGCGCCTCATCGTCGCGGTTGCTCTCTTTCGAGACACCTGCATATGAACAGACGCGCCCTTTCAGGACCAGCGCCTCGCACAGGGGACGGAAGAGATTTTTCGCCCGGGCAACCGTCTCTGCCTCGCAGGCCCGCTGCCAGGACTGCGCGTCGCGGTTGGCCATCAGGTCGATGAGCGAGACGGTGCAGAGGGCGTCGGCCTTGAGGGCGTAGTCCTGAATCTCCTCGGCCGCCTCCAGGGCCTTTATAGCCGAATTCATGGCATCGTCGTAATCCTGCTCTCCGATATAGAGCCGGCTCTCCTCGAGGAGGCTGCGGCCCTCCTTGCTCTCTTCGGTGGCGGCGGGATGGCAGCCCCATAGGAGGACGAGGAGCAGAACTGCGGTTATGGTGCGGTAGGATGCCTGCATGACTGTGATTTGTGAAATCCGGATGCAAGATAGTAAAAATAGTCCGTATGGAATTTCGGGATGCGCTTTCCAGCTCGTTATTTCTGCGGTCCGGTTTGGTCGAAAAGTTTGTCCGCCCGAAGTTTTTGACCTACGTTAACGGCTTGAAAATAGCCGCTTTAAGTGGTTAATTTTTTTGTCGAAAAGTTGAAAAAATCCTTTGACTTTCAGAATTATTGTGTATCTTTGCATCCCGTATCTTATGCGCAGAAGTGCGCGAAGGTGCTGATAATTAGATAGTTAGAATAATTTTTAAGTAATAGGAAAATGTTACAACCGAAAAAAACCAAGTTTAGGAGGCAGCAGAAAGGCCGCATGAAAGGCAACGCCCAGAGGGGCAACCAGCTCGCCTTCGGTTCCTTTGGCATCAAGACAATGGAAAGCTGCTGGCTCACCGGTCAGCAGATCGAGGCGGCCCGCCAGGCGGTCGTCCGTTATATGAAGCGTGAAGGACAGATATGGATCCGCATCTTCCCCGACAAGCCTTATACCAAGAAGCCCGCTGAGGTCCGTATGGGTAAGGGTAAGGGTAACCCTGAGGGATTCGTAGCTCCCGTGACCCCCGGCCGTATGCTCATCGAGGCTGAAGGCGTTCCCATGGAGGTTGCAAAGGAGGCTCTCCGCCTCGGCGCGCAGAAGCTCCCTATCGCCACCAAGTTCGTCGTCAGGAGGGACTATGTCGAATAATCTAAACAGAGCACGAAATGAAGACTAAGGAAATCCGCGAGATGGCCGTTGCAGACCTCCGCGAGCGTATCGAAACCGAGAAGCAGAATCTCAACCGCATGAAGATGAATCATGTGATCTCTCCCCTGGATAACACCTCTTTGATCAAGAAGGCAAAGTGCGACATCGCACGCATGGTCACCATTCTTGCTGAAAAGGAAAAGCAGAACCAATAAATAGATTAGTCCTATGGAAAGAAATCTTCGCAAAGAAAGAATCGGCATCGTGGTAAGCAACAAGATGGACAAGTCTATCGTGGTTGCCGTCAAGACCAAGGAGATGCACCCCATTTACGGCAAGTTCGTAAACAAGACAACCAAGTTCGTCGCTCAGGACGACAAGAACGAGTGCAGTGAGGGCGATACCGTCCGCATCATGGAGACCCGTCCCCTGAGCAAGACCAAGCGTTGGAGATTAGTTGAAATCGTAGAAAAAGTCAAGTAACAATGATACAGCAGGAATCACGTTTAATGGTAGCGGACAACAGCGGTGCAAAGGAAGTTCTCTGCATCCGCGTGCTCGGAGGCACACGCCGCCGCTACGCCAGTGTAGGCGACAAGATCGTGGTCGCCGTCAAGAGCGCCATCCCCGGCGGCAACGCCAAGAAGGGCTCTGTCTCGAATGCAGTTGTGGGACGTACCAAGAAGGAAATCCGCCGTCCGGACGGTTCTTACAACCGGTATGACGACAACGCTTGCGAGCTGCTCAGCAAGACCGACGAAGTTGTCGGTACCCGTATCTTCGGCCCCGTAGCAAGGGAGCTCCGCGATAACTATATGAAGATTGTCTCACTGGCCCCCGAGGTGCTTTAATTCACAGGAGGTAGAACAATGGCAAAGTTACATATCAAGAAAGGCGATATGGTTTACGTGAACGCTGGCAACGACAAGGGCAAGACCGGTCGCGTGCTCGCAGTTCTCACTGACAAGGATCGCGCAATTGTTGAGGGAGTCAACATGGTAAGCAAGCATACCAAACCCAACTCCAAGAATCCGCAGGGCGGTATTGTTAAACAGGAAGCAGGCATACACGTTTCCAATCTTCAGGTTGTGGATCCCGCTAAGGGCGGTCCCACCAAGATCGGCCGTCGTCTCAACGACAAGGGCAAACTTGTCCGCTATGCTAAAAAATCAGGTGAGGAGATCAAATAATGGCTAAGGAAAAGAAAGCAGAGGCTCCCAAGGGCCCGACCATGGAACAGATCAACTATGTTCCCGCTCTCCAGAAGAAATATAAGGAAGAGATCGTAGGAAACCTTATGAAGGAATTCTCCTACACCAGCATAATGCAGGTTCCCAAGCTCCAGAAGATCACCATCAACGAAGGTGTCGGCAGCGCTACCCAGGACAAGAAGCTTGTCGAGGTCGCTCAGCAGGAGCTTACCGCAATCACCGGCCAGAAGGCAGTCCAGACTGTCTCGCGCAAGGACATTTCGAACTTCAAACTCCGTAAGGGCATGCCCATCGGAGCCAAGGTCACCCTCCGCGGTGTCAAGATGTATGAGTTCCTCGAGAGGCTCGTAGCCATCTCCCTTCCCCGAATCAGGGACTTCAAGGGAATCTCCGAGAACTTCGACGGCCGCGGCAACTACACCCTCGGCGTGAAGGAGCAGATCATCTTCCCTGAAATCGACATCGACAAGATCACCAAGGTCATGGGTATGGAAATTACCTTCACCACCTCGGCGAACACAGATAAGGAAGCTTACGCTCTCCTCCGTGAATTCGGTTTACCTTTCAAGAACATTAAGCACAATAACTAAGAGATATGGCAAAGGAATCAATGAAAGCCCGCGAAGTAAAGCGCGCTAAATTATGTGCCAAGTACGCTGAGAAGCGCAAAGCTCTGAAAGAGGCTGGTGACTGGGCCGCTTTGGACAAGCTCCCCAAGAACTCTTCACCCTGCCGCCTCCACAACCGTTGCTCGATCACCGGTCGTCCGAAGGGCTATATGCGTCAGTTCGGCATCAGCCGTATTCAGTTCCGTGAGATGGCTTCCAAGGGCCTCATCCCGGGCGTGAAGAAGGCAAGCTGGTAAGAATTCACCTATAATTATAATTAATAACAATTGGATATCGGGCGCCAAAGGGCGTCGAATCTGAAAAACAAAAACAACAATGACTGATCCAATCGCAGATTATCTGACAAGAGTCCGCAACGCGTACCTCGCAGGTCACAAGACGGTTGAAGTTCCCGCTTCGAAGATGAAGATGGAAATCACCAGGACTCTTCACGAGAAGGGTTACATCCTCGCTTACAAGGTAGTCGAGGCGCAGCCCTGCAACATCATCAAGATCGCACTCAAGTATCACCCTGAGACGAAGAAGCCGGCTATCAAGAAGATCGAGCGCGTCAGCACTCCCGGTCTCCGCCAGTACACCGACGTGGCCAATATGCCCCGCGTACTCAACGGACTCGGCATCGCCATCCTCTCCACCTCCAAGGGTATCATCACCGACAAGGAAGCAAAGGACCTCAATGTCGGAGGCGAAGTGCTCTGCTATGTTTACTAACCGCTAATATTAAAAATTATCTATAATGTCACGAATAGGAAAATCACCTGTACACCTGCCCGCCGGCGTTACCGTCAGCGTTGACGACGCCAACGTGGTAAAGGTTAAAGGCCCTCTCGGAGAATTGACCCAGAAGGTCGATCCCGATATCAAAGTGTCCGTAGAGGGAGAAAGTGTAACGGTTTCCCGCCCGACAGACCAGCCTCGCCACCGCTCGATGCACGGTCTCTATCGCGCTCTGATCCACAATATGGTTGTCGGTGTTTCCGACGGCTTCACGATCAAGCAGGAGTTCGTCGGTGTCGGTTACCGCGTAGAGGTCAACGGCCAGATCGTTACCATGGCACTCGGTTATTCACACGATATCCAGTTTGAACTTCCCAAGGAAGTCAAGGGAGAGGCAGAGCCCGTCAAGAAGGGACAGAACCCCGTCCTGGTACTCAAGAGCTACGACAAGCAGCTTCTCGGCACCGTGGCGGCAAAGATCCGCTCACTCCGCCGTCCTGAACCTTATAAGGGCAAGGGTATCAAGTTTGTCGGTGAACAACTTCGTCGTAAAGCCGGTAAGTCGGCCAGCGCTAAATAATAGGAGATAAAGTTATGGCATTGACAAAAACAGAAAGAAGACAGAGAGTCCACTACCGCATACGCAAAGTTGTCAACGGAACCGCCGAGAGGCCCCGTATGGTAGTGTTCAGAAGCAATAAGCAGATCTATGTCCAGGTTGTGGACGATACCAAGGGCGTTACCCTCGTATCGGCTTCATCCAACGACAAGGCGCTCGTCGAGCAGTGCAAGGGCAAGACCGGTTGCGAGGCAGCCGCTGTCGTAGGCAAGGCAATCGCAGAGCGTTCCATCGCACAGGGAATCTCCACCGTCTCCTTCGACCGCGGAGGTTATCTCTATCACGGAAGAGTTAAAAGTTTGGCAGAAGCTGCCCGTGAGGGTGGCCTTAAATTCTAAGAGCTATGGCAGATATCAAGAAGAATGTCAAGACAACCGACCTCGAACTCAAAGACAGGTTGGTAGCCGTCCAGAGGGTGACCAAAGTCACCAAGGGTGGCCGTCACTTCTCCTTCGCAGCGATCGTGGTCGTAGGCGATGAGAAGGGTGTCGTAGGCTATGGCCTCGGTAAGGCTAACGAAGTCACGACAGCTATTTCGAAAGGCATCGAGGATGCAAAGAAGAACCTCGTAAAGGTTCCCCTCAACAAGACCACCATTCCCCACGAGCAGGAAGCCAAGTTCGGCGGCGCGCGCGTCTTCATGAAGCCCGCGGCTCCCGGTACCGGTGTGAAGGCCGGTGGTGCAATGCGTGCCGTCTTCGAGTCGGTAGGCGTTTCCGATGTCCTGGCCAAGAGTAAAGGTTCATCCAACCCTCACAACCTCGTGAAGGCTACCGTAGCAGCCCTCAACGAAATGCGTGACGCATACACCGTTGCAGGTCTCCGCGGTATCCCTATGAGCAGGGTGTTTAACGGTTAAGGAGGTCACAGATATGGCAAAAGTTAAAATTACCCAGATCAAGAGCCGCAGCGGCGCCACCAAGCGTCAGATTGCGAACCTCGCATCCCTCGGTATCCACAGGCTCCACCAGAGCGTCGAGGTTGAATTGACCCCCGTCACCAAAGGTATGATTGAGAAGGTTCTTCACCTTGTTACATGTGAAGAAGTAAAGTAATGGAGGAAACAGACTATGAATTTGCATAATCTCAAACCTGCAGCAGGTTCCACCCATAGCGACAAGCGCGTCGGACGCGGCCCCGGTTCGGGTCTCGGCAAGACCGCCGGCCGCGGTATGAACGGTGCCAAGTCCCGTTCTGGTTATTCCAAGAAGCTCGGATTCGAGGGCGGTCAGATGCCTATCCAGCGCCGTCTTCCGAAGTTCGGTTTCAAGAACCCCACCCGCGTCGAGTACAAGGCCGTCAATCTTTCGGCCCTGCAGGCAGCGAGCGAGAGGCTCAATGTCACCGCAATCGACCCTGAGGTTCTCCGTCAGGCCGGTTTCGCTTCCAAGAACGACCTCATCAAGATCCTTGCGAACGGTGAGCTCACCGCCAAGCTCGATGTAACTGCCAACGCGTTCTCCGCAGCAGCAGTCAAGAAGATCGAGGAAGCCGGTGGTACCGTTACAAAAATCTGAACCTTATGAAACGCTTTTTTCAGACAATAGTAAACATATTCAAGATCGAGGATCTTCGCAAGAGACTCATCTATACCTTCCTACTCATCGTGGTTTACCGTTTCGGCAGCTACGTGGTGCTTCCCGGTATCGATGCTTCCCAGCTTGCATCCCTGCAGGCCAAGTCTTCCGAGGGCCTTGTCGGACTGCTCAACATGTTCTCCGGCGGTGCTTTCGGTAATGCGTCCATCTTCGCTCTCGGCGTTATGCCGTACATCTCCGCGTCCATCGTCATCCAGCTTCTGGGTGTGATGTTCCCCTTCTTCCAGCGCCTCCAGCGCGAGGGAGAGAGCGGCAGGAGAAAGATGAATCAGTATACTCGTTACCTGACGATCGTCATCCTTGCGATCCAGGGACCTGCCTATATGGCAAGCCTCCATACCACTCTGCCCGCAGAGGCATTCGTCTCCACGATGAGCGGTTTCTGGTACAATGCGTTCGCAACGATGATCCTCATCGGAGGTACGATGTTCGTTATGTGGTTGGGTGAAAGAATTACAGACCGCGGCATTGGTAATGGTATTTCCCTGATCATTATGATCGGTATCATCGCCCGCCTCCCGATGGCGCTCTGGCTCGAGCTGACCGAGAAGTTCAATCAGACAACCGGTGGTGCGCTTATGCTCATCGTCGAGTTCGTGATCCTCTTCTTCGTCTTCATCGCCACCATCGCCCTCGTCCAGGCTGTGCGCAAGGTACCCGTGCAGTATGCTAAACGCATTGTCGGCAACAAGCAGTACGGTGGTGTACGTCAGTACATCCCCCTCAAGGTGAATGCGGCTGGCGTCATGCCGATCATTTTCGCGCAGGCGCTTATGATCGTCCCGATCATGTTCACCAACTTCAACGCCACAAAGGGTTTGGCTGCTGTATTCAGCAACACGACCGGCTTCTGGTATAACTTCACCTTCGCCCTGTTGGTAATCATCTTCACGTATTTCTACACCGCTATAACCGTGAACCCTACCAATATGGCCGAAGAGATGAAGAAGAACGGCGGTTTCATTCCGGGTTGCAAACCGGGCAAGAAGACTGCCGATTATATCGATGCCATAATGTCCCGCATTACACTTCCCGGGTCAATATTCCTGGCCCTGGTTGCGATTTTGCCGGCATTTGCAAGGTTGCTGGGAGTTAACAACCAGTTTGCAAGCTTCTACGGCGGCACCTCGTTGCTGATCCTCGTGGGAGTTATCCTGGATACCCTCCAGCACATTGAGAGTCACTTGCTTATGCGTCACTACGACGGCTTGATGAAGACCGGACGTCTCTCTGGCCGTTCGGGAATGTAAATTGATAATCCGAAAGATGATCAAACTCAAATCCGAAGAAGAAATCGCCCTGATGAAGGAGAACGCCCTGATGGTGTCCAAGACACTGGCAGAGGTGGGGCGCAACATCGAGCCCGGTATAACCACCAAGGAGCTCGATGCCATCGCCGAGAAATACATCAGGAGCCTAGGCGCGGAGCCGGGATTCTTGGGATATGAAGGATTCCCTTATACTCTGTGCATGTCGGTCAACGATACTGTGGTGCACGGCTTCCCGTCCAATTACAAACTCAAGGAAGGCGACATTGTATCGGTGGACTGCGGCACTCGTTACAGGGGATTTTACGGCGACTCGGCCTACACTTTCCCGGTGGGAAAGATCTCGGAGGAGGACAGGCAGCTTCTCGAAGCCACCAAGACCTCCCTTTACCGGGGCATAGGCCAGGCCGTTCCGGGCGCGCGCACCGGTGACATCGGATATGCGGTCCAGTCTTACGTGGAGTCGCTCGGCTTTTCGGTCGTAAGGGAACTGGTCGGACACGGCATCGGCAGGAATATGCACGAGAGCCCCGAAGTTCCCAACTACGGCCGCAGGGGCCACGGAGTCAAGCTCCAGGAGGGAATGGTAATCTGTATCGAGCCGATGGTGAATGCCGGAAAGCGCGATGTCTATCTTGCGGACAACGGATGGGGAGTCCTCACCGAGGACGGCAAAAAGTCGGCCCATTTCGAGCTCACCATCGCCATCCGCAAGAACGCACCCGAAGTTTTGTCAACTTTCGAGTTTATCGAGAAGAACAGCAATTAGTCAAACCAATTTATTTCAATTTATGCCAAAACAGTCATCAATCGAAAAGGAAGGAACAATTATCGAAGCCCTCTCCAATGCAATGTTCAGAGTGGAGTTGGACAATGGACTTGTAATTATAGCACACATCTCCGGCAAGATGAGGATGCACTACATCCGTATCCTGCCCGGCGACAAGGTAAGGGTCGAAATGTCCCCGTATGATTTGACTAAAGGCCGTATTTCTTTCAGATATAAATAATAAAACATACACAAATGAAAGTTAAAACATCCATAAAGAAGCGTAGTGAGGATTGTAAAATCGTTAAGCGCAAAGGCCGCTTGTATGTAATTTGCAAGAAGAATCCGAAATTCAAGATGCGCCAGGGATAATTTTTTAATTTGTAACCAAAAAAGTAAAAAATAGATTATGGCACGTATAGCCGGTGTTGATTTACCCAACAACAAGCGTGGAGAGATAGGTCTCACCTATATCTTCGGAATCGGTCGCAGCTCAGCGCAGAAGATCCTCAGGGAACTCGACATTGATTACAATATCAAGGTCAAGGACTGGACTGATGACCAGATTACCGCAATCCGCAGCAAGATTGCAAATGAATACAAGATCGAGGGCGAACTCCGCTCCTCCGTCCAGATGAACATCAAGCGACTGATGGATATCGGATGCTACCGTGGTATCCGCCATCGTCTCGGACTCCCTGTCCGCGGCCAGAGCACCAAGAACAATGCCCGTACGCGCAAGGGTAAGAAGAAGACCGTCGCAAACAAGAAGAAAGCAACCAAATAAGGCTTAGATTATGGCAAAGAAAACTACAACAAGCAAGAAGAGAGTTGTCAAGGTGGACGCCTATGGTCAGGCCCATATTTCGTCTACTTTCAACAACGTTATCGTTACCCTGACCAACAGCACGGGTCAGGTCATCAGCTGGTCTTCGGCCGGCAAGATGGGTTTCAGGGGTTCCAAGAAGAACACTCCCTATGCAGCCCAGGTCGCTGCCCAGGATTGCGCAAAGGTTGCGTATGACCTGGGTCTCCGCAAGATCAAGGCTTATGTCAAGGGTCCCGGCGCAGGCCGTGAGTCCGCTATCCGCGCCCTCGTAGGCGCAGGAATCGACGTCACCGAGATCATCGACGTGACTCCGCTTCCCCACAACGGATGCCGTCCCAAGGGCCGCCGCAGAGTATAACCTTATATGTGAATTTTAAAGTATTTGGATTATGGCAAGATATACAGGACCAAAAACCAAGATCGCCCGTAAATTCGGAGAGCCCATCTACGGCCCGGACAAGCATTTGGAGAAAAAGAATTATCCTCCGGGACAGCACGGTCTCGCCAAGAAGCGCAAGAAGGTTTCCGAGTACGGTACCCAGCTCGCTGAGAAGCAGAAGGTCAAATATATGTATGGCGTTCTCGAGCGTCAGTTCCGCAAGACTTACGGTACTGCTGCCAGGATGAAGGGCCGTACAGGTGAGAACCTGATCCTCCTCCTCGAGTCCCGTCTCGACAACATCGTATTCCGTCTCGGTATCGCTCCTTCGAGGGCAGCCGCACGCCAGCTCGTCTCTCACTGCCACATCACCCTCAACGGCGAGGTTTGCAACATCCCCTCCGCACAGGTGAAGCCCGGCGACTGCGTAGGCGTACGCGAGCGCTCCAAGAGCCTCGAGGTAGTTCAGGACAGCCTTTCCCGCGGCGCGAACAAGTATTCGTGGCTTGAGTGGGATGCAGCTAAGTGCGAAGGCAAGTTCGCCAACGTGCCCGTCCGCTCCGAGATCCCCGAAACCATCAACGAGCAGCTCATCGTCGAATTGTACTCCAAGTAGTGAATGGCTTGGCACAACACTGATAGATAATAATTAAAACAAAACAATAGTATGGCAATTTTAGCATTTCAGAAACCTGACAAGGTCATAATGCTTGACTCTACCGATACCTTCGGCCGCTTCGAGTTCCGCCCCCTGGAGCCCGGTTACGGCACGACCATCGGTAATGCACTGCGTCGTATCTTGTTGTCTTCATTGGAAGGATTTGCCATCACCTCGATAAAGATCGAGGGTGTCAGACACGAGTTCGACACCATTCCCGGCGTTATCGAGAATGTCATCGACATCGTCCTGAACCTGAAGCAGATCCGCTTCAAGAGGATGATTGAGGATGTCGACGGCGAGATGGTAACCATAACTGTCGGTGGCAAGCAAGAATTCACTGCCGGAGACATTTCTAAGGGTCTCTCCTCTTTCACTGTCCTCAATCCCGAACTGCACATCTGCTCGATGGAGCCTACCGTCGAGTTCAAGATGGACATCAAGATCGGAAAGGGCAGGGGATATGTCCCCGCTGAAGAAAACAAAGTTGAGACGGCTCCTGTCGACACTATCGCGATCGACTCGATTTTCACCCCCATCAAGAACGTGAATTTCAAGGTCGAGGACTGGCGTGTCGAGCAGAAGACCGACTACGAGAAACTCACCCTCGAGATTACCACCGACGGATCGATCCATCCGAAGGAGGCTCTCAAGGAGGCGGCAAAGATTCTGATTTATCACTTCATGCTGTTCTCCGACGAGAAGATCTCCCTCGAGACCACTACCGAGGTCGAGAGCAAGGAGCTCGACGAGGAGTCTCTCCGCATGCGTCACCTGCTGCTTACCAAGCTCTCCGATATGGAGCTTTCGGTACGCGCCCTCAACTGCCTGAAGGCCGCCAACATCGAGACCTTCGCAGACCTGGTTTCGCACCAGAGGGCAGAACTGATGAAGTTCCGCAACTTCGGCAAGAAGTCGCTGAGCGAAATCGACGCGCTGGTTGACCGCCTCAAGCTGAATTTCGGAATGGACATCAGTAAGTATAACATCGATTCAAAAGAATAAATCAAAATGAGACACAATAGATCTATCAATCATCTGGGACGCAAGAGCGGTCACCGCAAGTCTATGCTTGCCAATATGGCTTCGTCGCTCATTCTCAGCAAGCGTATCGAGACCACCGTTGACAAGGCAAAGGCCCTGAAGATGTATGTGGAGCCGCTTATCACCAAGTCGAAGGAGGATACAACCCACTCCCGCCGCGTAGTGTTCAGCTACCTCAAGCAGAAAGAGGCTGTTTCCGAGCTCTTCCGCGTGATCGCTCCCAAGATCGCCGACCGTCCGGGCGGATACACCCGTATCCTCAAGACCGGTTTCCGCGTTGGTGACGCCGCTGATATGGCTATAATGGAGCTTGTTGACTTCGCTGATGTCGCAGTCGCTCCTGCAAAGGAGCCCGAGAAGAAGACCTCGACCCGCCGTAGCGGTGCGAAGAAGGCTGCCGCTCCCGCCGCTGAGGCCGCAGAAGGCGAGAAGAAGCCCGCTGCAAAGAAGGCTGCTCCCAAGAGCACCGGAAAGGCAACCGCCAAGGCTGCTCCCGCAAAGAAGGTTTCGGCTCCCCGCAAGGCCGGTGGCAAATAATCGAAGCTTCCCTTCAAAGAAAGGCCGTCAGATCGTTTCTGACGGCTTTTTTTGTGTCCCGGCCTGAGCTTTCGTCGGGCCGTTATTCCTGTGCATTTGCCCGTCATGCCCGCGTAGGCGGGCATCCCGTCCCTCCTTGCCCCGTCATGCCCGCGTAGGCGGGCATCTCGGCCCTCCTTGTCCCGTTATGCCCGCGTAGGCGGGCATCTCGGCCCTCCTCCGGGCTCCGGTTTTGCTCCTTCGGGCCAGAAATAGGCCTCTCAGGAGCAAATACCGCCCGCCCTCCGTCGGTCCGGCCTGGTGTTTGTCGAAGGGCCGGTCCTTTCGCCAAAGTGACGTCGGGCAATAGCCTATTGAGGCGGTTCTGGCGGGGGATGAGTCGACGTCACACGCCGATATCGGCCCATCACGTCGGCCGACCTGCCCCAGAAGGCCCTCTGCGCCGCATCTCCCGACGTCACTTTGACGGAATATGCAACAGCCTCCGGTTGTGAGAATTATTGAGTATCTTTGTGTAATAAAGACGACGGGAATGAGCAGAATCAGTTTTTTAATGCTTGCCGCGCTGCTTGCGGTAATGCTTTCTTCGTGTGGCGGCGGCAGCGGCAAAACGGCGGCCCTGCTGGACGAAGTCGAGAGCTATATGCAGCAGCGCCCTGACAGCGCTCTCAGCGTTCTGACCGCCATACCGCAGGAATCTCTCCGCAGCGACCGGCTCCGTGCCCGCTGGAGCCTGCTGTACGCGATGGCGCTTCATAAGAGTTATGTCGATACTACTGATGTTTCAGTAATAGCCCCGGCCGTCAAGTATTATTCCCGTCACGGGAGTCCCTACGACAAGATGCGGTCATATCATTATCAAGGCGTGATTTACAAGAATGCGGAGGATTATCCCAATGCAATCATCTCCCTTACAGAGGCTTCCAAATACATTGACAGATGCGGGGACTACTTCCAGGGAGGTCTTGTCTATTCCTCCTTGGCCCACCTGTATAACAGGATGTATAATGCTGATGAGGAGCTGGACTGCGCCACCAAAGCTTATGACTGCTTTGTCAAGGCAGATGACCACGACTATATACAATACGCCCGGTTGATGCAGGCTTATGCACTGGCCAATCTGAACAGGAATGACGAGGCTATAGGTATCTATCGTGACGTGTTGGCGGATAATCCAGACAAGGCAAACCGTATTGACGCCAAGACAAATCTGGCCCTAAAACTGCTCTGCCTTCCTGAACCGGATGCCGGGGAAGCGTACCGTCTCTTCTCGGAAGTATTTGATGAGACTCATAGAATGCCGTCGAAGCAGATGTGGGGCGCCTACGCCTATGCAAGCGATCTGGTTGGAGACCACTCCCGTGCTGACAGGATTTATTCACAGTTGGATTCCTCGGACAACAAGACTTCCGGTTGGCTAGCCCGTTCGTGTTATGCAAAAGGTGATTACAAGAAAGGGTTTGATTATTTGGTTTCAACCATCGACGGCCGGTCGAAAGTCCTGAACGTCGCTCTTGTTCAGGCGACCCACAAGGCCCAGCGTGATTATGCCATCGCCCGTCAGGAGGCGGCCGAATCTCACTTCAGGGAGCAGCGGCTTCTCTTTTTCCTGCTGTTGATGGCGCTTATTGCCGCATCTGCGATTGTCTATTCTTATGTGAAGACAAGGAATCTAAAATTGGCTGCTGAAAACGATAATCTCCGCGAGATTGCCGAAACGGTCGAAAAACAGTTGGAATCAGAGAATACCCTTCATAAAGAGGAAACCCAGAAGTTGAGAGAAGACTATGTAAGAAGGAATAAGGAGTATTTCAAGACAATAGGTCAACTGTGCGAAGCATATCTCTCCTCGGAAGACGAGCGGGCATCGAAAAGGACTATAAAAAGAATCCGCGAGTTGGCTTCTCTCGTCAAGGATGATTCTCACCAGCTGGAAAATGAGTTGAATGAGAAGTTGGACAATGTCATCTCCGACTTCAAAGCAGATTATCCGGAAGTAACGGACAATAATCTCCAGTTGGTCTGCTATCTGTTCGCCGGTTTTGATGCAACTACCATTTCGTTGCTTACCGGTAAGTCGAAGGAGGCTCTCTATACCCAGAAGTCAAGGATAAAGGGCATCATTTCCTCTAAGGATTGTAAGGATAAAGATAGATATCTTCTGTTGATCGGCTAATGCTTTGATTATCAGTCTATTGTGCAATAGGAAGGGTAATTGATTGATAATCAATATGATGCGAGCATTTTCGATTTATGTAAGATATTTGTTTTGTGCTATTGTTGAAATCGGCCTCAGGCGCATCTCCACGGCCGATTTTGCGTTTCTTAATGTAAGGTTTTTCCAGGGCTGAAATTTCATTTTTGGTGTTGGCTGTAAGTAAATTTGCATATAACAGTTAACCAAAAACAGAAATGAAAAATAAAATAGTTTTATTCTTAGTCGCAGCACTTCTCGCGTTGCCCTTCAATATTACCTCCGCATTTTGTTATGACGGAGATGACGAAATCATTATCGAAGAGGGAACCTCTCATTCCGGAACGGAGAATGAGCATCACAGAACAGTAATTCCCATTCAGGTGTTTTACAGCTCAGCTCTGTCAGCTGTAAATGTTTACTTCTTTGATAATCTCGGTGATGTCACTGTCGAAATCGAAAAAACCGACACCGCCGAGTATCACTCTTACCTCGTTGATTCCTCCCTGGGAGGAGACTCGTTCCTTATCTCCGGCGACCCCGGACATTACACCATAACCCTTATCCTTGCCACCGGCACGGAGTATATAGGTGAATGGGAGATATAGTCTGTGTAAAAATGCCTGATGCAATTTTGGTCAGATAATGCTTATTATTATAGTAGATTCAGTAAAATGATTAACTTTATAATCGAAAATGAATAATAACATTTTTCATATCAAATCAGTAATACTGTTACTCGCAGTGATGTTAACTGCAAGTTGCTCATTATATGAAGAAAAAGCTTTGGACAGCCGACCTCGGCCAGTCACTCGCGAATATAAGGATGCCAAGCGTACAATTACTATAACAGAAATACCTGATCTTACAGACGGAAAGATACTTGGAAAAAAGCTTCCCAATCCTTATTCATACGAAGTGATGTCTAAAGCCTGGGAAGAGTTGCATCCCAGGACAAAATCAGATCCCGATACCACGGCGCCCTCTTTTGAGCCTAATTATAAGTATGTGAGGATGCTTCCTGAAACGTCTTCGGATGTCGACTGGATACTCGATTCCGACTATGAGTACTTCAATTATCCCCTTGATTATGAAATACTCGGAGATCCTGATGAGTACCAAGATCCTTCATTGACGGATACCACTCTTACTTGGCTTTATACAGTGATACCGATTGATGCTCAGCTGCCCTCTATGGATTACGATGTGCTTGAAGTCTGCTACATTCCCGAAGGTCCCTCTTCAAATCCAAACGGTGGATTGACACCTATCGAACAACTGGCTTTTGGAATGGTGGGCTATGAGATAAATGGAAATCCAGATGACGGCTGGAACGGTCCTGAAATAGGCCCTGGTTTCGACGATCCGGGAGGAAACGGAGGAAACCCCGGGAATAATATACTTCAGGGCAACATTAAGTATTATGATGGCGCACTTGCAGACTCTGTAGGGGTGAAAGGTGTAAAGGTGACGCTTCGACATAGTCTAAAGATTCGTACGGTTTATACTGATGAATACGGCCATTATGAAATGACAAATGTATTTGGTTCAACCCCAACACGAAAACTGTCGTTTAATAATGTTGAAGGTTTTTCTTGCCGATATATAACACAACGAAAAGATATATGGAAGAATAAAACTTTTGATATAGATTCATGGTCTATTGATACTAATCCAGAAAGCCAAAGTTGGGCTTTGGCTAATATTAACAATGCAGCGTATGACTGGTATAAATACTGTGAATCTACTGGGATTCAGAAACCTGCCAACAATCTAAGGATAATGGCTATCGAACCAGCAAGTGGTGCTTCAACATTGATGCTGGCGCATGGAATGATGTATCATTTAAATATTCCGCAAATACTTCATATTTCATTCCGTTCTTATTATGATCAATTTATCTATTCAACATTTTACGGTATAGTCTGTTTTGTGCTACAATTGCTTGGACCCGATGTGGTTGTTTGCGGAATTGACAATTGTTCTTCGAGTATGATATATGAGTATATCAGTCATGAATTATCACACGCATCACATTTTCAGCAACTGGGATCGACCAATTCCGCAAGATGTGATTGGTGGAGCGATGTTTTCTCTTATGAGTTGACCAATATTATAGAGAGCGGAGGGGAAGATACTTATGGTTCTGCTTCAGATCCGGGTAATGGACCATGTGGTGTAACAGAGATGTGGGCACATGCGGTAGGGGATTTCTTTTTAAACATGAAGTATGGTCTTTCAAGAGACACAGTATATTGGTTTAAAAATAAAGCGTTGGAGCATCTTTTTTTATCTAGTCTGATTACTCCCAAAAATGCATATGACCAATTGCAGCCCGGAGTGACAGATATCAGTATTTTTAAGAATCAATTACAATATGCCTTTCCAGAATTATCGTTCTCAATTGACACGGCATTTTCAAATCCAAATAATTATTAAAGAAATGAAACGATTACTTCGTTGGGTGTCTTTGTCGTTTTGTGTTTTTAGCTTATATGGGTGTCCTCTGGAGAACCTTGAAACCACTGATAGTACTTATACTCTCCAGGTTAGGAATCAATGCAGCGACTCAATAGGTATGCTATGCATTGGATTTGATACTCAACGATATTATTCCAATAGAATCCGTTTTTTTAAACAAGGTCGTTCTATGCCGTGTTTGTTTCGATCTTGGGATTCTCAAGATACAATCGATAAAACAGAATTGTTTTACAGTGAATTTGCAATAGAAGGAGCCAGAATGGAGATATATGATAAGGCGGGTAATCTTCTTCGCTGTTGGCGTTATGAGGATGCTACGATAGAGCCAGATAATATTTTCAATATAGACAACTGGACTATCAATTATTCTCGTATAAAAAAGAACATTAATGTCTTTCAACCATACTATAATACCTTTGTCGAACTTGACGAATACATTGGCGACTTCGACATCACTCCGGAAATGCTGGGTCTAAAAGAATAAAGAATAATTGATAAAGCTTACCGTTTTTATGAAAAGAATTATACTGCTTTTTGCCATAATTTTGGCATTTGTATCTTGTAATAAGGAGGACTCCATCATTGGCTCGTGGGAGGTCGTATCATCAACAAATGAATATGATTTTCCTGCGGGTACTGTCTTTTCTTTTAAAAAGGAGTCTTTGAAAATAACTTATGCCGACTTGCGAGAAGAGATAGATTGCCGCTATAAAAGAGAGGGAAGCATAATACATGTCGATCTCGGGTATGACTTCGATTTGATTGAATTCGTCATTGTCAAACTCTCAGGTTCCGAAATGGAGCTTCAGTTTGCGCCTGACGATGAGACGGTGCGAATTCATTTGAAGAAAATCTGAGAACCTTGGCGGAACCTCGTCGGTTTCGTATTTGAGTGCAACCGTCAGTTATATGATTCTATAATTATTAACGAATAATTGTATTTTGCTATGAAGTTCGTTAGAATATTTTAATCTCACAATGAAATCACTTATTATTTGTCTATGCTTTCTTTTGTTCGGTGGAAGAGGGAACGATATCGTTGTAAAGCCACTCACCACTCTGGATGAAGGTGGTCGAAAAGCGGTTATCATGTATTTGAAAGAAGATCGATATAGCAGCGATATTCCGCTGGATAGCAACTGGCTCCAACCAATAGGCCCGAAGTATACCTTCCCGTTATACCCCTTAAATTTGGTCAGTATGCTGGACGATGCTTTTCTAAAGACTTTTTCCGGTGACAAGTTGAAACTGATGAGTTCTGCGAAAGGAAATATCGGGTTTGTCTTGACTTTTGATGCCGCCGGTAAGGCAGTAGGCGCCGCTATCAAAGTTCCGGAAGATCAGGAGTTTGCCGATATTTCCCCAAAGCAATGGAAGACTCTCATTGTCCTTTTTAAACAAATTAATATTCAGGATTGTTCTTCACTTTCAAGAATAGCGTATTTTTATCCATCGGAATGGTTCAAGGATCTTTGTGACCATTTGGTGACAGGCTCTCCTGTGGATCATTATACCAGCCGTGGGTTCGGACCTGATATTATTTTTTAGGAGCCGGAAACTGATAGTTATTGTATCCATCAGTCAGTACTCAAATAGATTCATTATATGATACGTACTATCAATAAGATTATCATCTGGATAGCGTTCCTGCTTATTTCTGTCAGTTGCATTGATTTGTCGCCGTTTTATTCACGCTATGCGAAAACAGAGGACATAAACGATGCTACCTTCGAGATATCGAATCAGACAGGACGGGATATCGTTTATCGCCACGTTTCTTACATCGGCTCGTTTTCTCTCTATTCTATACCTGAAGAACGGAGTGTGATCGAGTGTACCATTCCTTCTGGAAAAACGGAGGTGGTCGGTTATTCATATTGGAAGTACAACAAGATTCCCAATGACAATCTGGAATCCCTTTTCAATTCCATATATGTGGGAGAAGTAAAGGATGATACCGGGGTGACGATTCTCAATGATGAAAACCAGGTCCTTGCCAGTTGGAAGCCTGGGGATGAGAAGGAGTTCAATATTTTTGATGCTGCTCGCTGGACTGGCTCAAAAACCGTTGACGGGGAGTATAATCACTATAATTGGAGTATTGTCTTGAATGAATTGTCATTAAAATGAAAACTTTCGTAAGATTTTGTGTTCTTATCTGTTGGGCTGCAATAACTTCTTGTACCCAGATGGGGTGGGAGGGTAAATACAATACTATTGTCCGTTATTCCATAAAGAATGATACGGAAAGGTTGCTATTATTGAAGAATGGGGACAATAAAGAGATAAAGCTTCATATCAACAATGCTATCATACTATATTCAAAAGACAGAGGGATTCTCGTTCCAACTCCATTGTTGAAACCCGGTGATTGTAAAAATGATTCGTTTTCTTACAGTCCTGGTTTGGGCGAGACCTTTACTGTCAACGATGGAATGGGTAATGTTCTGGCTGTCTGGCATCAGGATAGTGTTTATGATGAGCCTTATTCAATCTATGATAGCAAGAATTGGGAAGTGAGCAGCTCTTACATACAGAATTCTGATATGAAGGACTATCCAACTATTGAATGGACGTTCAGTATTACCCCCGAAATGCTTGGGTTATAAAACAGAAATAAAACATCTTCGCTTTGTCCTGCATCTATTTTGCCGATTTAAAGATTCCGGGTACTGGTTGTACTTGTGCCTTTGGCATCGGCAGAATCCGTCAGCTTTCAAAGTAGATTTGCCGTCCACAAATCACGGGCAAAAAATGGATGGGGGCCTCAAATAAAGGCTCCCATCCACTTTTTTTATGCCATTTTGTGGATGGGAGCGATAAAGCAAGTCGGCACCCGGGGCGGCTAGAAGAGTCCGTTGAGCTGGGCGTCGATCTTGTCGCAGATGGTGCTGAAGTCTTCGGGGCGCTCCTGGAACTTGAGGTTGTCTACGTCGATGATCAGGAGTTTGCCGTCGCTGTAGTGCTCGATCCACTCTTCATAGCGTTCGTTGAGGCCCTTGAGGTAGTCGAGGCGGATGCTGCTCTCGTATTCGCGGCCGCGCTTCTGGATGTTGGCCACCAGGTTGGGGATTGAGGAACGCAGATAGATCAGCAGGTCGGGAGCCTGTACCAGCGAGACCATAAGGGAGAAGAGCGACTTGTAGTTCTCGAAGTCGCGGGTGGCCATCAGCCCCATGTCGTGGAGGTTGGGGGCGAAGATGCAGGCGTCCTCGTAGATGCTGCGGTCCTGGACGATGATCTGGTCGCTCTTGCGGATTTCGACCACGTCGAGGAATCGCTTGTTGAGGAAGTAAATCTGGATATTGAACGACCAGCGCTCCATATCGCTGTAAAAGTCAGCCAGATATGGGTTGTAATCCACTGATTCGAATTTCGGGGTCCAGCCGTAGTGGTCCACGAGCATGCGGGTGAGCGTCGTCTTGCCGCTTCCGATATTTCCTGCGATGGCGATATGCATAATCTCTCTTTATGATGTTAACCTGACAAATTTACAAACTCTTTTCGTAATTTTGTAATAAAATAGCCGAAATGGAGACAAAGGTATTCTACTTCAATCCGCTCAGGGAGTGTTGTTATCTGCTTTGGGACGAAAGCGGTGAGGCCGCGCTGATAGATCCCGGATGCTGCGGGGAACGGGAGTTCCTGCGTCTCAAGGAATTCGTTGACGAGAATGCTCTCCGGCCGGTCAAGGTGCTCCTCACCCACGGCCATTTCGACCATATTTTCGGGCTTCGCCGCTGCTACGAGGCCTGGCATCCCGAGGTGCTGATAAACAAGGCCGATATCGGCCAGGTGGAGCACGCCGACGAGACCGCCGACTTCCTCGGCCTGGAGCTGCAGCGGCCCTCGTGCACCTTCAGTGGCATATCAGACGGCGACAAGGTCTCTTTCGGCAATACGGAACTGACGGTCATTGCGACCCCCGGGCACACCGAGGGCTCGGTCTGTTTCTATTGCGAAAAAGAGGGGATGCTCTTCTGCGGCGACACCCTCTTCCAGGGCAGTGTGGGAAGGACAGACCTTCCGGGCGGCGATTTCAACGCCCTCAGGGAGAGCCTCCGCAACCGCCTTGCCACCCTTCCAGATCCGACGGAAGTGTTCCCGGGCCACGGATATCCCACCACGATAGGGGAAGAGAAGGCCTCCAATCCCTTTATGCGCCAGTGACTCAATGGAAAAGAGCTTTATCGAGATAAGGGGCGCAAAAGTCCACAATCTCAAAAATATAGACGTTGACATACCCCGCGACAGCCTGGTGGTGGTCACCGGCCTTTCGGGCAGCGGCAAGTCGTCTCTCGCATTCGATACGATCTATGCGGAGGGCCAGCGCCGCTATATGGAGACCCTCTCGGCGTACGCGCGGCAGTATATGGGCATCCTGGCCCGCCCCGAGGTGGAGGATATAAAGGGCCTCAGCCCCATTATCGCCATAGAGCAGAAGACCACCGGCCGCAATCCCCGCTCCACGGTGGGCACGGTGACGGAGATTTACGACTTTTTCCGCCTGCTCTATGCCCGCGCCTCGCAGGCCTTCTCTCCGGAGACCGGCAGCGAGATGGTACGCTATACCGACGATCAGATCACCGACCTCATACTCGAGACCTGCAACGGCCGCCGCACAATGCTGCTCGCACCTCTTGTGAAAGGGCGTAAAGGCCACTATAAGGAGCTTTTCGAGCAGTTGGTGAGGAAGGGGTACAATCAGGTGCGGATCGACGGCGAAATCCGCGATCTGGCGGGAATCAAGCCGCTCGACCGTTATAAGATCCACTTTATCGAGCTGGTGGTGGACAAACTTGTGCCCGATGGCGGGGAACGCAAGCGGGTGCGCGACTCGGTGGTTACCGCCCTGAACCAGGGCAAGGGATCGCTGGCCGTACTGACGCTCGACGACGGGGCCCTGCGCCATTTCAGCCGCAACCTGGTCTGCCCCGATACCGGCCTGTCGTTCGATGTCCCGGCGCCGTTCACCTTCTCTTTCAACTCCCCGCAGGGCGCCTGCCCGCACTGCCACGGCCTGGGATATATCGCCAGCATCGATATGGACCGTATTATCCCGGACCGCAGGAAATCCATCGCCGAGGGCGGAATAGTCTTCCTGGGGCACCACAAGGATAATACGGTGTTCCGCTTCATAGACGCCATCGCCCACAAATACGGATTCTCGACTTACGACCCCATCGAAAAGATACCCGAAGAGGCGCTCCACAACATCCTTTACGGCTCGGACGACTTGCTCCGCATCGGCTCCGGCGCTGATATGGAGATGTCCACCTTCCAGGGGGTCATCCCGATGATTTCCCTCACGGGCGAGGAGAGCGACAGGGTGCTGCTCAAGAAAGATATGTTCCTCGACGAGATGCCCTGCCCCGTCTGCGGCGGCACCCGCCTTAAGAAGGAGTCGCTCTGCTTCAAGATCGACGGCAAGAACATCGCCGAAGTCTCGGATATGGATATCCGCCGACTCTACGACTGGGTCGTCTCGCTCCCTTCGCGCCTCACGCAGAGGCAGAACGCCATAGCGGCCGATATAGTCAAGGAACTCGAGTCGAGGATAGGATTCCTGCTCGACGTGGGGCTCGATTATTTGAGCCTGAGCCGCGCCACTCGCACCCTCAGCGGCGGGGAGAGCCAGAGGATAAGGCTCGCCACCCAGATAGGTTCGAAACTGGTGGGGGTCCTCTATATCCTCGACGAGCCGAGCATCGGCCTGCACCAGAGGGACAATATCAAGCTCATAGATTCGCTCAAGAAGCTGCGTGACGAGGGCAATTCCGTCATCGTGGTGGAGCACGACAAAGATATGATGACCAGCGCCGACTGGCTGGTGGACCTGGGTCCCGGTGCGGGCGAATATGGCGGGGAACTGCTTTACAACGGCGATCCGCGCGATATCGCATCCTGCAGGACCAGGAGCCTGACGGCCGATTACCTGCTCGGCAGAAACGAGATCAAGGTGCCCGCCGTACGCCGCAGGGGCAACGGCCGGTTCATCACCCTTCGCGGCGCGAGCGGCAATAATCTCAAGGATGTGACGCTCCGCCTCCCGCTGGGCCTTCTGGTAGGCGTCAGCGGCGTGAGCGGCAGCGGCAAGTCGTCCCTCATCAACGAGACGCTGATGCCTATCGTCAGCGCCAAACTCTACCGTTCCAAGGGGCGTCCGCTGCCTTACGGCTCCATCGAGGGGCTGGAGAATATCGACAAACTCATCGAGATCGACCAGAGCCCCATCGGCCGCTCGCCGCGCAGCAATCCCGCCACCTATTCGGATGTCTTCTCGGATATCCGCAACCTCTTCGCCCAGACTCCCGATGCCAAGGTGCGCGGATTCGGTCCGGGACGCTTCTCCTTCAATGTCAAGGGAGGGCGCTGCGAGGCCTGCAAGGGGGCCGGGGTGCAGACCATCGAGATGCACTTCCTCCCTTCGGCATATGTCACCTGCAAGGAGTGCGACGGCAAGCGTTACAAACCCGATACCCTCGCCGTGAAGTACAAGGGCAAGAGCATCAGCGACGTACTGGATATGACGATATCGCAGGCCCTCGAGTTTTTCGAGCCGGTTCCCTGGATAGCTTCGAAACTCCGCGCGATGGTCCAGGTGGGCCTCGGCTACCTCACCCTGGGGCAGCAGTCCACCACACTGAGCGGCGGCGAGAGCCAGAGATTGAAACTTTCTGCGGAACTTGCCCGCAAGGATACGGGAAATACATTATATTTGTTGGACGAACCCACTACCGGGCTCCATTTCGAGGATATCAAGGTGCTTCTGGGGGTCCTTCAGGATCTGGTGGACCAGGGCAATACGGTGGTTATCATCGAGCACAACCAGGATGTCCTCAAGACGGTCGATTATCTTATCGATATGGGCCCCGAAGGAGGCGAGGGGGGAGGAATGATTATTGCAGAGGGAACCCCCGAGGAGGTGGCCCGCACGGAGGGTTCATATACAGGAAAATATTTAAAAGAGATACTTTGATGAATAAAGAGGAGATTTGGATCCGCGCCCTCAAGGAGAATACGGTAGAGGCGCTCAACGAGGCCTTGATAGCGGGCTGCGGCCGCGACCTCATCCATATGGCTGAGGTTATACACGTGCGTCAGCTGGCGGCCATAGCCGACGAAATCGCGAACAACATCGACGCCAAGCTGGTGCTCATAGCCGGTCCTTCGAGCAGCGGCAAGACGACCACATCCAAGAGGCTGGCTTTCCAGCTTCTGGCCATCGGCATCAAGCCGCTGATCATCAATATGGACAACTATTTCCGCCCCCGCGAGGAGACTCCCAGGGATGAATCCGGCGACTACGACTTCGAATGCCTCGGTGCGATGGACGTGCCGTTCCTCAATCTCCAGCTGCGCCAGCTTTTCGACGGGCAGGAGATAGAGCTCCCGACCTACGATTTCAAGGAGGGAAAGCGCAAGTTCGAAGGCAACAAGATACAGATGGACAAGGGCAGCATCGTGGTTATGGAGGGCATCCACGGCCTCAATCCCGACCTTACCCCCGGCATTCCGCCCGAGTACAAGTTCAAGGTTTACGCTTCGGTGCTCCGTTCGCTGAGCATCAACGAGCCCGACGATACGCTCTACGATACCCGTCTGCTGAGGCGGATGGTGCGCGACAATACCTTCCGCGGCACCGATCCCGCTGATACGATCCTGCGCTGGCCCAAGGTGATCTCGGCCGAGAACAAGAACATCGTGCCCTATATGGACAACGCCGACGCCAAGTTCGATTCGACCCTGATTTATGAGCTGGCGCTGCTCAAGAGCTATGCCGACAATCTCCTGCGCCGCGTGCCGGCCTATTCGGACGCATATCCGGAGGCGGTCCGCCTGCTTCACTTCATTATGAACAACATCACGGCCCTCACTCCCAAGGAGGTGGGTCTGATTCCCTCCTCTTCGATAGTGAGGGAGTTCATCGGAGGATCTATTTTCAAGTATTAATTGGGCCGGAGCCAGGCCTCGGGATTCTGCTTCTGGGTTCCCTTCCATATCTGGAAGTGGATCGAGGAGGCTTTGCCGTCCCCTTCGAGGTAGCCCAGAACCTGGCCTGTAGCAACCTTCTGTCCTGATTTGACAGTGACCTTGCGGAGCTTGCAGTAGAAGGTGTAATAGGCTCCGTGCTGCACCAGAACGCACTGTCCGTAGCCTTGCATCATCACTATCTGCTTGACGGTTCCCTCGAAGACACAGTGCACTTCGGCGTTCTTGTCGGTACGTATGGTGATGCCGTTGTTCTCCGGCAGTTTGATATTTTTGTAAACTGGATGGAAGTGGACTCCGAACTGCTCGGTGATCACTCCGCGGGCCACGGGCCATCCAAGCTTGCCTTTGTTCTGCTCGAAACTGCCGCTGAGCTTTGTATCGACGGGGAGATTCTTCTTTTTGTCGGCCGCCACCGATTTCTGGACCATCTGCTGGATCTCGCGGTTGAGTTTCTCCACCTCCTTGCGCTTGGCGGCCAGTTCCTTGCGGTATTTGCCCTGATTGCGCGAGATCTCCTTTATGATGCCCTGGGTCTCCTTCTCCTCGGCTACCAGGGTCTTGTATTCGCGCTGCCTTTCGTTCTTGGCCTTGAGGGCCTGCGCCATCATCCCTTCGAGCAGCTTCTTCTCGCTTTCGAGTTCCTCGCGCTTTATCCTGATTTTTTCGGCCTGCTCGTTGACCGTGACCGAGAGGTTCTTGATATATGAGAGCCGCCGGTAGCCCTGGCCGATGTTCTCGCTGGCCAGCACATACATAAACCACGCTTTGGTGTCGCGGTTCTTGTAGGCATTATAGACCAGGCGTGAGTAATAGGCTCCAAGGGTGTCGATCTCGCCCTGGAGTTTCGCTATCTCGGCATTCTTGGCCTCTATTTTCTGCTCCGCGTCGCGTATCTGGACGTCCAGTTGCGAGATTACGGCCTTGCGGTCGGAGGCTTTCTTCTGGATGAGGGTGAGATTCTCGCGGGTGGCCTTTTGTTTGGTATTGAGGCTTTTGAGCTGATTGTCGATGAAGGAGATCTCCTGTTCGATCTTCTTCTTGAGTTCCTTGTGGCGGTCGATGTCCTGCGCCTGCGCAGGGGAAAGGAGTACCAGGAGGGTCAATATGGCAATCAGGATGCGTTTCATCATTTTGATGCGTCAAGCTGCTGACGGCGTTCCTTGAGTTTCTTGTCTATCTTTTCAATTTCAGCAGGGTCGCTCAGTGCGGCCTTCGCCTGGCTCCAGTAGATGAATGCCAGGTCGTATTCCTTGAGCGCGAAGAGTACCTCGGCGTAATGGTCGAGCACGGCGGGGCTTTCCTTGCCGCCGTAGAGCATCGCGTGCTTGAAGATGGCCTTGGCCTCGACGTCGTCCCCCATCAGGTGAAGGATCCAGGCGTAGGTGTCGAGATAAGTGGGGTTGTCCGGCTCTTTCTCGATGGTCTTCTTGCTCATCTCGCGGGCCTTCTTGAGCTTTATCTTGCCGAGGCTCATATAATATGCGTAGTTGTTGAGCACTATCGTGCTCTCCGGATTGCATTTGAGGGCCTTCTCATAGCATTTGAACGATTTGGAGACATTCCCGGACTGGAAGTACAGGTCGCCCAGGGCGGGATATGTCTGCATTATGGTGGTGCTGTCCTTCGGGGCCGTGGCGGCCATCGCCTCGTAATCATCTATTGCCGATTCAAGTTCTCCCAGGCGGCGGAAGGCGTCGCCCCTTACCAGGAGGGCGTCGTGTATCGCGGGCCACTTCTGCAGGATGGTGGTTGCCTCGTCGATGACTCCGCGCCAGGAGTTGGAGTAATAGAGCATCAGCAGGTACTGGAAAGCTATCGTGTAGCTGTCGGGATAGAGTTCGGTGTTCTGCCGCATAAGCTCAATGGCGTAATGGTTGCGCTCGGTGCGGTAGTAGTAGAGGCTTATGGCGTTGTTGAGGCCGCTGTCCTGCGGATGTGCCGCGTGGGACTCCACCATCATCGAGTCGATGTCGGGGGTGAAGGCCACGACGAACTGGGGCATCTCCATCAGCCCCATAATGTACTCGCTCTTCATCTGGGCCGCCATATCGGGGTCGGCCATGAACTTGTGGATATCGTTGAAGTAGTTGTCGTACTGGCGCAGGGTCTGATAGACGTGGGCCCTGCCGTAGTAGGCGGGGGAGTAGGAACCGTCCATCTCGATGGCCTCGCCGTAGAGTTTGAGGGCCAGGCTGTCGCGGTAGGTCTGCTGATACCAGTCGCCCAGCATCGCCGCCAGGCGGGGGGTCTTGCACTCCTCGTAGTATTTTTCGAGGAATTGGTACGCCTCTTTCCGTCCGCTCTCGCCCTTTTTCATCATGAGGTCCATCTTCGAGATGGCTATCATTTCGTTCTTGCCGCTGATGGCCGCTATCTTGTCGATGGTCGTAAGGGCCTTGTCGATGTCGTTCTGCTGGAGATAGGCCGACGCCGCGTCGAAGTAAAGGCTGCTCTTCTTCGGGTGGTCGCCGATCAGCTCTTCCAGGAGCTTGCTGCAAAGTTCGGGACGGCCCGTCTGCTGATAGAACAGGGCGAGGGCGTACTTGTACCAGTAATTGTCAGGCGAAAGGGAGAGCGCTTTCTTGAGATTGCTCTCTATGGCCGCACTGTTGTCCCTGGAGTTGTCGGACATCAATGTGGTGACATAATAATAGTATGCCGCGTCGTTGTCGGGGTTGGCGGCGATTTCCTGCGTGAATAGTTTGGCGGCCTTGGAGAAGTCTCCGTCCTGCATCGCGCGGAGGGCGTTCATATAGGTTTCGCTCTGCGCGGAGAGCACTGCGCTGCTGAACAGGCACGCCACCGTCATCAGCGCCGCAAGGAGTATTCGGGTGAAAGTCTTCATATCGTATGCAAAAATAACGATAATTGCTGAACAAAAACCGCTCCGGATTCAAAACTGACAGCGATGCAACATTTTATATTAAATTTGCATCTATTAAATGCAAAGGACAATGAGGGACGGATCAGATAAATTCCTTACCGAAAAGGAACTCATCGAAGGTTGCCGAAAGAACGACGCAAGGGCCCAGAGGAGGCTCTACGAGTTGTTTGCACCCACGATGCTGGCCGTCTGTATCCGTTATACCGGAAGCCGCGAGAATGCGAAGGACGTGCTGCAGGAGGGCTTCCTGACGGTCTTTGACAAGATTGGCACCTACAAGGGGCAGGGCTCGTTCGAGGGCTGGATGCGAAGGGTCTTCGCCAACCAGTCGCTGATGTATATAAGGCGCAACGATGCGCTCAAATATGCCGACGAGATTGAGTCCGTGCCCGAGAGCGGGCTGGGGCTCGACAGCGACGACCCGCTCGGAAAACTGAACGCCAAGGAGCTGCTGGACCTTATTTCGGCTATGCCGGCCGGGTTCCGCTCGGTGTTCAACCTGTATGTGCTCGAGGGTTATTCGCATCAGGAGATTGCGGAGGCTCTCGGAATTACCGAGGGGTCGTCCCGTTCGCAGCTCAGCCGCGGAAGGGTATGGCTCCAGGAGAGGATAAAAAAGTTATAGTGTGTTATATGTCAGAAAACAAATTTGACGAACAGATCAGAAAGGCGCTTGAAGGGTACGGAGTCGAACCTTCCGGAGATGTGTGGACCGGAATCGAGGCTTCGCTCTCCCGCAGGGCGCGCTGGCGCGTGATCCGCCGTGTGGCCGGATATGCGTCCGCCGCGGCTGCCTGCCTTGTCGCCGGTCTGCTTGTCTTCAACAATGGCACGGAGGCTGATGTTCCGCAGATCTCGGACCAGGCCGTGGCAGTGTCGGTTCCGGAGGATGTTGTCTCCGGTGATCCCGTTACCGTGGAGATCGCCGAGCCGGTTCCGGTTCCCGCAAAGCAGCCTGTCCGGAAATCGCCCAAATCAGTTTCCGTTCCTCCCATTGAGGAGCAGATAAACAATCTTGCCGATGCCTATGCATCGAACAGCGTTCCCACAGAGGACGCGGTCGCCGTTTCGGAGCCCGAGACCCCTGAGACCAGTGTCCCGGCCCCGGCCGTGAAAGAGGAGAAAGGCGAGCCCGTGACCGCCTCTGTCGATTGGAACGCGATAATGGCGGAAGATGAAGAGAATTCCGCATCCATTTTCGGCACACCCATTTTGGCGATATCATCAAATATTACCTCAAATTCATCTACGGGCGGTTTCTCGCCCGATTTCGGACCCGGTCACTCTCCCTCTCGGGAGGGCTCCAAGGCCGCTCAGGGGCTTCCTGTCCCCGTCGAAGAGCCTTATTATTATCTGCCGCTCTCTCTCGGAGTACAGCTGAAACTTCCTGTCTCGCGCCTTCTCTCATTCGGCGTGGGTGTCGATTACAGCTATCTGGTGTCGCGTTATGCATCGCTTGTCAACGGCGTCCTCTACAATGACACCTACAGCCAGCTCCACTATGTCGGAGTTCCCGTAGGGGCTTATCTGAACCTGCTTCACGGCAGGAGGACGGATGCCTATATCTCCGTCGGCGGAGAGGTCGAGAAGTGTGTCGGTTCGAGATATGTCTATGGCACCAATGTCACGAAGAGTTCCGTTCCCGGCCTCCAATTTTCCGTTATGGCCGGCCTCGGCGTAGAGTATTGGATGACCCCTTCGATAGGTTGCTATCTCGATCCCAGCCTGGTCTATTATTTCGCGAATGCTGCAAATCCCCAGCCGCTGAGCATCAGGACGGCAGAGCCTATGCAGCTCCGCTTCGAAGCCGGACTGCGCTTCAGGCTGCGTCCCCAGGGACACCGCCATCCGGCTCCCGGACGCAGATTCTAAGCACAACCCTTACTTAACCATTACATAATGAAGGAAGGCTCCCGGTCGCAAGACAGGAGCCTTCCCGATTTTTAGAACAACAGCCTGCGGGTGTTCTCGTCGTCGGTGAGTATCTGCACCTTCAGGGTCTCTTCCGGCAGGAGTTCCTGGATCATCTCGGGCCACTCCATAAAGCAGGGGAAGCCGCTGTCGAAGTATTCGAACAGACCGATATCCATTGCCTCGCTGAGCCTGTTTATCCGGTAGAAATCGAAATGATAGACCGGATTGCCGCTTCCGTCGCGATATTCGTTGACTATGGTAAAAGTGGGGCTCGTCACAAGGTCCTTTACGCCGAGGGCCTTGCACAAGGCCGTGATGAAGGTTGTCTTGCCGGCTCCCATCTGGCCGTAAAAAGCTACAATGGGACTACCCGCACTCTTCTCAAGGAAGACACGGGCCGCCCTCTCCAGGTCCTTCGTGCCGTTTATGATGATCTCCGTCATCAGAAACTATTTGTTTCTTTTGGCTGCTTTTGCTGCCCTGCGGGCCTCTTTCTCGGCTTTACGGGCCGCGATTTCGTTCTGCTTCATCTGGTATGCGCCTTCGGTGGTGATGATAATGACACCGTTGGCGCCGCGCATTCCGTAAATCGATGCCGATGCATCCTTGATGACCTCCACCGAATGCACGTCAGCGGGGTTGAGGTCGCTGATGCCCCTTTCGATGCCGTCCACTATGAAGAGTGGATCGTTGCTGCCGTTGACGGAGTTCGATCCTCCGCGGACGCGTACGACGGTGCCGTCGACAGTCACTCCGCTGACAGTTTCAAGAAGGCTGTAAATACTTGAATAATGCCTCGGGTCCTTTGTCTTCTTGGAAATCGAATATGTGTTGTCCTTTGTCGTGGTAGACATATATCCGTCGCTGATAACATCGTCAGTCTCGGAAGAGGGAACTGTTTTCTGTGCTGTGCCGCATCCTGCAATTATGAGCAGGGTAACGGTCAGATATAAGTAAGTTTTTTTCATCGTTATGAATGAATGTTTTACAGACCAAAGATAAGGGATTTCTTTGGAAAAAGAAACAAAAAGTTCCCTTCAAAGGGGTTTAATTCCCATTATGTAAAACTCTACAATAACACAACAAAGCCCTTTCGCACGTACCAAGTAAAAATAAAATTTCATACCTTTGAGAAAACGAAAAAACAAGGATGAAACTCTTCGGAATTTTCTCTACAAAGAAGGCGTCAAGCTTTGTTTCGACGATAGATGAATACCTTAACAGGATTGATACATCGCTGATTATCTTCAAGGACGGCGTACGTTCGTATCTCTACAACGACGAATCGGAGTTCGAGAAGAGCATCTCTACAATGGCCTCCCTCGAGGCCGAGTCGGGAACGCTCCGCAGGGAGATCGAGAACGAACTCTACTCGAGGGGTGCGATGATCCGCTACCGTGGCGATATAATGCGTCTTCTGGAGAGATTCGACCATATCCTCTCCATCATCAGCAACGACCTGGTGCAGTTTGAGATCGAGGCACCTTCCGTGCCGCAGGAACTCAAGAAGGAGTTCGTAAAACTTACCGAGCTGGTGACTATGGCCGTCGAGGCTTCGATTCCTGGCGCAAAGGCCTATTTCTCCGACCCTGACAAGGTCTCCGAAACGACCCATCGCGTCTATTTCTACGAGAAGGAGTCGGTCAAGCTTTCCCAGGCTATAAAGCGAACGGTCTTCCACGATATGGACAATCTCAAGTTGAGTGAGAAGTTCCACCTGCGATACTTCGCGCTGCATATCGAGGATCTCTCCACCGCAGCGGTAAAAGTCGCCGAGCAGCTTTCAGTGATGACAATCAAACGGAGCCTCTGACAGATGACGATACACCTCATAACCGTTTGCGTGGCAACCCTGCTGGTGGCGATTCCGCTGCTTCTGAGGGATTTTTCCGCGGCGCTCGGTGAGGTGTGGAGTTCCGGCGCCCTTGAGCGCTGGGCGGTGAGGATACTGCTTCCTCTGGTTCTTGCCGGCGGCCTCGCGCTTTCCTTTATGGAGGCCGATCCGGTCCGCAGCAGCCTTGTCGCCATATTCCCTTATACGCGCTCGGCCTCCCTGCTTGCCGTAGCGCTTTCCTGTGCGGTGGCGGTTATGGTGACCGGAATGATAAGCCGCTACACGAGCCTGCCTTACGCCTTCGTCGGTGCCCTTCTCGGCTGCCGCCTGATGGCCGAAGGCTTCCTCGAAGTCGGACTTACCGTCGGAGTCGTGGCCAGCTGGCTGGCGGCCCCGCTGCTTTGCGCCCTCCTCGCTGCCGGTTTCGCCGCCCTGACTTCGCCCAGGGGATCCCGCGCCAGGAATCTGGTGAAAGCCGACAATCTTATGGTCTGCCTCTGCACTGTGGCGGCGCTCCTTTTCGCGGGCGCCTTCGCGTGGAATAACGGGGCGCTCGTCTCCCTCTTCACCAGCGGGTTGGGAGAGTCCCGGTGGATTCCTTTCGCCGCGACCTTCGCCGTGCTTCTGCTGCTTTTCGTCCTTCTGCTGGCTTCCATCCGTTCAGAAGGATGGCGGATAGCCGATATCGAACTCGACATACCCGTCTCTTCGGTATTCTCCGTGATGGCCGCCTCCGGCATCACTATGGCTCTCTTCTCCACTCCATGGCCGAGCCTGATCCACCTGGCCCCCGTGCCGCTTTCGGTTTCCGCCCTTCTCGTGGCTTCGCTCTTCAGCGTCAGCCTCGTGAGCGGAAGGCCTGCGATGGAAGGGGACAGGATGGTCAAAAGCGTGGTGGCCACCGCATCGGCGCCCGTTCTGGGACTGCTGGTCAGCTATTGCATCTGCGTGATACTCAACTCCTCGGCCTCCGGCTCCCACCCCCTGCGTACCGACCTGACCCCGCTGCTTATCCTGCTCGGCATAATCGTGCTCTCGAGCAGTTTGGTCATATATATACGTTCCCAGAGGAACCGCGCGCTGCGCAAGCAGATAATCGGCAGCCGCGAACAGCAAGCCTATGCCGCCCACAAGTCCCTGGCCGACATCGAGGTAAGGGCCGAAATGAACGAGAAGGATCTTCTGAACAAGCTTGAAATCAAGCGCAAGGAGCTGGTGGACTTCGCCGTCGGTATCAGTGAGCAGAAAGCCTTTATGGAGGACGTATATTCCGAACTCAAGGATATCCGCCATATGACCGGCCTTCAGGAGAAGGACCGCGCGACCGACTCCCTTCTGAAGTCGATCCGCGACCGTATGTATTTCTCCCGCGAGATGAACGACTTCTACGCGCAGACGGAGATTCTTCACAAAGATTTCAATATGAGGCTGAGCGAGGCTTATCCCAACCTGACTGAGAGCGAGCGCAAGCTGGCTAATCTGCTCCGGCAGGGCTTCTCGTCCAAGCATATAGCATCCCTTATGAATATAACCCCGAAAAGCGTTGAGATAAGCCGCTACCGCCTCCGTTCGAAACTCGGGCTGCAACGCAGCGACAATCTCATACAATTTATAAAATCAATATAATTGAAACCATTAAACAACAGTTTAAACCCTAACATTTTTTACTATGCGTAAAACCTTATTTCTGACAGCAATTCTGCTGATGACAGTTACTTCTGCTTTTGCACAGAAGGCTGCCAAGTACAACCAGTACGGTGTCGAGGTCAAATCGGACCGTCTGGACGTTGAGGCTCAGGACGGTATCCTCGTCCTCGAATCTCCCAGGAGCCATTACAAAATCTGGTTCGATACCCGTGTCCAGGCCGATTTCGCCGGCTTCTTCGGCGCTCAGGATTATGCCGACCCCATCGGTTACGGTTCCAGTATCCGCCGCGCCCGTTTCGCAGTCAAGGGCCAGCTCGACGAGAACTGGTACGGTGAGTTCGATATGGACCTCGCCAACGGCCTTGTAGAACTCAAGGACGCCATCGTCCGCTATACCGGAATCCCCAATCTCGACCTCCAGGTCGGTAACTTCAAGGAGAACTTCTCCATCCAGAGGAACACCACCTCCCGTTATCTCCAGTTTATGGAGCGTCCTATGGTATGCTCCGCTCTGGCTCCTTCGCGCCATCTGGGTGTCAATGCCAAGTATGCAAAGGACTGGCTGTGGGCTTCCGCAGGTTTCTTCGAGCAGGTAGTTGCCGGAGAAGAGGAGTGGACCCTGACCGCTGACAACAACAAGGACTTCGGCCGCGGTGCGGGTTATTCCGCAACCGGCAAGCTGGTCATCCGTCCTCTTTACAAGATGAAGAACGCCAGCCTCCACATCGGCGGCGCGGTTTCCTACCGTACCCCCAAGGTCACTGACGACTCCTACGGCACATACCGTGCAAGCGCCCGCAACTCTACGAGCATCAACCGCAAGAAGTACATCGACACCGACAACCTTCCCGGTTTCAACCACAACATCCTCTCGACCGTCGAGATCGCCGGCCACTGGGCAGGTCTCCGCTATGAGGGAGCATACATCCGCGACGATGTCTTCTTCAACGCAGATGCTGCGGATCCCAATCCCAAGCACTTCGACGGCTGGTACGCTCAGGCAGGTTATCTGCTCTTCGGCGGCAGTCAGCGCTACGATGCCAACGGCGGCAAGTACACCCGTATCGCTCCCGGCCGCAGCTGGGGTGACATCGAGCTCTGCGCCCGTTACGAGTATTGCAATCTCAACAATGACGGTGTCTTCGGCGGCAGCGCCGAGGCTTACACCCTTGGCCTTAACTTCTGGGTAACCGACAATGTGAAGATGCAGATCAACTATCAGTACAACAATAATGACCGTTTCGCGAACGGCAAGGGCAAACTCTTTATCGGTACTGACGCCAACGGCGCTCCCGTCAAGGATTACACCAAGGCAGTCGAGGCTCCCGGCAAGGGCGGTGTCGATTACCATATGGTCGCATGCCGTTTCGAAATTGACTTCTAGAATCAGTGACAGTTATGAAAAGAGTATTATATTTAGCAGCTGCGCTTCTCCTTTCGGTGTTTGCGCTCAACTCCTGCGTAAAGGACAACCTCTATCAGGGCAAGTGCTCGATAGAATCGGTTAATTATGCTCCCAAGTTTGTGAACGAAGGTGATGCCGTAACTGTTACCGCATTCATCACCTATATCGGAGGCGGAATCTCCGCCGACCTCGTCTATTCCGCAGGCGGCGGCGCGGAAGTCACTGTACCTATGACTGGAGCTGCGACCGGCGGCGATTTCGTGGGTACAATTCCCGCGCAGCCCTACGACTGCCCCGTTGAATTCAAGGTGGTTGCCAAGAACAACGATGGTTACACCACTGAAAGCAAGGGAAAATATACCGTCGGCGACGTTCCCCAGGACTACACCAAGCTTCGCCTGAACGAGCTCAACGGAAACGACAAGTTCATCGAGATCTACAACGCCGGCGACCAGAAGATCAAGCTCCAGGGCGTCTATATCCAGAAGGATGAGGGTCTCAACTGGACCGGCGACAACCGCGTCCTCGATCCCGGTGCATACCTGCTTCTCTACTCCGAGGACGTTATCGCCACCGACCACCCCGACTGGGATCCCGCACTGGTATTCAACTCCGGTCTCTCCGCGAAGAAGAACGTCCGCATCCAGCTCTTCGACCCGAGCGGCAACAGCATCGATGACTTCAATATCCTCAAGCACCCCGGCAGCAAGGTTTCCGGTTCGTATGGCCGCAACTCCGACGGCAAGTGGTATATCCAGAGCGCGACTCCGGGCGCCGCTAATACAAACGGCACAGAGAGCGTTGAAAGTTGGTTTTAATCAATAAGGAGTATTATTATGGCAGAACTCAAAATAGGTGAAGAAAGCAAGCCCCGCTTCGAATTCCGCAGTTTCGGACAGAACTTCTGCGAGGCCCACAAGAGAATGGCGCGTCTTTCCGTCCCTGTACCTGAGAAGGTCTGGGAACGCACCAGTGACGAGATTTACATCATCTCGGCCAAAAACGATATCAACAACACGAAGATCCGCAACGGCAAGATGGACATCAAGACCTATGTCCAGACCGTCGACGGCTTCGAGCAGTGGAACCCTCTGATGAAGGGTGAATTCCCCATCTCCCGCGAAGTCCTCGAGAATGAGGTTTTCCCCGCATTCATGGTTGAGATGCCCAAGCTCACGAAGGATACTTATACCTACGATGAATTCATCGCGATGGTTAAGGCTAATCCCGACCTGGCGGCTGTCAGAGTCCACAAGCAGCGTTTCGGATATATGGTAAACAACACCATCTGCGAGGTGGGCAACGTGCTCATCAACGGTGCTAAGGTCGTTACCATCAACTCCGAATCGACCGAGATCGAAGATATCAAGAAGACTGTCGCCGACTGCGGCCTCGAAGGCGTTGAGAACATCAACTATCTCCAGGCCATCAAGCGCGTCATCGGTATGAGTGACAAACCCCTTGCAAACGAATAAGATTATGGCACAGGAAATAGAGAAAAAATTCTTGGTGAAGGGTGACTTCAAGAGTGAAGCATTCAAGGCTACCCGCATCACGCAGGGCTATCTCAGCAGTGTTCCCGAGCGCACGGTCCGCATCCGCGTCAAGGGCGACAAGGGATTCATTACCATCAAGGGTATCGGAAACGCCTCCGGAGCGGCCCGCTTCGAGTGGGAGAAAGAGATTCCCGTAGATGATGTGAAGGCTCTCCTCGACCTGGCCGAACCCGGCGTAATCGACAAGACCCGTTATCTTGTCAAGAACACCGACGGCAAGCACACCTGGGAAGTCGATGAGTTCTATGGCGACAACGAGGGCCTCACTGTGGCCGAAGTTGAGCTCGCCGACGAGAACGAACCTTTCGACAAGCCTTCCTGGCTCGGCGAGGAGGTTACCGGCGACCCCAAATATTTCAACTCAATGTTGATGAAAAACCCCTATAAGAACTGGAAATAACCATGAAGAAGATTCTTTTTTTACTCTTAGTCCCGTTTCTGGCGTACTCGTGCGTGGAGGATTCCTTCGCTCCCGAATACGCAAGGCCTGTGGCTGATTCCGACGTGCAAGTCTGGAATATGAACATTCCCGATTTCTCCGGCGTCGTCCTCAGCTTCGACAGGACCTTCCTCTGGGGCCTGAGCAATTCCGAGGGTATCTTCAAACTGGACCTCAATGGCAATATCATCGAACATACGATGGAGATCGACAACGATTTCGAAGGTATAACGATGGACCGCAACAACGGCAATATCTATCTGGTTGAGGAGACCTATGTGGCCAACAACCACAATTCGAACACTATCTACCAATTCCTTCCCGCGACCAAGGAGCTCAAGCTCATATATCAGGTCGATATCCCCAACAGCACCGACAACAAGGGACTGGAAGGCATCGCGGTAGTGGGTGACGAACTCTGGGTAGGCAACCAGGACGACCCGAAGATTGTCATGAAGTACAGCCTCTCTTCAAAGAAGATCACCGGAAGCCTTACGCTCCCCTGGGCGGGATTCATCAACGATCTGGCCTATGATCCCGACGACGGCACCCTCTGGATGTCAGACACCGAGAAGGATCGCCTCGTGAACTTCGCCAAGGATGGCAAAATAATCAAGACATTTGCAACCAAGACCTTTATCAGCAAACCTGAGGGTGTTGCCCTCGATAAGGAGCGCAATTGCATCTGGCTCAGTTGTGATGCCACCGGACAGCTCGCAAAGATGAAGTACAACTTCAAGTAAACCTTATCCGGCCCGGCGGGGCGGAGAGCATCCGCCGGGCTTTTTTTTAATATCAAAGAATTATATGGCAACGGATAATAACGAAAACACGGCGGCTCAATTCGATCCGCTGGATATGAATAATTACAAGATAGAGAAACTGCCCAAGATGCAGAAGTCCAAATTCGAGATCTGGATGGCGCGTCTCGGCGGCCCGCTGGCGATTCTCGCGTTCGTATGGATATGCTGGTTCTGCCACATAGGTTTTCTCGACAATCTCGATACCGGTACCCTTGCGGCTTCGGCCCAGAAACGGCTCGACGCCCTCGGGATGGCCGATTTTATCCGTGCCAATTATGCGATGCTGGCCATCTTCGTGGCCAGCCTCATCCTCTGGATGACCGAGGCGATACCTAACTATCTGACCTCGCTCATCCTGATACTCTTCGTGGTGCTCTTCAACGTCACCACGCAGAAAGAGGCCCTCGCGCAGCTCGGACACCCTGTGATGTGGCTCAATATCCTGAGTTTCGTGCTGGCCTCGATGCTGGTCAAGACGCAGTTCGCCAAGCGGCTCGCCCTGGCCTTCGTCATCAAGTTCGGCAAGAATGCCAAGAGTGTCCTTTGGAGTTTCCTGCTCATCAACCTCGTCCTTTCGGCCTTCATCTCCGCCACTACCGTCAAGGCTACCATAATGCTCCCGATTTTTATGGTGATCTGCGCGATTTACGGTGCATCCAACGGCAACCGCAATAACTTCGGACGCAATCTCGTGATCCAGAACCTCTTCCAGGTCAACATAGGAGCCAATGCCTTTTATACCGGTAGCGGCGCACACCTGCTGGCCATCTCGCTCATCGCGGGATTCCTCGGCTCGTGCGACTTCGGGTACAAAGAATGGCTCATAGCCGTAGGCCCGATGAGCGTCATCATCCTGGTTGTCGGCCTGCTGGTGGGAATGTATATCTTCTTCCCGATGAAGAAGGAGGAGCAGAAGCCCCAGATCGAGGGTGGAATCGAGCGCCTCAAGAGTGAACTCGATGCGATGGGCAAGATGAGCCTCCAGGAATGGAAGGCTGTCGCCATCTTCGTCCTCGTGCTTTTCCTCTGGGTCACCAAAGGCACCTTCCACAATATCGACGAGACCATCGTGGCACTGTTGGGAGCCTGCCTCGCCCTGATTCCGGGAATCGGCGTGGTAAAGTGGAACGACGTGGACATCCCCTGGCACCTGATGCTCTTCTCGGCAGGTGCCTATACCCTTGGAAGCGGCCTGAATGCCACCGATCTGCCCAATACGATGGTCAATGCGGCCTTCGACTCGCTGGGCATCACTTCCGATACTCCTTTCTGGGTACTGTACGTAATCCTGACCTTCCTTATGATGTATTCGGGCCTTGTCTTCCAGAGCAAGACCATCCGCACTATGGTGTTCGTCCCCATCGCCCTCGGCGTGGAGGCGCGCTTCCATTTCCCTCCGATGAGCCTCGCCCTTCCCGTGTCGATGCTCATCGAACACTGCTATGTGCTGCCCTTCAACAGCAAGCCGGCGGCGCTGCTCTATAATACGAACCAGTACAGCCAGACAGACGCCTTCAAGTTCGGAATCACGATGATGACCTTCTCCTGGATCCTCATCCTGATCTTCGGCCAGACGGTTCTCAAATGGCTCAGCATAACCCCCGGATTGTTTTAAACCTGATTTGACTATTTTTGCACTATGACTATAGAATGGAACCTTATTCTCCGGCTCCTCATCGCCGGGCTGCTCGGAGGCCTTGTAGGCTATGAGCGTGAATTCCGCGCCAAGGAAGCGGGCCTCCGCACCCACTTCATCGTGGCCCTGGGCAGCGCACTTTTCATGATAATTTCCCAATATGCCTTCGAGGGGCGTCAGCACGATGCGGCCCGCGTAGCGGCGCAGGTGGTCTCCGGTATCGGTTTCCTCGGTGCCGGGGTCATCATATTCCAGAAGAATGTCATCCGTGGCGTGACCACTGCCGCAGGCCTCTGGATGGTTGCCGCCATCGGCCTTGCCGCCGGGGCCGGGATGTATCCGGTCTCCATCGCGGCAACCCTGATGACCGTTATCTGCCTCGAGGCGATGCATTTCCTGCATCTCCATTACGGCGAGAAGGTGGTCAATATCTCGGTCGAGAACGTCTCTCCGGACGATGTCCTGAAGCGCCTGGAGGCCCTTAAAGTGGCCGGGGTAGGGGTGGAGACCTATGCGATTGTGGGCGGCGTCGTGCAGATGACCCTGCGTCTCAAAAACAAAAGATATCTCGAGCAGATGCAGACCGTCCTGGCCATTTTCGAAGGGGCGAGGATAGAGAATCTCTCCTGAAGATTCCCTTCAATGGATAAGACAAGATAGATGGAAAGCTTGCGGTTTTCCATCTATTTTGTTAAATTTGCCCCAAATGATCTTTAAAACCACAAGAACAATGAAACTCAAAAGGATTGCAGCAGCAGTATTGCTGATATTCGCAGCGGCTACTGTCGCAGATGCTCAGATCAACCTCAAGGGCCTGAAAGAGAAGGCTCAGAACGCGGCCAAAAGTGCGGTAGGGAAGGCTGTCGGCAACACCGGCAACTCTACCGGCAGCACCGCAACCAAGCCCTCCGCCGGAGATCTTGTCGGCAAGGTAGCATCCAAAGTCCCCGCAGGCAAGGGGAAGACCTATTATGTAAGCGTTTCCACCGGTTCGGCACGAGCTGACGGCCTTTCCGCTTCGACTCCTCTCAAAGACCTCCAGAAAGCCATCGACCTGGCGCAGGACAACGACGAGATCCTCGTTGCAGAGGGTAACTACCTCGGCAATATGGACCGCGGTTACATCGAGGTCGGCCGCTTCGGCAATGCCACCCAGGAAGCTGACCGCGGCAAGTTCATCAGCATCTACGGAGGCTATTCCACCGACTTCAGTGAGCGCGACGTCATCAAGCACGTCACCAAGTTCCAGCCCACCAGCCAGCAGTTCATAACCCCGCTGTTCAACTTCAACGCACGCAGGCCTTACGGCTACAACGGTCCTATGGGCAATGTCGTAATCGACGGCTTTGTCTTCGATTTCGGCGAGAATAACCTCTACTGTGCGGCAAACGTCGATGACGAGCGTACAGGTACTCCCAACAAGGGCGTTCTCACCGGCCGTTTCATTGAGCCTGACGCTATGCCTGCAGTGCCCAAAGTGGGATATGCGAATGGTGACGAATATGGCCTTCACATGGATGTCGAGGGCAATGTCCGCGTTTCCAACTGCATCTTCGTCAACTGCCGCGACTACGGTATCGCAGCTATGATGGGCAAGGGCCACATGGAGATCTGCAACAATATTTTCATCGCATGCCGCTATGCTGCCTGCCAGGTTCGCGGATCCGTCAAAGACACCGAATTGGATCAGGTTTCCCTCGATTTCCACCACAATACGGTGCTCTTCACCTGGACCCGTACCAAGGCTTTCGAGGATATGGGACAGGGTTTCCGCTTCATGAACGGAATCCGTACCATCAACGTTCATAACAATATTTTCGGCTGCAACAGCAACTGCGGTGTCGAGAGGGTTTATTACGAGACCACAGCAGCCAATGAGAAGGCTAAAATCAGCAATCTCTTCGACAACTATTTCTTCGCCAACAAGCGTGACCTCGAGCTCGCCTCGATGGGCGCCGCTACCATTTCAGTCCCTGCTTCGAGAATCGAGGAGGCTGAACAGATCGGTCCCAAGTACGAAGGCAATATGGAACTTCCCGCCGGCAATGAGGCGTTTATCAACGCTATCGACCAGCCTTACCTCCAGGGTTATATGAACCTCTCGGTCGTTACCTCACAGAGTTACGATCCCAACTCCGTCGCCAACCAGATCAACCGTATCTTCGGTCAGAATCAGCGCGGCAGCGAGATCGTCCGCCCCAATATGTACTGCAACAAGTACCCTTGGGAGAAGGCGAAGGATCTCTTCGGCCTGGTTCCCGACCACGGAGCACAGATGCCTGAGTAATCTTTATCCCGATGATATTTACGAAGGGTGGCTGATTCAGCCACCCTTCGTTTATTTCGGCAGTCCGAAGGCTTCGGAGAGTTGCCGCATCTGGGCTTCGGTCATTCCGTCGGGTTCGAAGCCCATGTTGCGGGAGGCTATGTATATCTGGGCGGCTTTGTTGAGGACGTCGACCTGGTCGAAGGCGCTCATTATGTCGGTATCGACTGCGAAGACGCCGTGTTTCTCCCACATTGCGACGTCGTAGCCGCTTTGGAGGGTTTTTATCGTAGCCTCGGCCAACTCTACGCTCGATGGGAGCATATAAGGTACGATACCGAGGCCGCGGGGGCAGAATGCCTTGGTTTCGGGAATCATTGACCAGAGCATTCTTGTGGCGGCGTCCTTTTCGAGCCAGCGACGGCTGTGGGTGAGGGCTACAAGTTCAATTGGATGGGTGTGCAGCGAGGCGCGGTATGGCGAACCTGTGGCGAGGAGCCAGTCGTGGACGGCAAGGTGGGAGGGGAGTTCCGATGTCGGTGCCACCGGGGCGTCGGCTACGATTTCGTAGTGCGCGCAGTCGGGGGTGATGCGGATTATCGAACCGTTTGCCATCGGTTCGCGGGCGAGGTCGCGCATCCTTTTCTGGGTGCCTTTGCAATAGAACCATTGGCCCTTAAGATGGGGAAGGGTCTTGCCTATCGCCCTTCTGTCGGATATGGCTGGAATGGCTTGCATACCATCATCCACATATTCCGTGATATTGACGGTGATGTTGCCGCCGTTGCGTTCGGCCCAGCCTTTCTGCCAAAGGTAGCCGGCCACTTCGGCCACTTTGTCTATTTCGGCTTTCAGCGCCGTCCTGTTATCCAAGATACTGTCCGTCATTTTATATCAGTTAATCAATTGAGGCAGGAAGGTGCTTATTATCAGTATAATGATGCCGAGTATGAGGATGGCCACAGTCTTTTTGGAGGCGCCCTTCCACTCTTTGAGGATTATGCCCCAGAGGTTGGAGAAGACGATGTTGAGCGACATCAGGATGCACCAGCTGAAGGTGATAAGCACTGGGTAGCCGGTGAGGAATCCCTTGCCCAGCGAGAGACCGAAGAACTGGCTGTACCAGAGCAGTCCGGCGAGGGCGCAGAATATCAGGTTGTGGCCCCAGAGGCCGCCCTGGCGGTAATCCTTCCAGGTTTTGTTTTTGGTATTCTGCCAGAAGCAGTAAACGGCATTGGTAATGAATCCGCCCAGGGTGACCAGCAATGTGGCGGGAAGGGTGGCGAATATCGGCTTTGTGCCCTCCCAGGTGAGAGGTGCGCCGAAGCTCAGGCCGATATTGAAGCAGGCGCTCATGAATCCGGCCAGCAGGGCTACGGCGATGCCTTTTCCGAAGTTGAAATCCTTTACGGCTTTCTTTTTCTCTTCTTCGGGAAGGGAAGAGGCTTTCATCGCTCCGGCGATGCCGATGATGGCGATGCCGATAAGTGTCACTACTACTCCGATTATGATGGCGGAGGTGATGTCAGCGGCGTGGCCCGTGAAAACGGGGCCGAGAATGGCGCCGAGAGCCGAGCAGGTGCCGAGTGCGATGCTCTGGCCGAGCGCGATGCCGAGGTATCGCATACTCAGGCCGAAGGTCAGGCCGCCGATGCCCCAGAGGGCACCGAAGAGCATTGTCAACAGGCTGGCCTTGGGGTTGGAGGCGAACAGGGCGGTGAGGCTCTCGCCCTGTGGCACGGCCAGAAGGGCGCCCAGAAGCGGGAATACAAGCCAGGCGAAGACGCCCTGCACGATCCAGTAACTCTCCCAGCTCCAGGATTTGATCTTGTTGATGGGAACGTAGCTGCTGCTCTGGCAGAAGGCGCCTATGGCGATTATCAGGAGTCCGGTTATGAGGTTCATCGCTTGGAGGTGACTTCTTGTTCGTATCGTTCGATTTCGGGGATGAAGGCCTCACCCACGGGGACTCCGTTCTTGAGGTTGAACCAGTCGAAGACCGCTCCGAAGGGGAGGGTCTTGGCCTCTTCCAGAAGGGCCAGGCGCTGGAATCCGCGTCCGGTGTCCTCATATTCGCGAAGTTTGCCGAGCGGCTCCAGAAGTGCGCTGAGAAGGCATTTCTGGGTCGCACGGGTACCGATTACATAGGCACCGATGCGGTTGATGGCGGCATCGAAGTAGTCGAGACCGATGTGGCTGCGCGAGAGGGCGTCGGCGCGGACTATCTCCTTGAAGAGGTCGAGTGTCTGGTCGTTCATTATGGTCACGTGATCGGAATCCCAGCGGATGGGACGCGATACGTGGAGCATCAGTTCGGGTACGAAGAGCAGGAGGGATGCCACCATATCGGCCACATTCTCGGTCATCTCGTAGTGGCCCGTGTCGAGGGTGTACATCAGCTTGCGGGTGGCGCAGTAACCGGCAACGAAGTCGTGGGAGCCGACGGTGTAACTCTCCAGGCCGATGCCGAAGAGTTTGGCCTCCAGGCAGGTTTTCATTCCGGGCAGATCCTCCTTAAGGATCTCGTCGAGCGATTCAGCGAATATCTCGCGGTAGCGCTTGCGCTCCACGGTCTGGTCCTTGCTGCCGTCGTGGACCCAGATATTCATTATGCAGGGGTCGCCCTGCGCCTTTCCCATCGCATCCGCGATCCTGCGGCAGCGCTTGGTATGCTCGATCCAGAACTCCCGGATGGCGGGGTCCGGGTTGGCGAGGGAGAGGTCGCCGCTCTTGGGATGGCCGAACGATGTGGAGTTGAAGTCCAGTTTCATCCCGTTCTCCGCAGCCCACTGGATCCAACTCTCGAAATGCTTCACATCGCATTTGTCGCGGTCCACGAACTTGCCGCCGAAGTCGCCGTAAATCTCGTGCAGGTTGAGGCGGTGGTTGCCGGCGATGAGGCTTTTCGCAAACTTGACATCGGCGCGCACCTCGTCGATATTGCGGGCCCGACCGGGATAATTACCGGTGGTCTGGATGCCGCCGGAGAGGCCTGCGCCGCTCTCGAATCCGATGACATCATCGGTCTGCCAGCAGTGGAGGGAAATAGGTGTCTTCTCAAGTATTTCGACGGCCTTGTCGGTGTCCACGCCCAATGCAGCGTAGCGCTCGCGGGCGTATTCGTAGGATTGGAGGATTTGGGATTCTTTCATTATTATTATCTTTAACGTTTTGGCATAAATGTCTTTACTTTGAATGCTTCTCCTATCAGGCGCCTCATCTGCCAGCGGTCGTTCACCACTCCGGCGGCCTTTGCCTGCATCATAATGTTGCCGATGGCCGTGGCTTCGGTGGGGCCTGCCAAAACGGGAATGCCGATGGCATCCGCCGTCCACTGGTTCAGTAGTTCGTTGGCGCTTCCGCCGCCGATGATGTGAAGGCATTCGATGGGGAATGGCGCGAAGCCCCTGAGCATCTCCAGCACCTCTTTGTAGCGCTCTGCGAGAGAGTGGAAGATGCAGGAGACGATCCGGGCGTCGGAGGCATCTGTTATGCCGCTTTCGCGGAGTGCGGATTTGATCTCTTCAAGCATATTGCCCGGATTGGCGAAGCGCCTGTCGTCGGGGTTGATGCGGCCGGGGAAGGCCTCTTGGGAGCGGGCCATCTCCACCAAGGCATCGTATCCGTAATCCTTGCCCTCCGCCTTCCAGACCTCGCGGCACTGCTCCAGAAGCCACATTCCGGTAATGTTCTTGAGGAAGCGGGTCGTACCCTCGATGCCGCCTTCGTTGGTGAAGTTCAGGCGGGCGGACTCTTCGTTTATGACGGGGGAGGGGACTTCGATTCCCATGAGGCTCCAGGTGCCGGAAGAGAGGTACGCGAAGCGTTCGTTGCGGGCCGGGACGGCAGCGATGGCAGAGGCGGTATCATGGCCGGCTACGGCTATGACGGGGATTTCTCCGAGGCCGGTTTCCTTTGCCAGGGAGGGACTCAGGGTGCCAACCTTCGTGCCTGAAGGGACAATGGGCAGCAGTATGTCCGTGCGGATTCCGAGTCTTTCCAGAAGGGCCTTATGGAATTGCCGCGACTTCTGGTCCATCATGCCAGAGGTGGAGGCGTCGGTGTATTCGCAGACCTTCTTGCCGGTGAGCAGATAGGAGAGCAGATCCGGCATGAAGAGGATGCATTCCGCCTGCTGCAGGGCGGTTGAGGGCTCCCTCGTCTGCGCATAGAGCTGGAATATAGTGTTGAAATCCATAATCTGGATTCCGGTGGCGGCATAGAGTTCCTCGCGGGGAACGGTGCGGAAGACCTCCTCCGGAATTCCTGCGGTATAAGGGTCGCGGTAAGCGCGCGGCAGGCCCAGCAGGGCGCCGTCGGCGCCAACGCAGCCGAAATCCACGCCCCAGGTGTCGATGCCTATCGAATCGGGCCTTATACCTTTGGTTCCCAGCTGCCTGAGACAGGTTATGAAATGCTCGTAAATAGAAAAGACGTTCCAGTAATATTTTCCGCCGATCTCAAGGATCCTGTTGGGAAAACGGTAAACCTCTTCCATCGTGAAGTCTTCGCTCCCGAAGGAGGCGAGGATGGCCCGCCCGGAGGTGGCTCCGCAGTCGAAGGCAAGGAATCTGTAATTTGTAGCCATAGTGGCTACAAATATAATAAAAAGCGGGCAGTTTCTCTACAGGACGGCGTTCTTGATGGCCCTGTTGATGAATTCGTTGAGACTTATGCCTTGAGCGGCGGCTTTCTCGGCAGCCTGGCTATGGAGAAGTCTCGGCATCCGGACGACAATCTTTCCACTGAAAGACTTTTCCGGCTCTACGCCGCGTTCCTTGCAATCCTCCAGATAGTAATCGATAGCCTCTTCGAAATCCTTTTTCAGCGCTTCAACAGAATTGCCTTCGTAAAGAATACCGTCCCGGCGAAGTCCCAAAACATGCCCGACAAAATAGTTGTCCTCTTCTGAATACTCGGCACTGCCGGTATATCCCTTGTAGCGTAGAATACCCATACTATATCAGTTTTCTTTTCCTCATTAACTTGTATATGTCTTTCATCGTAGCTTTAAGGATTATATTTCCGGGATGTGGCTTATGCAGATATATCTTGTCATCACCTTTGATAAACCCTATTCTGGATCCCGAGGTTAATCCTTTGTTATCCAGGCGATAACCAAAATACCCGAACGATCTGACCAATTCTTCAAAAGAAAAGTCTTTCGGCAGTCTGCAAAATCTCTCAATCAGTTTCTCTTTCGTACTCATCGCAAAGATACTAAAAATAGTACTAATTACAAATCTTCTATCCTATGCCGGTCGAGAGCCCGGAATGACGCGGCCTCCATTATGTGTTGAGGAAGTATGGCCGGAGTGCCCTCCAGGTCGGCAATCGTGCGTGAGACCTTCAGGATCCGGGAGTAAGCCCTTGCGGAAAGCCCTATTTTTTCGATTATCTGTTCGAGGGTGCGGGTGCATTCGTCGGAGAGGGCGCACCACCGCTTCAGATGCCGCTCTTTCATCATCGAGTTGCAGAACAGGCCGTCCTCTCCCTTGAACCTCGCCGCCTGTATCTCCCTGGATAGAGCCACCCTGGCGGCAATCGAAGAACTGCTCTCCTCGGTGGATGGAAGCTGCGCAGAGCCTCTGTCCCCGGTTTCTTCCCTGCCGAGCAGTTCTCCGGGAGAGAGCCCGCGGGCCCAGATATGCAGGTCCAGGCGGTCGAGCATCGGCCCCGACAGCCGGTTCATGTAGTTGATTATCTGGCTGCGCGAGCAGGTGCACTTTCCGTTTTCGTCCCCATAGTGGCCGCAGGGGCAGGGGTTCATCGACGCGACGAGCATGAACGAAGAGGGGAAGGAGACTTTGTAACGAGCCCTTGAAATCGTCACCTTGCCATCCTCGAGCGGTTGGCGCAGGGCGTCGAGCAGCGAGCGGGGAAACTGCGCCACTTCATCTAGATATAGCACTCCGTTGTTTGCGAGCGAGATTTCCCCGGGACTTGCCATCGAGCCGCCGCCTATCAGCGAAGCGATGCTGGCGCTGTGGTGGGGACTTCGGAAGGGGCGCTCCTTCATCAGTCCCGTCCGCCCCCGGCTGTTGCCTGAGATCGAGTAAATCTTGCTGGTCTCGACCGACTCCTCCCTGGTCATCGGCGGCAGGATCGAAGGCAGGCAGGAGGCCATCATCGACTTGCCGCTGCCGGGAGGGCCGATGAGAAGGATATTGTGCCCTCCGGCGGCCGCGATCTCGAGCCCCCTTTTGGCCAGTTTCTGTCCTCTCACATCCTTGAAGTCGTTGACATAGACAGGCTTCTGCGTCTGCGTCGGGAGGGGCTTTACAAGCAGCTGCGACATGTCGATGTCGTCCGAAAGGATATCGATGACTTCGGACAGGCGCGACACTCCGTAGATGTCAATGCCATCGATGTCGGCTGCTTCCCTCGCCGATACCTCCGGGAAGATGCAGCCCTTGAATCCCGACTCCTTTGCGTGGACTGCGACCGGCAGGACGCCGTTTACGGGCCTGATCCTGCCGTCCAGGGCCAATTCTCCCATTATCAGGAAATCGCCGCAGCGCGGAGCGTAAATCTGTTCCGAGACGGCCAGAAGGCCGATGGCAATGGCCAGGTCGAAGGAGGAGCCCTCCTTGCGTATGTCCGCGGGGGCCAGGTTCACGACCAGCCTTTTGCCCGGGATGCGGAATCCGTAACTCGTAAGCGCCGTTATCACTCTCAGCAGGCTCTCCCTCACGGCGCTGTCGGGAAGCCCTACCAGATGCAGCCCGATTCCGGTGGATATGTCCACTTCCACCGTTACCGTGACGGCATCGATCCCTATGCAGGTGGCGCAGTACGACTTGAACAGCATCTTCTTTTTTGCTGCGAAGATATATCCGCGGCAGGGGCGCTGTCAAGCAAAACGGGACAAAAAATAATGGTAAAGCCGATTTTTGTCAAGGGCGGCAAAAATCGGCTTTTGAAACGGATAAGCGTCAATTCTGTGATATTTAGCGCTTGAGAGGCAGTGGCTCGGTGTCTGCGAGCGGCCTGACATCCCAGCCGGAGATGACATTGCCGTAGGTTATGAAGAGCACTTTGAACGACTGTCCGCTCTCGGCGTCGGTCACTTTGTATTCGAGGAGCCTGTCGGTCTGGCGGACGAGCTCGAAATCGCCGAGCTCAAGATCGGGATATACCTTCGCAGGGTCGTCCTTGACCATACCGTTGACACTCTTTTCGTGGATAGCCTCGCCGGCTGCGACACGCTGTATGTTGCGCCTTACGACCGCCATCAGGCCTTCGTTGGCAAAAGGATCCATATTGGCCGCCTCCGCGGGGGTGAAGGGCACCACTCCGCCGTTGGCTTTGCGGAGGGCGCGGAGGCTGTCGGCGTAAGCCTTGAATCCGGCGCGGAGCTCAGGTGTGTCGAGACCCTCGATCGTGTAGAGCGAGATGCCCTGCGCGCCTGCGCGGAAGGCCTCGTCCATCTTTGCGAGGGTGGTCGCGGGGTCGCCGCCGAGCTCGGTGTCGATGCCGCAGAAGAGGGTCGTGTTGGGGCCCTTGGCCTTGTTGTTCTCTACCGTAGCGTCATAGGCGAAAGACTTGTCCATCGTGTAGAAGTCGGTATAATTCATGGGGAAGACCATATCGAGGTCCCATTTGCCCCACTCCTGGAATACCATGAACTTCGCCACTCCGGCTGCCGAGAACGGGGATGCGGAGACTGTCTTGCCATAGGAATGCGCCACCTCGGCCATCATATTGGCCACTTCGGTAACCTGGTCGCAGCGGAACTGGCACCAGCGCTCGTCGCGCGAGGGATCTTCGAGGGTACGGGGGTCGTATCCGTACTGCGCCACGAATTTCTCTATCATAGCGGGGTGGTATCCGAAGTCGTACTCCGACCAGACCTCGGTGTCCTGGCGCAGATTGTAGTTGTAGGCCAGCGAGATGGGGAGCACACAGTCGATGAGGCGGCAATAGTCGAGACAGATGCCCTCCACGCCGTCGATCTCGCAGATAGTCTTGACTTTCTCCTTCAGATAGTCGCGTACCTCGGGCAGGGCGGGGCAGAGGAATTTGTAGGAATTGACGTATGCCTTGAATGTTTTTACGCTTTCGCCGTTGCGGTTCACGCTGAACCAGTCAGGGTGTTCCTCGAGCATCTGGGGACGCTCCTGGCGGGGCGGGTTGAGGGTCCACACCCAGGCCCAGACGCGGATGCCGTGCCTGCGGGCTATCTCGACATCCTTGATGTAATCTTCGACCGAAGCTGCGTGAAGCATCACCGCGTCGAGTCCGGCCTCTTCCATGTGGGTAAATGCACTCTCCATATCGATGGAGGGGATATCTTCGAGCCAGGTCCAGAACATCGGATAGGGTTCTGCCACCTTCTTGCATCCGCCCGCCAGAATCAATGCTGCGGCGAGCGCAAAAATCGTGTATAAACGTTTCATAACGGATAAATGTCTGATTGTCAGTCGTTATTGAGTTCTTCGATATCTACCTGGTCGCGGTGGCTGCTGCCGAGGAGCCACTCGCTGTAGTAGTCGGCCATCCTCCAGAAGAAGTATTCGTTCATATCGCCGAAGCCGTGGCGCTGGCCGGGCAGGACAAGCATATCGAAACGCTTGTTTGCGCGTATGAGGGCGTTGACCACGCGGATGGTGTTGGCAGGGTGGACATTGTTGTCGATGTCGCCGGTTACCAGCATCAGATGGCCCTTGAGGTTCTTGGCAATTGTCTGGTTCTTGTCGATACTGTATTTGAAAGTAGTGTCGCCCTTTGCCGAGATCTCCTCCAGGATGCCGTGGTGCTGCTCGCTCCACCAGCGGTTGTAGATGCTGTTGTCGTGGTTGCCGGCGCACGATACGGCCACCTTGAAGAAGTCGGGGTATTTGAGGATGGCCGCGGTGGACATGAATCCGCCGCCGCTGTGGCCGTGGATTCCCACGCGGTTGATGTCGATAAAGCTGTGGCGGGCAGCGAGCTGCTGGATGGCATATTTCTGATCCTCAAGACCATAGTCGCGGAGATTGCCGTAGCCGTAGTTGTGGTACCACTTCGAGCGGTTGGGGTGTCCGCCGCGGTTGCCTACGGTCACCACGATGAAGCCGATCTGAGCGAGGCGGTCCTTGCGCAGGAATCCGCTGCTCCAGGCTTCGGAATTGCCCTCCACCTGCGGTCCGGGATAGACATAGTCGAGGATAGGGTACTTGCGGGTGGAATCGAAATCGAAAGGCTTGTACATATATCCGTAGAGGTCGGTGACACCGTCTGCGGCCTTTACCTTGAACGGGGTGGGGAACTGGTATCCAGCCGCCAGCAGCAGCGAGAAGTCGGCCTCTTCGAGGTCCATTACCTTCCTGCCGGTATTGTCGTAGAGCGCTGCTTTCGGTGCGCAGTCAACCCGCGAGTAGGTTGTCACGACATATCTCGAATCGTCACTGAAGCTGTTTACGGTGGCGTTCCAGTCGCCGGGGTCGAGCTGCTTCAGCCCCTTCCCGTCGAGTCCGACGCGGTAGATATGCCCGTTGTAGGGGTTCTCATCCTTGTTCACGCCCATCGCCAGGAAATAGACTGTGCGGGCCTTCTCGTCCACCGAAAGGATACTCTCCACGTGGAAGGGGCCTTCGGTGATATTGTTCTTGAGCTTTCCGTCGGCACCGTAGAGATAGAGGTTGGCCCAGCCGTTGCGCTCGCTCCACCATATCATTTCGGTGCCGTTGTTGATCAGTTCGAGATCGCGGGTCTCCACATAGGTGTTGAGGCGTTCCTCGATTACGGGGCGGGCGATGGTGTCGCCGAGAGCCACCGCGCAGACATCCACCCTCTTGAGGTCGCGGCTGGTGCGGTAGAGGTAGAATTTGCCCTCATCGCCGAGCCACTGCCTTACGCGGTATTCCTTGTTGTATTCGCTCTTTTTGAGGGGCTTGCGAAGGATGTCGAGGGTCTGGTCCTTGAATGCCGCCACGCCGATTTCGGTGAGGGTACCCTCCTCGATGTCGCCTATGAGCAGGTGCTCCACGGCGCCGGGCTCACCGGGCATCTGGTAGTGATATGTCTCCAGGGTGGGGCGGGGAAGCGTGACGGAATTGATGACCCAGAGATCCTTGAGCATGTCGGTGTCGTATTTTACGACCGCATAGTGGCGCGAATCGGGCGACCAGTAAATATCGGCCGACATCCTTGCGGCGGTGTCCTTTACCTCGGCGGAGCGGTATGCGCCTCCTCCGTAATAAAAGTCCTTGGTGGCGTCGGTGGTTATCCTGTGCTCCACCACGGTGGAATCCTTTTTGTCCTCCTGAAGCTTGCGGACATCCTCCATCGACATCCACCAGAGGTCGCGGTTCTTGGTGTAGATGGCCTTGGTGCCGTCGGGCGAAACGTTTGCCCAGGCGGGGAATGCCTTTTTCTCGGGATCGTCGGTCACATCCTTCAGGGTGCCGGAGGCTATGTCATACTCGAAGCGGAAAATCTTGTTCTCCTTCTTGCCCTTGTTGTCACTCTTCTTCTCACCCTCCGCGGCATCGCTGCCGTCATCTCCCTTCTTGTCCTTCTTCTCGACCATCTCGGTGCTCTTTATCTCGAAGGTGAAGCACTTGTCGTCTTCGGAGAGTTTGAATTTCTGGAAGGGGATGTGCTTGGCATCGAACGGGTCCTTTACGATTTCGGAGAGCTGCATGGCGAGTTTCTCCATATCGAAGACGGCCTTCTTGGAGCCTGCGACAGGGTCCACGATGTAGTACTGCGTCCCTTCGGCGGTTTTCCACTGGTACCAGAAGCGGTCGCTCCCGCTGAACCAGTTGGGGTTCACTCCGAGGGAGAAAACCATACTGGAGACCTTCTTGGCTGTAAACTGCTCGGCGAGCTCATAATTGGGTCCGTAGGTCTTCTGCTGTCCCGAAAGTGCCGCGGCTGACAGCGACAGGCCTAAAAAGAGGGTTAAGAGTCTTTTCATATCTGTAGGTTTGGTTTGTTTCAGTCTTTTTTCCATTCCCCGACCTCCATATCGTGGATCACACCGTTGTCGATATGGAACCGGAGTGCGGTGCGGACCAGGTGGAAACCGAATTTTCCTGCGGCGCCCGGATTGAGCACCAGCATTCCGCGTTGTTTGTCGTTGACAACCTTGAGGATATGGGAGTGGCCGCAGACGAAGATGTCGGGACGGTGGGCTTCGATAAGGCGGAGAGCGTTGAGGTCGTATCGGCCGGGATAGCCACCGATGTGCATCATCAGGATTTTTTTCCCTTCGACATTCATCAGCTGGATGTACGGATGCACCTTGCGGACATCCTGTCCGTCGCAGTTGCCGTAAACCCCCTTGAGGGGCTTGAATGCCGCTATCGCGTCCGCGGTTTCGATGTTGCCGAAATCGCCGGCGTGCCAGATCTCGTCCACGGGCTCGAGGAACCTCCTGAGAGGCTCGTCGAAGAGGCAGTGAGTGTCTGAAATGAGTCCGATGTACATATTTGCAAAGATAATAAAATCCACAATAGAAGAAGACAGCGAAGTGTTAACCTCAGTTTGTTTTTTTGATGATAATTATTATATTTGCAAAAGAGAAAAAACGCTATTATGAAAAATTTCATCGTTTCTTCAGTAATAATTGCTTTGGCATTGATTAGCTTTTCCTGCTCAGATGTTATTCAAAGCAATCAAGCCGACGAACTTACCAGGGGCTCTGCCACCGGAGATTTCTTCGTTTCCAAAACTGAAGCTCTTTTGTACGCAGTTTACAAGGCAACGGGAAAAAGCGTAGATTTGACAAAATCGATGAATAAGGGTTATGCACCGGCAGACGGAGTTGTCTTCGATCCTTCAAAGACGGAGATCAAATCTTATCCTGATGAAGGAGTCCCCGCCTTATACATACTTAATTATCCTACCGGTAAATGGGAAATAATATCTGCCGACAAAAGGACAACTCCTGTGATTGCTGCCGGTAACGGCCGCTTTGATATGGATAAAGTGTCTCCCAATCTGGCCGGGTGGATCAAATCCCTTGCAAAGGAGATTTCAGAATTGCAGAATTATCCATATCAGGTGAATAACGGCGAAGCCCGCCTGGCCGAATGGAATTCGATCCTGGGTTTTTCAGAACAATTCACTTCTTCGGGTGATGGTACTGCCGCTTACCGTGTGATTCATCCCGGATACGGAACTCGCTCCGGGTCCCAACCCGATACCTCCAGTCATCCTGTACCGGGGCATTATCAGTTGGTAATCGGCCAGCAATACGATGTATGTCCTACCGTGGTCAATCATCTGACAAGCACCAAGTGGGGAGAGAATGCTCCCTATAACCAGTATTGCCCTAAAGACAGGGCAATCCCCGGCAACAGGGCTCCCGCAGGAAGTGAAGCAGTTGCTGGCGGGCAAATGGTTTACTATATGCACTATTCCTCAGATGCTTGCCCGGCTGTGTATGGATCAGCTTTTTGTAGTGCCTATATCGATGACGAGCCTATGGACTGGACAAATATGGAACAGTACGACAAATCCGCGGCGAACTGGGCTTATTTCCAGACTTCTGATTCTACCCGTATGGCTGCAATACTTCTTGCCAATATCGGCTCCTCCATGCAGATGACTTATGGAGTCAATTATTCTTACGGGAATTTTGATGCCCTTCAGAGCGTATTGTTCAGTGAGTATGATTTGGAAAGTTACTGTGTTTCCTTTGCGGATGCTGCTGTCAATCCTTATGAAGAGATACGCTTGATGCTGGATGAAGGCATACCCTCGATAGTTCATTCAAATGGCGATAATTCCACCAATCCATATACCTTTATAGTGGATGGCTACAAGAGCGGTACGCATTATACTCAGGCATACTATACCTTTATTCCTGACGATCAGGTCGGTAACAGTCAGTATCTCTCGTTGCATACTGACATCTTCATAATGGAGTCTCCCATCACCTATTTCTGCATGAACTGGGGCGATAATGGGGGTTGGAGCAATGTGTGGCTGGTGGACTCCGGCGACTGGCACGTGGGGAATCTGAGTTATGATGACAGGGAAGCCCTTCTTTCTTTCCGAATGGATGGTTCTACGCCATGGGGCGGAGACCAGGACTGAAACCGTAGTTTTTATATCAAATAGAGGGACGCTGCAGTTTTTACTGCGGCGTTTTTTATGTTTTTGTAACTTTGTGCTTATGGAACTTTTCTTTTGCAAAGATATATCAGCCGGTGCTACGGCCCTCGACAAAGAGGAGTCGAACCATTGTGTCAAGGTGCTGCGCCACCGCATTGGCGATGAGATCAATGTCATCGACGGGGCGAGTACGCTCTACCGGTGCGTAATTGTGGACGACGACCCCAAGAAGGTGTCGTTCGAAGTGCTTGAAAAGGTGGAAGGATACGGCACGCATCCCTATCATCTCCATATGGCCGTGGCTCCGCCAAAGAACATCGACCGCTTCGAGTGGTTCGCCGAAAAGGCCACGGAGATAGGCGTGGACGAGGTAACGCCTCTCTTTGGAGATTACTCCGAACGCAAGGTATTCAAGCCTGAAAGGGTGGAACGGCTGTTGATTTCAGCTGCGAAGCAGTCGCATAAAGGGGCAGTTCCCAGGCTTAATGGTGCC